>NZ_JAEKFB010000033.1:0-599238 GCF_016650865.1 Pseudomonas sp. TH34
TGTAAGAGCGAAACCATAAGCCGCCGTTACCTAAATAACGGATATGCCCCCCAACCTACCGCACCGCCTCAAACAACCCAGTAGCCCCCATCCCCCCCCAACACACATGGTAACGATGCCGTAACGCAACTTCCGCCGCTGCAACTCACGCACCAGATGCCCCACCTGCCGCGACCCCGTCATCCCAAACGGATGCCCGATGGAAATCGACCCACCGTTGACGTTGTACTTGGCATTATCAATTTCCAGTCGATTACGCGCATACAGACACTGCGAAGCAAATGCCTCATTCAGCTCCCACAAATCAATATCCGCCACCGTCAGCCCGCGAGCCTTGAGCAACTTGGGCACCGAAAACACCGGCCCAATCCCCATCTCATCCGGCTCACAACCCGCCACCGTAAACCCACGGAAAAACGCCTTCGGCTTCAGCCCCAATTCCAGGGCCTTCTCCAGGCTCATCACCAGTGTCATGGAAGCCCCATCAGACAACTGCGACGAATTCCCCGCCGTCACCGACCCATCCTCGGCAAACACCGGCTTCAACCCCGCAAGACTGGCCAAGGTCGTATCGGGACGATTGCAGTCATCACGGTCCACCACCCCATCCAACACCTGCACCGCGCCGGAGTTCTTGTCCTCGACCTTATACTTCACCGCCATCGGCACGATTTCATCATCAAACAACCCGTCAGCCTGGGCCTGAGCCGTACGCTGCTGGCTTTGCAGCGCATACAAATCCTGCTCCTCACGACTCACGTGATACCGCCGCGCAACGATTTCCGCGGTCTGCCCCATAGGGAAATAGATACCCGGCACCTGCTCCTTGAGCAACGGATTGATCAGGTTATCGGTGTTCACGCTTTTCATGGTCAAGCTGATGGACTCAACCCCGCCAGCCACGATGATGTCGCTGCAACCGGAAGCAATCTGGTTGGCCGCAATGGCGATCGCCTGCAAGCCAGAGGAACAGAAACGGTTAAGGGTCATGCCCGCCGTGCCGGTGCCCAGCTGCGACAACACCGCCACATTGCGGCCAATGTTGTAGCCCTGGGCACCTTCGTTGGAGCCGGCACCGACGATGCAATCCTCGACCGTGGCCGGGTCGATGCCGTTGCGGGTCAGCAGCGCGTTGACGCAATGGGCAGCCATGTCATCGGGACGGGTCTGGTTGAACTTGCCGCGAAAGGACTTGGCCAGGCCGGTTCGCACGCTGTCGACGATCACTACTTCACGCATGGGCTACCTCTATTGTTGGGGTTGTTGAGAGATGGATCGAGCATAGATCCCGCCCTCTTCAACCGCGACAATCATTCATCCCGCGTATGCAAAAGCATGGCGTTACTTCTTCTTGTCCTTCTTGTCGTGCTTGTCCGTCTTGTCGAACGCTTCCTCCAGCGCCCGGTTGATGGTGCGCAACACCTTCACCCGCGCCCAACGCTTGTCATTGGCTTCCACCAGCGTCCACGGGGCAATCTCGGTGCTGGTGCGGTCTACCATGTCACCCACCGCCGCTCGGTAGTCGTCCCACTTGTCGCGGTTGCGCCAGTCATCCTCGGTGATCTTGAAGCGTTTGAACGGGATTTCCTCGCGGGCCTGGAACCGCTCCAGCTGCGTCTGCTTGTCGATCGCCAGCCAGAACTTGACCACGATCACCCCGGCATCCCGCAGTTGCTCTTCAAAGTCGTTGATCTCGCCGTAGGCGCGCATCCAGTCCGTCGGCGTGCAGAAGCCTTCGATGCGTTCCACCAGCACCCGGCCGTACCAGGAGCGGTCGAACACGGTGAACATGCCCCGCGCCGGAATTTTCTGCCAGAAACGCCACAAGTAAGGCTGGGCGCGTTCGTCTTCGCTGGGCGCGGCAATCGGTACGATGTGGTACTGCCGGGGATCGAGGGCTGCCGCCACGCGGCGGATAGCACCGCCCTTGCCTGCCGCGTCGTTGCCTTCAAATACCGTCACCAACGCGTGTTTGCGCATGCGCTTGTCGCGCATCAGCCCGGAGAACCGCGCCTGTTCGGTAATCAGTTGTTCTTCGTAATCGTCCTTTTCAAGGCTCAGGCTCATGTCCAGGCTGTTCAGCAAGCTCATCTGGTCAACCGCCGACGGCAGCGGCGCCGGGTTCATGCCGCTGACTTTACCCTTGGGCACTTTCAAGGCGTTTTGCAGGCCTTCGAGCAGGATCTTGCCGACGGTCAGCCCGCGGTAGTGTGCATCGACCCCCTCGATCACGTACCACGGCGCATAGTCACGGCTGGTGCGGCGCAGGATCCGCTCACCGAAATGCACAAACTTGTCGTAGGTCTTTGACTGCTGCCAGTCCAGCGGGCTGATGCGCCAGCTGTGCAGCGGGTCATCCTGCAAGGCTTTGAGCCGGGATTTCATCTGCTTTTTGGACAGGTGAAACCAGAACTTGAAGATCAGCGCGCCTTCGTCACACAGCATCTTTTCCAGGCGCTCGGCACCGGCGATGGCCTGGTCGAGCCGCGCATCCTTGATCTCGCCATGCACGCGACTCTGCAGCATCTGGCTGTACCAGTTGCCAAAAAAGATCCCCATGCGGCCTTTCGCCGGCAGCTGGCGCCAGTAGCGCCACGCCGGCGGGCGGGCCAGTTCTTCGTCGGTCTGCTGGTCGAAGGTGCGTACTTCGATCAGGCGCGGGTCCATCCATTCATTCAGCAACTTGACGGTTTCGCCCTTGCCGGCGCCTTCGATGCCATTGATCAGGATGATCACCGGGAAGCGCTTCTGCTGCTGCAGTTCGTACTGCACTTCCAGCAGGGCTTCGCGTAAGGCCGGCACTTCGGCGTCGTAGGTGTCTTTGTCGATGGCGTGACCGATTTCGGCAGATTCGAACATGGGCGGCTCCGTTCCAGAATGAGGCAAGACTAGCGGATTGGACGGTGCAGCGCCGGAGGAAATTCCACACCCGGTTGTCATGGATCAATGACACCCCTGTTGATCAGCTAGAATGGCCGCCTTGTCTTTGCCTGCCGTATTTTATGAGCCGCCCATGAACCCCGTATCCCACGCCCAGCTCGACTGGGATGACCAAGGTCGCCCGCACTCGCGGGTGTTCGACGACGTGTACTTCTCCGACAAGTCGGGCCTTGAAGAAACCCGCTACGTGTTCCTTGAACAGAACCGTTTGCAGGAACGCTTTGCTGCGCTGCCGGTGGGTGGGCGCTTGGTGATTGGTGAGACCGGCTTTGGCACCGGGTTGAATTTCCTGTGCGCCTGGCAGTTGTTCGAGCAACACGCAGTGCCGGGTGCGCGCCTGCATTTTGTCAGCGTGGAAAAGTACCCGCTGAGCCACGCCGACCTGCAACGCGCCCTCGCCCTCTGGCCGGAACTTGCACCGATCGCCGAGCAACTGCTGGCGCAGTACATCGCGATCCATCAGGGCTTCCAGCGGCTGGTGCTGGATAACGGTCGCGTCACCCTGACCCTGTTGATCGGCGATGCCCTGGAGCAATTGCCACAGCTGGACGCTCAGGTCGACGCCTGGTTCCTCGACGGTTTCGCCCCGGCCAAAAACCCGGACATGTGGACTGCCGAGCTGTTCGCCGAACTGGCACGGCTGGCGGCGCCGGGCTCGACCATCAGCACCTTCACCAGCACCGGCTGGGTGCGCCGGCTGATCAATGGGGCCGGGTTCAAGATGAAGCGCACCCCGGGCATCGGCCACAAGTGGGAAATCCTGCGGGGTGAGTTTCTCGGCTGGCCCACTGAAACGCCCGCACCGGCCGCGACAAAACCCTGGTTTGCGCGCCCGCCTGCTGTTGCTGGTGAGCGCCACGCGCTCGTCATCGGCGGTGGCCTGGCCGGTTGCGCCACGGCCGCCAGCCTGGCGGCACGGGGCTGGCGGGTCAGCTTGCTGGAACGCCACGCAGCGCTCGCACAGGAAGCCTCCGGTAACCCGCAAGGGGTGTTGTACCTCAAGCTTTCAGCCCACGGCACGGCACTGTCGCAATTGATTCTCAGCGGTTTCGGTCACACGCGGCGCCTGCTGGAACACCTGCAACGTGGCGTGGACTGGGATGGCTGCGGCGTGCTGCAACTGGCCTTCAATGCCAAGGAAGCCGAGCGCCAGGCACAGCTGGCCAGCGCTTTTGCCCCGGACCTGTTGCACCTGCTGGATAAAGAGCAGGCCCAGGCACGTGCCGGAATAACCCTGGAGCAAGGGGGCTTGTTCTTCCCCGAGGGCGGCTGGGTACACCCGCCCGCGCTGTGCCAGTGGCAAGCCAGGCACCCGCTGATCGAGGTGCTGCAGCACCATGACGCCCTTGAGCTTAAGCAGGTCGACGGTGAGTGGCAGGCGCTGCAGGGCGATACGGTTCTGGCGCAGGCCAGCGTGGTAGTGCTGGCCGGTGCCGCCGAGATCAAGCGGTTTTCCTTCAGCGCTGACCTCCCCCTCAAACGCATCCGCGGGCAAATCACCCGGCTGCCGCAAACAGCGCAAAGCCAGGCGTTGGCCACGGTGGTGTGCGCCGAGGGTTACGTCGCCCCGCCACGCCTGGGCGAGCACACCCTCGGCGCCAGCTTTGACTTCAAGAGCGACGACCTTACGCCCACGGTGGCCGAGCACGTGGGCAACCTCGAGATGCTGCGGGAAATCTCCCCCGACCTGCTGCAACGCCTGGGCGCCGACAGCCTGGCACCCGAACAGCTCGAGGGCCGCGCCGCGTTCCGCTGCACCAGCCCGGACTACTTGCCGATCGTCGGGCCGCTGGCGGAACGCGAGATGTTTGATCAGACCTACGCCGCCCTCAGCAAAGACGCCCGGCACGTCCCGGATGCACCATGCCCCTGGTTGCACGGCCTGTATATCAACAGTGGCCATGGCTCACGCGGCTTGGTCACCGCGCCCCTCTGCGCAGAGCTGCTGGCCGCCTGGCTCGACAATGAGCCGCTGCCGCTGCCGCGCAGTGTCAGCGAAGCCTGTCACCCCAATCGGTTCGCGCTGCGGGCGCTGATTCGCGGTAACCCAAGCAAATCCTGAGGGCCAAGACGGACCCCCAGCCCGTCAAGGCTCATTGCCTTATAACGTATTGTTCTAAAACTCCCACAATTTACCCGGGTCAGTCTCTGGGTACCCGCCGTTTTGGCGGGCTGCATTTCTATCCCTCCCCAACGGAAAAACCGGTAAGGAATTTATGTGCGGATTAGCTGGAGAGTTACGTTTCGATCACCAACCTGCCGACCTGGCAGCGGTGGAACGAATCACCCATCACTTGGCGCCACGCGGTCCTGACGCGTGGGGCTTCCATGCTCAAGGGCCGATTGCCCTGGGCCATCGACGCCTGAAAATCATGGACCTGTCGGACGGCTCCGCCCAACCGATGGTCGACGCCCAACTGGGCCTGTCCCTGGCGTTCAACGGCGCGATCTATAACTTCCCGGAATTGCGTGAAGAGCTGGAAGCCCTGGGCTACGCCTTCTATTCCGGTGGCGACACCGAAGTGCTGCTCAAGGGCTACCACGCCTGGGGCGAAGCCTTGCTGCCCAAGCTCAACGGGATGTTCGCCTTCGCCATCTGGGAGCGCGATGCTAAGCGCCTGTTTATCGCCCGTGACCGCCTCGGCGTGAAGCCGCTGTACCTGTCGCGCACCGGCCAGCGCCTGCGTTTTGCTTCGGCATTGCCGGCGCTGCTCAAGGGTGGCGATATCAACCCGATCCTCGATCCGGTGGCCCTCAATCACTACCTGAATTTCCACGCCGTGGTGCCTGCGCCGCGCACCTTGCTGGCGGGCATTGAAAAACTGCCGCCTGCGTCGTGGATGCGCATCGACGCCGACGGCAAGACTGAACAGAAAACCTGGTGGACCCTGCCCTACGGCCCTCACGCCGATGAAGCCAACCTGACGCTCGAAGACTGGACCGACCGTGTGCTCGACAGCACCCGCGAAGCCGTGGCGATTCGTCAGCGGGCGGCAGTGGACGTGGGCGTGCTGCTTTCCGGCGGTGTCGACTCCAGCATGCTGGTGGGCCTTTTGCGGGAAGTCGGCGTGCAGGACCTGTCGACCTTCTCCATCGGCTTTGAAGACGCCGGTGGCGAGCGCGGCGACGAGTTCCAATATTCGGACTTGATCGCCAAGCATTACGGCACCCGGCACCATCAACTGCGCATCGCCGAAAGCGAAATCATCGAGCAATTGCCGGCCGCGTTCCGCGCCATGAGCGAGCCGATGGTCAGCCATGACTGCATCGCCTTCTACCTGCTGTCCCGGGAAGTCGCCAAGCACTGCAAGGTGGTGCAGAGCGGCCAGGGCGCCGATGAACTGTTCGCCGGTTACCACTGGTACCCGCAAGTGGACGGCGCCAGCGACCCGTATGCCGCCTACCGCGATGCGTTCTTCGACCGCAGCTACGACGACTACGCCGCCACTGTCGCGCCGAAATGGCTGACCGCGAATGACGCCGCCGGTGACTTCGTTCGCGAGCATTTCGCCCAGCCCGGCGCGGATGCGGCGGTGGACAAAGCCCTGCGCCTGGACAGCACCGTGATGCTGGTAGATGACCCGGTCAAGCGCGTCGACAACATGACCATGGCCTGGGGCCTGGAAGCGCGCACGCCGTTTCTCGACTACCGCCTGGTGGAACTGTCGGCCCGCGTGCCGGGTAAATTCAAACTGCCGGACGGCGGCAAGCAAGTGCTCAAGGAAGCCGCGCGCCGGGTGATCCCGAGCGAAGTCATCGACCGCAAGAAAGGTTATTTCCCGGTGCCCGGCCTCAAGCATTTGCAGGGCGATACCTTGAGCTGGGTGCGCGACCTGTTGCTGGACCCAAGCCAGGATCGCGGCCTGTTCAACCCGGCCATGCTCGACCGCCTGCTCACCGATCCCCAAGGCCAATTGACCCCGTTGCGCGGCTCCAAGCTGTGGCAACTGGCGGCGCTGAACCTGTGGCTCAGCGAACAAGGAATCTGATTCATGAAACCTCATGCCACGGCTTACAGCCAACGCTTGCTGCGGGGCCAGGCGCCCTCCTACGAGCGCCTGCAAGCCCGCTTCGCCGAAGACGGCAGCGAACTGGACCCCACGCCGATTGCCGTGCATTGCGGTTGGGGTCGGCTGTTGATCGGCCACACTTTTCCGGACCCCGCGAGCCTGGCCCTGGAGTTGCTCAACGAGCAGCCCGGCGAGCGGGATATCGCGCTGTATGTGGCGGCGCCACAGCAGATCCTCGGGATTGATCCCCAGCAGTTGTTTCTCGACCCGTCCGACACCTTGCGCCTGTGGTTCACCGACTATCGTCCGGCAACCCGGGTGTTTCGCGGGTTTCGGATTCGTCGGGTACAAAGCGAGGCGGACTGGCAGGCGGTGAACCAGCTGTACCAGGGGCGCGGCATGTTGCCGGTGGACCCGGCGCTGCTGACTCCACGTCATCAAGGCGGTCCGGTGTATTGGCTGGCCGAGGACGAAGACAGCGGCGCGGTGATCGGCAGCGTGATGGGCCTGAACCACCAGAAAGCCTTCCACGACCCGGAGAACGGTTGCAGCCTCTGGTGCCTGGCGGTGGACCCGCAATGCACCCGCCCCGGTGTGGGTGAAGTGTTGGTGCGCCACTTGATCGAACACTTCATGAGCCGTGGCCTGAGCTACCTTGACCTGTCAGTGCTGCACGACAACCGCCAGGCAAAAAGTCTCTACGCCAAACTCGGCTTTCGCGCACTGACCACCTTCGCCATCAAGCGCAAGAACGGGATCAACCAGCCGCTGTTCCTCGGCCCCGGCCCGCAGGCGGAGTTCAATCCCTATGCGCGGATCATCGTTGAGGAAGCTCATCGGCGCGGGATTGATGTGCAGGTGGACGATGCCGATGCCGGGCTGTTTACCCTGAGCCATGGTGGCCGCCGGGTGCGCTGCCGCGAGTCATTGAGCGACCTGACCAGCGCCATCAGCATGACTTTGTGCCAGGACAAGAGCCTGACCCACAAGGTGTTCAAGGCCGCCGGCCTGAACCTTCCGGCCCAGCAATTGGCCGGCAGTGCCGATGACAACCTGGAGTTTCTCGACGAGCACCAGCGCGTCGTGGTCAAGCCGCTGGACGGTGAGCAAGGCCAGGGTGTGGCGGTGGATTTGCAGACGATCGAGGACGTGCAGAAAGCGATTGAAGCTGCACGCCAGTTCGACTCGCGTGTGCTGCTGGAAAGCTTCCACGAAGGCCTCGACCTGCGGATTCTGGTGATCGGTTTTGAAGTAGTCGCTGCTGCCATTCGCCGCCCGGCGGAAGTCACCGGCGATGGCCAGCACTCCATCGGCGCGTTGATCGAGGCCCAGAGCCGCCGGCGCCAGGCCGCCACCGATGGCGAAAGCAAAATCCCCCTGGACCACGAAACCCAACGCACCCTGCACGCTGCCGGGTACGACTACAGCAGCATCCTGCCCCGTGGCGAACGCCTAGCGGTGCGGCGTACCGCCAACCTTCACACCGGTGGTTGCCTGGAAGACGTGACCGCCATCCTCCACCCGACCCTGGTGGACGCCGCCGTGCGCGCCGCCCGGGCCCTGGACATTCCCATGGTGGGCCTGGACCTGATGGTGCCGGCCGCCGACCAACCGGACTACGTCTTTATCGAAGCCAACGAACGGGCCGGGCTGGCCAACCATGAACCGCAGCCGACGGCTGAAAAGTTCGTGGACCTGCTGTTTCCCCATAGCCAGCCGACGGCTTGAGAAAGGTGTTGCCTTGACTGGCGCTTTCGCGAGCAAGCCCGCTCCCACAGGGGAATGCATTCCAAATGTGGGAGCGGGCTTGCTCGCGAAGACGCCGGTACAGCCAACACAATCTCTGAGGCGCCCCTTTCATCGAAACCATCGATGCCCTCAACTCATCAGGAGTTTCCATGACCCGAACCATCCCCGAACCG
This sequence comes from Pseudomonas sp. TH34, assembly GCF_016650865.1. Taxonomy (NCBI): domain Bacteria; kingdom Pseudomonadati; phylum Pseudomonadota; class Gammaproteobacteria; order Pseudomonadales; family Pseudomonadaceae; genus Pseudomonas; species Pseudomonas sp. TH34. The sequence continues at coordinate 8,873 of NZ_JAEKFB010000033.1, forward strand.
GATCTCGCTTACCTGCAAAAAGTGCTGCTGGAAATGCTCGCCATTCCCAGCCCCACCGGGTTTACCGACACCATCGTGCGCTACGTTGCCGAGCGCCTCGAAGAGCTGGGAATCCCCTTTGAAATGACCCGGCGCGGCACCATCCGCGCCACCCTCAAGGGCCAGAAAAACAGCCCTGACCGCGCCGTCTCCGCGCACCTGGACACCATCGGCGCCGCCGTGCGGGCAATCAAGGACAATGGCCGCCTGACCCTGGCACCCGTGGGCTGCTGGTCCAGCCGCTTTGCCGAAGGCAGCCGTGTCAGCCTGTTTACCGATAACGGCGTGATCCGTGGCAGCGTGTTGCCGTTGATGGCCTCCGGTCACGCGTTCAATACCGCCGTGGATGAAATGCCCATCAGCTGGGACCACATCGAACTGCGCCTGGACGCCTACTGCGCCACCCGCGCCGATTGTGATTCCCTGGGCATCAGCGTCGGCGATTTCGTCGCCTTCGACCCGCTGCCGGAGTTCACCGAGAGCGGGCATATCAGCGCCCGCCACCTGGACGATAAAGCCGGGGTTGCCGCACTGCTGGCGGCGCTCAAGGCGATTGTCGACAGCGGCCAACCGTTGCTGATCGACTGCCACCCGCTGTTCACCATCACCGAAGAAACCGGCAGTGGTGCAGCCGCAGCCTTGCCGTGGGATGTGAGTGAGTTCGTCGGGATCGATATCGCACCGGTGGCCCACGAGCAGCACTCCAGCGAACACGCGGTAAGTGTGGCGATGCAGGATTCCGGCGGGCCGTATGACTATCACCTGTCCCGCCACCTGCTGCGCCTGGCGGCGGAGAATGAGTTGCCGGTGCGCCGCGACCTGTTTCGCTATTATTTCAGCGACGCGCATTCGGCGGTGACCGCCGGCCACGACATTCGCACCGCACTGCTGGCATTCGGTTGCGATGCTACCCATGGCTATGAGCGCACGCACATCGACAGCCTCGCCGCGCTGAGTCGCCTGCTGGGCGCGTACATCCTCAGCCCGCCGGTGTTCGCCAGCGATGCACAGCCGGCCAAAGGCTCCCTCGACCGGTTCAGTCACCAGATCGAACACGACACGCAAATGGAGAGCGATACCCGCGTGCCGTCGGTGGACAGCCTGGTGGGTCAAAAAACCTGAGACTGGCAACTCGGATCCCGGCGCAGTAGCATCGCCGGGATTCCTTAGCCGAGGCTTGTATGCTGATTCCCTACGATGCACTTGAAGTCGACACCCTGACCCGCCTCATCGAAGACTTCGTGACCCGCGACGGCACCGACAATGGTGACGACACACCCCTGGAAACCCGGGTGCTGCGGGTACGCCAGGCATTGACCAAGGGCCAGGCGCTGATTGTCTTCGACCCCGAGAGCGAGCAGTGCCAGTTGATGCTCAAGCACGATGTGCCCAAGCATCTGTTCGACTGATACTCAGGGATTGGGCACAGGCACTGGATGGGTGTTGGTCTGCTGTCCCTGGCGACTGAGGATCTTTTGATAGACCTCCGCCCGGTGCACATTGACCCCCACCGGCGCTTCCACACCCAGCTTCACTTGGGTGCCGTTCACTTCCAGAATGCGCAAAGTGATCTGGTCGCCCACCGAAATTATTTCACCTACCGCGCGGCTTAATACCAGCATGGGGTTCGTCCTTTTTAAGTTACCGAACCCCGACCATGCGCCCCCCGCCCATCGCCATCAATGGCCTTCAGGCTAAACAGGCATGCCTTACACGCGCAGGTAATTTGCCTTACAGACAAGCGATGACAAATCGCGAATTGCGCCTCAGAACTAAACGCGATGTTCAGGCTTTGAGCGACTGAGCCTTGGCCCGCATCTTGTCCGCCATCACGGTCATCTCGTCATACAGCAGTTGCGGGTTCTTCTGCTTCAGTGCCCAGGCCATGCGTCCCTGCTCGTGGGGCAGGATCATGAATTGCCCTTCAGCCACCTGCTGGTAGATGTAGTCGGCGATCTGTGCGGCGGTGATCGGCGAGCTTTCCAGCAGCTTGCCCACTTGGGCCTTCATCGCCGGCGTCGGCCCGCGGAACGAGTCCAGGAGGTTGGTCTGGAAGAAGGAAGGGCACACCACGTGCACCCCGACTTCCTGCTGCTTGAGCTCCACCAGCAGGCTTTCCGAAAGCGCCACCACGCCGGCCTTGGCCACGTTGTAGTTGCTCATGGCCGGGCCTTGCATCAGGGCGGCCATGGAGGCGATGTTGATGATGCGGCCCTTGCTCTGTTCCAGCAATGGCAGGAAGGCCTTGCAGCCCTTGACCACGCCCATGAGGTTGATTGCGATCTGCCAGTCCCAGTCTTCCAGGGACAGTTCGCTGAAGAACCCGCCGGATGCGACACCGGCGTTGTTGACGATCGCGTCGATGCCGCCGAGCTTTTCCTCACAGGCCTGCGCGAAGGCGGTGAGCTGGCTGTAGTCGCGCACGTCGCAACGCTGGGTGAAACCGTCACCGCCGGCCTGGCGCACCAGCTTGAGGGTTTCTTGCAGGCCTGCTTCGCTGACGTCCGACAAGGCCAGTTGCCAACCCTCACGGGCCCAGCGCAGAGCGATTTCGCGACCCAGGCCAGAACCGGCGCCGGTGATCATCATGCGATTTTGCATAGGAAAGTAGCCTTGTGGTTCACGGAAGAAGTGAGCCGCAGTGTAGCGAAGGTTTTTCCTGCACCCACGCACCATCAGACTGCTGAATGCCCGAGGCAAACCGTGGGCCGGGTCGGATAGCTGGAAACCTGCCAAGTTCAATTTATTTGAACTAAGGGCGGTTATTTGCAACGGGGTTAAAGGAAATAAGCAAGTTAGCGAAAAGCTTTAAAAAAACACGGAATTTTCTGCCAAACACATTGGTCGGAGTTATTAAGGCGTCCGTATCAGTTGTCGGGCCTATTCGTTAAATAACAGGTCTTTTCAGAAGACAATAAGGAAAACAAAACATGAGCCTCATTCTTATCATTATTCTGATCCTCCTGCTGGTCGGCGGTCTTCCCGTGTTTCCCCACTCACGCAACTGGGGTTACGGGCCATCGGGTATTCTCGGTACTGTGTTGGTAGTGCTGCTGATTCTGTTGTTGCTCGGCAAGATATAACGCGTTCCAGCGTGCAAAAAAAAGAGGCCTTAAAAAGGCCTCTTTTTTTATGCGCGGGTGTTTAGTCCGGCTTGCCGTCCACTACACCTGCGGTGTTATCCAGCAGGCTCTTGGTAGCGGTCTGCAGGAACGATTCAAGCTTCTGCTTCAACGCAGCTTCGTCCGGCGATTCTGGAATCACCTTCCCGGTCGGGTTGGCGCCCAGTTCGTATTCCCACAACTTCGGTGGCATTTCCTTAGGCAGGACCAGCACGCGATCACCAGTGAGCAAGGCGACGGTCTGGTCGCTGCCCGACGGCTTGATCACGCCAAAGCCCTTGTCGCCTTCCGGCAGGTTGAGCAGGTCACGGCCCCAGCACTGGTGCAGGGTGTCACCCCCCAGGCGGCCCATGATGGTCGGCACGATGTCGATCTGGGTGCCCACGGTGTGGTTACGCTCGCCGAACTTCTCCTGCATGCCCGGTGCGATCATCAGCATCGGCACGTTGAAGCGGCCCAGGTCCATCTCGGTGATCTGCTGCTCGTTGCCGAAGCCGTGGTCGCCCACGATCACGAACAGGGTTTCCTTGAAGTACGGCTCCTTGCGGGCCTTTTCAAAGAACTGGCCCAAGGCCCAGTCAGAGTAGCGCATGGCGGTCAAATGCTCGTTGAGGCTGCCACGGTCGGTGACCTTCTCAACCGGCAATGGCGTCGGCAACGCGTACGGCGTGTGGTTGGACAGGGTTTGCAGCAGCGCATAGAACGGCTTGCCGCCTTCACGCGCCTTCAACTCTTCCAGGCCACGGTTGAACATGTCCTGGTCGGACACGCCCCAGGTCGGGTCAGAAAACACCGGGTTGACGAAGTCATTACGCCCGATGAAGTTGGTCATGCCCTGGTTGCTGAAGAAGCCCGACTGGTTGTCCCAGGCGAAATCGCCGTTGTAGACATACACGTCGTCAAACTTGCGGGCGCTGAGCAACTGCGGCAGACCCGAGAGCTTGTGGCTGCCTTCCGGAGTCTGCATCAGGTATTCGAAGCCCGGCAGGTTCGGGAAGCACGCCATGGTGGCGAACATACCCTGGTGGGTGTGGGTGCCGTTGGAGAAGAAACGGTCGAACAGCAGGCCTTCCTTGGACAGTTTGTCGAAGTACGGCGTGATGTTGCCCGGACGACCCAGGGCGCCTACCGAGTGACCGGCGAAGCTTTCCATCAGGATAACCACGACGTTCTTGATCGGCAGGGTCTTCTCGGCCGGCGGCGTGAAGTCACGGCGGACAGCGGCGGTGTCGGTGTCGACCAGTTTCTCGGTCGGCAGTACCAGCATGTCGCGCACAGTCTGGGTGGCCAACGGCTGTTCCAGGGTGGCTTTCCAGATGTTCGAGCGCTCTTCGGAGAAGCGCGCCTTCGCCGCCGCGATCAGCGACAAGGTCCCGTTGAGGCCCAACTGGTTGGCAAAGTTCGAGTCGGTGGTGTACACGTCACCCCAACGCAGCGGCGGGCCCTGGCGCAGGGTGCCACGGATGGCGACCACGGCGACCAGCAGGCAGACCACGAACACCGCGATGCGGGTGTACCACGGCGCCACCTGGCGGGTGCCGATGGTGCCACCGCTGAACGGGCCACGTGGGCGCGTTGCACGGTCGGCGCCTTTAAAGGCGATGCTCAGGATCAGCGTACCCACGGCCCAGGCCAGCAGGTAGCGCACCACCGGGAAACCGTACCAGAGCATGCTCATCACGGTTTTCGGGTCTTCCTTCACATACTGGAACACCAGGCCGTTGAGGCGCTGGTGGAATTCGCGGTAGAAGTCCATTTCCATCAGGCCCAGGAACAGGGCGATGCTGGACGCGACCGTCAGCCACAAGCGGAAAAACCCGCGCGCCGCCATGGCCCGCACGCTGAACAAGGCCAGCAGCAGCGGCACCAGCACGTACATCACCAGGCGGATATCCAGGCGCAGGCCGTTGGCGAACGCTTCAAGGAAGGTCGAGGCCGGTGTGTCGAGGATCATCTCGCGGTTGTAGACCAGCAGCGCCAGGCGCAGCAGGGAGAACATCACCATCATGATCAAGGCACAAAGCAGCGTGTACGCCAGATGGGATTTGACGGTCGGTTGCAGCAAGCGATTAGAAGCTCGCTGCTGATTCAGGGCGTCCGGGTTTGCCATGTCGTTTTAGGACCCATTGGAAGTTTAAGTTGCGAATGAATACAGCGGCGCCCTGCCCTCGCCCAGGCAGGCTGGGGGAGACGGTGAACGCAATGGCGCAAATGGTGCCCGATCAACGCCGGCAACGCCATTGATTACTCACTCCTGCAGTAGGTGGGCACTCGTTTTAGAGCACTCGACAGGGGAAATAGCCGGCGAATTGTCTTGGATGGAATGTGAAAATTTTGTACAGCGAATATCTCGACACACAAAAAACAGCCGGGATTGTAGCGGCCAACTTACCGCCGTATCTTTGCCCGCTGCCCTTCTGGATTGCCCATGATGTTTTATTGCTACCACCCAAGTCCCCTCGGCCCGCTGTTATTGGCAGCGGATGAGCAAGGGCTACGCCTCTTATATATGGACGTGCATCAAAGCCCGGTGCAGGCAGACTGGCGCCTGGCAACTAATGAGCTGGATGAAGCAAGACGGCAACTGGATGAGTATTTTGCGCGCAGGCGGGAAGTATTCGATCTGACACTGGCGCCGGTTGGCACGCCCTTCCAGCAGCAAGTCTGGCAGGCGTTGTTGCGAATTCCCTATGGGCACACCTGGACTTATGGCAAACAGGCGAAGTACCTGGAAAATCCCAAGGCGATCCGCGCGGTGGGCACGGCCAATGGCGCCAACCCGATTTCCATCATCATCCCCTGTCACCGTGTGGTGGGCAGCGATGGAACACTGGTGGGGTTTGGCGGCGGGATTGAAAACAAGGTGAAGTTGCTGGAGCTGGAAGGCAGCTGGTTGATCTAGTAACCGTAGCAGCTGTCGAGCCCGAGCGAGGCTGCGTCTGCGGTGTGTCAGGCACACCGCGAACGCAGCCTCGCTCACGCTCGACAGCTGCTACGTCTACGTTGCAGATCTTCAGATCCGCACGTTGCCGCGCGGCCCGGCGATCGCCCAGATGATCAAACCCAACACCGGCAGCAGCAGGATCAGCAGGATCCACAGCACTTTGGCGCCGGTACTCGCGCCGCTTTTGAACACATTGATGATCGCCCAGATATCCAGCGCGAGGATGATCAACCCGATCAGACCATTAAAAGTGGAACCCATGGTGTCGCTCCTAAGTGAGGGCTTGCCTGCTTAGGATAGTCAGCCGTGGCCAGGGGTTCCGTTTTATTTCAGACGTGTACCGCAACCCGCAGGGCTTCCAGGGACGGTTCGCCCTTGATCCCGACTTCGGCACACAACTCCAGCACCCGCGGCACGTCATTGCCGTAAACCAGCACGGTCTGGATCTCGTCGTCCAGCAGTTGGCTGAAGTTCATCAGCACATAGCCGCCGTTCTCCGGATTAAGCGCGCTCATCTGGATCTGGATGCGGTTCAGCGCAGTCAGGGCTTCGGTCTTGGCCAGTTGTTTGGGCTTGAGGTTGAAGGCCACGCCCGGGCCGAACGAGGCGACGATCTGGGCGAACAGATCCAGGTAGGTGTCGGCCTGGAACAGCACGGTCTCGGGCAGGCTGCCGACAACGATCCACTCGCCCAGGGGAATCGGGAAAGTGTCGTCGTAGTTGATGTCGGGGTTGGCGGCCAGGAAAGCTTCAGGATCGGCGTAGGCCTGGGCCGCTTCGTCCGCCACCTTGGCGATCTCGGGTTCGCTCATGCAGCCGGAGCTGATTTTGCTGATGAGTTCGACGAGTGCGGTTTTCATGGGGTGGTCCTGTGGCGGGGCTGATTTTGAGGGCGCAAAGCCTACACCAGTTTTTGCAACTGCGCCGCCGTATCCATTGCGCCCATGGTCTGCGCGGCTGCCAGCGCGGTCACGCCCTGGGCATCGGTGGCCTTGGGGTTGGCGCCCTGGCTGATCAGGTAATCCACCATTTCGGTACGGTTGAACATCGCCGCCATCATCAAGGCTGTGCGGCCATCTGAGGATGCGCCTTCGACCAACGCACCGCCTTCGATCAACGCCTTGACCACCGGCAGGTTGCCCTTGAACGCCGCGCCGGCAATCGGCAACTGGTTCTTGTCATTGGCAATCTGGGGATCGGCCTTGAATTCCAGCAGCACTTTTACCGCGTCCACGTGACCGTGGTAGGCCGACAGCATCAACAGCGTATCGCCATTGTGGTTACGCAGGTTCGGCGGCAAGCCTTTGGCCAGCAACGCAGCCAGCATCGCGGCATCACCCTTGCGCGCCACGTCGAACACTTGCTCGGCAAATTCGGCGGCTTCGTCTTCGGTCATTTGTTTGGCTTGGTCTGACATGTGGGGCTCCTTGTCTGGTGTTTCATAAGGCGCCCAGTCTCGCGATGGAGTTCCCCACTGTCATGCCTTTTTTCCCAAAAGCGCCAATAGGCAGAATCAATAACGGAACTTGCCCCCCTGGATTTCCGCCAGCAGTTGCCCGGTCACCGGCACGTAACTGTCCGATCCCGGCAGCCAGGCAAAGATCGGATCATCACCGGCCTTGCCTGGGTCGAACGCCTCCTCCTTGAGTTTTACCTTTTGGTATTTGAAGGTGCCGGTGGTTTCCATCTTCACTTTGATCCGCAGGAACAACGGCACCGCATACGCGGGCAGTTGCCCATGGGCAAACGTCAGCAGTTCGCGCATGTCCAGGGATGCCAGGGATTCCGCAGGGGTGATGGCGGCCATGCCAGCGCGGCCATTGGTGTTTTCAATCTCCACCCCGTAGGCCACCACTTCGGAGATCTGCGGGTGCTGCAGGAAGATGTTCTCGACTTCGGTGGTGGAGACATTTTCACCTTTCCAGCGATAGGTATCCCCCAGGCGGTCGACGAATTGGGCATGGCCGAAGCCGATGTTGCGCAACAGATCGCCGGTGTTGAAGTAGCGGTCGCCCTTCTCGAACACATCGCTGAGTACCACCTTGCGATTCTTCTCGGGGTCGGTGTAGCCGTCGAACGGTGCCTTGTCATCAATCCTGGCCAATAGCAGCCCTTGGCCGCCCTTCGGCACTTCGCGCATGAAGCCGTCAGTGCCGCGAATCGGCTCACAGCTGTCATGGGCGTAGTCCACCAGTGCCCAGTGCATCAGGGAAAAGCCGATGGTGTTGTCGAAATTCAGCACGTTGGTGAAACCGATATTGCCGTCACTGGCGGCGTACAGCTCGCAGATGTGATCGACGCCAAAGCGCTGCTTGAATTCGGCCCAGACGCCAGGGCGCAAGCCGTTGCCGATCATCTTCGTCACCCGGTTATCCCGGTCCTGCTCGCTGACAGGCTGGTCGATCAGGTAGCGGCACAGTTCGCCGACGTAACCGAGGGTGGTCGCATTGAATCGGCGCGCATCGTCCCAGAACTGGCTGGCGCTGAACTTGCGGCGAATCGCAAACCCCGACGCCCCGGCAATCGCTGAACCCCAGCACACGCACAGGCCGGTGGCGTGATACAGCGGCAAGGTGCAATACACGACATCCTCGGGGCCCATATCCAGGGCGATGGTGCCGAAACTGGCCGAGGTCCTCATCCAGCGGCCGTGTTTGAAAATACCGGCCTTGGGCAAGCCGGTGGTGCCGGAGGTGTAGATATAGAAGCAAGGGTCGTTGAAGTAGATCTGCTGGGTGCTGGCGGGGTTTTCCACCGGGCAATCGGCGCTGGCGGCCATCAGGTCTACGTAATTCGGCGGCACATGGGTGTGCTGCTGATCAGCAATAAACCAGGTGTTATCGGCCTCAATTGCCACCTGGCTGCGCACAGCGTCGTAGGCGCCTACCAACTCGGCCCCCACAACAATCGCCGCCGGCGTCACCAGGTTAAGGCTGTGGACCAGCGCCGCCTGGGTTTGCGAGGTATTGAGCATGGCGCAAATGCCGCCCACCTTGGCCACGGCCAGCACGCTGAGCAACAACTCGGGGCGGTTCTCGATAAACAAGGCCACCACGTCGCCCTTGCTGATCCCCTGCTGCTGCAGGTAATGGGCCATGCGGTTGGCTTGCTGGTTGGCCTGGCAATAGCTGAGCACGCGGTCGCCATACAGCAGCGCAGCGCCATCGGGATTGCGTTGAGTGGCTTGCTCGAACGTCCAGCCCAGACCGCACGGTTGCGCCGGGTCTGTGACGTTGGCGGCGCGCATACCGCGGACCAGGCGTGGCAGGGCACGGACAATGGTGGGCACCTTACGCAGCATCTTGCCCCAGGTGATCATGTCACTCGGCGGGTGGTTCATGGCAGGAACGTCCTTTTTCTTATTGTTCGTATGACCTCAAGCACCCTTCGCACCGTAAGACCGGCGCCGAATGCCTTGCAGGAAAATACGCCTGCCATTCTTCGGCTGTACACGCAGGATTTGAAAAGTTTTGTATCCCAAAAGGAAAAGGAATTTAACGGCCGGTGACGCGGTCACTATGGAAGACCTGCCTCGCCCACCCGTGGCGAAACAATTGGCAAAACCCCGCAAAATGCAGGATGTACGATGGCCATTCATGCAAATTGCACGAAACCGAAAATCTAAAAAATTTATAAGGCGCTGATTTATAACGATTTTTTAAGATACCCAGTACTGGCACAATCACTGCACCTATCACTCCACGCTGCAAAACATGAGCAAACGGAGCTGATAGATATGAGCCTGATCCAAGATAAATTTTCTTCTGTGTTCTCCAATTTCGACGTCACCACCCAGGCCCGTCCTGATGGCGGCATTTTGCTGACCTTGCGTAACAGCGAAGGCAAGCAGATCAAACGTTCGATCTCTTATCAGCAACTGCACACGGCCGACCAACTGACGTGGGTCATCAGCGCGATTCGTCGCGACCTGGCTGAACAAGCCAGCGACCTGCCACAGATTTCGATGCTGCAGAGCCAGAACCGCTTTGCCCTGCCGACTTACCATTCGGCTTGATTGACATGCAGGACCCGAACAGGTCGTGGTGCCGTTGCGCACCACGGCCTTTTTTTATTCGCACAATCCCTGCTTGATCGCCTCGTTCACAGCCTGGACGCGGTTAGTCACCTGCAACTTGCCGTAGATATTGCGCAGGTGAAACTTCACCGTGGCCTGGGAAATTGAGCGAATCCTGCTGATTTCCCACACCGTCTTACCCTCGACCGCCCAATGCAGAATTTCCCGTTCCTTTGGGGTCAAGGGCTTACCCGACAACATCGCACGCGTCTTGCGGCTGGCAACCGGCGCGTTATCAGTGTGCGTGGACGGTTGTTCCTGTGGCTCTGTACCGCTCATGCAGGCCTCCTCTTCATATGGGTCTTGTAACGCCCGAAGTCGGATTCCTCCTATTGACAGGCGAGTAAATATTTCGACCAGAGAGAGTTACACAAAGAGAGGAAGTATTAAGTAAGGCCAAGGATAAACAGCTGTTGCCCACAAACTTTAAAGTTTATTCCTACAGTGATTTCCAATCGGCAGGAATTGAACTAAAAAAAAAGCCCCCTATTCAGGAGGCATTGGCAGGCAACCTTAGTCCTCAAGCCGGGGAAAACCCTCGGCGATCGCGTCGCCGGTCAGGTTGACCGCCAGCCCTTCAGAATCACTGAACAGGCGGATCGCCACAAAATGCGGGTTCTCCCCCATATCAAACCAGTGTGGGATGCCGCCCGGCACCGAGATCAGGTCGTTTTTCTCGCAGAACACCGCGTACACATAGTCTTCGATGTGCAAGGTAAACAGCCCACGGCCCGCGACGAAGAAACGTACGTGATCTTGGGCCATGCGGTGTTCCTCCAGCCGCTCGGCGCGCAATTCGGCTTTTTGCGGGTGATCGTTGCTGACGCGGATCACATCAACGGTGGTGTAGCCGCGCTCGGTCATCAGCGTGTCGATGGGCGCCTGGTAGGCCGCGATGATCTCAATCTCGCTGGCGTCCGCCTCAAGCCGGGTAGCGGCCTGCCAGCGGTCAAACCCCACGCCCAGCTCGGCCAGGGTCGAGGCAATGTCGTCCTGGTGAGTCAGGACCTTGTTCGGGGTGTCGGGGGTGGAGACGTGGTAAACCGCGAGATAGCTCATCAAATTCTTCCTCTGTCACGGGAGCCGCTCATGGCCGCTCCTCTTGCAATCGAATGCCAATGATTAGGGCGGCGGCCAGGGCCGCAATGCTGGCAATGCTGAAGGTCAGGGTCGGCCCCAGCAGGTTCCAGCTGTAACCTGAATAGAGTGCGCCCAGCGCACCGCCGGTACCGGCCAGTGCCGCATACAGTGCCTGGCCCTGCCCTTGCTGGCGAGCACCAAAGCTGCGTTGCACGAACTGGATGGCCGCCGCGTGAAAACTGCCGAAGGTCGCCGCGTGCAACACCTGCGCCAACAACAGCACCCAGAAGAATTCGGCGAACGAGCCCAGCAGCAACCAGCGCAGCGCCGCCAGCAGGAAACTCGCCATCAGCACCCGGCGTACCGAAAAGCGCGAGAGAATCCGGCTCATGGCCAGGAACATCAAGACTTCCGCCACCACGCCCAGCGCCCACAGCATGCCGATCACGCCACGGCTGTAACCTAGGTGTTCAAGGTGCAAGGTCAGGAAGGTGTAGTACGGGCCGTGGCTCATCTGCATCAGCGCCACGCAGGCATAAAACGCGAGGACGCCGGGGCTGCGCAGTTGCCGCAAAAAGCCGTCACCGGCCAGGCGGTTGCCCTGGGCCGGCGGCTGCGCATTCGGTACCCACAGGCTCGCGCCGATGATGCCGGCCATGATCACCACGATCACCACCGGGTAGATGTCCAGGCTCAGCCAGTCGAACAGGCGGCCCATGATCACCACGGTGAGGATAAAACCGATGGAGCCCCACAACCGTACCTGGCTGTAGCGCGAGGTCTGGCCTTGCAGGTGCGCGAGGGTGATGACTTCAAACTGCGGCAGCACCGCATGCCAGAAGAACGCGTGCAAGGCCATGACCAGCGCCAGCCAAGCGTAGGTCTTGCTGACAAAGATCAGCGAGAAACTCACCAGGGTGCACACCGCGCCAAAGCGCACGATGGCCAGGCGCCGGCCGGTGTAATCCCCCAGCCAGCCCCACAGGTTGGGGGCCACGCAGCGCATCAACATGGGGATGGCCACCAGCTCGCCAATGCGCGCGCTGGAGAACCCCAAGTGATCGAAGTACAACGCGAGGAACGGCGCCGTCGCTCCCAGCAGGGCGAAATAGAACAGGTAGAAGCTGGAGAGTCGCCAGTATGGAAGGCCTTGCGTCAGCATAAGTGACTTGTGGCGAGCGAGCTTGCTCGCGCTGGGGCGCGAAGCGGCCCCACTAGAAGCGCCGCAGTTCTCCAGGTACTACCGGGTTGCAGGCTTTGGGGCCGCTTCGCTGCCCAGCGCGAGCAAGCTCGCTCGCCACACACGGTCACAGCTGGCCCAATACCGGAGTACTGACTTTTACGTCGGCGTTTTGCCCACGATGGCGCAGCAGGTGGTCCATCAACACAATGGCCATCATCGCTTCGGCAATCGGCGTGGCACGGATGCCGACGCACGGGTCGTGACGGCCCTTGGTGATCACGTCCACCGGGTTGCCGTGCACATCAATCGAGCGGCCCGGCGTGGTGATGCTGGACGTCGGCTTGAGGGCCAGGTGCGCAACAATCGGCTGGCCGGAGGAGATGCCACCGAGAATGCCGCCGGCGTTGTTGCTGAGGAAACCTTCCGGGGTCATCTCGTCACGGTGCTCGGTGCCACGCTGGGCAACGCAGTCGAACCCGGCGCCGACTTCCACGCCCTTGACCGCGTTGATGCTCATCAGCGCGTGGGCCAGCTCGGCATCAAGGCGGTCGAAAATCGGCTCGCCCAGGCCGGGCATTACGCCTTCGGCGACCACGGTGATCTTGGCGCCGACGGAATCCTGGTCACGGCGCAACTGGTCCATATAGGCTTCCAGCTCCGGCACTTTGTCCGGGTCTGGGCAGAAGAAAGCGTTGTCTTCGACGCTGTCCCAGGTCTTGAACGGGATTTCGATCGGACCCAGCTGGCTCATGTAGCCGCGGATCACGATGCCCTGGGTCGCCAGGAACTTCTTGGCAATCGCACCGGCCGCCACACGCATCGCGGTTTCCCGCGCCGAACTGCGGCCACCGCCACGATAGTCGCGCTCGCCGTATTTGTGGTGGTAGGTGTAGTCGGCGTGGGCTGGGCGGAACAGGTCCTTGATCGCCGAGTAGTCCTTGGACTTCTGGTCGGTGTTGCGAATCAGCAGGCCGATGGCGCAACCGGTGGTGCGGCCTTCGAACACGCCGGAGAGGATTTCGACTTCGTCGGCTTCCTGGCGCTGGGTGGTATGGCGGCTGGTACCGGGCTTGCGGCGGTCGAGGTCACGCTGCAGGTCTTCCAGGGACAACTCGAGGCCCGGCGGGCAGCCGTCGACAATGGCGACCAACGCCGGGCCATGGCTTTCGCCCGCGGTGGTAACAGTGAACAGCTTGCCGTAGGTATTGCCGGACATGCAGGGCGCTCCGTGAAATCAGTTGAATCAAGTCAACCGTAATAACTTAAGGCGGCCAGTATACGCAGGCTAACCGACTAGTTCATCCTCGAAACCTTACCGGTAGACGTTGGTCCAACCGGCACCTTCCTCATGATGGCGCGATGATGCTGCGAGTTTTGCTTTTGACCCTTACCCTGTTTTCCAGCCTTGGCTTCGCCGCCTCCCCTGTCGTGCTGCAACGGCCCATCAGCCTGGACACCGGCAGTGGTGAGCTGTTTGGCTCGTTGTTGTTACCCAAATCCGACAAGCCCGTGCCGGTGGTGCTGATCATCGCCGGCTCCGGGCCCACCGACCGCAACGGCAACAGCGCCGACGGCGCACGCAACGACAGCCTCAAGCGGCTGGCCTGGGTGCTGGCCAGGCACAACATCGCCAGCGTGCGCTACGACAAGCGCGGTGTAGCCGCCAGCCTTGCCGCCACCCCCGATGAACGCAACCTGACCCTGGACGCCTATGTGTCCGACGCCGTGGCCTGGGGCAAGTTGCTCAAGGCCGACCCGCGCATGGGCCCGTTGATTGTGCTGGGCCACAGTGAAGGTGCGCTGGTAGCTGCCCTCGCCGCCCCGCAGTTGAATCCGGCCGGGGTGATTTCCCTGTCGGGCAGTGCACGCCCGGTGGACCAGGTTATCCGCCAGCAACTGGCCGACCACATGCCTCCCGCACTGTTGCTGCGCAGCAACCAGATTCTCGATCACCTCAAGGCCGGCCAAGTGGACGCCGATGTGCCTACACCGCTTGAGGGCATCTTCCGACCCAGCGTGCAGCCTTATCTGATCAGCCTGTTCCGCGCCGATCCTTCGGCAGCATTTGCCAAACTGAAGATGCCGGCGCTGATCGTCCAGGGCACCAATGACCTGCAGGTCGGCGTGGCCGATGCGCAACAATTGCAGAAGGCCAAGCCCGACGCCGAACTGACGGTGATCGAGGGCATGAACCACGTGATGCGGATCGTGCCCAATGACGTGAAGCAACAATTGGAGTCCTATAACGACCCACAGCTGCCGCTGGCTGCCGAACTGGGCACACGTCTGGTTCGCTTTATCGACGGACTTCGCGCCAGTTAAGCGAGTATTCCCCCTCCAGTCCTGAGTAAAACGGCCGATAAGCCCTGGGTCGACAGCAAAAAGCCTGTCGGCCCGCAGAGCTTGGACAGGATCGCGCCGAATGACGAACACCGAAGCAACACCCGAACCTACCGCCGACACCACGGCAGACACCGAGGCCGCCGCATCGGCCGCGTTACCGTGGGCGGAGGTACAGGCCGAACATTTCAAGATGCTGCGCCTGGCCCCTTTGGCCACCGACCGCGCCACCGGCGTGCGGCCCCTGCGCTTTGTGCAGTTCGGTTGGGCCGAACGCAACAACAAGGACCACAGCCTGCTGCGCATGGTCATTCAATTGCCGGGCCAGCGGGTGCGCCGGGAACAGAATCACCTGGATATCTGGGTCGATCACGCCACCCACCGCGTGCATTTTGGCCCGGGCAACAGCCTGGAGATCGAACCGGCGAACCGCGGCATCGGCCGCTTCCTCGTGGCCCAGGGCGCCGCTTGGGCGAAAAAGAAGTGGTCGCACTACCGCGTTGATGGCGTCGACCTGGCCAACAAGGACGCACTGAACGAAGCCACACGCTTGCGCCGGGATCACTTCCTGCGTATCCAGGGCTTTGATGTGGCGTATGCCGATGTCCAGCATTTGAAGGGCAACGTGCAACCGGGCAAGGTCAGCGATGTGCTGGACAGCTGGAACACCGAAAAGCTGCAGTTCGTGGAGATTCTGGAAGCGGCGCAGATGCTGCAACAGGCCGAGCAGAACCTGGCCGAACAGGAAGTGAAGCTGCGCAAGGAAGAGGAAAAGGTCACCAAGTTCAAGCGCGAAGACAGCGGGTTGCGCTTCACGATTACGTGTTTGGTGGCGTTTACCGTGTTTCAGGCGGGGTTGTTGATCTGGATTGCGACGCATAGGTAATCCTTCTGCAGAAACCGGATACAAATGTGGGAGCTGGCTTGCCTGCGATAGCGGTGTGTCAGCCAGCATCCCCGGCAATGACACTCCGCTATCGCAGGCAAGCCAGCTCCCACACTGACCGCATTCCTGCCGTTAGATCAGACCCTCGCGGCAAACACCGCCTGATGCGCCCGGCATTGCTCTGCCGTCAACATGAACACGCCATGCCCACCGCGCTGGAAGTCCAGCCAGGCAAAGTCCACCTCCGGGTACAGCGCCTCGACGTGAACCTGGCTGTTGCCCACTTCGACAATCAGCAAGCCCTTCTCGGTCAAGTGATCCGCCGCTTCGGCCAGCATCCGTCGAACCAGGTTCAAACCGTCATCCCCGCAGGCCAGGCCCAGTTCCGGTTCGTGCTGGTATTCATCCGGCATGTCGGCGAAGTCTTCGGCATCGACATACGGCGGGTTGGACACAATCAGGTCAAAACGCTGGCCCGGCAAACCATCAAAGCCGTCGCCCTGAACGGTGTAGACGCGCTCGTCGACACCATGGCGCTCGATGTTCTGGTTGGCCACTTCCAAGGCTTCAAAGGACAGATCACCCAGCACTACTTCGGCGTCCTGGAACTCGTAGGCGCAGGCAATACCGATGCAACCGGAACCGGTGCACAGGTCCAGAATGCGTGCTGGCGGCGCGCCAAGCCACGGTTCGAAGCGGTTTTCGATCAGTTCGCCAATCGGTGAGCGTGGAATCAGCACGCGCTCATCAACGATAAACGACATGCCGCAGAACCAGGCTTCCTTCAGCAGGTAAGCGGTAGGCACCCGCTCATGGATGCGGCGGTGCAGCAACCGTTGCACGTGGGAGATTTCCTCTTCTTCCAGGTTGCAATCCAGGTAGCTGTCGGCAATTTCCCACGGCAGATGCAGGGCGCCGAGCACCAGTTGCCGGGCTTCGTCCCAGGCGTTGTCGGTGCCATGGCCAAAAAACAGGTCTTCCCCATGGAAACGGCTGACGGCCCATCGGATGTGGTCGCGCAAGGTGCGCAGGCGAGAAGTGATCACGGGGGCAAGCTCCTGGAAAAAACGACCGGCGATTCTAACAGTCTTAAGCTGTACCGACGATGTACGAAAAAACCCTTTGCCGCACGTCGGATTTCATCTTAAACACGGTTTTTGCCTAAACGTAGTGCCCTATTGACATCGCTACACGCCAACAACGGCGTACCTTACGATGGTAGCGATTCACAGAAGCGCTCAGCCAGAGGACAATGTCACAAAAGCCCCACTCACAGGAGCCCCAGAATGTCCGTTCCAAAGACGATGTTTCAACTCAGCGGTCGTGGTTACGCAGCGGCGAACCTGAACCATGCGACCCTCGTGATCATCGACGCCCAGAAGGAATACCTCAGCGGTCCCCTCGCCCTTTCGGGCATGGACGCTGCTGTCGAAAACATCAAGCAACTGGCCGCTGCCGCGCGCAACGCCGGGCGCCCGATCGTGCACGTGCGCCACTTGGGTACGGTCGGCGGGCTGTTTGATCCCCAGGGCGAGCGCGGTGAGTTCATTCCAGGCCTCGAGCCCCAGGCCGATGAAACCATCATCGGCAAGTTGCTGCCCAGCGCCTTCCACGGCACCGGCCTGGAGAAGCACCTGCAAGACCTCGGCTCCCTGGACCTGATTGTCTGCGGCTTCATGAGCCACTCCAGCGTCAGCACCACCGTGCGCGCGGCGAAGAACCTGGGCTTTCGCTGCACCCTGGTAGAAGACGCCTGCGCCACCCGCGACCTGCCTTACAAGGGCGGCATCCTCAGCGCCGACCATGTGCAGCAGACTGAAATGGCCATCATGGCCGACAACTTCGCCACCCTCGCCTTGACCAAAGATCTGATCTGATCGACCTCAGATGAGCGGGTAGCCGCCCGCTCATCCGCAAAAACCTGTCATTTGCTGCAATTGCCTCTGTACCCGGAACAACCTGTGTATCTTCCGGTCGAAGGGCCGATACCCTGGAGGAAAGGTCGGAATGAAGATATCCGATGGTTTTGATGCTCGTCGCTTGCGCCCCAAGGGCCCGAGCAACTGGCGTCTGCGCATCGGCGCCGGCTTTGCCGCGCTGTTGGCGATAGGTGGCGTACTACTGGCAATTGCCGGCGGCGCTGGTTTGGTTGGACATTCACCGGCCTTGGGCGAACTGAACGCCAGCCCTGGTGGTTCTGCAATACTGTTGGTCATCGGCCTGTTGGTGCTGTGGTTTGGCGTATGGCTGTGGCGCCGTTGCCGTCGGCGCATGCGCCAGCCCCTGTCACTGAACATCGCCTCGCACCTGATGAAAAAGCACGACTGATGGCATCCAGTTAGCGTTTGTTGCGCATCAAGCCGCCGCGATTAGGTAAACTGCCCGCCCTTCGCGGAGGCTGACATGCAAGACGACGATTTTTCCCTATTCAAGAACGAGCTGCGCGGCGTCAAGCCGATCAAGCACGATCGCGCCGACACCGGCAAACCCAAGACCGACCGCGCCCAGATCGCCAAGCTGCGCCAGGCCGCGACCGTGCGCACGGATGCCACCACCGTGGACGGCCTGTCGGATCAGTTCGTTATCGATGTAGGCCCCGAAGACGAGCTGATGTGGGCCCGCGACGGCGTGCAGGAAAGCCAAATGCGCAAGCTCAAGGTCGGCCAGATCCCGTTCGAAGGCAGCCTCGACCTGCACGGCATGACCGTCGAAAAAGCCCGTGAAACCCTCTGGGCGTTCCTCGCCGAAGCCACCAAATTCGAAATCCGCTGCGTGCGCGTCACCCACGGCAAGGCCGTGCGCCTGGACGGCAAGCGGCCGATGATCAAAAGTCACGTCAACACCTGGCTGCGCCAACACTCCCAGGTGCTGGGTTTTACCTCTTGCCAGCCACGTCACGGCGGTGCTGGCGCGGTGTATGTGATGCTCAAGCGCACCATGATGGAAGGCCGCGACGAGTAACAAGTGCCATCGTCAGGCTTGCAGCGATGTGTTGGCCGCCGTACCCTTGCCCTTTGCGAAAATCCCACTAGGTAGTTTCATGTCCCTGGAACAGAATTACACCGCGATCCTCGGCCAGCTCGGCGAGGACGTTTCCCGCGAGGGCCTGCTCGACACGCCAAAACGTGCCGCCAAGGCCATGCAGTATCTCTGCCGCGGTTATGAACAGACCCTCGAAGAAGTCACCAACGGTGCCTTGTTCAGCTCTGACAACAGCGAAATGGTGCTGGTCAAGGACATCGAGTTGTACTCGCTGTGCGAACACCACCTGCTGCCGTTTATCGGCAAGGCTCACGTCGCGTATATCCCGAGCGGCAAAGTGCTGGGCCTGTCGAAGGTCGCGCGTATCGTCGATATGTATGCCCGCCGCCTGCAGATCCAGGAAAACCTCAGCCGCCAGATCGCCGATGCGGTCCAGCAGGTCACCGGCGCCCTGGGCGTTGCCGTGGTGATCGAGGCCAAGCACATGTGCATGATGATGCGCGGTGTGGAGAAGCAGAATTCGTCGATGATCACGTCGGTGATGCTGGGTGAGTTCCGCGAAAACGCGGCGACCCGCAGCGAGTTTCTCAGCCTGATCAAGTAATACGCAGCACCTGGAAAAACCGGCGTTCATCGCCGGTTTTTTTTCGCCTGTGAAAAATCAGGTAAGCTGCGGCCCCTTCAGTCTAGGGCAAGAGGTTTCAGCCATGTTCGTCAAAGCACTTCGAGTGGGCCTCGGCCACGTCATCATCGCCGGCGACTTCCTGACCCGTCCGCGCAAAAAGCAGCGCCCTGCCGAACAGCAGGCGCAGGTGAACGCAGCGGCCAAGGACCTGACCCTGTATCAATTCCACGCCTGCCCGTTCTGCGTGAAGACCCGCCGCACCCTGCACCGCCTGAACGTGCCGGTGGCCTTGAAGGACGCGAAGAACAACGAGCAGGATCGCCAGACCCTGCTGGAACAAGGCGGCAAGATCAAGGTGCCGTGCCTGCGCATTGAAGAGAACGGCCAGACCACCTGGATGTACGACTCCAAGGTGATCATCGATTACCTGGACAAGCGGTTTGCGGCGGCCTGAAAAACAGCGAGGATCCAATGTGGGAGCGGGCTTGCTCGCGAATGCGGTGGGTCAGCCAATACATAGGCTGGCTGATCCACCGCATTCGCGAGCAAGCCCGCTCCCACATTAGTTTGGTATTGCCAATTCAATATCCAGTAACGCTGAGCCCAGGCACTTGCCATGGGCATCCAGCGCCAGCGACCGCGTCACCCCGCCCCGCAAGATGCCCGGCAACACGAAGTTCAGTGCCTGCACATTGGGCAACTCATAACGCCGCACTGGTGCAGCGCCCGCCTCCAGCAACGGCGCAAAAAATGCCGCCACCACCTCAGCCGTCAATTGCTCGCAGAGCAGCGAATAATCCTCGGCCCGATACGCAATGATCGAGATGTTCGAGGTGTCGCCCTTATCGCCGGTACGGGAGTGGGCCAGGGTATGCAGTTTCATACTTCGATCCTCGGGTTGACCGCGTTACGGGGCAACAGCAACGATGCCACCGCCACCACATGGCGCAAGCTCTTGCTGGCGCCACCGCCGCCGGACGGGCCGTTGGTGTAGAGGGTTTCCACTTCATTGCCGACGCGCACCGCCTCGCTGCGCTCTTCGCAGCGGGCGGCAATGCGCAGGCGTACTTCCCACGGTTCAACAGTGCTGCGCGGGCCATGCAGGGAGTCGATGCCGATCAATTCGGCACGCACGTCCTGCATGCGCACGCCGGTCAATTCCAAGCGTTTCAGGACTACATCGCGAGCCAGTTGCGCACGAGCGACCGCGCCCGGGCCGCCGTAGGAAATCTGCCCCTCACCGATCCAGCCGTCCAGATAACCGACGCTGACTTTCAACGCTTCGGGACGGGGCCGTCCGCTCGCGCCATGGGCCCGCACCCGGTCCACGGCCTCTTCGGTAAACGCCACCCCGGAAAAATCCGCGCACACGTCCGGCGTAAGGTAGGCGGCCGGATCATGCACTTCGTAGATCAGTTGTTCGGTGCACGTGGCCCGGCTGACCCGCCCGCCGGAACCCACGACCTTGGTAATCAACGCCTCTCCGTCGGCATCAATCTCGGCCAACGGAAAGCCCAGGCGTGCCAGGTCGTCCACGTCCTTGAAGCCCGGATCGGCAAAGTAGCCACCGCTGACCTGCCCGGCACACTCCAGCAAATGCCCCACCAACGTGCCGCGTCCCAGCCGTTGCCAATCATCCGCAGCCCAGTCGAATTCAAACATCTGTGGCGCCAGGAACAACGAAGGGTCTGCCACCCGGCCGGTGATCACCACGTCGGCATCGGCGTGCAAGGCGTCGATAATGCCCTCGGCGCCCAGGTAGGCGTTCGCGGAAATCAGCCGGTCGCCCAATGAACCAAGGGTCTGGCCGTTGTCGAGCAACTGCTCCGGCTGGCCCCGCAAACTCTCGAGTACGTCATCGCCAATCACCGCCAGCACCTTGAGGTTCAGCCCCAGCTCACCGGCAATCCGGCGCACTTCCACTGCCGCCGCCGCCGGGTTGGCCGCCCCCATGTTGGTGATTACCCGCAAGCGCCGGCGCCCGCCGGGCTGGCCGACAAAGGGCAGCACGCGGCGCATGCGCTCACTCAACAGCGGGTCGTAACCGCCTTGTGGATCGCTGATCCGCGCCTGTTGCGCCAGGGCGATGGTGCGTTCAGCCAGGCATTCGAAGACCAGGTAATCCAGGTCGCCCTGTTCGGCCAATTCCACCGCAGGTTCGATACGGTCGCCGGAGTAGCCGGCGCCGGAACCGATGCGCAAGGTTTTCATTTCAAATCACTCCCAGGAGCAAAGCCGTCAGGGTCATCAATACCGACGCGGCAAACAGAAAGGGGATGGTGAAGCGCTGGTGATCGGCCAATTCGATCTTGCACAGGCCCACCAGCAGGAAGGTCGCGGGCGTCAGCGGGCTGACCGGGAAGCCGGTGGTGTGCACGCCCAGCAACGAGGCCTGAGCCACTTGCAACGGATCGACCCCCAAGGCTTTGCCGACTTCGGCGATCACC
This sequence comes from Pseudomonas sp. TH34, assembly GCF_016650865.1. Lineage (NCBI taxonomy): Bacteria > Pseudomonadati > Pseudomonadota > Gammaproteobacteria > Pseudomonadales > Pseudomonadaceae > Pseudomonas > Pseudomonas sp. TH34. Next base: position 30,596 of record NZ_JAEKFB010000033.1, read on the forward strand.
GGCATCACGCCGAAGTAGTAGGAGTCGGGGTCAAACAGCATGCTCAACGGCATCGACAGGAAGCCCACCACCGCCGGGATCAACTTGCCGTGGCCCGCCGGAATCTGCGCCACCGCCACTTCGGCAATGGCCTTGAGCATACCGGTGCCTTGCATGATGCCGGTGAACACACCGGCGGCGAGCAGGATGCTGGCCATGGTCAGGGCGGTTTTTGCGTGGGCATCGATCCGCGCGCGCTGAGCGTCGACGTTCGGGTAGTTGATGCACAGCGCCACCACGGTGCCGAGCATGAACATCACCACCGGGTCGACCCAGCCGGCAATCATCACCACCATCACCAGTACGGTCAGAACCAGGTTGACCCAGAACAATCGCGGGCGGCGCAGGGCAATATCATCGTCGCTGAGCACCCGTTGCGGCACGGCATCCACGCTGGAACCGGCGCCCAACCCCAGGCGTTTTTCTTCACGGTGGCCCAGCCACCAGGCGCAGGCAAACACAAAGACCAGGCCGACGATCTGCACCGGGATCAGCGGCTGGAACAAGTCCGCCACCGGTACATGCAACGCCGCCGAAGAGCGCAACACCGGGCCGGTCCACGGCAGGAAGTTGACCCCCGCCGCCATCGCCGCCACACAGGCGAGGATGCGTTTATCAATCCCCAGCCGCGTGTACAGCGGCAGCATCGCCGGCACCGTCACCAGAAAGGTCACCGCGCCGGAGCCGTCCAGGTGCACCAGCAGGGCCAGCGTCGCGGTACCGACGACAATCCTTGTAGGACGCGTCCCTACCGTGCGCAGGATGCGATCAATGATTGGATCCAGCATGCCGGCATCGGTCATGATCCCGAAAAACAGGATCGCAAACACAAACATGCCCACCACGGGGGCGACGTTCTTGATGCCGGTGATGATGAAGGCACTGGTTTGCAGGCCGAAACCGCCGAGCAGTGCAGCGATGATCGGCAAGGCGATCAGGGCCACCAGTGGCGACAGGCGCTTGCTCATGACGGCGGTGAGCAGGCACAGAATGGTGATGACACCCAGGGTAGCGAGCATGGGGTAGCTCCAGAACGGCGTTTTCGGCCGGTTATTGTTTTCCCTGGAGTATTGGAATCGCGTTAGGCTTTGTAAATTGGAATATTCGGCACTCCATATTCGAAAAAACAAAACGCTCGAGCAAAATAAAAATGAAAAATTCGATCCAGCATATCCAGGCGTTTCTCGCCGTTGCTCGTACGGGCAGCTTTACCAAGGCGGCCAACGAACTGCATCTATCGCCCTCGGCCCTGACCGTACAGGTGCAACAACTGGAGGAATGGCTGGGGGTTGCTCTGCTCGACCGCAGCCCGCGCCACGTCAGCATCACCGCCGCCGGCCTGGACGCACGCGGGCCGATGGAGAAGCTGTTGCTGGACCTGGACAACATCGTCACCGGCTCCCGCGACCTCGCTGCCTTGCGCCGGGGCGTGGTGACCATCGCCGCCCTGCCCTCCGTGTGCGCCGGTGCATTGCCGCCTGCCCTGCGGCTGTTTCGCGAGCGTTTTGCCGGGATCGAGGTGCGCTTGCATGACCTGGTTGCTCACCGCATTCATGCACAAGTGCGTTCGGGCGAGGTGGATTTCGGTATTGGTGTGCGGGCGAGGCTGAGCCATGGGCTGGCGTTTGTGCCGGTGCTGAATGACCGGTTGTGTGCGTTTGTGCCGCTGGATCATCCGCTGACGCGCTATGCCAAGCTAAGCCTGGAGCAACTGGCCGAACAGCCGATCATCCTCACCGGCCGCGACAGCAGCGTGCGGGAACAGGTGGACGCGTTGTTCGACGAGACGCGCCTGACGATGCTCGCTGGGATGGAGGCCAATTACATGTCGACCGTGCTGGCGTTGGTGAGGCAGGGCTTGGGGATCAGCGTGTTGCCGGAATCGGCGGCGGACAGTCTGGAGGGGTTGAAGCGGATTACGATTGATCATCCGGGGGTGAACCGGGAGATCGGGCTGATCAGTCGCAGTGGGCAGCCGTTGAGCCCGGCGGCGCAGCGCTGTTTTGAGTTGCTCAGTGAAGAATTACCTGGCGCACCGCAAAACTAAATGTGGGAGCGGGCTTGCTCGCGAAAGCGGTGTGTCAGCCAATACATACGTTGGCTGATCCACCGCCTTCGCGAGCAAGCCCGCTCCCACATTTTTGACCGCATTGTCAGCCCAGCATCGGCACATGCTTTGGATGGCTGGCCACGCGCTTCAACCAGGCCTGCACACCTGGGTAGGCGCCAAGGTCAAAACCACCTTCATCCGCCACATGGGTGTAGGCATACAGCGCCACATCGGCAATCGAGAACTGGTCGCCCACCAGATACGGTGTCAACTGCAACTGGCGCTCCATCACCTTCAGGGCCTTGTAACCGCCCTTGTGCAGCTTCTTGTATTCCTCCAGCCGATCTTCCGGCAGCCCCAGGTAAAACTGAATAAACCGCGCCACCGCGATGTACGGCTCATGGCTGTACTGCTCGAAAAACTGCCACTGCAGCACTTGGGTGCGCAGGCGCGGTTCGGTGGGCAGGAACTCGCTGCCGTCGGCGAGGAAGTTGAGGATCGCGTTGGATTCCCACAGGCAGGTGCCGTCTTCGAGCTCCAGCACCGGGATCTTGCCGTTGGGGTTCTTGGCCAGGAACTCCGGGGTCTGGGTATCGCCCTTCAGGATGTCGATATCAATCCACTCATAGTCGATGCCCAACAGGCTGAGCATGAGTTTGACCTTGTAGCAGTTGCCCGATTTGTAATCGCCGTAAACCTTATACATGGAGGCTCCCCTATGCCGCTTGCGCGTGCTGTGCTTGACGGACCACCGCAGCGAGACGCTTGAGACCTTCGTCCAAGCGCGCCGGGTCGATATGGCTGAAATTGAGCCGCAAGTGACCGTGATGGTTATCCGGCTCGGAAAAGAACGGCTCACCGGGCATGAACGCGATGTCCTGGTCGAGCGCAGGTGCCAACAAGGTGCGGGTATCGAGCGGCTGTTTCAAGGTCAGCCAGAAGAATAATCCGCCCTGGGGTATTTGCCAGTCGGCCAGGTCGCTGAAATGCCGCGCCAGTGCAGCCTGGAATGCATCGCGGCGGCCTCGGTAGAAACTGCGCAGTTCCACCAGGTGGTGCTGGTATTTCTCGGTGCCGATCCATTGCATTGCCTGCCACTGGCCAACGCGGTTGGTGTGCAGGTCCGCCGATTGCTTGAGCTTGAGCAGGTGCGGGAACAGGTCCGGGCTGGCGATCAGGTAACCGACCCGCAGGCCGGGCAGCAGGGTCTTGGACACGGTGCCGGTGTAGATCCAGCTGGCCTTCTTCAACCGGCTGACGATGGGTTGCGCACTGCCGCCGTCGAAGGTCAGTTCGCGGTAGGGCTCGTCCTCGACCAGGGTCACGCCGAACTCGTCCAGCAGCGCGGCGACGGCCTCGCGCTTGGCCTCGCTGTAGCGCACGGCCGAGGGGTTCTGGAAGGTCGGGATCAAGTAGACGAAGGACGGACGGTGCTGCTCAAGGCTGTTGCGTAGCGCCTTAAGGTCCGGACCGTCCGCCTCAAGCTGCACGGTCAGGCAATCAGCGCCGAACAGTTGGAATATCTGCAACGCCGCCAGGTAGGTCGGGCCTTCCAGCAGGATTTTGGTGCCCTTGTCGATGTACAGCTTGGCCGCCAGATCCAGGGTTTGCTGGGAGCCGCTGACCACCATGATGTGACGGGCCTCGCACGGAATACCCAGCACCCGCGCCTCGGCCGCCAGCAGTTCACGCAACTGCGGCTCGCCTTCGCTCATGCCGTACTGGCCGATGTTCAGCGGCATGTCCGTCCAATCCAGCTTGGGCAGCATCACTTCAGCAGGCAGGCCACCGGCGAAGGACATCACCTGCGGCTTTTGCGCCGCCGCGAGGATTTCACGGATCAAGGAGCTTTTAAGGCGCGAAACACGTTCTGAAAAGGCCATAAGGGTCACCGGTAGCGAAGCCTGAGGGAAATACGTCAAACTGGTTGACCGAAATTACGACGACTTGGGCGGATACGTCAATATGCTTGACCTTAAAAACCAGACCAGCCAACAAACCGCCATGGAAGCCTTCTTCTTCGGCTACCAAGCGTTCACCGCCAAGGCCGACGAAATGCTTGAACGTCGCGGCTTGAGCCGGGTGCATCAACGCATTGTGTTTTTTATCGCGCGCTACCCGACCTTGAGCGTCAAGGAGTTGCTGGAATTGCTCGGGGTGAGCAAACAGGCGTTGAACATGCCGCTGCGCCAACTGCAGGAAATGCACCTGGTAAACAGCGTGGCGTCCGAGACCGACAAACGTAAGCGCTTGCTGGAGTTGACCGAGGAAGGTCAGCGTTTCGAACAATCCCTGCGGCGCGAGCAAGTGAAGCTGCTGCAACGGGCGTTTGCCGAGGCTGGCGAGACGGCAGTAGAAGGCTGGCTGGCGGTAAACAAGGCACTCAGTGGCCAATCCTGAATTGCCTTTGATCCTTTTCGCACACAAAATACAAAACATTATTTGCTTTATTTGTATACAAAAGCATAATTCGCTTCGTGCGAGTTCCTGACCTATTGGTCAACAAAACCCGCTGGTACCTCAAAGCGCTGCTGCCCACTCATGTGTCCGGCGCTGGAAATAACAATAAAACTCTTGAGGAGTACTTGCTGTGGAAAGCCGCAAATCCGAAGCCCCTACGCTCGACCTCTCGCCAACCCACAACGGTTGGCTGGAACGCCTGTTCAAACTCCGCTTGCATGGCACCACAGTGAAGACCGAGCTGATCGCTGGCCTCACGACCTTTATCACCATGGCCTACATCATCTTCGTCAACCCCAACATCATGGCCGACGCCGGCATCGATCACGGCGCGGCGTTTGTCGCCACCTGCATCGCCGCCGCGCTGGGTTGCCTGCTGATGGGGCTCTACGCCAACTGGCCAGTAGGCCTGGCGCCGGGCATGGGCCTGAACGCGTTTTTCACCTACACCGTGGTCGGGACCATGGGCTACAACTGGGAGACCGCACTGGGTGCGGTATTTATCTCCGGGGTGTTGTTCATGATCCTGACGCTCTCGCGTATTCGCGAGTGGCTGCTCAACAGCATTCCGGTGAGCCTGCGCCACGCGATGGGCGCCGGTGTCGGGCTGTTTCTCGGGGTGATCGGCCTGAAAACCGCCGGCATCATCGTGCAAAGCCCGGCCACCCTGATCAAGCTCGGCTCCCTGCATGAACCCGCTCCGCTGCTGGCGGCCATCTGCTTCCTGCTGATTGCGATCCTCAGCTACCACCGGGTATTCGGCGCGATCCTGATCAGCATCATCGCCGTGACCCTCGCCGGCTGGGGCCTGGGCCTGGTGGAATACCACGGCATCATGGCCACCCCGCCAAGCCTGGCACCGACCTGGATGGCGATGGACGTGATGGGCGTGTTCAACGTCAGCATGATCAGCGTGGTGTTCGCCTTCCTGTTTGTGCACATGTTCGACACCGCCGGCACCTTGATGGGCGTCGCCCAGCGCGCAGGCCTGGTGAATGCCGACGGCAAGATCGAAAACCTTTCCCGCGCCCTGAAAGCCGACAGTGCCTCCAGCGTGTTCGGCGCCATGGTCGGCGTGCCGCCCGTCACCAGTTATGTGGAAAGCGCCGCCGGGGTGGCCGCCGGTGGCCGTACCGGGCTGACCGCCGTCACCGTGGGTGTGCTGTTTATCGCAGCGATGTTTTTCGCGCCGCTGGCTGGCATGATTCCGGCCTATGCCACCGCAGGCGCGTTGATCTATGTGGCGATGCTGATGATGAGCGGCATGGCCCATATCAATTGGGACGACGCCACCGACAGCATTCCGGCGATCGTCACGGCGATCATGATGCCTCTGACCTTTTCCGTCGCCGATGGCATCGCGTTGGGTTTTATCACCTACGTGGCGCTGAAGGCCGGCACCGGTAAACACAAGGAAATTTCCATCAGCCTGTGGGTGCTTTGCGCGATCTTCATCGCCAAGTTCGCGTTCCTGTAGGCCAACCTGCTTGACCCTGCCTCACCCCGTCGGGTGGGGCTTTTGTACGAATGGAGGAATGCAATGAGTCTGGAAACCTGGCTGCTGTTCAGCGGCGCTGCGCTGGTGGTGATCCTGATCCCCGGCCCCCTGTCCTTGCTGATGATCAGCAACAGCCTGAACTACGGCCTGCGCCGTTCATACCCGGCCTTTCTCGGTGGGGTGATCGCTTCCATCTGCCTGTTGAGCGCTTCGGCGCTAGGATTGGGTGCGTTGTTGCTGGCATCGGAACAGCTGTTCAGCGCCCTGAAGATCGTCGGCGCGCTGTACCTGTTCTACCTTGCCTGGCAGAGCTGGCAGCAATCGCGGCAACCGTCCCACAGTGCCGACGTACCACAAGTGGCGGCGACTCCGCGTTTTCGTGCGCTGTTCGGGCGCGCCTTTGTGCTGGGCGCCAGCAACCCGAAGGACATTCTGTTTTTCGCCGCCTTCCTGCCGCAATTCCTCAGTGCCCAGCAGGCCTTTTTGCCGCAGTTGCTGATCATGATCGCCACCTGGACCGTGCTCGACCTGCTGTGCAAACTGGCCTACGGCCTCGGCGCCCATGGTGCCGCGCGCTACCTGCGCAGCGGCAAGGGCCAGAGCTGGTTCAACCGGATCAGCGCCGGGTTGTTTAGTGGCGCGGGGGCGGCCTCTTTATTGAGTCGCTGACCCGCCTGGCCCGGTGGCGCCGACGCTACCGGGCCCGCCTAGAAACGCTCCATTTTGACAAAGAACACCGTCACCGGATTACCTTGCCCGATCTGTTGAATGCCCCCAATTATCCGGACCAGACGCCCCTCCTCCAGTGCCCGTATGATCGGCTTGTAAATCTGCGGTTGCTGCTGGGCACTATGGCGCAACCAAGCGTCAGACAGTTGCACCATGCGGCCCGAGTTCAGACGAACGTTCGACGAGTCGCTCCAGCGCGTCAATACGTAATACAGGTTGCTGGACTTCGGATGCGTGCACGATAAGTTGTACAGTCCTGCGGTGCTGCTTTTGTGTATTTTTTTAATGGCAAAGCCCTGACGCTCCAGCACCTGTAACACCGCATGCTGGGCAACGATCGGCCGAGCGTGACCGGAGCCCTCGGCAGGTTTGATGAGTACGTCGGAGGCGATCGGCGTCAACGGCACGAAATCGACCCGCTCAAGCCCCGGTGTTGTCCCCTCCCGGCCAATATTGACGCTCAATTTTTGCCGTCGCGTGAGTGGCCTGAGCATGCGAAACAGGTCGTCGGTCTGGCCCGACGCCTCGGGAAAAGGTGGCAGCCACTCATCCAGGGTTGCGCGAATGTTCAGCATGCGGGTGGCAGTCATCGAACGGCCGGTGTCGGCTATTTCCAGCAGCCGTGTGGTGACGAAATAGCGACTGGCCGGCGTCAGGTCCGGAAAAGCGTCGCCAACGTACTCCGCAATGGGCCGGGTGAAGAGCGGCGCGCGTGGGGTCCATAACTGATCGGCACCAAAGGTGGCCGGGATCGGCTGCTCGCGCGGGCCAGGCAGCATCCACCGCGTTAACTCATCCCTGATCGCTACAGGAAGCAACTCGGGCTGCTTTAAAAATATGATGCCCGCTGGAGCCGTCGAACCATTGGGCAACAATTCATAATATTTATCCCCAAACCTGACCGCGTCGTAGGGCCTCTCTCCCTGAATGCGATACAACCTCCGTGACGGCGATATTTCCTGGATTCCAGGCCCTTCCAACCCTTGGCCCCAGGCTTGCCAATGACTGGAAGCCAACGGCGGTTGCCGGGCCAGGCGCTCAGTATGTGGCACAACCGGGGCAATCCATTCACTCCCTACCCGCGGCGCTTCCCACGGCCGATAGATCCCGGAACTGGGCCCGGGCCGGGGTTCGGGCGCATCGGCTCCCAGCAATCGCTCGCCGGATTGCTCCACGTACAGCAGCAGCTCGTCCTGGCCTTCGTTGTGGGTATTTTTCAAGCGCAGGGTTTGTTCAGAATTACGACGGTACACCGGGTACGCGGAATCCCCGTCGAGGATAAATTGCTCGCCGCCCTTGACGTAGCTGCCCTTGTTGACCGGTCCATGCAATGTCACGGCCTCCTCGATCACTGGTGGCTTCTTGAACGCGTCCAACCCTTTGAGGTTTCTGACCGGGGATGGCAGACGCAGGTTGCCAACACCACCGTCCTGCAGCCATTGGCGGTGTCTGACCCGGGTTAGCAGCGCCCCCAACCTGGGGCTGGCTTTGCCCTGAGGCGCCAAAGACAGGGCCACATCAGCCACCAATACCAATGCCGCAAAACCGGCGGCCACCGCATCCGCTGGGTCGCCACTGTGATGGGCACGGCGGGCGGCGAGCAACAGCTCATACAGATTGACTCCGATACTCACGCCCGGAATAAACGATAACAAGCCCCGCGCACGCGCCGCCGACTGTTCGTCGAGGCGCAGCTGACGGTAGTCTTGCAGCGCACGGCGTGAATTGGCCATGGCTCGCACCTCCCGGTGCAGGCCCAGCAATTGGCCATGGGCGAGGATTCGCAACATGTCGCTGCCCGTGGTGCGGGTAATACCCAGCCACTGCCGGGGATCCTGTTCGATCTGCTCGCCAATCTCCCGTTCAATTTCCGCCAGCGTCGCGGCCGGTTGCTGGCGGCGCAACGCGAACCAGCGCTTGATGCCTTCGTAGGCCCACATCAGGCTGGCAATCATTGACTGCGCAAAAGGCACATGGACGTGCTCGGCCACCGAGCGCCAGTCAAACGTCCACGGCAAGGGACTGACCGGCACCGGGTAACTTGCCAGCGCTTCCTCTTCCCACCCCGGCGCAATCTGCAGCGCCAGCGCCGCTCGATTTTCCGGACGCGCCGCCACCGCCATCAACACCTGCATCGCCATCGTGAGGTTGGCATGCTCGGTCAATGGTGCATGACCCTTGACCCGGGGCCAGTAGAGCAGCGTCGTGGCCGAGGTGAGGTCATGGATCAACAGCAGGCCCGTGACATGCCGAGGCTGTTTCAGCGTCAGGGCCGCCAGGTGCACGCAACACAGTTGCAGCGCGTGACCGTCCTTGTGCAGGTCCTGCGATGTGCGCGCGGCCAGCGCGCTGGCAAACAGGCGTTGGCCCGCCGCACTCAGGCCTTGTTGAGTGGCACTGAACAAGGCCAGGCGTGCCTGTTGGCTCAAGGGCCGTTCGGCCAGCCCCGGCGGTAACGCAGGCGCCTGGTCCTTCGCGGGGTAAAAGGCCCGGGTCACCAATTGCTCGTACTGCCCTGCCACATCCAGGCTGGAAACCAGTTCGATCAACGCCTTGGCCGGCAAGCGCCTGGCCCACTGCTCACTCAGGTAGCGGCTGTAGTGCAGGCGCAGCCCGGTCCAGGGCGCCTCTGCATCGAGGTTGTGCAATGCCAGTTGCAACAGGCTGTAGGTGCTGCGTTGCGGGCTGACCACCACCCGCACCCCGGAATCTCCCGCCGGCCGTTGAGGGTGAGACTGCCAATGGCTACTGACATCGTCGGGCATGTCGAGGAAGGGTTGGTCGATATCCAGCTGCGGGTAAAGCCCGTCCCGGCGCAGCCGCTCGATCAAGGTGCTGCGCGCAAAGGCTTCCAGGCTGGGCAACGCCAGCGCCAACTGATGCTCAAGCACCGCGCTGTTGTCGAGGTGCTGGAGCCATTGGCGCTGATAACGTTTGCGCACTGCCTGGCCAGCGCTCGCGAGCCACGTCGGCAGCGCTTTCGCCTGGGCCGCCGCCAGCCGTAGCAGGCTGATATTGGCCAGCGCCAGTGCCCGGGCGGCACTGTCCGGCACGTGTAGCTGATGCGCCAGCTCCAGGGACAACAACGTACGCGCCAACCCGGTATCGCTGACCTCGCTGAACGGCCGCCCGCCGGCGTCCACCCAACGCAGGTGCTGCTGCGCACGCCGGATGCATGCCTGAAAACTCTCGGACAGGAGGTTGCCCTCTATCACCTGAAAGTAGACCAGCACCAGTGTAGCAACGCCTGGGCCGCGCACCAGCTCCCGCGCAGATTGCCGCTGGTCACGGCTTACACAACGCCATAATGCAGAGCCATCCGGGCTTTTGAGACTGGCATCGAGGCTGGCAGAGAGATCGTCCAGGGAAGTAAACGTCTGCAATCCGCCCTCCTTGCCCGGCACCTGCAACAGCACGGGCTCCGGCAGTGCCGGCTGGCTCAGGCCCTGAGGCGTGGTGACGACAAACACTCCATGCAACGGGAAAAGCGGTTGCCCGGACTGGCCAAAGGACAGGCTTAACACACGGCAACTGCGGGGCGCGTCGCCTTTGTTCAGGGCCTCTTTCAGCGCCGCCAGATTGGCCTCGGTGATCAGCCCCAACCGTCGCTGCAAGTGCGCCTCGTGGAGCATGGCGTTGCGCTGCCCGCTCAACAATTGCGCAACCCGGTTATGCGCGCTTCCGGCTGGCGTCTGTAGCCAGAACTCACGCACGGCCAGTTGCGCCTCCTGGCCTTCCAGCAGTGTAGAAACCACTGACACCTGCTCCTGCCATTGAGTTTGCAGGGCGATGAAGCCGTCATACGGCGGGCAGTCCCTGAGCAAATCCTTCGAGTCCAGCAACGCCAGCACACCCCGCTCATGGCGCTGCACCAGCGCCTCACGGGTTCGTACCGCCATGCCGGGATGAAGCAGCCCACAGGTGATTTCCCTGGCGCGACGCTTGTGGTCCCACACCAACAATTGCTCGATGGCCTGGTTCAACAAAGGCGAGCCGGTCACGGGCCGCCGCGCGCGCTCCACTTGGTGCAGGCGCTGTTGCAAACTCAAGCCGGGTGATGTCCCGCCTGCACGCCGGAGATCGAGGCACTCCCACTCGTTGTCGCCCTGAACCTGGATCTGGACCCATGCACTGTACCGCAGGGCATCGGCGGTCAGTTCAGTCCCACGGCTTACGCTGAAAGGCTGCGTTGCCCATTCATCTTGACGGCGCAGCGGCAGACTCGCGCGCCCAAGGCCGAGGATCACCGCCGGCAGATCCCGCTGCATCGCCGCCCAACTGGCAAACTCATAAAACCCCTGGGCCGCGCCGGGCAGGTAAACCACTTGCCGAAGGTCCTGGCCCGCGCCACGCCGGCACAGGTGCAGCGCGCCGCCCAGTGGCACTGCGCCCCACTGCAATTCACTGGCGTACAAGGATGCCCAGTCGCCGCCCGCACGCTGCCGCGCTTGCGGTGTGGAAGCATCGACCAGGCCCAGGACCATGTCGAGGCCGTCGTCCGACAGTTGGCACAGGGCATGGGCCAGCAGGGCCTTATCCACCCAAAAACGGCGCTGCAACTGCACACAGTGCTCGGTGCGCGACAACGCGCTGCCAGGCGACAAGCCCTGCCAATAGTCCGCCCTTGCCGCACCGATACGCGCCGGAAGGTCCAGCGCATTCACCCGGTTCAGGATTTCCCGCGGGGTCAACCGTACGCTGGCGGCGGGTTCGCCCTGGAGGCTCAAGCGCGTGAATTGATTGATGTTGAGGGGAAACACCCGCACGTGCAGCAAGGCCATGGCCCGCTCCGTCAGGCTGTCCACCCGGCCAGGCTGGCCGGGCAGTGCTGCGACGGTGAACCACAGGGTGTCGGGGTCCAGGCTGAAATGCTCACGCAGCACTCCACGCACCAGCCGCTGGATTCGTGGTGCGTGGTACATGATCCGGCGCAGTTGCCGACCCGACTCGTTGCAGCGCCCATGGGCGGCGTGCAGGTCGTTGATAAAGCGACTGGGCGTAGGGCTGGCGTTGAGCCGGCGCATCAGGCTATGGCGGATGCGCGCCAGGTCCATCGCAGGCAGGTCCTGCCCTTCGTCCGCAGGCTCAGGTTGATCGGGTTCCATGGTCATGTTGCCAACCGCTCCAGATGAAAACTGCGAGGGTAGGCACTGCGTTCACCCGGCGGGCCTTACATAGATAGGGCCCGATCAGCAGGCGAAAAAAAGCCCGCAGTGTGAGCGGGCGAAAAACCAACGAAGAGCTTTGGGGGTGTGAAGCGCGGTGACGACTCAGCTACCGCGATAGGTGGAGTAGCTGTAAGGCGAAATCAGCAACGGCACGTGGTAGTGATCCTGTTCAGCGCTGATGCCGAAGCGCAGCACTACCACATCGAGAAACGCAGGTTCGGGCAGTTGCACACCGCGGGCGCGGTAGTAATCGCCGGCGCTGAACTGCAACTGATAGACACCGCTGCGGTAGTCATCGCCTTGCAGCAGGGGTGCATCGCAGCGGCCGTCGCTGTTGGTCAGGGTGCTGGCGACCAGCTCAAGCTGTGCGCCCTCGACACGGTACAACTCAACTTTGATCGCGCTGCCGGGGCAGCCATGTGCGGCGTCCAATACGTGTGTGGTCAAACGTCCCATAGCGTCTGCGCGCCTCCCGAAGTCAGTAAAGTGAAAGACCGCACCTTTTCAGGTCACTGAAAAAGCCGGTGATGGTTGATTAAGACACTTTTCAAAAAAATTGTACACAATAAATTCAACAAGCCCGCTCTCCGTTGCTGACGCCGATTCTGCAGGAGCGAGCGTGCTCGCGAAGATCGTCAACGATAACGCAGCGCTTCAGGGTTACCGAGGCGTTCTCAGGTTTTTCGCGAACAAGCACGCTCCTACAGTGAATGAGGTTTTTTTCAATTTAGCTGACCAGTCAGGCAGGTTTCTTGCAGTGCTACTCTGCAAAGACCCTGCGGAAAAAATGCAGAAATACAGGCTTACAAAGTGCACACTAAGTTGTATACAATCAGTCATCGTTGTGACGCCACCCAGTCTTTCCGCTGCCCGGCCGCCACACACACCGCTACCACGAACAAGAAGGAAGACTGCAGTGAGCGCTGACTACCCACGCGACCTGATCGGTTACGGCAGTAACCCTCCTCACCCACACTGGCCGGGCAAGGCCCGTATCGCCCTGTCGTTCGTACTCAATTACGAAGAAGGTGGTGAGCGCAACATCTTGCACGGCGACAAAGAGTCGGAAGCCTTCCTCTCGGAAATGGTCTCGGCGCAACCGCTGCAAGGCGAGCGCAACATGAGCATGGAGTCGCTGTACGAATACGGCAGCCGGGCCGGCGTGTGGCGCATCCTCAAGCTGTTCAAGGAATTCGATATCCCGCTGACCATTTTCGCCGTGGCCATGGCCGCCCAGCGCCACCCGGACGTGATCCGCGCGATGGTCGCCGCCGGCCACGAGATCTGCAGCCACGGCTACCGCTGGATCGACTACCAATACATGGATGAGGCCCAGGAACGCGAGCACATGCTCGAAGCGATCCGCATCCTCACCGAGCTCACCGGCGAACGCCCCCTGGGCTGGTACACCGGGCGCACCGGCCCCAACACCCGGCGGCTGGTGATGGAGGAAGGCGGTTTCCTCTACGACTGCGACACCTACGACGACGACCTGCCTTACTGGGAACCCAACAACCCGACCGGCAAGCCGCACCTGGTGATCCCCTACACCCTGGACACCAACGACATGCGCTTCACCCAGGTCCAGGGTTTCAACAAGGGCGACGACTTTTTCGAATACCTCAAGGACGCCTTCGACGTGCTGTATGCCGAAGGCGCTGACGCACCGAAGATGCTCTCCATCGGCCTGCACTGCCGCCTGATCGGCCGCCCGGCACGCCTGGCCGCCCTCAAGCGTTTTATCGAATACGCCAAGGGCCATGATCAGGTGTGGTTTACCCGCCGCGTCGACATCGCCCGTCACTGGCATGACGTGCACCCTTTCCAGGGAGCCGCCAAATGACTGCGTTCCAGACCCTGAAACCCTCGACCCTGAGCCGCGACGCGTTCGTCAAAGCCTTCGCCGACATCTACGAACATTCGCCATGGGTGGCCGAAAAGGCCTTCGACCTGGGCCAGGACGCTTCGATCGACGAGATCGAAACCCTGCACCAGCGCATGAGCGACATCCTGTTGAGCGCTGATCACACCAGTCAACTGGCCCTGATCAACGCTCACCCGGACCTGGCGGGCAAAGCGGCCGTCCAGGGCCAGTTGACCGAAGCCAGCACTAATGAACAGGCTGGCGCCGGTATTCACCAATGCACGGCCGAAGAGTTTTCTCGCTTCACCGAGCTGAACGATGGCTACAAGGCCAAGTTCAAGTTTCCCTTCATCATGGCGGTAAAAGGCAGCAACCGGCACCAGATCCTCGCCGCGTTTGAAACGCGCATTCACAACTCGGTGGAAGCCGAGTTCAAATGCGCGCTGGCCGAGATCAATAAAATCGCGTTGTTCCGATTACTGACCCTTTAGCAGACCTGGCCCGAGCGGTTCATGAACGCCCAGGGCCTGGCGAGCATCCCAAGCCACTTACTTTAAGGCAGACAAGAAGAATGAAAGCTTACGCCGTACCTTTCGAGAAGTTCGTCAACCTGGCCGACGCCCGCCTGGGCACCAAGATCATCTCTGTTACCGATGACTGGTTCGCCGACGCCAACCGCCTGTTCCAGCCGACCCCGGCCGTGTGGAAGGAGGGCGTTTTCGATGACAACGGCAAGTGGATGGACGGCTGGGAGTCGCGCCGCAAGCGCTTCGAAGGTTACGACAGCGCGGTGATCCGCCTGGGCGTACCGGGTTCGATCAAAGGCGTGGACATCGACACTTCATTCTTCACCGGCAACTTCCCGCCATCGGCGTCCCTGGAAGCCTGCTTCCTGGCGTCCGGCGAGCCGGATGACAACACCCAGTGGGTTGAAGTGCTGTCGGCGGTGGAGCTGCAAGGCAACAGCCATCACTTCCACGAGATCAACAACGACCAGGCGTTCAGCCACCTGCGTTTCAACATCTACCCGGATGGTGGCGTGGCCCGTCTGCGTGTGTACGGCATTCCGTTCCGCGACTGGTCGGCGGTGGGCGACAACGAACAGGTGGACCTGGCTGCTGCATTGAACGGCGGCCGCGCACTGGCCTGCTCCGATGAACACTTCGGGCGCATGAGCAACATCCTCAACCCGGGCCGTGGCATCAACATGGGCGATGGCTGGGAAACCGCACGTCGTCGTACGCCGGGCAATGACTGGGTGATCGTCGCCCTGGGCCACCCGGGCGAGATCGAGAAGATCGTGGTCGACACCCTGCACTTCAAGGGCAACTACCCGGACACTTGCTCGATCCAGGGCGCGTTCGTGAAAGGCGGCACCGACAGCCAGATCGAAACCCAATCGCTGTTCTGGCGCGAACTGCTGCCGGCGCAGAAACTGGAAATGCACGCTGAACACACGTTTGCCGAGCAGATCAAGGCGCTGGGCCCGATCACCCACATTCGTCTGAATGTGTTCCCGGATGGTGGTGTGAGCCGCCTGCGGGTTTTGGGCAAGGTCTCGAAGTAACACCCGATCGTTCCCACGCTCTGCGTGGGAATGCATACCGTGACGCTCTGCGTCACAAGAGCGGACGCAGAGCGTCCAGGGCGGCGTTCCCGCGCAGAGCGTGGGAACGATCCATACACAAGATTAAGAAGACAGCCATGCGCACACTGATGATCGAACCCCTGACCAAAGAAGCCTTCGCCCCTTTCGGAGACGTTATCGAAACCGATGGCAGCGATCACTTCATGATCAACAACGGGTCGACCATGCGCTTTCATAAACTGGCGACGGTGCAAACCGCCACGCCAGAAGATAACGCGATCATCAGCATCTTCCGCGCCGACGCGCAGGACATGCCGCTGACCGTGTGCATGCTGGAACGACACCCGCTGGGCAGCCAGGCTTTCATCCCGCTGCTCGGCAACCCCTTTCTGATCGTGGTCGCGCCACTTGGCGATGAACCTGTATCGGGCTTGGTCCGCGCCTTCGTTACCAACGGCAGGCAGGGCATTAATTACCATCGCGGCGTCTGGCACCACCCGGTGCTGACGATCGAAAAGCGGGATGACTTCCTGGTGGTTGATCGCAGTGGCACAGGCAATAACTGCGATGAGCATTTTTTCAAAGAGGATGAGCGGTTGATCCTCGCCCCCCACCAATAAGAGAAGGTCTGATCACTCGACGACAGAGTGACAGGCGAGAGGTAAAGACTGTGGAAGCACATTTGATGGAATGGCTGAACCTGAGCGTGCGCTGGGTTCACATGATCACTGGCGTCGCCTGGATCGGCGCTTCGTTCTACTTCGTCTGGCTGGAAAACAACCTCAATCGCGTGAACCCCAAGGACGGCCTCGCCGGTGACTTGTGGGCGATCCACGGTGGCGGTATCTACCACCTGGAAAAATACAAACTGGCCCCGCCGACCATGCCGGATAACCTGCACTGGTTCAAATGGGAAGCCTATTTCACCTGGATGTCCGGCATCGCGCTGCTGTGCGTGGTGTTCTATGCCAACCCGACCTTGTACCTGCTGGCCCCGGGCAGCAGCCTCAGCGGTCCGGAAGGTGTGTTGCTGGGCCTCGGCTCGCTGCTGGCCGGCTGGTTCATCTACTCCTTTCTCTGCGACTCGGCACTGGGCAAGCGCCCCGCCCTGCTCGGCCTGATCCTGTTCGTGCTGTTGATTGCCGCCGCGTACGGCTTCAGCAAGGTGTTCAGCGGTCGTGGTGCGTACCTGCACGTGGGCGCCGTGATCGGCACCATCATGGTGGGCAACGTGTTCCGCATCATCATGCCGGCCCAGCGTGCGCTGGTGGCGGCCATCGCGGAAAACCGCACGCCCGACCCGGCACTGCCGGCCAAGGGTTTGCTGCGTTCGCGCCACAACAACTACTTCACCTTGCCGGTGCTGTTCATCATGATCAGCAACCACTTCCCGAGCACCTACGGCAGCCAATACAACTGGCTGATCCTGGCGGGCATCGCGGTGGCGGCCGTGTTGGTGCGTCACTACTTCAACACCCGTCATAACAGCCAGAAATATGCCTGGACCTTGCCGGTTGGCGCGCTGGCGATGATTTGCCTGGCCTACGTGACCGGTCCAAAACCGGTGGCGACTGCACCGGAAGTGGCCAAGGCACCGGCGGCCATCGAGTACCAGCCGCTGCCGGAAACGGCGTTGGGTGGCGGGCTTAAACCGGCTGCACCCGCGACACCTGCACCGGCGCCTGCCGAAGCAGCACCGGCCCAGGCCTCGATTGATTTTGACAAGGTCCACGGGGTGATTCAGGAGCGCTGTGCGGTGTGCCATTCGGCCAAACCGACAAGCCCGCTGTTCAGCACCGCACCGGCCGGGGTGATGTTTGATACGCCGCAGCAGATCCAGCAGATGGCCCCGCGCATCCAGGCGCAGGCCGTGGCCAGCCAGATCATGCCGCTGGGCAATATCACCCAGATGACCCAGCAGGAACGGGACTTGATTGGCACCTGGATCAATCAGGGGGCACGTACCAACTGACTGATTAACGCAGGACCCAATGTGGGAGCTGGCTTGCCTGCGATAGCGATGTTGAATTCACCGCCGCTATCGCAGGCAAGCCAGCTCCTACAGTTGAGATCTGCGGTGTGCTTTGACGAATGAGTTCCACCCGGCAATTGAATGCCGAACAACACAACAATAAAAAGATCCGAGGTGTTGCATGTCCCAGCTAGAAACGCAGACTCCTGCCGCGCCCGCCATGGTGCGGCTGCCCCTCTTGCAACTGATTCTGGTAGGCCTGCAACACGTCTTGCTGATGTACGGTGGCGCCGTCGCCGTGCCTTTGATCATCGGCCAGGCCGCAGGCCTGAGCCGTGAAGAAATCGCCTTCCTGATCAACGCCGACCTGCTGGTGGCGGGCATCGCAACCATGGTCCAGTCATTCGGCATCGGCCCGGTGGGCATTCGCATGCCCGTGATGATGGGCGCCAGTTTCGCCGCAGTCGGCAGCATGGTCGCCATGGCAGGCATGCCCGGCATCGGCCTGCAAGGGATCTTCGGTGCGACCATCGCCGCCGGCTTTTTCGGCATCCTGATCGCGCCGTTCATGTCCAAGGTCGTACGCTTCTTTCCGCCGCTGGTGACCGGCACTGTGATCACCGCCATTGGCCTTTCGCTGTTTCCCGTCGCGGTCAACTGGGCCGGCGGTGGCGCGGCGGCGTCCACGTTTGGCTCACCGATTTACCTGGCGATTGCCGCGCTAGTGCTGGCCACTATCCTGCTGATCAACCGTTTCATGCGCGGCTTCTGGGTGAATATCTCGGTGCTGATTGGCATGGCCCTTGGTTATGGGTTGTGCGGGATGATCGGCATGGTCGACCTCAGCGGCCTGGCTCAAGCACCGTGGGTGCAAGTGGTGACGCCACTGCATTTCGGCATGCCGAAGTTCGAGTTGGCGCCGATTCTGTCGATGTGCCTGGTGGTGGTGATTATCTTCGTCGAGTCCACCGGGATGTTCCTCGCCCTGGGCAAGATCACCGGCCAGGAAGTCACGCCGAAGATGCTGCGTCGCGGCCTGTTGTGTGATGCCGGCGCGTCGTTTTTTGCCGGCTTCTTCAACACTTTTACCCACTCCTCGTTCGCGCAAAACATCGGCCTGGTGCAGATGACCGGTGTGCGCTGCCGTTCGGTGACGATCATGGCCGGGGCGTTTCTGATCGTGCTGAGCCTGCTGCCCAAGGCCGCGTTCCTGGTAGCGTCGATTCCACCCGCAGTGCTGGGGGGTGCGGCGATTGCCATGTTCGGCATGGTGGCGGCCACCGGGATCAAGATCCTCCAGGAAGCCGACATCGCCGACCGCCGTAACCAGTTGCTGGTGGCGGTGAGTATCGGCATGGGTTTGATCCCGGTCGTGCGTCCCGAGTTCTTTGCGCAGTTGCCACTGTGGATGAGCCCGATCACTCACAGCGGCATCGCCATGGCCACCCTCAGCGCGCTGTCGCTGAACCTGTTATTCAACATTCTGGGCGGCGCCGAACGCGCGGCCGCAAGCGCTCACGCACACCCACATTGATTCCTGCGTCACAACAAAAACAATAACGATCAGGGAACACACCATGCACGCCATTCATCCGGGACCGGCCACGCGCCGTGCCCCATTCTCGCCCCGCGCGCGCTGTAACAGCGCACTTGAGCACCGGCTTCGGAGTCAGTATTCTCGGCGCCCGCTCAAATCGACTCAAAAAAAAACAGCGAATGTAAAAGCTGACTGCAAGGCCAACTTACCCGGGCCCCAAGTCCGCAGCCAACGTGTGCAAAAACTCTCCGAATTCGACTGTGTTCATCACAGCCGACGGGGATTTTTTGGCTTTTTAAACACCTTGGCGCAGCTCTTGCTAAACGCATTAAAGCTGACCGAACAGACGATTTTTGCGGCAAGCAAAAAGACGCCACACCAGAGCGTCCGCTTAGAAAAAAAACCAGAAACCTTTACCTCGGGAGCAACCGAATGAAACGTACTGTGAACAGCCTGATGCTGGCAGGATCCCTGCTGGCCGGGGGCCAGGCCATGGCCGGTGATCTGCTGCAGTGGCAGAACAACAGCCTGACTTATCTGTGGGGCAAGAACTTCACTGTTAACCCGCAGATCCAGCAAACCGTGACCTTCGAACACGCCGACGCGTGGAAGTACGGCGACAACTTCTTCTTCCTCGACCGCATCTTTTACAACGGCAAGGAAGACGGCAATGTCGGCCCAAGTACTTACTACGGCGAGTTCAGCCCACGCTTGTCGTTCGGCAAGATCTTCGACAAAGACTTGTCGTTCGGCCCGATCAAGGACGTGTTGCTGGCGTTCACTTACGAGTTCGGCGAAGGCGACAACGAGTCGTACTTGCTCGGCCCGGGCTTCGACTTGGCAATCCCTGGTTTCGACTACTTCCAGCTGAACTTCTACCAGCGCCAGACCGAAGGCAACCGCCCGGGTGATGGGGTGTGGCAGATCACACCGGTGTGGTCGTACACGATCCCGGTGGGCAACTCCAATGTGCTGATCGACGGCTTTATGGACTGGGTCGTGGATAACGACAAGAACGCCCGTGGTACTTACCACGCCAACCTGCACTTCAACCCACAGATCAAATATGACCTGGGCAAGGCGCTGCATTGGGGCGAGAAGCAGTTGTATGTCGGTATCGAATACGACTACTGGAAGAACAAGTACGGGATCCAGGACAGCGGCGCGTTCGAGACCAATCAGGACACGGCGAGTTTGTTGGTGAAGTACCACTTCTAAGTAACACCGCGCCTCCATGTGGGAGCTGGCTTGCCTGCGATAGCATCACTGCGGTGTAACTGAAACTTCGAGGTGCCTGCATCGCAGGCAAGCCAGCTCCCACACAAGCCAGCCCCACATTCAGTTCGGTGTCAGGCCTAGAAACCGCTGTAACTCTTCGCGCTTGGCCAGCGCATCCCGCCTTCCCAATTCGATCAATTCGCTGCAATACCCCGCCTCGAACAGCAGGTAACTGAGCACGCCCGCGCCACTGGTTTTAGTCGCCCCCGGCCCGCGCAGAAACAGGCGCAATGCCGCAGGCAATTCCTGGCGATGACGCGCCGCGATTTCGTCGATCGGTTGGCTTGGTGCAATCACCAGCACCTCCACCGGCGCCAAACCTTGTATCGCCGCGTTGCTCGGCAACACATGACTGAACTGGTTCAGGCGCTCGAGCAATTCAATATCGCTTTCCAGGCTGTCGATGAACGTGCTGTTGAGCATGTGCCCACCGATCTGCGCCAAGGTCGGCTCCTGGCCGGTGAAGGTACGTGCCGGGTTCGAAGGGTCGTTGCCGCGCGGGTTGCCACTGACGCCCACCACCAGCACGCGGCTGGCTCCCAGGTGCAGCGCGGGGCTGATCGGTGCCGATTGCCGCACTGCACCGTCACCAAAATATTCCTGATCGAGTTTGACCGGGGCAAACAGCAATGGAATCGCCGAGCTGGCCAGCAGGTGTTCAACGGTCAGTTGGGTGGGAATACCGATACGCCGATGTCGCAGCCAGGCGTCGATGGTGCCGCCGCCCTGGTAGAAGGTCACGGCTTGCCCGGACTCGTACCCGAAGGCAGTTACAGCCACGGCGTGAAGGTGTTTTTCGCGAATCGACTGCTCGATGCCTTCCAGGTGCAGCTTGTCACGCAACAAATCCCGCAACGGCGAACTGTTGAGCAGCGCCACCGGCACCTGTGCCCCCAGCCCCAGCAGGCTGTGGATAAGGAATCGACTGGCCTGGCTGATCACCCCGGGCCAATCACTGCGCAGCACCAGGTGGCTGCGAAAGCCTTGCCAGAAAGCGGTCAGGCGCTCGATGGCAGCGGTAAAGTCCATGGCGCCACTGGCCAGGCTGACCGCATTGATCGCCCC
This sequence comes from Pseudomonas sp. TH34, assembly GCF_016650865.1. Taxonomy (NCBI): domain Bacteria; kingdom Pseudomonadati; phylum Pseudomonadota; class Gammaproteobacteria; order Pseudomonadales; family Pseudomonadaceae; genus Pseudomonas; species Pseudomonas sp. TH34. The sequence goes on from NZ_JAEKFB010000033.1 coordinate 51,844, forward strand.
GGCCGAGGTGCCGACAATCACCGGAAACGGATTGGCGGCCCCCGGCGGCAACAGCTCGGCAATCGCCGCCAATACCCCCACTTGATAGGCGGCCCGCGCCCCGCCGCCGGAAAGAATCAAGCCTGTGACCGGTTCAGCTGAGCGCATTGCATCACTCCATGGTGCTTGGGGACTTCAGATCAACGACGGCGTTTTTCATACAGCTTAGGCTCACCTGGCGGCCGGCTCTTGAAGCGGCGGTGGGTCCACAGGTATTGCTCGGGGCATTCGCGCACGGAGGCTTCGACCCACTGATTGATGCGCAGGCAATCGATCTCGTCGGTTTCACCGGGGAAGTCGGTCAGCGGCGGATGAATGACCAGGCGATAGCCGCTGCCGTCAGCCAGGCGCTCCTGAGTGAACGGCACCACCAGCGCCTTGCCCAGACGCGCAAATTTGCTGGTGGCCGTGACGGTAGCGGCCTGAATGCCGAACAACGGCACGAAGATACTTTGCTTGGCGCCGTAGTCCTGGTCCGGTGCGTACCAGATCGCACGGCCGGCCCGCAGCAGCTTGAGCATGCCGCGCACGTCTTCGCGCTCTACGGCCAGGGAATCAAGATTGTGCCGCTCGCGGCCACGGCGCTGGACGAAATCGAACAATGGGTTGCCGTGCTCGCGGTACATGCCATCGATGGTGTGCTTCTGCCCGAGCAAGGCGGCGCCGATTTCCAGGGTGGTGAAATGCAGGGCCATCAGGATCACGCCCTTGCCTTCCAGTTGCGCCTGCTTGAGGTGCTCCAGCCCTTCGACATGGGCCAGGCGCGCCAGGCGCGGCTTGGACCACCACCAGCTCATGGCCATCTCGAAGAAGGCGATGCCGGTGGACGCGAAGTTTTCCTTGAGCAAATGTTTACGCTCTTTGGCAGACTTTTCCGGGAAGCACAGTTCCAGGTTACGTGCGGCAATGCGCCGACGTTCACCGGCTACCCGGTACATTCCCGCCCCCAAGGTACGGCCAATCCCCAGCAACGCCCGGTACGGCAACTGCACAATCAGCCACAGCAAACCGAGTCCCAGCCATAACAGCCAGAAGCGCGGGTGAAAAAATACTGCTCGAAAACGCGGGCGATCCATTAAAGATTCCGGTAAAGACAACGGCCGCGCATTCTACAACGGTTCGACCCGGCTTGCGGCTAGCGGATGTTCTCGTTATAAGTCTCGACACTTTTCGTGACAAGCCGCTTTGCCGACCATGAGCCAAACCGAACCGCTAGACCAAGATCCCGTGTTCCAGTTGAAAGGCAGCATGCTCGCCATTACCGTGCTGGAACTGGCCCGCAATGACCTTGACGCCCTGGACCGCCAGCTCGCCGCCAAGGTCGCCCTCGCGCCGAACTTCTTCAACAATGCGCCGCTGGTGCTGGCCCTGGACAAACTCCCCGCCGGCCAGGGCGCTGTCGACCTGCCCGGATTGATGCGTGTGTGCCGCCAACATGGCCTGCGCACCCTGGCGATTCGTGCCAGCCGTATCGAAGACATTGCCGCCGCAATCGCCATTGAATTGCCAGTACTGCCGCCGTCGGGTGCCCGCGAGCGTCCGCTCGACCCGTTGGTCGGCGAAGAGAAGAAAAAACCGGAGAAACCGCCGGAGCCGACGGTCAAGCCTACAAAGATCATCACCTCTCCCGTACGGGGCGGGCAGCAGATTTACGCCCAGGGTGGCGACCTTGTCGTCATCGCCCCGGTAAGCCCGGGGGCGGAACTTCTTGCCGACGGAAACATCCATGTATACGGCCCCATGCGCGGTCGTGCACTGGCCGGCATAAAGGGTGACACCAAGGCCCGTATTTTTTGCCAGCAGTTGACCGCTGAGCTAGTGTCCATCGCAGGCCAGTACAAGGTTTCGGAAGATTTGCGCCGCGATCCGCTGTGGGGGCCGGGGTACAAGTCAGCCTGTCGGGCGATGTGTTGAACATCATCCGTCTTTAACGGATACTGCCGCATTTTCCAAGCATCTCTAGACTCTGATAGCACAGCGAAACCGGCAATACTTGTGTAGGAATAATTGAAAGTTGGCGTTTCCCCTACGGAAACCACATCTTTTTCCTACAAAGGCTGTCCGCCTGCAGCGAGTTTCAAGAGATGTTTTTCAGGGACTGAACGTCCTTTTTCCTTAGGGGTGAAACACCTTGGCCAAGATTCTCGTGGTTACATCCGGCAAGGGTGGTGTGGGTAAGACCACCACCAGCGCCGCTATCGGTACCGGCCTCGCTCTGCGCGGCCACAAGACAGTCATCGTCGACTTCGACGTCGGCTTGCGTAACCTCGACCTGATCATGGGCTGTGAACGCCGCGTGGTATACGACTTCGTCAACGTGGTCAACGGCGAAGCCAACCTGCAACAGGCCCTGATCAAGGACAAGCGCCTTGAGAACCTGTACGTGCTGGCCGCCAGCCAGACCCGCGACAAAGATGCGTTGACCAAGGAAGGCGTAGGCAAAGTCCTCGCTGAACTGAAGGAAACCTTCGAATACGTAGTGTGCGACTCCCCGGCAGGTATCGAAACCGGCGCTCACCTGGCGATGTACTTCGCCGACGAAGCCATCGTCGTGACCAACCCTGAAGTGTCGTCGGTACGTGACTCGGACCGCATGCTCGGCCTGCTGGCCAGCAAGTCCCAGCGCGCCGAGAAAGGTGAAGACCCGATCAAGGAACACCTGCTGCTCACCCGCTACAACCCGGAGCGCGTCAGCAACGGCGAAATGCTCGGCGTTGAAGACGTCAAGGAAATCCTCGCCGTGACCCTGCTGGGTGTGATCCCGGAATCCCAGGCCGTCCTGAAGGCATCCAACCAAGGCGTGCCGGTGATTCTTGACGACCAGAGCGACGCCGGCCAGGCGTACAGCGATGCAGTTGATCGCTTGCTGGGCAAGACCGTGGAACATCGCTTCCTCGATGTTAAGAAGAAGGGATTCTTCGAGCGTATCTTTGGAGGCAACTAAACAATGAAATTTCTCGACTTCTTTCGCGCCAACAAAAAGCCAAGTACCGCGTCGGTAGCGAAAGAGCGTCTACAGATCATCGTGGCGCACGAACGCGGCCAACGCAGCACCCCGGATTACCTGCCAGCCTTGCAGAAGGAACTGGTGGAGGTGATCCGCAAGTACGTCAATATCGGTAACGATGACGTGCATGTCGCCCTGGAAAATGACGGCAGCTGCTCGATTCTGGAACTCAATATCACCCTGCCTGATCGTTGATCGAAAAGGCGGTCGCCACGGCGGCTCGGTTACCTGGCTCCCCTCACGGGGCCGGGTGAGCGAGCCGCCGTTGGCGTTTGTTACGAGGCTGTTTTAATGCCGTTGTCCAATGTCCACATCCTTCATCAGGACGCCGCTGTCCTGGTGGTGAACAAGCCTACCCTGCTGCTCTCGGTGCCCGGTCGCGCCGAAGACAACAAGGACTGCCTGATCACCCGCCTGCAGGAAAACGGCTACCCCGAAGCCCGCATCGTCCATCGACTGGACTGGGAAACGTCGGGGATCATCCTGCTGGCCCGTGACGCGGATACCCACCGTGAACTGTCGCGCCAGTTTCATGACCGGGAAACCGAAAAGGCCTACACCGCACTCTGCTGGGGCCAACCGGAACTGGACAGCGGCAGCATCGACTTGCCATTGCGCTATGACCCGCCGACCAAGCCACGGCACGTGGTGGACCATGAGTTCGGCAAGAACGCGCTGACCTTCTGGAAAGTCCTGGAGCGTTGCGGCGACTGGTGCCGGGTTGAGCTGACGCCGATTACCGGCCGCTCACATCAACTGCGTGTGCATATGCTGTCCATCGGGCATCCGTTGTTGGGCGATGGCTTGTACGCCCATGAGCAGGCCTTGGCTGCCTGGCCGCGCCTGTGCCTGCACGCCAGCATGTTGAGCTTCACCCATCCCCAGAGCGGCGAGCGCCTGCGCTTCGAGTGCCCCGCACCGTTTTAACCTGTAAACGCAATTAAAATGTGGGAGCGGGCTTGCTCGCGAATGCGGTGTGTCAGTCGCTGAATGAGCTAACTGGTCCACCGCATTCGCGAGCAAGCCCGCTCCCACATTTGTTCTGTGCACTTATCCCGTCGGACGGTAAACTCGCGCCATTGCTGTCTGGAGCTACTTATGCGCGAAGAGTTGAACCAAGGCCTGATCGACTTCCTCAAGGCCTCCCCTACCCCATTCCATGCCACCGCCGCCCTTGCACAGCGCCTGGAAGCGGCCGGTTTCCAGCGTCTTGACGAGCGCGAGACCTGGACCACCGAGGCCAACGGTCGCTACTACGTCACCCGCAACGACTCCTCGATCATCGCCTTCAAACTCGGCCGTCACTCGCCCCTGCAAGGCGGTATTCGCCTGGTCGGCGCCCACACCGACAGCCCGTGCCTGCGGGTCAAGCCACAGCCCGAACTGCAACGCCAGGGCTTCTGGCAACTGGGTGTGGAAGTGTACGGCGGCGCGTTGCTGGCACCGTGGTTCGACCGCGATCTGTCCCTGGCCGGCCGTGTGACCTTCCGCCGCGACGGCAAGGTCGAAAGCCAACTGATCGACTTCAAGCTGCCCATCGCGATCATCCCCAACCTGGCCATTCACCTGAACCGTGAAGCCAACCAGGGTTGGGCGATCAATGCCCAGACCGAGCTGCCACCGATCCTCGCGCAGTTTGCCGGTGACGAGCGTGTGGACTTCCGCGCGGTGCTTACCGAGCAATTGGCCCGTGAACACGGTTTGAACGCTGACGTGGTGCTCGACTATGAGCTGAGTTTCTACGACACCCAGAGCGCCGCTGTGATTGGTCTCAATGGCGACTTTATCGCCGGCGCCCGCCTCGACAACCTGCTGTCCTGCTACGCCGGCCTGCAAGCCTTGCTCACCGCCGAAACCGACGAAACCTGCGTGCTGGTGTGCAACGACCACGAAGAAGTTGGCTCATGCTCCGCCTGTGGTGCCGACGGCCCGATGCTGGAGCAGACATTGCGCCGCCTGCTGCCGGAAGGTGATGAATTCGTACGCACCATCCAGAAGTCGCTGCTGGTGTCTGCCGACAACGCTCACGGCGTGCACCCCAACTACGCCGAGAAGCACGACGCCAACCACGGCCCGAAACTCAATGCCGGCCCGGTGATCAAGGTCAACAGCAACCAGCGCTACGCCACCAACAGCGAAACCGCCGGGTTCTTCCGCCATCTGTGCATGGCCGAAGAAGTGCCGGTGCAGAGCTTTGTGGTTCGCAGCGACATGGGTTGCGGCTCGACCATCGGCCCGATCACCGCCAGCCACCTGGGCGTGCGCACCGTGGATATCGGCCTGCCGACGTTTGCCATGCACTCGATTCGCGAGCTGTGCGGCAGCCACGACCTGGCGCACCTGGTGAAGGTGTTGAGTGCGTTTTACGCGAGTCGTGATTTGCCTTGATTGCAGGATGAACACAAATCAAATGTGGGAGCGGGCTTGCTCGCGAATGCAGAGGGTCAGTCAATACATCGGGCGACTGATCCACCGCTTTCGCGAGCAAGCCAGCTCCCACATTTTGATTTTCATTGTTTGATAGACCGGGCTCAGTTCAAGACTTCACTCAACGGAATGAAGTTGACCCGATCACCGATCTCCAGCGTCGTGCCTTCCAGCACCTCGACCAAACCTTCAGCCCACGCCGCACTGCGCAGCACACCCGAGCTCTGGTTGCGGTAGATGATCGCCTTGCCCTGCTCAAGCCGCCCGCGCAAATACTCACGGCGATTCCCCGGCTTGGCCCAGACAAATCCCACCGGGACTTCTATGCGCAATGGCTGCACGTCTTCCACACCCTGGCGGCGCAACAGGTAGGCCCGCGCCAGCAAGGCAAAGGTCACCAGGGTCGACGCCGGATTACCCGGCAAGCCGATCACCGGTACGCCACGGAAATGCCCGAACGTCAGCGGCTTGCCCGGCTTGATCGCCAGCTTCCACAGCGCCAGCTCGCCCTCTTCCCGCAGCGCAATCCCGAGAAAATCCGCCTCGCCCACCGACACACCGCCAGTGGACAGAATCAGGTCAACCGAGCCCAATGCACCCAGGCGCTCGCGGGTTTTTTCCAGATCATCCGGCAGGATCCCGGCATCTACCACTTCGCAACCCAGGCGCTCCAGCCAACTGCACAGCACCCGGCGATTACTGTTGTAGATCTGCCCGGGACCCAGCGGCAGGCCCGGCTCGATCAACTCGTCGCCGGTGGACAGCACGGCCACGCGGGCGCGTCGCACCACCTCCAGCCGATCACGACCCAGTGAAGCCGCCAGGCCCAACTCGATCGGGCCCAGGCGTGTACCTGCTGGCAACACCAACTCGCCCACCGTGGTTTCCTGGCCTTGGGGACGGATGTTTTGATCCACCTGCAACGCTTCGGTGAAGCTCACCCGCTGATCGGGAAGGACCACTGCGTTTTCCTGCATCTCAACGCAGTCCGCGCCTTCCGGCACCGGGGCACCGGTGAAGATTCGCGCACAGGTGCCGGCGGCCAAAGGCTCCGGTGCCGTGCCTGCGAAAATGCGCTGGCTGACCACCAATGGCTCGCCGGTCCAGTCCGCCAGGCGCAGGGCGTAACCGTCCATGGCGCTGTTGGGCCAGGGCGGCAAGTCCAGGGTAGAGATCAGCGCCTGGGCCAACACCCGCCCATCACACTCGGCCAACGGCAACGTTTCCTGCTCGCGAATCGGCGCAGCCTCGGCCATCGCCAGCAGTTGCTCGAGGGCATCTTCCACCGGCATCAACGCGCCGGTCTTGCCCGGCTTACCCACGGGATTCACAGGGCTCGGCCTGTTTCAAATGCGGAACGAAGTTGCACGGGCGGTGACGGTTATCCAGTTGCTCGGCGAGAATCCCGTCCCATCCGGTGCGCACCGCGTTGGTGGAGCCAGGCAGGCAGCACACCAGGGTGCCATTGGCCAGGCCGGCCAGGGCGCGGGACTGCACGGTGGAGGTGCCGATATCGGCCACGGAGATTTGCCGGAACAGTTCGCCGAAACCATCCACCTGTTTATCCAGCAGGCAGCTCACCGCTTCCGGGGTGCTGTCGCGGCCGGTGAAGCCGGTGCCGCCGGTGATCAACACCACTTGCACCACGTCTTCGGCAATCCAGTGCGCCACTTGCGCACGGATTTTGTACAGGTCATCTTTAAGCAACACGCGCTCGGCCAGCAGGTGGCCGGCGGCGGTCAGGCGGTCGACGAAGACCTGGCCCGAGGTGTCGGTTTCCAGGGTGCGGGTGTCACTGACCGTCAATACAGCGATATTCAGGGGTACAAAGGGCGCATCAGCCTTGGCTTTCATGGCTCGGTCCGGTTGTCGAAGGAACAGCCCGATGTTATATCACAGCCCCCCATTTCACTGCCCGCTGGAGCTGCCATGCCAAGCCATTCCTTCCCACTGCCCTGCTCCGTCCTGTTGCTGGCCGGCGGCCGTGGCCAGCGCATGGGCGGCCTCGACAAGGGTCTTCTCGACTGGCACGGACAGCCGCTGATTGCGCACCTGCATCGCCTGGTACGGCCTTTGACCGACGACCTGATCATCTCCTGCAACCGCAACCAGCCGCAGTACGCGGCCTACGCCGATCAATTGGTCGGCGATGACAGCCCGGACTTCCCGGGGCCACTGGCCGGCATTCGTGCAGGACTGGCGGTGGCGCAGCATGGGCATCTGCTGGTATTGCCGTGCGATGTGCCGCAGATCGACGCGCGATTGCTCGCCGACCTGCGCAGCACAGCGCAGCAGAATCCATTGCTGCCGGTGATGGTGCGCCACGGCGATTTCTGGGAGCCTCTGCTCTGCGTCATACCGACGCTGCTGCGCGAGCGGTTCGATGAAGCCTGGGCAACCGGCGAGCGCAGCCCGCGCCGAATCATGCAGGCACTGGGGGCCAAAGCCCTGGATTGTCCTGCCGACGACCCACGCTTGGCCAACCTCAATACACCTGAGTTGTTGCACCGCCCGCCCAGCGTGTCAGAATGAACATCGAACAAGGAACTTTGCCGACGTTGCACACGTCACAAGGTCAGTACTCAACAAAGCATTCTCTCGGAGACAAACTCATGACTCAACGGACCATCGCCGCTCTCATGCTTGCACTGGGCCTCGCTACCCTTGCCGGTTGCGCCTCGCCTACAGTGATCACCCTGAATGACGGTCGCGAAATCCAGGCCGTCGACACTCCTAAATTCGATAAGTCCACCGGCTTCTACGAATTCGAACAGCTGGATGGCAAGCGCACCCAGATCAACAAGGATCAGGTTCGCACCGTTAAAGACCTGTAAGTCTTAACGCCAGATACGAAAAGCCCGCGTAATGCGGGCTTTTTCGTTCCTGGGGTTTACCAGTCCAGGCTGATCTCGCTGCGGAAGTTTCGCTCCAGACCGGTGACCGGGTCGATGAAGCGCACGCCTTGGGCCAGCAGCTTGAGTGGGTTGGCGTAATCGTCCTCGGCATCCTTGATGACGTCGGGGTAGAACGGATCGTTGCAGATACTCGCGCCTAACGCCGTCATGTGCACCCGTAACTGATGTTTCTTGCCGGTCACCGGAAACAGGCCATAGCGCCACAGGTCGCCATTTTTTTCCCGCACCTCGACCGCCGTCTCGGTATTGCTCGCCCCCTCGCCTTCCTGCATGCGAAAGAACGGCTCGCCGTCCACCAACCGGCTTTTATGCACCAGCGGAAAAGTCCGCCCAGGCAATGCCGGAGCAATGGCTTCGTAGAACTTGTCGATCTTGCGCGTGGGAAACAGCTGTTGATACGCCGAGCGCGTCTGAGGGTTTGCCGAAAACAGCACCAGCCCCGCGGTATGCCGATCGATGCGATGCAGCGGCACCAGAGACGGGTTGTCCAGGCGACGGATCAAACGCCGCAACAGGGTCTGCTCGACGTACTCGCCGGCAGGCGTGACCGGCAGGAAGTGCGGCTTGTCGGCCACCACCAGGTGTTCATCGGCGTAGAGGATCGTCTCCTGCACCGGGATCACTTTCTCGTTCGGCACTTCGCGGAAGTAGTAGATGCACAAGCCTTCGCGGTAGGCCAGGTCCTGAGTAATAGGTGCACCGTTGATGTCCAGCACCCGGCCCCGGGCGATGCGGTCCAGCCATTGTTCGCGGCTGATGGCCGGGAAGTGCTCGCACAGGCAATCCAGCACGGTCGCCCAGGCGCCCGGCGGCAGGTACAAGGTGCTGGCTTGATGCTGGGCAGCGGAAAAAACGGACATGGGCAGGCTCAAAGCGTGGACATACAGGCGGGCATTATCCCGCATGCAACCGGATCAGGCCCAGCACAGATTCAGGCCTTGGCCAATTCCCCACGCAGCGCTGGCGACGCACTGGCTGCTTCGGTGAATTCCTTGAGCCAGCGCAGCACATCCACCGCTTCCCAACGGCCCGGATCGTAAAGCGCATACAGCAAGCCCTGATAGCCCACCACATCCAACTGCTTGTGATAACCGGCACGCTGAAACAGCGCTTCGATCTCGGCAAAGCAGGTATTGAAATGCACTTTGTTAAACGGCGTCTTGCCTTCCGTGACCAGGCCATCGAGGCGCAGCTCGTTCACCGCATCGCGCACGACGTCGGCGGACATGCGATTGACGCTGCTTTTCAGTTGTTCAACATTCACCACGGGCGTTCCCTCTCATTCAATCGCTGTACAAACATACAGTAACTGAATAATCGGGAACTCGCCATCGCCGAGTACTAGAGGAGAAAGCTCACCACCTGCGCTTCATCGAACGGCCAGTCCAGCTCAGCGCCCGTGTCCACCCGGCGCAGCACCGGAATCCGCAGGCCGTAGGCTTCGAACAAGGCCTCGGAATCGGCGATATCCACCAACTCCACCAGCAGGCCGTGTTCGACCAACGGCATGATTTCCGCTTCGGCAAACTCGCAAAGATGGCAGCCCAAGGTGCCGAACAACTGACATTCAGGAAGCATGGCAAAGGGTCCGAGAAGAATCAGGTGCCTATTCTACCAGCGTCGGGACAGTGCAGATCAGCATGGCCAACAACAGGAGCCACCACGGGTGGATGAGGTACACCCGGATATCGGCTCTTGGCAACACGACCCCATCCTCATGCCCCTAGAGCCAGATCTCCAGCTCCCGCTCGGCAAAGACCAGTGGCTGGCCGTGCTCCAGCAACTGCCGAATGCTCGGCCCAAGCAGGTCTTGCGGCCCATCCAGGGGCGTCGCAGGTGTGGTGTGAAAGCGCACTCGATTAGCGCTGACACGCTCCAGGATCTGACGGTCCTGGCGCAAGATCACCCGGAACAACCGGCGCAATACCAACCGTTTGAGTAGCCCCGGCAATACCCCGCGCGTCGTGGCAATCCGGGCAAACAAGCGCACTTGGCCATCGCCATCCGGCGTCATCCAGGCGCTGACCAGCAGGTTAAGTCCGCCGCGCGCATCGCGATATTCGATCTCTGCCAAACCCGGCAAGCGAAAGCGTCCCATGCTGACGCCACGCTCCCCCTCGAACCAGCGCGAGATTAACCCTGATTGCTTGCCCTCTTCGCTATAGACTGCCTCGACACCATCTGCGAGGGCGCGCACACGAACACTGAGTTTTTGCCGCTGCCTGTCGTGGCGTATCCACCCGGCATGCACGAAATGCGTGTGAAAACCGTCGAGAAAATTCTCCGCAGCGTCTTGTAGTGAACACTGCACCTGATCGGTCATCCAGAACGTGTCCAGATCCTGCTGTTGCGGGGCAGGCGCAGTGGGAGGTGTTTGAGGACGCTCAGGACCAAGACTGACCCATACCAGCCCGTCGGCCTCGCAACTATGCCAGCTATCCAGCAACGGCTTGCTGCAGGTTGCCAGTTTTGTGCCCGGCACCCGCGTACAACGTCCATCGGCGGCAAATCGCCAACCGTGATAGGGGCATTCGATCTGCCCATCGCGAACCTTGCCTGCGCTCAATGGCGCAAAGCGATGCGGGCAGCGATCAGGTAAAGCAGCGACGTCCCCACCTTCACCCCGAAACAGCACCAACGGCAGGCCAAATAACTGGCGTGCCAACGGCGCATTTCGCAGCTCGTGGCTCAAGGCTACCGGCCACCAGCCGTTTACTTGACTCATAGTTTTAACTTACGCATCAAGGGCACACCGATGCCATGCAACAGGTGGCTCAGGACATGCCACACCCACCTGCGACCCCAGGACAAATGGGCGACATGGATGAGGCTGTACTCGATCTGCGGCTGGCCCCCGCGCAAGCGTTTGAACTCGGCAGCGCCCGAGCTGAAGTTCAACACCACGCCGCGCTCAACCGCCTCTTGCAAGCACAACCGCGTGAGTTGGCGATACAACCCGGCCCGCTGCGGCAGGGCGGTGTCGTAACCCACTATCGGGGTGCTGAGCGTCCCAGCGTTGGCAAACCAGCCAAGGGCACCGTCAATGCGCCCCTCAGCATTGCGTAAAGCCCGCATCTCCAACCAACCTTCACGTTGGCCGCGCTGCATCCACTGGGCGCTATAGTGCGGGTTCAGCCTGCAATACTTGTTCAGGTAAAGCAGGTTATAAAGATGCTCGATGCGTTGAAAGTCGGCGTCATCCAGCGCCGCGCCCGGCACCACTTCATAGGGGCTGCGGCGCAGCAACGTGGCGTCCAGCCGAGTGTTGTGGTGCTTAAGAAATGAAGCCTGCGCCCCAGCCCGTCCATCGAACAGATAGACCTGTCGGCTGGGAATACTCAGGTAGCCAAGGCTTTCCAGATTCAGGCGTAGCTCCCGATTGCTGAAGTCATTCAGAGAGCGAAAACCAAACCCATGATCGGGAAACGTTCGACGCAACAAGGCGGTGATCGCCGACAGTTCGGTGATGTCCCAGTCGCCTGGGTAGAGGTTGGTGGACAGCAGCCAGTTGTTGACCTGCACCAGTTTGTCGACATTGGCCCGGCGCAGCAGATGGTTCACGCCCTGAGTCAGGATCTTAAGCGGCCAAGTCAGCCAGGGCCGGCCAAGGCGTTTGATCTCTTCACGGGCGTAGCCGCTATAAGCAGTTTGAGGCGACACCACGTAGCAGTTGTCATCCGGCTCAAGGCCCTCGGTGATACTGACGGGAAACTGCTGCGTCCCTGTGTCGAGCAGCGCCATGCGGGTAATGACGTTGCCGATCAGCGCGCCGCCGGCACACGTACGCACATAGCGCCGGGCGAGGCTGTCGTGGGCGCGGACGGGCTCACTGAGCAGTTGCTCTTCGAGTAGCAATCTCATGGCAGGTCCTCGCTCAACGGCTGGCCGTTCCACTCGATGTCTGCGGTGGACGCGGCCAGCAGGCCGCAACGCCGGGAAGCCGCGCGCGCGATAATTTCAGCCAGGCTCAGCACTTGCGCGGTCAGCGGCCAGAAATCACCTTTGCGGGTAATCACATCGCGGGCATCGGCATAGTCACGCCAGAACCCCGCGTTCAACACCTGCTTTGGCGCCACCAGCAGGAGCATCGCCAGCGCAATCATCCGGGGTTCGCAGGTCGGCTCAAGCACGCCGCTGCCACTCAGGCTGGCGACCAGTTGCCTGCGCTGATTATCGAACAGATGCACACCACTGGTGGCTCGTGGGTTGCACTCCAACACATGAAAATGTCCAGCCGTATCTTCAATAAAGTCGAAACCCACCTGCCCGGTGTAGCCAGTTTCGCGACCGAATTGTTCGAGGAACTGGCGCACCGGCGCCGGTGCGCAAGGCTCGAAATAAATCCCCGACCCACGTCCCACCCGGTAGCGCGGGTGGTAGCAGCTATGGGCGCGCAACTCACCGTCGATCATGACGCTGAAACTGCAATATTCACGGCCCTCGATAAACCGCTGCGCCACCCAAGGCGCCGCTTCACTGGGCTGTACCTTTGCCAGTTGCCTGACTGTCGGGCGGATCAACGTCTGGGAGGCAAAGCGCGAATATGCCGGCTTGAACACCCACTGGCTCGCTTCACACGTCAATGCCTGTACCTCCAGGCGATCAGTCAACAGGCGGGTTTCAGGAGCCGCCAACGCCCAGCCCGCCGTCATGGCTGCGAAACGACCCTTGTGATGCAAGCGATGCAGCAAGGCAAAATCGCCGGTCAACACCCTGCAAAGCGGCGCCAGGCGTTCGAGACCGTGGGCCAGGTAAAACACTTCCTCGCAGGTGGGCAGCAGTAAATCGATGCGCTGCGCCTGGATCACCTGTGCCAATGCCGTGATCCAGGCTGCTGGATTTTGTCGAGGTTCCGGCAGGCGTACAAAGTGCTGCACCGAACAACTGAAACGGCTCAGCGGCTGGCCCAAGGAATCCCCCACGCTGACCGTCCAGCCCGCCTCATCAAAGGCCCGCGCCCATTCCAGGCAGGCTGGGGCGCGCGCGCCAAGAATCAGTACATGCATGGCATACCCTCGGGCAGTTGCAGCAGTTTCAGGCGGCGGCGCTTGGCATACGCCGGCGGCGGCTGCCACTGGCCAAAGCTCAATGCGGGAAGTTGCAGCCCCTGTTGGCAGCACAATGCGTGAATGCTCTGCATCAAGGCCTGGCACAGGTCGGCGTAGTTGGCAGCAGATTGCACGTTGATCTGCCAGTGCAAGCCCTGCTGATGGATTTCATACTCCTGCAAGCACTCGCCATGCATCAGTAAGGTGCGCCGCAGCACATCCGGATAGAGCGCTCGCAATTGAACACCGCTCAAGTCGGGTAGCCAAAGAATGTCATCCACACGGCCCTCGACGGCGGCAATCGCACGCTCGACACGCCCACAAGCGCAAGGCGCCTGGGCAACCCGGAGAACGTCGTTGAGACGGTAACGCACGATCAACTGGGTTCGTCGGGAGAAGTCGGTGATGATCGGCTGAAAACGTGTGCGCGCGGCGTCCAGCCAATCCGCTTCGATGTGCAGATGGCTTTCGTTCAGGTGCAAAGTGCCGTTTTCGCAGGTGTAGCCAAGAAAGCCTTCACTGGCCTGGTAAATCTGCCGCGGAGCCACGCCAAACGCTGCCTGTACCCCTTCAGCATCGGCTGTTTCGAGGACTTCCGCCACTGACAGGATATGGCTGGGACGGATGGAGAGTCGCCCTGCCAGCTCTGCTTCGGCCAACCCGCGCAGTACCGTAGCCGGCGCCACCAGTACGTCGGGCTGCTGAGTGTTGAGACGCGCCAGCGCTGCGTCGAATCCCAGGGTCAGGTCGTGAAAAGCAAAGTCGATGCGACGACTCGCCAGTGTCGTATAGAGCCGGCTGTTGGCCCGTAGAAAGAACGCAATGCGCAGCGGCGCATGCCATGGGAGAAGCAGGCGTGGCAGTAGATGACGCGGTAAAGCGCGAGCCAGCAGGATCCCGGCCCATCGTTGCCGCTCCAGGCTACTGACCAGGAATACGCCTTGATTTCCCGAGGTCCCGCTCGACAAGCCGACGGTGATGTCACCCAGCGTCGGGCTGAAATCCCGGGATACTTCAGCCTGGCGTGCCAGCGGCAGCACCTCCTCCAGGCTCAAGCCGCGGGTGTTGAACCCGGCGAAATCCCCCATCAACGTGGCTTTGTCCATCAGCGGCAACGTGCTCAAATCCGTCACCACCTTGCCCTTGAAACGCTGAGACTGAGGCAATACCCGTCGCAGGAAGTACTTCAGCTGCCGAGCCTGCCAGGCTTCCAATTGTTCCCGGCGGGTAAATCTCAACCGGTAGCGGCTATGCAGGAAACTGAGCGCGCTGCGCAATGTGCCAATCAAGCGCTCACCGCTCATCGCCGAACGCCTCCCAGGCATGGGTGCAATGAGAAGGCAAGACCGCTACGGCCGGCTCGCGGCGGATCAAGGTGCCCAAGCCGCTGTAGGTTTGACGATACTGTTGGGCATCGTGGCTGGCAAACCATAAGGCCGGTGGCGCTGGCAGCCGCCCAGCACGGCAGGCAGGCATCGACCAGCACGCGTCGGCCACCAGAAACACTGGCCGCCCCTGGGCATCGGGTATGAACAACCCCAACTGTCCTTCGCTATGCCCCGGCAGCGGTACGCCCAGCAGGCTGGCGTCGCCAAGCAAGTCGATGCCTTGGCGAAAAGGCGCCATCCACTGCGGCAACGCAGCTTTTTTGCAGGTATCGGCGAGGGTCAAGCACGCGGCGAAATCGTCGGGCAACAAGGCCGGCAGGTGACCGCCGAGGGTCGCTCGCCAGCGATGGCCACGCAGGCTTTCGATGTGTTTGCGGTCGGCATCCAGGGCAATGAACGTGGCCTTGGGAAAGTCTCTGAGCCCGGCGATATGATCGCTGTGAAAATGCGAAATGATCACCGTGCGTATGTCATCGGGACCAATACCGAACGCGCGTAATTGCGCGAGCAGTTGTTCTTTCACCGGTAACTCGACCGGCACCGCGGTGCGATACAGGCGCTCAGGCAGTGCTTGTGTGGCGCTAAAAAAGTGTTCGGCGTAACCGGTGTCGTAGAGTATCCAGCCCGCGTCGGGATGTCGGATCAAGCCGCACAACGCCGGAAAGCGTGTCGGTGCCCAGCGCCCTCCCCGGTCGGCCATGCATTCCAGATGTTGGCACCAGCCGGCCCGCAGCACACTCAGGCTCACCGTACGACTCATGCTCCCACTCCTTGTTGGGCAAGCCACCACTGCGCGTGCTGGCGAATGCCTTCGTCCTGCGTCACTAGCGGGCGGTAGCCTAACTCGTTTCGGATGGTGCTCAGGTCCAGGGTTTGGCTGAATGCCAGCACACCGGCACCATACCGCGTCAGCAAAGGCTCGCCGCTGCCCCTCAGGTGTGCGCTGGCTTCCAGCATCCGAGCCACTGCGTCCATCAATCGCCATGGCAAGCGCCGGGTGCGCAGGTTCAGTTGAAACTGATTGGCGACGCGTTGCAGCAAGTCCCCGACAGTCAACGGCGTGCCATTGCTGACGTTATAGGTGCACACCGCCCGCGGTAGCGGTTGGGTCAGGCTCAACATCACCGCGTGCACCAGGTTGTCGACGCAGGTCAGGTCCAGTTGCGCCTGTCCGCCACGCATCAGAGGAACCGGCCCGCGCTGCATCACCCGCAGCAAACGTGGCATCAAGGTGGCGTCCCATGGGCCAAACACCGCCCGTGGGCGCAGGATCACCGCTTCAGCAAGCCCGGCTTCGTGCACCCGTCCTTCCGCCAACGCCTTGCTGCGGGCATATTCGTTGACCGGCGGTGGCAGCGGTTCGTCTTCGCGAATGCCGAGACGATCACGGAACGCAAAATACAGACTGGGTGTGGACAGATGCACCAACCGCTTCACCTGGTTGACGCGGCAGGCATGTAGCACCTCGGCAGTGGAATCAAGATTGGCCCGGGCAAATGCCGACGGCGTGCCCCATGGCGAGGACAACGCCGCGCAATGAACCACTGCTGCACAATCCTGCGAGGCATCGAGCACTGTGCTGCAAGCCCCTGACGTACCGTGCTCCAGCGGTACCCAAGATGCCACACCAGGGCTGAGGCCAATGACCTCGGCCGCAGCGCGGGCATTACGGCCGGTAAACTGCACTTCACACCCTTGGCCGGCGAGGCGCCAGACAATGTGCCGGCCAATGAATCCGGTGCCACCGGTGACGAGAATTTTCATCAGTATTCCAGCACCATGCCGCCAAGGGACAAGCCCGCGCCGGTGCCAATCAGCATCAGCCGCTGGCCGCGCTGAATACGCTGGTCACGAATGGCGATATCCAGTGCGGTGGGCAGTGACGCGGCCACCTGATTACCGTGCCGGGCGAAGATATCGATGACCTGGTCCGGGGCAAACCCCAGGCGCCGGGCCGCATGTTGCATCGCCTGTTGGCTGGCCTGGTGAGGGATGACCCAATCGATCTGGGGCTTGGTCAAACCGGCCTGGCTAAGCAGCTCATCCACCAGCATGGGCAGATGTTTGGCGGCCAGTCGGAACACGCTTTTGCCCTGCATTGAAAAACTGGTCAGCGGTTCGAACGGCCCATCTATTCGCCGTGGGTGATGACGCGAACCACCGGCAGGAATCTGGCACATATCTGCGCCTTCGGAATACGTCTTGAGGTTCGAGGCGAGGATTTTCGACCCGCCGTCGCTGACGGCCAGCACCACCGCTGCGGCACCGTCGCCGAAGATTGCGCAGACTTCCACCTGCTGCCAGTCCAGGCCACAGGAAGCGATATCCGAACACACCAGCAAAATGCGTTGGTAGCGTCCGGCAAGCAGTGGCCAGGACAGCGTATCAACCGCGGCGATAAACCCCAGGCAACTGGCATTGATGTCCATGGCGGGAATGCCGGAATCGCCCAGCCCCAATTCGCGGTGCAACAATGCGGCGTTACACGGCATGCCCTGGTCCATGGTACCACTGGCACAAGCGACCAGGTCAATCTGGTCGAGCGCCAGCCCCGCTGCCAGCAATGCCCTGCGCGCGGCGATGGCTCCGAGGCTCGCGGCGTTTTCGCTACGGCCGGCAACGTGCCGCTGGGTGACACCACTGATGCGCGCGACGCTGCCGGCCACTAGGCCAAGTTCAGCATCCAGTTGCGCGCTGGTGACGATGTGTTCAGGCAGTGCATGCCCCGACCCCAAGATGTTTATTGGCCTACAGGCGAGGGGCAATCGTTGAGAGGTTGGCATTCAAGTTCCGTTTGAAAGGGCGTCGCCTGGCTATTGGCTATTGTTGTTTGCCCATACTATCAGCGGCAAGACATAACACCCTAAATGGAAACCGCCCCTCAATCCTGACTGACCGCGCCAATCTTGTGGATCGACAAATCCGCGCCGTAATACTCCTCTTCCTGGCTCAAGCGCAGCCCGTAAACGCGCTTGATCACCCCATACACCAGGAAGCCGCCGGCCAGGGCTACCACTACCCCCAGCGCGGTGCCGATCAACTGGCTGATCAGGCTCACGCCACCCAGGCCGCCCAGGGCGGTCTGGCCGAAGATCCCGCAGGCGATCCCGCCCCACACGCCACACAGCCCGTGCAGCGGCCACACACCCAGCACATCGTCGATCTTCCAGCGGTCCTGGGCCGCGATGAAGAACCAGACGAACAAGCCGCCCGCCACTACACCTGTCACGAGCGCGCCTACCGGGTGCATCAGGTCGGAGCCGGCACAGATCGCGACCAGCCCGGCCAACGGACCGTTGTGCAAGAAGCCTGGGTCGTTACGCCCGATGACCAATGCCGCCACGGTGCCACCGACCATCGCCATCAACGAGTTGACCGCCACCAGCCCGCTGACCCCGGACAGGGTTTGCGCACTCATGACGTTGAAGCCGAACCAGCCGACAATCAAGATCCACGAGCCCAACGCCAGGAATGGAATGCTCGACGGCGCGAACGCCACCAGGCGCCCTTCCCGATAACGTCCCTGGCGCGGGCCGAGCAGCAACACCGCCGCCAGCGCCAGCCAGCCGCCCATGGCGTGCACCACCACGCTGCCGGCAAAGTCATGGAAGCTCGCGCCGAAGCTGGCCAGCAACCAGGCTTGCAGCCCGTAATTTCCGTTCCACACCATGCCTTCGAAAAACGGGTAGATGAAGGCTACGATCAACGCGGTGGCGCACAGTTGCGGCGCAAAACGTGCACGCTCGGCAATCCCCCCGGAAATGATCGCCGGGATCGCTGCGGCGAAGGTCAGCAGGAAGAAGAATTTCACCAGGCCGTAGCCGTGGTCGGCGCTGATCACCGCCGCCGGTTGCATGAAGGTCACGCCGTAGGAGATCCAATAGCCTATAAAGAAATAGGCCAGTGTGGAGATGGCGAAGTCACTGAGGATTTTCGACAGGGCATTGACCTGGTTCTTTTGGCGCACGGTGCCGACTTCCAGGAAGGCAAAGCCGGCGTGCATGGCCAGGACCATGACCGCACCAATCAGAATGAACAGCGTGTTGGAACTGTGGACGAGGGTATCCACCGCACTTTGCAAATTTTCCATGGAGGATGGCAGGCCTGCACATGCAGGAAAAAGCACCAAAGCAGTTCATGACCTTCATGATGCGCACTAAATTGGCACCGGCGGTCCGACCCTCTGTTGAGGCCGTGAACCGCTTTAGCGCAGCGATCATTGAGAAAGGCAGAATCCGACAGGGTTTTTCCGCGAGTTTTAGTTATTTAGGGTAAGGTTTTTCGGGGTTTTAGCCCCAACCGCCCGGATTCAGCGCAAGGCCCCAGGCCTGCGCACCAAGGCAAAGCAAAAGCTGTACCAGACAATTGCAGTGAACCTTCACCGATGCCGGTGACTCGAAACCAAAAGTAAACAGACCCGCTACTCACGGAGATAACCATGGCCAGAAAAACGGCAAAGACTGCTCAAGATATACTGATGGCGGATTTTCAAACCCTGGTCAGCGATACCGAGAAGCTGCTGGACGACACGGCGATCCTCGCCGGTGACCAGGCAGACGAGCTGCGCAGCAAGATTCACGACAGCCTGCTCAAGGCCCGTGAAACCCTGCAACTGACCGAAGACTCGCTGCGCGAACGCGGGCAGGCGGCGGTCACGGCCACTGAGGATTATGTCCAGGCCAACCCATGGCAGTCCGTCGGCATTGCAGCCGGCGTAGGCTTTTTGATCGGCCTGCTGGCTACAAGGCGCTAATCATGTCTATCGGCGAATCCGGCTCGACCACGGGCCCAAGTTCTACATCGCGGCGCCTGGGCGCGGCTGTCCTGGGTTTGCTGCACAGCCACGTCGAGCTGTTTGGCATCGAGTTGCAGGAGCAGAAGGCCCGCACCGTCAGCCTGTTGCTGTTCGCCGGCCTGGCGCTGGTGTTTGCCTTGCTGTTACTGGTGGGTTTGTCGGCGCTGGTGATGATTCTGGTGTGGGATACCTACCGCCTGACCGGGATCATCAGCCTGTGTGTGTTCTACATACTGGCCGCAGCGTTCTGCGGGTTGCGCCTGAAGGCGGCGGTGTTCGATGAGTCCACGCCGTTCCACGCCACCCTCGAAGAGTTGGCCAACGACCGGGAGCGCCTGCTGCCATGAGCATGACTGAATTGCCGCAAAACACTTCCCGGCGGGAGATGCGCAAGGCGTTGATCCGCCTGCGCATGGAAATGCACCGCCAGGAAATTCGTCACGAGTCCCAGCAACTGATGCTGCCGCTGCAAAAGGTCCGCAACATGGGCCAGAGCTGGCAGGACGGTTTCGGCATCAAGCACGCGCCGCTGTGGGGCGTAGGCGTGGTGACGCTGCTGGGCTTTCTTACCGGCAAAGGCGCCAAGAGCGGCGGGATCGGCACCATGACTCGCCTGGTACGGCTTGGCGCCGGTCTGATCCCGTTGATCAAACTGGCCATGCAAGGTGCTTCGCGCAAAAGTTGAGCCGCGCTGGCTGCATTCTTGCAAACAGATCAGGCCCGGCCCTCACCGTTGAGGGTCGGGCCTTTTTATTCCGGTCTTTTAAGGAGGCCCTGTGATCGACGGGCAACCGCTCGCCAGCTTCCAGCCATTCATCGACACCGCCACCGGCCGCATCGCCGGCGTAGAAGCCTTGGGCCGACTACGCCAGGCGAATGGCCAACTGCGCTCGGTGGGTCCGCTGTTTGCTGATCCGCGCACGCCCTCCGTGGCCTTGCGCCGCCTGGACCGGCAGATCCGCGACAATGCCCTGAGCCGTCTGCATGAGGCCCCGCAAGAGTGGTTCCTCAGCCTGAATATCTCGCCACGCTGGATCAGCCGGCTGCGCCCGGGGCAGGCCTTGCCGAGCCTGAAGCAGTTGCAGGTGCATAACGTCGACCCGCGCCGCATCGTGTTCGAGATCACTGAGCTGGGTGGCGATATCCTGCGCTTGGCCGAAGTCGTGGAACGCTACCGCGAGGCCGGAGCGCGGATTGCCATTGATGACTTCGGCGCCGGGTATTCGCAGTTGGACCGCGTGTTGGCCTTGCAGCCCGACATCCTCAAGCTGGACATGCGCCTGTTCCAGGCGGCTGCCCGGGGAGGGCCGAGCGGGGACGTGGTGCGGGCGCTGGCACAAATGGCGGAAAAAACCGGCTGCTGGATCATTGCCGAAGGCGTCGAGACCGAGGCCCAGCTGAATTTCGCCCTGGAATGCGGTTCCCGTTATGTCCAGGGTTACCTGTTCGCCCAGGCCCAACTGGACTGGTTCGCCACCGACGCATTCGTGCCGCGCTTCGCCCAACTGCGCACCGCGTATGTCCAACAGAAGCTGGCGGAGCGTGGCCGGATCATGCAACTGCGCCAGCAACTGGCGGAACTGATGCAGATCCTGCAAACCTGGGCCCACACCCATGCACCGCTGAGCCAACTGCCGCAATTGCCAGCATTTCCCTGGCTGCTGCGTTTTTACCAGTGCGACCGGCATGGCACGCAACTGACGCCCAACTTCGAATGGCACCAGGGCGCGTGGCAAGCCGACGGCCGCTACCTGGGCCATAACTGGTCATGGCGCCCGTATTTTTATCACCTGCTGGCCGAAGGTTGGGAGGAGCGGCGGTTGACCCTGTCTTCGACCTATCGCGATGCCACGACCAACCAATACTGCCTGACTGCCGGACAATTCTTTGATAACGGTCGGCGCCTGCTGTTAATCGATATCGACGCCGTCGGCTTGTAGTTTTTCGCTTGCGAAGGCCCGGCTGAACCGGGAAGCTGGGAGGCGTCATTCACCGCACGGAGAGTACCCGCCTTGGATTGGCCCACCCTGCTTACCCGCGAACGCCTTGGAAAACCGCTGCACAGTCCCGAAGAGCTGGGCCGCAGCCCGTTTCACAAAGACCATGACCGCATCATCTTCTCCGGCGCATTTCGCCGCCTGGGCCGCAAGACCCAAGTGCATCCGGTGACCAGCAACGATCACATCCATACGCGGCTGACCCATTCCCTGGAAGTCAGCTGCGTGGGACGGTCTCTGGGCATGCGTGTGGGCGAGACCCTCCGCAGCGCCCTGCCCGACTGGTGTGACCCGAGCGACCTGGGCATGGTGGTGCAGTCGGCCTGCCTGGCCCACGACATCGGCAATCCGCCCTTTGGTCACTCCGGCGAGGACGCGATCCGGCATTGGTTCCAGCAGGCGTCGGGGCGTGGCTGGCTGGATGACATGACCAGCGCCGAACGCAATGACTTCCTGAATTTCGAAGGCAATGCCCAGGGCTTCCGGGTACTGACGCAGTTGGAATACCACCAGTTCGACGGCGGCACCCGGCTGACCTACGCCACCTTGGGTACCTACCTGAAATACCCCTGGACCGCGCGCCACGCCGACTCACTGGGCTACAAGAAACACAAGTTCGGCTGCTACCAGAGCGAGCTGCCGATTCTTGAGCAGATCGCCCAGAAGCTCGGCTTGCCGCAACTGGAAGAACAGCGCTGGGCCCGGCATCCGTTGGTGTACCTGATGGAGGCGGCCGACGATATCTGCTACGCGTTGATCGACCTCGAAGACGGACTGGAAATGGAGCTGCTGGAATACGCCGAGGTCGAGTCCCTGCTACTGGACCTGGTGGGCGATGATTTACCGCAAACCTACCGGCAACTCGGCCCGCAGGATTCCCGGCGACGCAAACTGGCGATTCTGCGGGGCAAGGCCATCGAACACCTGACCAACGCCGCTGCCCGGGCGTTCGTCGAACAACAGGAAGCGTTGCTGGCCGGCACCCTGCCGGGGGACCTGGTGGAACATATGCACGGCCCCGCCAAGCGTTGCGTACTGGATGCCAAGGACATGGCGCGCAAGAAAATCTTCCAGGACAAGCGCAAGACCCTGCATGAAATCGGCGCCTACACCACCCTGGAAATTCTCTTGAACGCCTTCTGCGGTGCGGCCCTGGAACAACATGGCGGTCGCACCCCGTCGTTCAAGAACCGGCGCATCCTCGACCTGCTGGGCAATAGCGCCCCGGACCCGTCGTGGTCATTGCACGCCTCCTTCCTGCGCATGATCGACTTCATCGCCGGCATGACCGACAGCTACGCCAGTGAGATGGCCCGAGAAATGACCGGGCGTTCCAGCCCGCAATGAAGCAGCGCCTTGGCTTATGGCCAGGGCTGCTTTTCAAAGAATCGCCCTACGCACGGAACAGAGCGGCCTGATCGAAGTTCCTCCCCGCCGCGATGAATAATCGCGCGCCCAAACCGCAGTCTTTCGACACATTTCTGCGCCCCATCGCTGGCGGGCCCATTACCTTCTAACTACACGCCCTGGCGGAGCGTCTTCAGGGCACTTGGCCATTTCATGGAAAAACCCATGCTCGAACAACTTCGTATCCTGTTGGTGGAGGATCACCCCTTTCAATTGCTGGCCACCCAGTGCCTGTTGCGAAACTATGGCTACCACAACCTGGCCCTGGCTGAGAACGCCGAGCAGGCAATGCGCCTGATGACAGAAACCGACAGGCCATTCGATATTCTGCTGTGTGATCAATGTTTGCCGGACCTGCCCGGGCTGGAGTTGATTGAAATCGCCAACCGCAGAGGCTTTATAAAATCCGCGATATTGCTCAGCGGCCTGCCCGTGAACGAACTGCAAAACCTCAACGCCCAGGCACACGAGCGCAACTTTCCGTTACTTGGCTACTTGTCGAAGCCGCTGAACCACTTTGAGCTGAGCGAACTCATACGCCAATCGCGCCCCTCCCCGCTCAACAGGAAAGTAGGAAGTTAAACGCCCGCCCACTTCGAAAACTCTTCGTTATAACGCTGCTCCGCCACGGGCACTTATTTTTAAATTCCACTCACGCAAAATTCTTACACCCGAACAACAAATACCCGACAGAGCGTAATCCGTTGCTTTTTTTGATGTAGGAATATTCTTGTTTTACGTTTGTTCCACATCAAGCTCATCCTCCTGCATTGCCATGTGAGCTAATGTGCCGACTTTATTTGCGCTTGTATGGAATATGATCATGAACTCAGTTTTTATTATCGACGACCACCCTGTTATACGACTTGCCATTCGAATGTTGTTGGAACATGAAGGTTATAAAGTAGTTGGAGAAGCCGACAATGGTTGTGACGCCATACAAATGGTCAAGGAGTGCCAGCCGGACCTGATCATCCTTGATATCGGTATTCCTAAACTCGACGGCCTGGAAGTATTGTGCCGATTCAACTCAATGAGCACGCCGACCAAGACGTTGATACTCACCGCCCAGACCCCGAAGCTGTTCGCCACACGGTGCATGCGCTCCGGCGCCGACGGATATGTCTGCAAGGAAGGTGACTTAAGTGAGCTACTGAGTGCCATCAGGGCAGTCTTGTCAGGTTACAACTACTTTCCGAGCCAGGCCCTTAATGGCAGCACTAGTGAAACAGATTGCAATGAAGAGCTCGAACTTTTCAAAGTCGTCAATGATCGCGAACTCATGGTATTGCAACTTTTCGCACAAGGCCGGACGAACAAGGAAATAGCCAAGGGCATGTTTCTCAGTAACAAGACTGTCAGCACCTACAAAAAAAAGGCTCATGCAAAAACTAAAAGCCAAATCCTTGGTAGAACTTATCGAGATGGCAAAACGTAACGCGCTAGTGTGAGAAATCGGATGCCCAGGCGTTTAAAGGACTATCTAATCATATTGAGTATCGGGGTGTGCCTCAGCACTGCCGTGCCTGCCGAACAAACGGCTCCCGAGCAATACGCGCTGCTGGGGCGCGCCGGTGCCGTTCAACTGGACACATCACTGAACAAGACACAACGCCAGTGGCTGCAGAACAAACGGGAACTGATACTGGGCACGTCAGCGCCAGACTACCCGCCCTTCGACATCACCTCCAGTGGGCGGGATTATGAAGGGTTGACCGCCGATTACGCCGGCCTGGTGGCCAGGACGCTGGCAATACCGCTGAAGGTATTGCGCTACTCCACCCGGGAAGCCGCGATCCAGGCACTGCAAAACGGTGATATCGACTTTCTGGGGTCCGCCAACGGCTTTGAAGCGGCGAATCCCGACATCGCCCTGTCATTGCCCTACGCGGTGGATCAGCCGGTACTGGTCACCCGTGAAGGTGAAAACCGTAACCTTGGCGACGGCCTGGCGGGCTTGCGCCTGAGCCTTGTCTACCACTACCTGCCCATGGATGAAGTGCAGGCGCTGTATCCAAAGGCGACCATCCACGCCTACCCGTCCTATCAAAATGCCTTGAACGCGGTGGCATTCGACCAGGCTGATGTATTCCTGGGCGATACCATTTCCACTCATTACATGATCAACAAGGGCTACCTGAAAAATATCCGCATGGCCAACTTCGGCAAGCACGAGGCCCACGGATTCAGCTTCGCCTTGCGCAAGGATCAACCCACTCTCCTGAGCATCATCGACTCAGTGCTCGATGGCATATCAACCTATGAACGCGACAGCATCGCCAAGCGCTGGAGTGCGGGCAGCGACATTCTCCTGACCGACCGCAAGCTGCAACTGACCCTGCGTGAAGAGCGCTGGCTCAAGAATCACCCGGTGGTGAAGGTGGTGGTCAATGAAACCCTTGCGCCCCTGACATTCTTCGATACCGACGGCAACTTCCGGGGTGTCACAGCCGATCTGCTGGAGCTGATCCGCCTGCGAACCGGCCTGCGCTTCAAGATTCAACACGAGCGTAACGTCGCCAACATGATTGAACTGGTGCAAACCGGCGCAGCCGACATCATCGGCGCAATTACCCCCAGCACCGGCCGCGAGTCCCGGTTGAACTTCAGCCGCCCCTACCTGGAAAACTCCTATGTATTGCTGACCCGCAAAGAGCCGGGCGCGCCCACAAGCCTTGAACAAATGGCCGGCAAGCGCCTGGCGATTACCCAGGGCAATCAGCTGGAAAAATTCCTGCAACAGGCGTTTGCGCAGATAAACCTGGTGGAAACCGGGGATACCTTCAAAGCATCGGAATTGTTGGCACAAGGGCAGGTGGACGGCGCGGTGAACCCCTTGGTGATCGCCAACTATCTACTTTCTTCTCCGGCATTCCAGGACAAATTGCAGATCAGCTCCAGCATCGGCACGTTGCCCGCGACCTTTGCCCTGGCGACGTCCCGTGATGCCACGGAGCTGAGTTCGATTCTGGACAAGGCGCTGCTGAGTATCGCCCCGGATGAGATGGCGGCGATCAACAGCCGCTGGCGCGGCTACAACGCGGCATCCGATGGCTACTGGCGCAATTACCACCGCCTGATTGCACAGATCATCATCGGCACCGGTCTGCTGCTGTTGATTTCCCTGGCCTGGAACGGCTACCTGCAGCGTCAGATCAAGCATCGAAAACTGGCCGAGCGCGCCCTGAACGACCAGTTCGAGTTCATGCGGGCGCTGGTCAATGAAACGCCCCATCCGATCTACGTACGCGACCACAACGGCTTTCTGCAAACCTGCAATGACAGCTACCTGCAGACGTTCGACGTCAAGCGTGAAGACGTCATCGGCAAGAGCATCACCCAGATGAGCATGGCGCTAGAGACGGAGTCGGCCCAATACCATGCCGACTATCAGCGGGTAGTGGCCGAGGGCAAACCACTGATCCTTGATCGCACCCTGCATGTCCATGGGAAAAAACTCACGATCTACCACTGGATTCTCCCGTACCGCGACTCCATGGGCGAGGTCCAGGGCATCATTGGCGGCTGGATCGATATCAGCGAACGGCGCCAGTTGTTCGATGAACTTCGCGCCGCCAAGGAGCGTGCCGACGAAGCCAACCGTGCGAAAAGCACGTTCCTGGCCACCATGAGCCACGAAATCCGCACACCGATGAACGCCGTCATCGGCATGCTCGAGTTGACACTCAAGCGCGCCGACCAGGGGCACCTCGATCGCCCCGCCATTGAGGTCGCCTACAACTCGGCCAAGGACTTGCTGGAGCTCATCGGCGACATTCTGGACATCGCACGCATCGAATCCGGCCGCCTTAGCCTGGCGCCGGAGCGGGTCAACCTGCGCGAGGTGATCGAGTCGGTGGTCCGTGTGTTCGACGGCCTGGCGCGCCAGAAAACCCTGAGCCTGGTGCTGGAGTTCACACCCGATGCCGGCGACACCGACGTACTGATCGATCCGTTGCGGTTCAAGCAGGTGCTGTCGAACCTGGTGAGCAATGCGATCAAGTTCACTGAACGCGGCCAGGTGAAGATCAAGGTGCAATTGAAGGCGACCGGGCAACCTCAACAAATCGAGATGAAGCTGGTGGTGGAGGACACCGGCATCGGGATCAATCGCGAAGACCAGTTACGCCTGTTCGAACCTTTTGCCCAAGCCGACAACTCCGGGCACCTGGCCAGGAGCGGCGCCGGCCTGGGCCTGGTGATCTGTCGCAGCCTATGCGCCATGATGGGCGGGCAATTGAGCCTGAGCAGCGTGCCCATGGTGGGCACCCAGGTGCACGTCAGCCTGAAGATGACCAGCCTGCAGCCGGTCAAGGCGGTAGATAAACTGGAGCCTGCCGCCACCACGCCGGCACCGGTACTCAATGTGCTGGTGGTGGATGACCATCCTGCCAACCGCTTGCTCATGTGCCAGCAACTGGGCTTCCTGGGGCATCAGTTCACCGCGGCCCATCATGGCGCTGCGGGGTTCCAGGCATGGCGCGAGGAACACTTCGACCTGGTCATTGCCGATTGCAATATGCCGATCATGAACGGCTACGAGTTGAGTCATTCCATCCGCGAGTATGAGCAGCGTGAGCAAAAAACGCCCTGTGTGATACTCGGTTTTACCGCCAACGCCCAACCCGAGGAGAAACAACGTTGCTTCGACGCGGGCATGAATGACTGCCTGTTCAAACCCATCAGCCTCACCGCGCTGGAACAGCAACTGGCACAAGTCTGCCCGCTGCCAATGCGCAGCGTGTTCACCCTTCAAAGCCTGGACGCGATGACAGGCGGCGACCCTCAGTTGAGCCAGCGCCTGCTTGAAGAGTTACTCAGCAGCAGCCGGCATGATCGAGCCGAACTGATGGTCCTGCTGGCGCAACAAGCGGCCCCCAGGACCTGATCGAGCAGGCTCACAAGATCAAGGGCGCCGCACGGATCATCCAGGCGGACATCCTGGCCGGACAATGCGAGGCGCTGGAGCAGGCCTGTGGCCAAGGCGAGAATCAGCACGTTATCGAGGTGGGTATCAAGGCGATGGAGAAATCCATGCTTGAACTGGAAAGGATGCTGCAGATGCAACTGGACGTGCTCGACCGTCGGTAATTTGTAGGAGCGAGCTTGCTCGCTCCTACAAAAAGACTCAGTCCATCAGCAATCGGTCAACCGCAGGAAAATCGCCGCCAACTGCTCGATGCCGGCCTGATCCTGCGGGGTAAACCGCGACAGCGACGGGCTGTCCAGGTCCAGCACACCAATCAAGCGCCCGTCCTTGACCAGCGGAACCACCAGCTCGCTGTTGGACGCGCTGTCACAGGCGATATGCCCCGGGAATGCATGCACGTCTTCCACCCGCTGGGTTTGCCGCGAGGCCGCTGCCGCACCGCACACACCGCGACCAAACGGAATGCGCACACAGGCGATCTGCCCCTGGAAAGGCCCGAGCACCAACTCTTCATTGCGGTTGAGGTAGAAGCCCGCCCAGTTCAAGTCATCCAGCTGGTTGAACAGAAACGCCGAAAACTGCGCCGCATTGGCGATGAAATCCCGCTCATCCGCCAACAGCGATTCCAGCTGTGCATGAAGCATGGCGTAGCCATCAAGGCCGACTCCGGACTGTTGCAAATCGATCATGGTTGACGCTCCAACAACTTGAGGCCCACCCAATAGCGGGCGAACTGATAGGCACAACGGCCGTTGCGATTGCCACGCCCGGTTGCCCAGCGCACCGCGAGGATGTCCAGCTCTTCATCGCGCTGCCACTGCAAACCGGCCTTGTTCGCCAACTCACCGATCCAGTGCTCGACCACATCCAGGAAGTGCTCCTGATTGAACGGGTAGAACGACAGCCACAAACCAAAACGGTCAGACAGGGCAATCTTGTCCTCCACCGCTTCGTTCGGATGCAGTTCGCCGTCTATCGTTTTCCAGTTTTCGTTATCGCTCTGGTTCTCGGGCACCAGGTGACGACGGTTGGAGGTGGCATACAACAGGACGTTTTCCGGCGCCTGCTCCAGGGAACCGTCGAGTACACTCTTGAGCACCCGGTAATCGCTCTCGCCGGCTTCGAAGGACAGGTCATCGCAGAACAACACAAAGCGCTGTGGCAATTTGATCAGTTGCTCGACCACTCGCGGCAGATCCGCCAGGTGATCGCGCTCGATCTCGATCAGGCGCAAACCGGCCTTGGCATGCTGGGCCAGCAAGGCGCGCACCATGGACGATTTACCGGTGCCGCGCGAACCCCAGAGCAACGCATGGTTGGCCGGCAGGCCGTCGAGAAACTGCTGGGTGTTGCGGGCCAATTGTTCGCGCTGTTTATCCACGCCGATCAAGTCGGACAGGCGCATGTCCAGGCTGACTTCCAGCGGCAATAAAAAGCCGCTGCGACCTTCGCGCTGCCAGCGGGCAGCCAGGCAATGGTTCCAGTCAACGGCCTCGCGTGGCGCGGGTAACAAGGGCTCCAGGCGAGCCAGTACCGCGTCGGCACGCTCAAGAAAGGCATTCAATCGAGAATCCACGACTATTCCTCTGGCAAGTTCTTGTAAAAGATGGCGTATTGGCAACCCTGGGGCAGACCGTGCAGGGCTGCACCGAATAAAATCGATTCATGCCGGGCAAGTTTGAGCCTGTGGATGTTCAGCTATGCTTGCCGGGCGAAAGGAAACGTAAAGTGGTACAGCACCCGATGGATATCAAGTTCGCCCACCGCTTGTCTTATAAACAAGCCAGACTGACAGTGCTGGTCGGATTCGTCTTGGGAACCTTGCTCAGCCTGATACAGATTGGGATTGATTATGCCAGCGAAGACGCTTCCATCAACCGGGAAATACGTGCGCTGATTGAAATCAGCCATAACCCGGCTTCACGCATCGCCTATAACATCGACGCCGAACTGGCCCAGGAGCTGACCCTGGGGCTTTTGCACTCCCCTGCCATCACCCGCGCCCAATTGATCGACAACAACGGTTTGGTCCTGGCCGATGTCCAACGCCCGCGCAAGGAAAGCAGCTACCGTCCCATCAGCGACTTCCTGTTTGGCGCCAACCGCCAATTCGAAGACCGGCTGTACCTCACTCATATGCCCAATGACGCCCTTGGCGTATTGCGCCTGGACGTCGACACCTACGCGTTCGGCAGCCGCTTCCTGCGCCGCGCCGAGATTACCCTGCTCAACGGCTTTGCCCGCAGCCTGATCCTCACCGGCATTCTGTTGGCGCTGTTCTACGTGATGCTGACCAAGCCGCTGGTGCGCATCATCCGCGAGCTGAGCTCACGCAAGCACGAGCGCCTGGACTGCCCGCCGGGGCACGAGCACGACGAGATCGGCGTACTGGTCAACGTTGCCAACCAGCAGTTTGAAAACATGGAGACTGAGATCCAGCAACGCCGACACGCCGAAAACCGCCTGACTGAATATCTCGGGCAACTGGAAGACATCGTTTCTGCGCGCACCACCGAACTCAAGGCCATCAATCATCGACTGACGCTGTCGAACGACGAACTGGAAGCGGCGAAGATGACGGCCCTGTCCATGGCCCAGGCACGGGCGGCGTTCCTCGCCAACATGAGCCATGAAATCCGTACGCCGCTCAACGGCCTGCTGGGGATGATCGCCCTCTCCCTCGACAGCCCGCTGAATGCCGAGCAACGTCAGCAACTGTCGATCGCCCATGACTCGGGCAAAGTACTGGTGGAGTTGCTCAACGATATCCTCGACCTGTCCAAGTTCGACGCCGGCCAACTGGAACTGGAAAGCATCCCGTTCGACCTTGGCTCGCTGGTGGAAGACACCGCCAACCTGCTCTCGCAAAACGCCGCACCCAGCGTGGAGCTGACGTGCCTGATCGACCCGCAGTTTCCCGCCCAAGTGCTGGGCGACCCGACGCGGGTACGGCAGATCGTCAGCAATTTGCTGTCCAACGCCCTGAAGTTCACGCGCTTTGGCCGGGTGGACGTGCGCCTCAGCGCCCAGGCCGGCCGGGTCAAAATCGAGGTGTGCGACACCGGTATCGGGATTGCGCAGGATGCTCAGGTCAAAATCTTTCAGCCGTTCACCCAAGCCGGTGCGGGCATCACCCGCCAGTTTGGCGGGACCGGCCTGGGCCTGGCGCTGACCCACAACCTGTGCGAGGCCATGAAGGGCCGCCTGAGCATCAGCTCCGAGGCCGGCTTTGGCAGCCAGTTCTGCGCCGACCTGCCACTGCCGACACATTTACCGGCTGTGCGCCTGGCGCCGCTGGCTGGGGACGTGATCGCGATCACCAGCAGCAGTAGCGGCCTGGCGGAACTGCTCAATAGCCTGCTGCCGAGTTGGGGGCTGACGCCGCGCTGCTACTCCATTGACGATGACTTGAGTGGGCAGAACCCTGACCTGTTGATCACCGACTGCCCCGAATGCCTGTTTCGCCTGCGCCCGTCGATCACCGCTCCGATCCTGGTGGTGACCGCCTACGGCAACTTCATGCCCAGCGAAGAAGTCGCGGCCCTGGCGCCGCTGCAACAACAAGCCCGGCCCCTGAGCCGCACGGCGCTGTATCAGATTCTGCAACGCAACCTGCGCATCGATCCGGACGTGGTGCTTGACCTGATCCAGCTGGAAACCGGCCCACTCGCTCACCGGGCACGCGTCCTGCTGGTGGAAGACAATCCGGTCAATCAACTGGTGGCCAAGGGTATGCTCGGCAAGCTCGGCTGCGAGGTGATCGTCGCCGCCCACGGTGGAGAAGCCCTCAAGCTGCTGGAAGAACAAAGCTTCGACATGGTGTTGATGGACTGCAATATGCCGGTGATGGATGGCTATGAGGCCAGCCGGCAAATCCGTCGCAGCGGGCGCTGGCCTGACCTGCCGATTGTCGCGCTGACGGCCAACGCCATGTCCGAGGAGCGTGAGCGCTGCCGGGCGGCAGGCATGAATGACTACCTGGCCAAGCCGTTTCGCCGGGAAGAACTCAAGGCGTTGCTCGACCTGTGGGTGCCGACTACGACAAGTCTTTGATCTGTCGCAACAGCTGATCCAGGCCGTCACGCAAGGCATCGGCCTGGTTCAGGTCAACCCCGCTGTCACACAACAGGCGGGCCTTCAGCGGCTGTACCTGGTCACGCAAGTGTCGACCTTCATCGGTCAGGCTCAGGTGCACTTCACGCTCATCCTGCGCACTGCGCTGACGCCGCACCAGAGCCAGCTGCTCCAGGCGCTTGAGCAGCGGCGTCAGCGTGCCGGAATCCAGCATCAAGCGCTCGCCCAAGGCCTTGACCGTAGGCTGCGACACCGCTGCAGCCTGCCATTCCCACAACACCAGCATCACCAGGTATTGCGGGTAGGTCAGCCCCAACTGATCGAGCATCGGCTTGTAGGCCCGGGTAACCGCGCGGGAGGCGGCGTAGAGCTTGAAGCACAGTTGGTCGTCAAGCGCCAAAGACAGGTCGGTCATTTGAGCAGGGCTTCAATCTCTTGGGTCAGGTCCTGAGGCTTGGTGGTCGGGGCGAAACGCTTGACCACCTTGCCGTCGCGGCCGATCAGGAACTTGGTGAAGTTCCACTTGATGCCCTTGGAGCCCAGCAAACCCGGGGCCTGTTTTTTAAGCTGCACGAACAATGGGTGAGCATCGCTGCCGTTGACGTCGATCTTCTTGAACAGCGGGAAGCTGACACCGAAGTTCAGCTCGCAAAACTCGGAAATGGCGCCTTCGTTGCCCGGTTCCTGCTTGCCGAACTGGTTGCAGGGAAAGCCCAGCACCACCAGCCCCTGGTCCTTGTAATGCTGCCAGAGTTCCTCAAGCCCTTTGTATTGCGGGGTGAAGCCGCACTTGCTGGCAGTGTTGACCACAAGAATCGCCTTGCCGGCGAAATCGGCCAAGGTCTTTTGCTCACCCTTGATGGTGGTGCATGGGATGCTCAGCAGGTTGTCGCTCATGGCAGTGCCTCGGAAGAAATGAGAAGAACTGAACGATAGTAGGCAATTCAATTGTGTGCAATTTAATTGCTCAGACTTATACCTTGATATAAAGGTCCCTGCGGACGCGAAGGCCCGCAGGAGCTTGACGGTTTAGCGCGGCACCAGATCCAGGCACACCGAATTGATGCAGTAACGCAACCCGGTCGGCGGCGGACCGTCCGGGAACACGTGGCCCAGGTGCGCATCGCACTTGGCGCAGGTGACTTCAGTACGGATCATGCCGTGGCTGATGTCGCGAATCTCGACCATTGCCTGCTCGGCAATCGGCTCGTAGAAGCTGGGCCAGCCGCAGCCGGAGTCAAACTTGGCCCTGGAATCGAACAGCGGCTCATTGCAGCAGATGCAGTGGTAAACGCCGTCGGTCTTGGTGCCGTTGTACTTGCCGCTGAACGGTCGCTCGGTGCCTTTGAGGCGGCACACGTTGTACTGCTCCGGGTCGAGCATGGCTTTCCATTCATCAACGGTTTTCTGCAACTTTTCCATCGGTACACCTCGGCAACTGAAAAAGCCTGATCTGTGTCTTTTCCATGGATCAGGCGGCACGTATGATTGCGCCTCTTCAAAGCGCCAGTCTGGCACCCGCGTTACCGGCATTCAAACGTATTTATGGGTCAGGCCAACGCAGGATTCTCAGCACGGTAGTCCTCACACCGTCTGGATCGTTCATTTTCAGGATCACATCGCCATGCAGGTCAGCAAATCGAACAAGCTCGCCAACGTCTGCTACGACATTCGCGGCCCAGTGCTCAAGCACGCCAAACGCCTGGAAGAGGAAGGCCATCGCATCCTCAAGCTGAACATTGGCAACCCGGCACCCTTTGGTTTCGAAGCGCCGGACGAAATCCTCCAGGACGTGATCCGCAACCTGCCGACCGCCCAGGGCTACAGCGACTCCAAAGGCCTGTTCAGCGCGCGCAAGGCCGTCATGCAGTACTACCAGCAGAAGCAGGTTGAAGGTGTCGGCATCGAAGACATCTACTTGGGCAATGGCGTGTCCGAGCTGATCGTCATGTCCATGCAGGCCCTGCTCAACAACGGCGACGAAGTGCTGGTGCCCGCCCCCGACTACCCGCTGTGGACCGCCGCCGTCACCCTGGCCGGTGGCCATCCGGTGCATTACCTGTGTGACGAGGGCGCGGACTGGTTCCCGGACCTGGCCGACATCAAGGCCAAGATCACGCCGAACACCAAGGCCCTGGTGATCATCAACCCGAACAACCCCACCGGCGCCGTCTACTCCAAGGAAGTGCTGCTGGGCATGCTCGAACTGGCGCGCCAGCACAACCTGGTGGTGTTCTCCGACGAGATCTATGACAAGATTCTGTACGACGACGCCGTGCACATCTGCACCGCCTCCCTGGCGCCGGACCTGCTGTGCCTGACCTTCAACGGCCTGTCGAAGTCCTACCGGGTGGCGGGTTTCCGTTCCGGCTGGATCGCGATTTCCGGTCCCAAGCACAATGCCCAGAGCTACATTGAGGGCATCGACATGCTGGCCAACATGCGCCTGTGTGCCAACGTGCCGAGCCAGCACGCCATCCAAACCGCGTTGGGCGGCTACCAGAGCATCAACGACCTAGTGCTGCCACAAGGCCGCCTGCTGGAGCAGCGCAACCGCACCTGGGAACTGCTGAACGCAATTCCGGGCGTCAGCTGCGTCAAGCCCATGGGCGCGTTGTATGCCTTCCCGCGGATCGACCCGAAAGTGTGCCCGATCCTCAATGACGAGAAGTTCGTGCTCGACCTGCTGCTGTCGGAAAAGCTGCTGGTGGTCCAGGGCACAGCGTTCAACTGGCCGTGGCCGGATCACTTCCGGGTGGTCACCTTGCCGCGGGTGGATGACTTGGAGATGGCCATCGGTCGCATCGGCAACTTCCTGAAGTCTTATCGCCAGTAATGGACATTGCGCTGTACGGCCCAACTGAGGTCGTACAGCGATTATCTGGCAACACTTCTCTGCCCTGCGCGGGGCCCTTCGCCTTTTACACTCAACGGGCCCACCCTTGTTCGGGCATCACCCTATAATTACAGGGCCGCAAGGTAATGGAGCGAGACAGCCGAGCCGCCTCAAACCTCGGAAATTCCCTTCAAGGCTCTACATTCAGGCTGTAGGACACAGTTTGAAATAGTCCCTCGGTTGAATAGCCCCATGCTGCACCTTATATACCCCGCAGTACGCGACATATTTAGCATGAGGAGAATTCTACAACCATGATGCGCATTCTGCTGTTCTTGGCCACTAACCTGGCGGTCGTGCTGATTGCCAGCATCACGCTGAGCCTTTTCGGCTTCAATGGGATCATGGCGGCCAACGGGGTTGATCTGAACCTCAATCAGCTGCTGATCTTCTGTGCGGTCTTTGGTTTTGCCGGTTCGATTTTCTCGCTGTTCATCTCCAAGTGGATGGCGAAGATGAGCACCAGCACCCAGATCATCACCCAGCCACGTACCCGTCATGAGCAATGGCTGCTGCAAACCGTCGAGCAATTGTCCCGCGAAGCCGGGATCAAGATGCCTGAAGTCGGGATCTTCCCGGCCTATGAAGCCAACGCCTTTGCCACCGGCTGGAACAAGAACGACGCCCTTGTGGCCGTCAGCCAGGGTTTGCTGGAGCGGTTCTCGCCGGATGAAATCAAGGCGGTGCTCGCCCACGAGATCGGCCACGTAGCCAACGGTGACATGGTCACCCTGGCGCTGGTCCAGGGCGTGGTGAACACCTTCGTGATGTTCTTTGCGCGGATCATCGGCAACTTCGTCGACAAGGTGATCTTCAAGAACGAACAAGGCCAGGGCATGGCCTACTACGTGGCGACCATCTTCGCCGAACTGGTGCTGGGCTTCCTCGCCAGCTCGATCGTGATGTGGTTCTCGCGTAAACGGGAATTCCGCGCAGACGAAGCCGGAGCTCGCCTGGCCGGTACCGGCGCCATGATCAGCGCCCTGCAGCACCTGCGCTCCGAACAGGGCTTGCCGGTACATATGCCGAACACCCTGACGGCCTTTGGCATCAACGGTGGCATCAAGCAAGGCATGGCTCGCCTGTTCATGAGCCACCCACCGCTGGAAGAGCGGATTGACGCACTGCGTCGTCGCAGCTGACAGCGACAAGAAGAAGGGGCGATTTGATCGCCCCTTTTTTTGTGGGTGCGATTCAGCCCTTGGCCAACCGATACACCCGTTCTTCGAGGCGCGTGACGCCGTCCTGAACAAACTTCCAGCTGTCACCCAGGATGTCCTGCTCCTCGAGTACATCCAGGCCCCATTGCGCACCAAGCAGCAGCCTCGCCTCCTCATCACTGACCGCAAACGGCGGGCCTGCCTTCTGCGCCTGTTCATAGTCGAGGGTGATCAACAGGCCACGGCTGCCTCCCGCCAGGAGCCCGTTCAAGTGCGCGGCATACTGCTCCCGCATCAACGGCGGCAGGGCAATCAACGCCGCTCTGTCGTAAAGCGCCCGGCAATCAGCCACTGCGCCAGCATCCAGCGCGAAGAAATCCCCACACCAGAGTTCGATGGAGCCCGCCTGAAAGACCTTGAAGACACCCCGCTGACTGATTTGTGGCGTCAGTTCCTGCTCGCTGAAAAACCCTTCAACGGCCTTTTCCGACAGTTCAACCCCCATCACCCGATGCCCGACGCTCGCCAGCCACACCAGGTCCAGGCTCTTGCCGCACAACGGCACCAGCACCTGCGCCCCGTTCGCCACGCCCAGGCCGGGCCAATGGCGCAGCAGGTAAGGATTCACCTCGGGCAGATGGAAGCCCGTCTGATTGCGCGCCCAACGCTCATGCCAAAATCCAGGCTCCATGATTCACCCTAAAACTTGATCAAATAGCGCTAAAACTTATATTAGATTTAGATCAATGATCTGATTGAAGATGGTCCCATCTTAACCCTCAGGACCCGATCATGCTCCCCAGCCTGTTTATCTCCCACGGTTCACCGATGCTTGCCCTGGAACCCGGTGCCAGCGGCCCGGCACTCAAGCGCCTGGCAGCCGAGTTGCCACGCCCCAAGGCCATTGTGGTGGTCTCGGCACACTGGGAAAGCAAGGGGTTGCTCGTGACTGGCAGCGCCGCGCCCGAGACCTGGCACGACTTCGGCGGCTTCCCGCGAGAACTGTTCGCCGTACAGTACCCGGCGCCCGGTGACCCGGCATTGGCCGCCGAGATTGTCCAATTGCTCAAGGCTGACGGCCTGGAGGCGCGGATTGATGACCAGCGCCCCTTCGACCACGGCACCTGGGTCCCGCTGTCGTTGATGTACCCGGCGGCCGATATTCCAGTGGTGCAGGTATCGCTGCCAAGCCGTATGGGCCCTGCCCTGCAAACCCGTGTCGGCCATGCACTGGCGAGCCTGCGGGAACAAGGCGTGCTGCTGATCGGCTCCGGCAGCATTACCCACAACCTCGGCGAACTGGACTGGCATGCCGGACCCGAAAGCATCGAGCCCTGGGCCCGGGATTTTCGCGATTGGATGGTCAGCAAGCTGGCGGCCAACGATGAAGCCGCCCTGCACGACTATCGTCGCCAGGCCCCCCATGCCGTGCGCAGCCACCCCAGCGATGAGCATCTGCTGCCGCTGTATTTCGCCCGGGGCGCCGGCGGTGAATTCAGCGCAGCCCACCAAGGCTTCACCATGGGCGCGCTGGGCATGGATATCTATCGTTTCGCTTAATCGCAGGCAAAAAAAATCCCCGAACCAGTCGGGGATTTTTTATGTTCGATCAATCAGCCCAAGGGCGGATCAATCTTCGCGGTAGCGACGCAGCTTCAACTGCTTACCGGCAACGCGAGTGTCCTTCAGCTTGGTCAGGAGTTTCTCCAGCCCATCTTCCGGCAGCTCCACCAGGGAGAAGCTGTCACGCACCTGGATGCGACCGATCGCTTCACGTGCCAGGCCACCCTCGTTGAGGATAGCGCCCAGCAGGTTCTTGGCAGCAATACCATCACGCGCACCCAGCGCGGTACGGCAGCGAGCACGGCCTTCAGCCAATGGAACCGGAGCACGACGCTCACGATCACCACGGTCTGGACGGTCGCCAGTACGTTCTGGACGATCACCGCGCGGAGCGTTGTTCGGCACCAGTGGACGTTCTTTCTCGATCGCAGCCAGGGTCAGGGCCTGACCGTTGGTAGCCTTGCGCAGCAGGGCTGCAGCCAGGGCACGCGGGGTGCAACCGATATCGGCAGTCAGGCGGTCCAGCAGGTCGCCGTGGGTCGATTCAGCGTCAGCCACCAGCGGCGACAGGCTGTTGGTCAGTTTCTTGATGCGGGCATCGAGAACAGCCTGGGCATCCGGCAGGCGGACTTCGGCAACTTTCTGACCGGTTACACGCTCGATCACTTGCAGCATGCGGCGCTCACGTGGAGTCACCAGCAACAATGCACGACCTTCGCGACCGGCACGGCCGGTACGGCCGATACGGTGAACGTAGGACTCTGGATCGTAAGGCATGTCAACGTTGAACACGTGAGTGATACGTGGAACGTCGAGGCCACGAGCGGCAACGTCGGTCGCCACAACGATGTCCAGACGGCCATCCTTGAGGGAGTCGATCACACGCTCACGTTGGTTCTGGGCAATGTCACCGTTCAGCGCAGCGGCTTTGTAGCCTTTGGCTTCCAGGGCGCTGGCCAGGTCCAGGGTCGCTTGCTTGGTGCGCACGAACATGATCAGGGCGTCGAAGTCTTCGACTTCCAGCAGGCTCAATACAGCCGAGGTCTTCTGGTCAGCGTGAACCAACAGGTGAGCCTGTTCGATCGCGGTAACGGTCTGAGTCTTGGTCTGGATCTTCACGTGTTGCGGATCGCGCAGGTGGCGTTCGGCAATGGCACGGATCGACTGTGGCAGGGTAGCCGAGAACAGTACGGTCTGACGGGTTGCTGGCAGCGCCTTGAAGATGACTTCCAAGTCGTCCATGAAGCCCAGCTTGAGCATTTCGTCAGCTTCGTCCAGAACCAGGTGGTTCACGGTCGACAGCACTTTTTCGTCGCGACGCAGGTGGTCGCACAGACGGCCCGGAGTGGCGACAACGATCTGTGCGCCGTTACGGATTGCTTTCAGTTGTGGGCCCATAGGCGCGCCGCCGTAAACGGCCACAACGGTAACGCCCGGCATTTGCTTGGCGTAGGTTTCGAAAGCGGTTGCTACTTGCAGCGCCAACTCACGGGTTGGCGCCAGGATCAGGGCTTGCGGCTCGCGCTTGGCAGGATCGATGCAGTGCAGGATTGGCAGGGCGAACGCGGCGGTTTTACCGGTACCGGTTTGCGCTTGGCCAATCATGTCTTGGCCGGCCATGATGATCGGGATCGATTGCTGCTGAATAGCCGAAGGTTCTTCGTAGCCAGTCGCGATGACGGCAGCAAGAATATTCGGGTTAAGATTAAAAGCGGCGAAGCCGCCGGTTTCCTGGGTCATGGGTCTGCCTCTAAGTGCATCCGCAAAGACCCATGCTCCAAAGCTGCGCATGCCGTGTTGAGACTCAAGAGTCGCCCTGGCTGCTTTGTCGGCGGGGATTTGCGAAAACGAATGAATGAAAAAGATTCGTCAAGGAAGAGTCCGCTATGCGGACGTGCAGCCGAAGCTGACTTCGGGGAATTGCGCTACCTAAACGCGGCCCGGTTAAAGGCCGGCGCGCACTATACCGGAAATCGCTGAAAAAGGGAGCTTTTTTTATCGGAAAACACAGGTGAACGGCTCTGCATCAAAGGCTTTGCGCATTGCGGTGAGCGGGTCTATTTTTCAAAGGCCCGGCCCTGTTGGTCATGACGCTTAAACGCTTCACCTTTCACAGCGGGCCCTTCGGTCCGAAACCTCCCTTTGCGCCCGAGGGCACACCCCATGAACCAAGCCAGCAGCAGCCGCGTCAGCCGTGAACAGCAGGGTCATATCCTGTTGTTGGGTCTGGATCGCGTGGCCAAGCGCAATGCGTTCGACCTGGAATTGCTCAATGAGCTGAGCCTTGCGTATGGCGAATTTGATCGCAACGAGGAGGCGCGGGTGGCCATTGTCTTCGGGCATGGCGATCATTTTACCGCTGGGTTGGACTTGGCGAATGTGGGGCCGACGATGGCACAAGGCTGGCAACCGCCTCTGGGTGGCTGTGATCCGTGGGGAGTTTTCGCGGGGCCCCGGGTCAGTAAGCCGGTGATTGTTGCGGCTCAGGGGTACTGCCTGACCATTGGTATCGAGTTGATGCTGGCGGCGGATATCAACCTGTGTGCCAGCAATACCCGCTTTGCGCAGATGGAGGTACAGCGTGGGATCTTTCCTTTTGGAGGAGCGACGTTACGTTTTCATCAGATCGCGGGGTGGGGGAATGCCATGCGCTGGTTGCTCACCGGGGATGAGTTTGATGCTCATGAAGCGCTGCGGTTGGGGTTGGTACAGGAGGTGATGGCCAGCGAGGATTTGTTGCCCCGGGCGGTGGTGCTGGCGAATCGCATTGCACAGCAGGCACCGCTGGGGGTGCAGGCCACGCTGATGTCGGCGCGCCAGGCACGAATCGAGGGGGAGACCGCGGCGGCGGCCGGGTTGCCCGTTTTGGTGGAGAAACTGCTGAACAGTGAGGATGCCAAGGAAGGTGTACGGGCGATGGTCGAGAAGCGGCCTGGGGTTTTTAAAGGCTGTTGATTGTAGAGGGGGCTTGGGGCGGGGTACATATCCGTTATTTAGGTAACGGCCACTATTGGTTCCGCTCTTACAGCGGCTCACTTTTGAAGAGCGCAAAAGTAAGCAAAACGCTCTTGCCCCACCACTCGGCACCTCGCCTAGGCTCGGTGTGCCCTCACTCCGGCTTTGGACCGTGGGCCGCCGTCATGGGCCATCCCTGGCCCAGGACGGCTAACCCGGCGTCCTGCCGGGTTACCCACGCTCCAAAGCCTGCGTTCGGCCAGCGTGGTTTAACGGGGCGCCTAAGATCAAGATCAAAAGCAAGAGCACAGCGGCCTACCGGCCGGCTTGAGTGTTGAAGAGCAAAATCAAAAGCTAAAGCGGGCACGGTCAAATGTGGGAGCTGGCTTGCCTGCGATGGCATCGCCTCGGTGTATCTGAAAAACCGAGTTGTCTGCATCGCAGGCAAGCCAGCTCCCACAGAAAAGCAGATCTGTTTTCGCTCTGGTCTTTGCTTTTGCTCTTAACACTCAAGCCGGCCGGTAGGCCGCTGTGCTCTTGCTCTTGCTCTTGCTCTTGCTCTTGCTCTTGCTTTTGATTTTGATCTGCGGGCCCCGTTAACCACGATGGCCGCAAGTAGGCACGGTGGAGCGGGTAAATCGGCAGGGATGCCGATTTAGCCGCGCCGGGCCATGGATGGCCCGTCGCGGCGGCCCGCGGAATCGGGCCGGAGTGCGGGCATGCCGAGCCTAGGCGAGGCACCGAGTGGTGGGGCAAAGACCTTTTGGTTACTTTTGGGGCGTTTGCCAAAAGTGACCCGCTGTAAGAGCGGAACCCTAAGCAGCCGTTACCGCAGCAACGGATATGTACACAATCAAAACCCTACGTAGCCGGCCGAATCGCCTTAATCAGCGACTGCAACGAATACCCCAACCGCGACGCCAACCCCTCAGCCCGCGCAGACACCGCAGCCAGATCAAGCTCCTGATCCAGGTCCGCCGGCACCAAAAGAATCACATTCCCCTCCTTCACCGGCAGCTCCCAATAATGCCGGTGATACAACCCACGCAACAACGCCGCGCCCAACGGCTTGCCGTCATCGGTAGCCCACTGATTAATCACCAACCACCCACCAGGATTCAACTTCTTCTGGCAATTCTCCAGAAACGTCCAGGCCAGGTGCCCCACCCCGGGACCAACATCCGTATACAGGTCGACAAAAATCAGGTCCGCCGACTCAGCGGAAGGCAGCAATTCCAAAGCATCCCCAACCCGGATATACAGCCGAGGATCATCATCCAACCCCAAGTACTCAATGGCCAGGCGCGGCACATCAGGCCGCAACTCAATGGCCTCAACATCTTCCAAAGGCAAAAACTTCAGGCACGCCTGAGTCAATGTCCCGGCGCCCAAGCCCAGGAACAACGCACTCTCCGGCTGCTCATGGCACAACGCCCCAATCAGCATCGCCCGGGTATAGTCATACTCGAGCCAACTCGGGTCAGCGGTAAACACGCAACTCTGCTCAATGGCATCGCCAAACTCGAGAAAGCGGTAATCGGCCACTTCCAGCACGCGGATCATGCCGAAGTCATCATGGACCTCGGCCAGCAGGCGCTCGACGCGCTCCTCAGACATTGCAACTCCTAACGGCGTGCCAACGGGAAAGGCGGGATTGTCGGCGAACCGGCGGCAGCAGGTCACGTACTAATTGCTGATAACATGACCGCCCGACCGCAAATCACTCGAGTTCATGATGAGCCAACCCTGGAGCCCCGACAGCTGGCGCGCCCTGCCGATCCAGCAACAACCCCAGTACCCTGACGCTGCGCACTTGTCGCAGGTCGAGCAGAACCTGGCGAGTTATCCGCCGCTGGTGTTTGCCGGTGAGGCCCGTGAATTGCGCCGTCAGTTTGCCGAGGTAACCCAGGGTCGCGCTTTCCTGTTGCAAGGTGGCGATTGCGCCGAGAGTTTTGCCGAGTTTTCGGCGGCGAAGATTCGCGACACCTTCAAGGTGCTGCTGCAGATGGCGATTGTGATGACCTTCGCCGCCGGTTGCCCGGTGGTCAAGGTCGGGCGCATGGCTGGCCAGTTCGCCAAGCCGCGTTCTTCCAACGATGAAACCATCGACGGCATCACCCTGCCCGCCTACCGTGGCGATATCGTCAACGGCATCGGTTTCGACGAAAAAAGCCGCGTGCCAGACCCGGACCGCCTGCTGCAGTCCTACCACCAGTCCACCGCCACCCTGAACCTGCTACGGGCGTTTGCTCAGGGCGGCTTTGCCGACCTGCACCAGGTGCACAAGTGGAATCTGGACTTCATCGCCAACTCGGCCCTGGCCGAGAAGTACAGTCAACTGGCCGACCGTATCGATGAAACCCTGGCGTT
Source organism: Pseudomonas sp. TH34 (assembly GCF_016650865.1). Lineage (NCBI taxonomy): Bacteria > Pseudomonadati > Pseudomonadota > Gammaproteobacteria > Pseudomonadales > Pseudomonadaceae > Pseudomonas > Pseudomonas sp. TH34. The sequence goes on from NZ_JAEKFB010000033.1 coordinate 94,815, forward strand.
CATGCGCGCCTGTGGCATGGACAGCTCGCCGCAACTGCGGGAAACCAGTTTCTTCACCGCCCACGAGGCGTTGCTGCTCAACTACGAACAAGCCTTCGTGCGCCGCGACAGCCTGACCAACGACTATTACGACTGCTCAGCACACATGCTGTGGATCGGTGACCGCACCCGCCAACTGGACGGTGCCCACGTCGAATTCCTGCGCGGGGTGAACAACCCGATCGGGGTCAAGGTCGGCCCGAGCATGAATCCCGATGACCTGATCCGCCTGATCGACATCCTCAATCCGGATAACGACCCAGGCCGCCTGAACCTGATTGCGCGCATGGGGGCGAACAAGGTCGGCGACCATCTGCCGAACCTGATCCGCGCGGTGCAACGTGAAGGCAAGCAGGTGCTATGGAGTTCCGACCCGATGCACGGCAACACCATCAAGGCCAGCAGCGGCTACAAGACCCGGGACTTCGCGCAGATCCTCAGTGAGGTGAAGGAGTTCTTCCAGGTGCATGAAGCCGAAGGCACGTATGCCGGCGGGATTCATATCGAGATGACCGGCCAGAATGTCACCGAGTGCATCGGCGGCGCGCGGCCGATTACCGAAGACGGGCTGTCGGACCGCTATCACACCCACTGCGACCCACGGATGAATGCCGATCAGTCGCTGGAATTGGCGTTCCTGATCGCCGAGACGCTAAAACAGGTCAAGCGCTAAGAGCGCCACCCGCAACCGTGCCGCACTGGCCCGCTGGCAATTGAGCTGGATCTGCTCAAGCCCGAGCCAGTCGGCCATCTGCCGCAGATTCAGGGCCAGCGCCTGCATCCCCTCCTCGTCCAGCCCCGGCTCTTCCTCGTGAACGGCATGCACCGCCAAGCGTCCGGCCGCCCGCTCCGCCCGTAGATCCACGCGCGCGGCGATTCGCTCGTTGTGCAGGAACGGCAACACGTAATAGCCGTACACCCGCTTGTCCTGAGGCGTGTAGATCTCCAGCCGATAGCGGAAATCGAACAAACGCTCGGTACGGCTGCGCTCCCAGATCAGCGAATCAAAAGGCGATAACAGCGCGCTGGCGGGCACCTTGCGCGGGACTTTTGGCTCGGGCAGGCAATAAGCCGGCTGTTTCCAGCCCTGGACCTCACACGTGATCAATTGCCCGTCTTCGACCAGTTCCGCCAGGCGCCCACGGCTGTCGGCCGGGTCGAGGCGGAAGTAGTCCCGCAGGTCTTTTTCGGTGCCCACACCCAATGCCGTGGCGCTATGCAGCAGTAAGCCGCGCTGCGCTTCGGCCTCGTCCAACGGGGCTTGCCGGAGAACGTCGGCCGGAATCACGCGCTCCGGCAGGTCATACAGCCGCTCAAAACCGCGACGCCCGGCGACGGTCACCTGGCCGGCGGCAAACAGCCATTCCAACGCGTGCTTTTCATCGCTCCAGTCCCACCAGGGGCCGGCGCGCTCCTCGCGGGTCGACAAACTGCCCGCACCCAGGGCGCCTTGTTGTTCGACGATGCCCAGCACCCGGGCGATGGTGGCCTGCTGCTCGCGACCAAAACGCGCCATTTGCTGATAAATCCCTTGCCCCCGGGCCGCCCGCTCCATGCGCCAGCGCATCAATGGGTACAGCGCCATGGGTAACAGCGAAGCCTCATGCCCCCAATACTCGAACAGCGAACGCCGCCGCCCCGAACTCCAGGCGGCCTGTTCAAGAATCAACGGAGAATAGTTACCCAGCCGGGAAAACAGCGGCAGGTAGTGCGAGCGCACCACCGCATTCACCGAGTCAATCTGCAATACACCCAAACGCTCAACCAGGCGGTTGACCTGTGCGGGCTTGATCGACGCCGGCGGCTGGCGCCCGGAAAAGCCTTGGGCAGCCAGCGCCAGGCGCCGCGCCTGCTTGAGGGAAAAGGATAACTCTGCGGGCATGTGACTCTCCTTGTGTGCTCGCGAACCACCCTACTGCATCCCGCGTCATTTTCGCAGCGGATCTTCCCAAAAGTGCCGGCGGCTTTCCTGCTCGACATCGCCACGGTTGAGCCCGATGTCCTTGAGCGCCTCATCGCTCATGCTCATCAACAGTTGGCGTTCACGGTGCACGGCCAGCCATCGGGAACCCAGTTGGAGCAGCCCGGAAAACGGCCGCTTCGCCATCAGCACAAAACCTCTTTGACCTTTCATCATCTCGCCCTCCAGTGGGGATGACTGAAGTCTGTGCCTGGCGCTATGATCAATCCAACGAATGTTTCTTATGCAATACATCTCGGAGATTGATCGATTGTCCAGCTACCCGAGTATCGACACTGAAGTGCTGCGCACCTTCGTCGCCATCGCTGATCAGGGTGGTTTCACCCGCGCTGGCGAGCAGGTCAACCGCACGCAGTCGGCGGTGAGCATGCAGATGAAACGCCTGGAAGAAGACGTGTTGCAGCGCAAGTTGTTCGAGCGCGATGGCCGTCAGGTGCGGCTGACGCCCGAAGGCCAGGTGCTGCTGGGCTATGCCCGCAGGATCCTGAAGCTGCACAGCGAGGTGTTCAACACCCTGCGTGAGCCGCACATGGTCGGGCTGGTGCGCATCGGCACCCCGGACGATTATGTGATGCGCTACTTGCCGGGGATTCTCAAGCGCTTCTCCAAGGCTTACCCGCTGATCCAGATTGAAATGCACTGCGAATCGTCGCCGGTGCTGATGCAGCGCCGGGATCTGGACTTGACGGTTATCAGCCGCGAACCGGGGAATGAAATCGGCGAACTGCTGCGCCATGAACGCATGGTCTGGGTAGCGGCACCTTGCTTCTGCATGGATGAGCACAGCGCCCTGCCCTTGGCGATTTCCGGCCTCGACAGCTTTTGCACACAATGGGCACGCGCTGCACTGGACGCCCAAGGCCAGGAATATCGACTGGCGTATCACAGCTCTAACGGTGCCGCGATCCTGGCGGTGGTGGGAGCAGGCCTGGCAGTCACGATCAACATGGAAAGCCTGGTGACCGAAGACCTGCGCATATTGGGCGCGGCGGATGGTTTTCCGCCGTTGCCTTCGGTCAATCTGCGGCTGTTGCGCAACCCACGCACCACTTCACCGATCACCGAATGCCTCGCCGAATACATCCTCGAAGGCTTCAAACTTTAAAGGTCAGCATCACCGCGCAAACCGCCAGGAACCCGCAGAACAGCCCGCGCAACATACGCTCTGGCATGGCGTGGGCAACTTTCACCCCCAACTGATGCTGAGCAGGCCGCCGACGGCCAGGGGCACGCCGATCAGCCAATCCACTTCATGGTGCCAGGCGTAGGTCACCAGGGTCACGCTGGTGCTCGGCAAGGCCAGGGCCAGCGACAGCCCCTGGGCGACCACCTGGCTGGTGCCGAAGATGCTGGTCAGCACCGGCGTGGCCACCACCGCGCCGCCCACACCGAATAAGCCGCCCATGGAGCCCGACGCCGCCCCCAGCACCCCCAGCCACGGCCAGGAGTAGCGCATCTGCGCCGAAGGCGGTGCATTGTGGGTAAACATTCGCAGCAGGTTGTAGGACGCCAATGCCAGCAAAAAGACGATAAAGCCCACGCGCATCACGTCTGCATCGATCCCCACCGCCCAGATCGAGCCCAGCCAGGCGAAGGAAAACCCCATCACGCCCAGCGGTAATGCGTGGCGCAGTTCAATCCGGTTGCGTTGGTGATAACGCCACAACGCGAGCATCACGTTCGGCACCACCATCACCAGAGCTGTCCCTTGGGCAATCTGTTGGTCCAGGCCAAAAAACACACCCAACACTGGAATCGCAATTAACCCACCACCAATGCCGAACAAGCCGCCGACAGTGCCCAACGCGACACCCAGTGCCAAATACAACGCTAAATCTGCCACCACTTCGCCCCCGCCTATTCCCAGGCTTTGCATGCTACGCAGTCCGCTCTGGCGCGGAAACGCACAGCAACGCACAATGGCTGTGCCGACTTCGCATAAGCAGACGCTGATGAACCCCAATACCCTGACCGATCAACTCAGTCTGTTTCTCGACGTGCTGGAAGCCGGAAGCTTTTCTGCGGCCGCGCGCCGACACCCGCTCACGCCCTCGGCAGTAGCGCGGCGCATCGACAGCCTGGAAAGCTCGGTGGGCAGCCGGCTGTTTCAACGCAGCACCCATGCCGTGGTGCCGACGCCCGCCGGCCTGGCGTTTGCCGAGCGCGCCCGCCGGATTGTCAGCGAGTTGCAACTGGCGCGGGCCGAAGCGGTGTCGCTGAGCCATGCGCCTGAAGGGTTGATCCGCGTGGACGCCCCGGCTGCCTTCGGGCGGCGCCACTTGGCGCCTGCCATTGGTGACTTTCTTAACGTGTACCCGGGCCTCGACGTACATCTGCATCTGATCGACAGCTTTGTCGACATGCAGGGCGAGCATTTGGGCAAAGTCGACCTGGTGCTGCGGGCCGGGCATATCGTCGACACCCGGCTGATCGCCACGCCCCTGGCCAGCATCGTGCGCATCGCCTGCGCCAGCCCGGCCTACCTCAAAAGCCGTGGCACACCGACTCATCCCAGCCAGTTGAACGAACACGACGGCCTGGACTGGGAAGGCCTGGCACCGATGTTCGCCTGGCGATTTGAACTGGACGGCCGCAAGACCACCTACCGCCCGCAACGCATTCGCATGAGCGCCAACAACGCCGAAGCCCTGCTCTCCGGGGCGCTGGCCGGACTTGGCGTTGCCCACCTCCCTACCTGGCTCGCCAGTGAATACCTGGTGCGCGGCGAACTGGTGCCGCTGTTCTGCGAGAACGGCTTGCCGACGCCTGAAACCGCCGGCATCTATGCCCTGCGCCTGGAGCAACACGCCAACGCCCGCAGCCGGTTATTGCTGGAATACCTCAAGGCGCGCTTCAGCCCCGTACCGCCGTGGGATCTTGCGTTGCAAAGCGCCTTTGGCTGACCGAGCGAACAGAATTGTCTGGCGCGTTAAACATTTGCCCGCTAGATTCGAAGCCAGATACGTTTTAAGGCACCGCCATGACCAAGCCCCTCGATACCTGCGAATCCTTGTTGCTCGACAACCAACTGTGTTTTGCCCTGCATTCCACCTCGTTGTTGATGACCAAGGTCTACAAACCCCTGCTGCAAGCCCTCGGCCTCACCTACCCGCAGTACCTGGCGATGATGGTGCTGTGGGAAGAGGATGGATTGACCGTAGGCGAAATCAGCAATCGCCTGCTGACGGATCCCGGCTCCCTGACCCCGCTGCTCAAGCGCCTGGAAGCCGAAGGCCTGCTCAGCCGGACCCGCAGCCGTGAAGACGAGCGTGTGGTGGTGGTTGAGTTGACCGATGCCGGGCGTGCCCTGCGGGACAAGGCGATGGATATTCCGCAGTGCATTCTGGGCGCCAGCGGGATGGACATCGAACAACTGCGCAAGCTTCAGGGGGATTTACTCGCGCTGCGGAAAAACCTGCAAGTCTCCCTCTAAAGGCACCACGCATCAAAAATGTGGGAGCGGGCTTGCTCGCGAATGCGGTGTGACAGTCACTAGATGCATTGACTGATCCACTGCATTCGCGAGCAAGCCCGCTCCCACATTTGTTTGTGCAGAGCCTCGCCATCAAGGCAGGCAAAATATTTTCAAAATATATATTGCGCGCCAACTATTTGCGCGATACATTCACCTCGCCACTTACTTAGCGCACAAACAATTAGCGCAAATACAAACGAGGAAATCACCATGCAAACTCTCTATACCGCAGTAGCCACCGCCACCGGCGGCCGTGATGGTCGCGCTGTTTCCAACGACAATATCCTCGACGTAAAACTCTCCACGCCAAAAGAGCTGGGCGGCGCGGGTGGCCAGGCCACCAACCCGGAACAACTGTTCGCCGCCGGTTATTCCGCCTGCTTTATCGGCGCCCTGAAATTCGTCGCCAGCCAGACCAAACGCAAGATCCCGGATGACGCTTCGATCACTGCCCATGTCGGCATCGGTCAAATCCCCGGCGGTTTCGGCCTGGACATCGACCTGCACGTCAGCCTGCCCGGCCTGGCCCAGGACGAAGCACAAAGCCTGGTCGACGCGGCCCACCAGGTCTGCCCGTACTCCAACGCCACCCGTGGCAACGTCGATGTGCGCCTGCACGTGACCGTTTGATCCAAACCGCGCCCACAAAAAAGCCCGACTCATGGTCGTAATGCTGTTCACTTAAGCGGAGCAGCCTTACGGTCTACTGGAAATCGGGTTTTTGAGATCTTCACCGTCCTTGGCCTCGAAGGCCTTGGACGGTGATCCAGAAACAATCCTCCGATACCTGCCCTTAACTCTGCCAATCGTCTCCCTGTCGCTGAGATCGGGTTGGCCGCAGCCATCACAATCAATTGCACCGCGATGTACTGACAAGCCGGTTTGAAACGGATGTCCGAGGGCGCTCGGCCAAACGCCACCGCTGCCTGACTGGCTTCCCGACGAATTACGTTGTAAGCCAGCAAAAGTCCCCACACCTCCTGATAAATCAGCTCGACTTTTTTGCTGCGCAAGGTCATAGCGTTCTGTTGCATCGAACTCTTGATGTCCCTGAAGCCCAGCTCGATCTCCCAGCGTTCCTGATAAAGCTTGGCAACGGCCTTGGTGTTGTAGGTCTCGGCCGGCAAGGACGTCATGACGGTCTTCACTTTGCCTTGTATTTCATAGCTGACTTCACGTACCTCCCAGTGCGATGGAAGGACCGGATTTCGCTTTCTGGCCTGCGGTGAGACTTTCATGCGCACCAAACGGTCATGCACGCTGTAACGGGCCACTTCCTCACAGACCAGTCCTTTTTTTGCCGGGATCAACCAATGACGGTGGGTGCCCGAACGGCTCAAACTCGACAGTAGCTCGGCGCCCCAGAACCCTTTGTCGAACAGCGTCACTGAGTGGTCGGGAATCTGCTGCAAAAACTCGTCGGCCAAGCGCATTTCACTGCGTCGGTAAGGGCTCAATTGAGCATCCAGGATCACATGCGAACGCACATTCATCAGCGCCACCAGGCGCAGCATGGGAAACGGTGTCTGGCGCTCACTCGGGGTGTTTCCCGATCCAAAGTGATCTCGCAGCTCGGGCGTATCCGGAGTGCGTAAAAGTGCACCGTCCACCGCGAATACCTGCAGGTCGTGCCAGGCATCATCGTCGTAGCGCTCCGCCCCCCATTGAGTACCGGTCTTGCGAAACAGCCACTCAACAGGATCGGCACCGAGCCGCTTTCGCGCCTCGGTCACACCGCTGCGGGCCAACAAGTGGTCAGAAGCCAGGCCTTGGGCGCAGATGTTCAAACGTCTGGCCACTTCGTGAACCGGCTCATCTCGAAATAGCGCCATCCCCAGTACCAACCAAAGCACTTGATCAGCGGGCAGGCGACGCCGGCGAATGGTGGCCTGACTGGAAAGATCCAGCGCAGACGCTACCCACTCAATGGGAATATTTTGGGTAAAGGTGCTCAGGTCGCAGAAGTTGAAAAGGTCGCCGAGGTCAAGCAGGTCCTGTTGAACAGACATAAAAAATCCGATGCCAGAGGTCTGGTATCGGATTTTCTAGGAAGCCCGGCGTGGGCTCAAATGCTTAAGTGAACAGCATTAGACTCATGGTCGGGCTTTTTTTGTCGTACCGGTGGCGCAAGAATTACTTCTTGGCGCGACCTTTGTACGAACCACCTTCACGGGTGTCGATCTCGATCAGGTCGTCGATTTCGATGAAATCGGCCACTTGCAGTTCGGTACCGTTAGCCAGTTTGGCAGGCTTCATCACCTTGCCCGAAGTGTCGCCGCGAGCGGAACCTTCGGTGTAGGCAACCTTACGCACGATAGTGGTCGGCAGCTCTACGGAAACCAGACGGTCTTCGAAGAAGATAGCTTCGCAGACGTCTTCCATGCCTTCTTCCACGAATGGCAGAACGGCTTCGATGTCTTCAGCGTTCAGCTCGTACATGGTGTAGTCGGTGGTGTCCATGAACGTGTAGGTGTCGCCGCTGATGAAGGACAGGGTCGCTTCTTTGCGGTCGAGGATCACGTCGTCCAGTTTGTCATCGGCGCTGTAGACGATCTCGGTCTTGTAACCGGTCAGCAGGTTCTTCAGCTTGGTCTTCATGATTGCGCTGTTACGACCAGACTTGGTGAACTCAGCTTTCTGAACCAGCCAAGGGTCGTTTTCGAGACGGATCACTGTACCGGGTTTCAGTTCTTTACCAGTTTTCATTGCGAATATCCGAAATTTGGATGGGATTTACAAAAATCAAGGTCGCGTATCATATCCAATTTACATAAAACTGTACCAGCGCCGTCGCAAGATCGGTCCGCGAGCCTTGTTCCAGAGCCCATTTCTCGGCATTCGCGGTCACTTCCGGCCAGTGTTCCAGCAGCATTTTCCAGCTATGTGCCATATTGCCATCAGCGTTCCAGGCTTGCCAAAGGCTGACCAACGCGGTTTTCGCGGCCGGTGACAAGCCTTCGGTATACAGCTCGAGAAAGGCGTCCAGCTTGTCCAGGTGAATGTCTTCGTCCTGGCGATAGATATGCCACAGCAACGGCCGCCCGGCCCATTGCGCCCGCACAAACGAGTCTTCGCCGCGCACGGCGTTGAAGTCGCAGCACCACAACAGGCGGTCGTATTGCTCCTGGCGCACGAACGGCAGCACTTGCACGGTCAACCCGTCGCGCCGGTGCACGTCGCCTGTTTTCAATGACTCGACACCCAGCCAGCGCTGCACGTCACCGAGGATCCGCCCTTCCGGCACCAGCAGATGAGTGGCGCGCCCATCGGCGGCCAGCACGTCGAGCCAACTGGCCAGCCCGGTGTTTTCATAGGCGAACAACGACATCAGTCGCGCGCCGGCGGCCGGGAAAACCCCAAGCGCCTGCAGAAACTGCTGCCGGGCGGCGGCATTTCGCTGGAAGGCATCGCGTTGCTCCAGCAGCCCCGCCTCACGCAGTAAACCTCCGGTGCCGGGACGGAATCCGGGAAAGAAGAAGTACTTTTGCACGCCTTTGAATTTCACCGACGGCAAACCGTGGCAACCCACGACCCAATCCTCGGCGCTCAGGTAATCCAGGTTCATCCACAGCGGCGTGCGGTCGCGCGCGGCCATCGCTTCCATATAGTCAGGCGGCAATTGACAGGCGAACGCGGCGATCACCACGTCTGCCGCGTCGGTCGCCGGCCAGTCGGAGGGCCAGTAGCGCACGTCAACGCCCTCTTGCCACTGCTGGTGCACCTGCACATCAATCTCGGGGCACATGCGTTCGAACGCCCGCAGGTCATCGACCCACAGGCGCACCCCACAACCGTGTTCCGCCACCAATTGCCGGGCCAGGCGCCAGGTCACGCCGATGTCGCCGTAGTTGTCGACGACGCTGCAAAAAATATCCCAGCGGGCTTTCATTCCGGGCTCCAACGCTCAAAGGCTCGATTGTCCGTATAAATGCCTCGATTGCGAAGGGTTGATCGCGATTATTCTGCGCGCGGCTGTGGGACAATCGGCGCCATGCCGCACGTGCCTGCCAGGAGGCCACCATGTCTGATCGTTCGTTCTCGCTGTTCAAACTCAGTATCGCCGTGGCCTTCGGCCTGTGGCTGGGGTTTATCGCCATTGTGCTGAGCCTGTGGCTGGCGTCCCGCTACCTGCCTGAGCAAACCGTAGCGCCGGTGGCCCGAGTGGTGCAGCAACTGGGCAAGCCGGAGGTGGTTGCACCGGAGCCGCCTAACCGGATGTTCGAGCAGTACCAGGAGAACCTGCGCAAGCAGGAGCAACAGCAGACCCTGGACCAGGCCCGCAACAACCCGCGCAACCTGTCCAACCCCAAATGCCAGTTCTGGCTGCAACAGGACCAGAACGCCCCCAACGACAAGAGCCGGGCCAACGTCCTGCAATTTTGCGATTGATCACGAAAGCCACCCATGAATAAGCACGCCGTTCACCAACTGGTCCTGGATAAGCTCGCGGTCGATCTTGATATCGCCCAGCGCGCGGCACAAACCGCGTACGAAACCGCGACTCATGAAGAAAACATCGCCGAGAACAAGTACGACACCCTGGGGCTGGAAGCGTCCTACCTGGCCGCCGGCCAGGCCCGGCGCGTCGAGGAGATCAAGCAGGCGCTGACGCTCTGCCAGAACATGCAACTGCGTGCCTACGATGACCAGCGCGGGATCGAAGTGGGCGCATTGCTGGGGCTGGTGGATGAAAACGATCGCCAGCAGTGGCTATTCTTGGCGCCGGACGGCGCAGGCTTGAAGGTCGATGTGGTGGGACAACCGGTGACCGTCATCACCCCACGCTCGCCCCTGGGCAAAAGCCTGGTGGGCAAGTTCGAAGGGGATGAGGTGGAGATTCTGGTGGGGGGCGCTCGGCAACAGTTTGCTGTTACCGAGGTCAAGTAAGACGATCAGTGAACCGGTAGTTCAACGCCGTCGAACAGCTCTTCCAGTTCCTGCTTGTTGTGGCACTGGATGGCCTTGGCCATCACTTCGCGCGTCAGGTGCGGCGCGAATTTCTCGATGAAGTCGCACATGAAACCCCGCAGGAAGGTGCCGCGGCGGAAACCGATCTTGGTCACGCTGGACTCGAACAGTTCGCTGGCATCGAGCACCACCAGGTCGTTGTCGAGCTTGGTGTCGACCGCCATCTTGGCGACGATACCGACACCCAGGCCCAGGCGTACATAAGTCTTGATGACGTCGGCGTCGGCTGCGGTGAACACCACTTTCGGCGTCAGGCCACGATGGCTGAAGGCTTCGTCGAGTTTCGAACGGCCGGTGAAACCGAACACGTAAGTCACGATCGGGTATTCAGCCAGGGCTTCCAGGGTCAGCTTCGGCAGCTTGGCCAATGGGTGACCTTGAGGCACTACCACACAGCGGTTCCAGCGGTAGCACGGCATCATCACCAGGTCGCCGAACAATTCCAGCGCTTCGGTGGCAATCGCGAAATCGACGGTGCCGTCGGCGGCCATCTCGGCGATCTGCATCGGCGAACCCTGGTGCATGTGCAAGGCCACGTCCGGGTACTGCTTGATAAAGCTGCTGATCACCGGCGGCAGCGCATAACGTGCCTGGGTGTGGGTGGTGGCGATCGACAGGGTGCCTTTCTTCTCGTTGGAGAATTCCTGGGCGATCTGCTTGATGCTTTCGACCTTGCGCAGGATCTCGCCGGCGGTGGTGATGATGCGCTCACCGGCCGGGGTGACGCGGGTCAGGTGCTTGCCGCTGCGTGCGAACACTTCAACGCCCAACTCATCTTCGAGCAGGCGGATCTGCTTGCTGATACCGGGTTGCGAGGTGTAAAGGCTTTGAGCAGTAGCGGAAACGTTGAGGTCGTGGTGCGCCACTTCCCAGATGTAGCGCAGTTGTTGAAGCTTCATATGTGTCCCTCAAAGCGGATAGACGCCACGGGTATCAGCGACGGTATATAACTATATTAAAGGTTGGACTGATAAATCTAGAACTTTTTATCGTTTTCTACCAATCACACGTCATCACTGCGGCGGCGCTGTAAAAGTGGCACCAGGTACACCGGCACCTGAGACAGCTGCAGCACCCGAGCAGCGGTTCTTCCCAGGGGCGTCGCCACACCGACCGCCTGGCTGTGACTACCTACGATCAGCAAATCCACAGAGAGTTTCTGCGACTGGTCGAGAATCACTTCACAGGGGTCGCCCTGGATCACCCGCACCGAACGGATCAACTTGAGGTCCTGCTCCCCTTCCCCCAGTTCCTCGCGAAAACTGTCGAGCACCCGCTGCTCGATGGTCGCCATCACTGTCGTCAGGCCCTGGCTTTGCCATTCACTCAAGGCCTTCTCATCAAGGTAGCTCTGTAACACGGATTCGGCGAACAGCCCGATGGGCTCGACCACGTGAATCACATACAGATCGGCCTTGAACGTTCGCGCCAGCGCCAGGGCATGTTGCATCACATAAGGTGCATATAGACCGAGGTCAGTGGCGTACAGCATCGAACGAATCATAGAACCTCCTGGGTAGCCAGGATGGCGGGGATTGATTCAGCTTAGCAGCGCCTTTGGCAGTGCTCAGCCCTCGGTCTGAATTTTCAACTCGTTACTGATGCCGTGGGGGACGTGCCCGGTGGCCACGAACTCCCGGGCCTTCTCGCAATGCCCTTCCTGGTCATCGAAAAACACATCGGCGGCAAAAGCCTCGAGGAACGCCGACTTCTCCAGGCCACCGAGAAACAGCGACTCGTCGAGACGGATATCCCATTCCCGCAGCGTGCGAATCACCCGCTCGTGGGACGGCGCCGAACGCGCAGTGACCAGTGCAGTACGGATCGGGCAGGACTCGTCCGGGAACTCACGTTGCAACAAGTTGAGCGCCGCCAGGAAGCCCTTGAACGGTCCGCCGCGCAATGGCTCGCGGGCCGACTCCCGCTCGCTGGCCTGGAAGGCTTCAAGACCTCCCGACTGATAGACGCGCTCGGACTCATCAGAAAACAGCACCGCGTCGCCGTCAAAGGCAATCCGCAACTCGGCGCTGGAGGCCCGACGTGCGCCGCCCGAGAGGATGGTCGCTGCGGCAAACCCGGCATCCAGGGCGCTGCGCACATCCTCGGCATGGGTGGACAGAAACAGGTGGCAACCAAACGCCGCCAGATAAGGATAAGGACTGCGCCCGCCGACAAACGCGGCGCGGGAGATGTCCAAGCCGTAATGCTGGATCGAATTGAACACGCGCAGGCCGGTGTCTGCACTGTTGCGCGACACCAGCACCACCTCGACCCGGGCACGGCCGAGGCTGGCGTTGAGGCTCAGGAGTTTCTTCACCAGCGGGAAGGCGTCGCCGGGCTCGAGGATTTCATCCTCGTGGTCGATCTGGTACTTGCGATAGGTCTCGACCCCTTGGGCCAGGTAGACCTTGTGGCTTTCGCTCAGGTCGAACAGCGCCCGCGAGGAAATCGCCAGCACCAGTTTGTCGCCCAATCCCTTTGCCATGGTGTTCCCCCCAATCAGCGGTTATGCCGATCCATAAAACTCAAGGCCTGGTACAGCGCCTGCATTCTTGGCAATTCACAACCCGCCGCCTTCGCCGCCGCCAAGGGGCGTGCGTAAATCGCCGCCAGTTCCAGCGGGCGCTTGTGCACGTAATCGTGATACATGCTGGGCAGGTAGTCATCCATGCTTTCAGTCATGGTGAACATCTGCCCGGCGTAACTGGCGGGGATTTCATGCCCGCAGGCGTGGGCGCCCTGCACCACTTCGGCCATCAGCGCCTGGATCAGTTCACGGCTGGATTCATCCGCCATCATCGCCGTGGTGCCAGTGCCGAACACGACGGACAGACCGTTGTAAGGCACGTTCCACACCAGTTTATGCCAGCGCGCCTGATGCACATTGGCCATGGCCTGGGAGTCGATGCCGGCCTGGTGAAACAGTGCGGCACCTGCTTCGACAATGGCCTGCCGATGAGTGTCATCGTTGGCCGCGGGACCACTGTGGTAACCCAGGTTGACCCGGCCCAGCGCCTGATGCTCGACAATCCCGGGACCGGAACGGTGCACGCCGATGTAGCACAGGCCACCCAGCAAGTGCAGCGACGGCGGCAAGTGTTCCCGCAGGCTGTCTTCGACATCGAGGCCGTTTTGCAGCAGCACGACCTTGGCGTCCGGGGCGGCAATCTGGGCGATGGTTGGGGCCAGTTCGACATTACCCGTGGACTTGGTGCCCACCAGCAGCCAGTCGCACGGCGGCATGTCGGCGGCGCGGGCATAGGCCTGCACCGGGTGCAGGCGCACGATTCCGTGGAGGGTGCTGTTGAGCTGCAGGCCGCGCTCGCTGACCGCCGCGTACTCGCTGCGCAGCAGGAAATGCACATCGAAACCGGCACGCGCGAGCATCACACCGTAGAAGCCACCAATGGCCCCGGTGCCGATAATCCCGATCCGGGGCGACTGTGTTTTTGCAACTTCGGTCATGGCAATTCCTCTGGTAGTCGTTTGAGCGCCTGCTGCACACCCTGCTTCAGGTCGCCGGCGGTCAGACGCGTCAGTGACGCTAATATTCCATGGAATTTCCCGTCGCACACCACAAACAACGCGGGCAAATGAAAGATCTCGTAGCGCTCTACCGCGCCGCCATTGTGGCCAGCATCCACCCAACAGACCCGGTCCACCGGCAAGTCCCAACCGGGCAGTTGCTGGTGCAGGAAGCGGCAGCGCGAGCAACCGTCACCGGTGAACACCACCAGCGAGGTGCCGGGAAGCCCCAATAATTGCTGGTCGATATCCAGATCGGTAAGGTGCAGTTCTTTCACTATACTGCTGCCACCGCCGTCAACTGGACGGTGCTCGGAGTCCGTGTGCATGGGTCGTTTCTTTCCTCACCCTGATGATGTCGCTGTCGAATTAACCCAACGTCCCATTTCCGGCATTTCCCGCCAACGGCTGCACACTATCGGCCTGGGCGGCGTCGCATGCAATTACCCACGCGCCTGGCGCCAAGGCATGGCCATCGAGATGCATATCCCTGCACTGGGCCAGACAGCCCGCTATCCGGGCTACGTAGCGTGGTGCCGCAAAGCTGAAAACGGTTACCGCGTCGGTATTACCTTTACCGATGAACAGGCCTTGTTCGGTGCGCGGATGGGTGAGCAAGTGTGCCAGATCGAACGCTACTGCCGCCTCCACGAAGGCTCCGGGCCGACACCCTGGCAAAGCGAAGCCCTGGCCCGGGAATGGGTCACGCGCCATGCCGGCGAGTTCTCCCATGAGGCTTTTGTGCAGCCAGCGCTGGATTAAAGCGGCCTTTGCCCATTGTCTCGCAGCCTTGTAACGCGCTAAGGTTCGGCTCCCCGCTGCACTTAAATCATGCTGTGCTCCGCCGCACGGGGATCGCTGGCGGCCGGCACCCGTGACCCTGACGAGTAACACGATGGCTGATTTACCGATCAACGACCTTAACGTCGAATCCAACGAGACCCTGATCACACCCGATCAGCTCAAGCGCGAAATCCCCCTGAGCGACGCTGCCCTGCAGACCGTCACCAAGGGCCGCGAAGTCATCCGTGAGATTCTCGACGGCACCGACCACCGCCTGTTCGTGGTCATCGGGCCGTGCTCGATCCATGACCTCAAGGCTGCCCACGAATACGCCGAGCGCCTGAAGGTGCTGGCGGCAGAAGTGTCCGACACCTTGTACCTGGTGATGCGCGTCTATTTCGAGAAGCCGCGTACCACCGTCGGCTGGAAAGGCTTGATCAACGACCCGTACCTGGACGACTCCTTCAAGATCCAGGATGGCCTGCACATCGGTCGTCAACTGCTGCTGGACCTCGCGGAAATGGGCCTGCCGACGGCAACCGAAGCCCTGGACCCGATTTCCCCGCAGTACCTGCAAGACCTGATCAGCTGGTCGGCGATTGGTGCACGTACCACCGAATCCCAGACTCACCGGGAAATGGCTTCCGGCCTGTCTTCGGCCGTGGGTTTCAAGAACGGTACCGACGGCGGCCTGACGGTGGCGATCAACGCCCTGCAGTCGGTGTCCAGCCCGCACCGTTTCCTGGGTATCAACCAGGAAGGTGGCGTGTCCATCGTCACCACCAAGGGCAACGCCTACGGTCACGTGGTACTGCGCGGCGGCAACGGCAAGCCCAACTATGATTCGGTCAGCGTGGCCCTGTGCGAACAGGCGCTGAACAAGGCGAAGATCAAGCCGAACATCATGGTCGATTGCAGCCACGCCAACTCCAACAAGGACCCGGCTCTGCAACCGCTGGTGATGGAGAACGTGGCCAACCAGATTCTGGAAGGCAACCAGTCGATCATCGGCCTGATGGTCGAAAGCCACCTGAACTGGGGCTGCCAGGCGATTCCAAAGGATCTGGCCGACCTGCAATACGGCGTGTCGATCACCGATGCCTGCATCGACTGGGCTGCCACCGAGACCACCTTGCGCAGCATGCATGCCAAGCTCAAGGACGTGTTGCCCAAGCGCCAACGCGGCTGAGCAAACACTGCGGACACAAAAACGCCGGGCTAAACCCGGCGTTTTTTTTGATCGTTCCCCGCTCTGCGTGGGAATGCATCCTGGGATGCTCTGCGCCCCGCCCTACTCAATGCTCACAGCTTTGCGGCATGGCGCTGGTGGCGCTCCATATAGCGCTCCACGTAGGAGCATGACGGGATAACCGTATAACCTGCCTCTTCGGCGAACTTCAACGCTTCTTCGGTGAGCGCGGCAGCAATGCCACGGCCTCGCAATGCGTTGGGCACGAAGGTGCGATAGATATCCAGGGTCTGCTTCCCAAGGTCCATATAGGTCAGATAGGCACGATGACCGTCCACATTGGTCTCGAACTGATGACCAGCCTGGTCATGGTGGATGGACAACGCCTCGCTCATCACTACTCCTCGCGGGTCTTGGTTTCTGACCCCTACCTTACCGATGTTTTTCCGGCGAAGGAACATCTACGCCACCCGGTGCCGGTTTCGACAACGAGAAAAGCCACCAGTGCCTTGCACTAGCGCTCACAACCAGCACAGGGAAATAGTAGGCGCCAATCGCACAATTGCTCAAGACGCGCTCGTCTTCCGTTGCGCTGGCGGACATAGAAAGGGCCAATCGAGATTCCTTACGTCGATGGCCTGAACATTGCCGGCAGTTGAAGCTTGAGACGAACACGCGCTCTTAAAGTCACCTCAACATGCACAAAAGATACCGAAGACCGAAAAGACAATCTGAACAATAGTGTCAGGGACGATATATAAAGTGACTTATGTTTACATGGCTTAACACATGCCAGCCGGCCCTTTCAGGCTGGATCCAATCCTCGGCCGAGTGCAAAAATCTGGATATTTTTTATACAGACTCTCAAAAGATTAGCCAAAATAGATTGGGCGCGAGAATTTTTTTTGCTTCTTGCGCTACGTCAGTTTACTTACTACAAGTAATGGGTAGTATGTACGCCGGCTATTAGCTCACTCTGAGAAAGTAGCCATTTAATAGAAAGTCCTTGAAGGGGAACACGATGAACAACGTTCTGAAATTCTCTGCTCTGGCTCTGGCCGCAGTTCTGGCTACCGGTTGCAGCAGCGTCTCCAAAGAAACCGAAGCTCGTCTGACTGCAACTGAAGACGCAGCAGCTCGCTCCCAGGCTCGTGCAGACGAAGCCTATCGTAAAGCTGATGAAGCTCTGGCTGCTGCTCAAAAAGCACAACAGACTGCTGACGAAGCTAACGAGCGCGCTCTGCGCATGCTTGAAAAAGCAAGCCGCAAGTAATAATCCTTCGGGGTTGTTATCAAGCCGGTCCATTCTTGGATCGGCTTTTTTTTGCCCGCAATTTGGCTGGATTCCAGACAATAAAAAACCCGTCACCGCGCGAGGCGATAACAGGTTATGGATCGTGCAGGCTTATTGCTGCAGATCGACCGGCGTACTCGACACCATAGGTGCCCCACCGGGCACGCCGATTTCCGTCGGGATACCGTCTTCAGCCGCAACGACGTCACGCACCTGGTCCCAGTTGACCCGCAGGTTGCTGGACAGGTCTTCACGCTTGAGCAACGCGTTGATCACCGCAGTGTGCTTGTCGACGACCGATGGAGTGCCATCGTCGTTCAACGGCGTATGCGCTTCCAGGTAGACCTTGCCACCGGCTGCGCCAAACTTGTAGGCATCGTTGATAATCCGCACCGACGTCCCTACCGGCACCATGTCGGCCATTTCCAGCACGTTGTTGTTGAACATGCGGAAGCATCCATGACTGGTACGGGTACCGATGCCGAACTTCATGTTGGAGCCGTGGATCAGGTAGCCGGGCGTGCCCAGAGTGAACTTGAACGGCCCCAACGGGTTGTCCGGGCCGGCCGGCACCACGTTGGGCAACGGGTCGCCATTGGCCGCGTGCTCGGCCTTGATCGAGGCTGGCGGGGTCCAGGTCGGGTTCGGGATCTTGCCCGTGATGGTGGTGTGAGCCACCGGTGAACCCCAGCCTTCACGGCCAATCCCCAACGGGAACGTGTACACCACGTTCTGGCCCTTGGGGTAGTAATAGAGCCGGTATTCCGCCAGGTTGATCACGATGCCTTCACGGGGGCCGGGTGGCAGGATGAAGCGCGTCGGCAACACGATCTCGGTACCCGCCCCCGGCAACCAGGCATCGACGCCCGGGTTGGCCGCGACCATCTCCGAATAGCCCAGGTCGTAGGTGGTGCCCAGGTCAGCGAAGGTATCTTCGTACTTGGCCTTGATCACCTGGACCTGGCCAACGATATCTTCACCCGGTGGCGGCAAAGGCAACTGCAAGGCTGCAGCAGGACCAGCCGCGCAGAGCGCAGCAAGAGACAGGCAGCAGGTGACGGCGGAAAGGCGCGACAACATCCGGGAATTCCTTCGCAGATCGACGGGTAGTAAAAAATGGATTGTACACGGCTGCCCGGCGGGCACCCATATTCAAAGTTCGAAGCGCAGCTCTGGCCAGATCGGCGGTGTGCCGCGTTTTTGCGACTCGAGGATCGCCCGGCACAGGGGGCACAAACGCTGGTCCTGGAAGATCGAGCGATCCACCGACGACCAACGCGGTTGGGCGGGCAATAACGTACCGCAGAGGGTGCGATCGATGGACCCACCCAACTCCAATTGACGCGTCACCAGATGCACCCGGACTTCCTGGCAGGCGAACAGATCCAGCTGTTCGTCAGGCTCGATCAGTTGGTAGGCAAACAGGGACCAGGCAGGACGCGACATCGGGGGCTCCAAATCGGGGGGCGCCACCTTAGCCGAAAGACCGCTGCTAGAAAAGCGTCATAGCAGTGGCTTTAGCGTTGGCCAGACATTTTCCAGCAACTTGCCCTGCGCGCCAACCGCCGGGTGCAATTGGTCAGCCTGCATCAACTCGGGATGGCCGCCGACGCCTTCAAGGAAAAAGGGTACCAGCGGGACGCTTTTTTCCTTGGCCAGATCCCCGTAAACCTGCGCAAACGCAGTGGTGTATTTCGGGCCGTAGTTAGGCGGCAACTGCATGCCCAACAGCAGCACCTTGGCACCGCTGGCCTTGGACTGGTCGATCATCGATGCAAGATTTTGTTTCAATTGCGCGGGTGGCTGCCCACGCAGACCGTCATTGCCGCCCAGCTCAATGATCACCAGGTCCGGCTTATGCTCTGCAAGCGCCGCCGGCAGCCGCGCCAGGCCTCCGGCACTGGTGTCGCCGCTGATGGAGGCGTTGACCACTTTATCGTCGAAACCTTCGCTCTTGAGCCGTTGTCCCAACAACGCTACCCACCCTTTGCTGGTATCCAGCCCGAAACCGGCACTGATACTATCCCCAACGATCAGGACTGTACCCGCCGCTGCGTTCTGGGCCATGCACATCAAGGCCAGGCCAGCACTCAAAAACCACATTCGCATTGGATTCTCCATGGGCGCAAGCATTCTCACCGCGCGAAACCTTAGCAAAGTGGTTCCCAGCGCGGAAGGTGAACTGACTATCCTGCACGAACTGAGCCTGGAACTGAACAAGGGCGATAGCCTGGCTATCGTCGGCGCCTCCGGTTCCGGCAAATCCACCCTCCTCGGCCTGCTGGCCGGCCTCGACCTGCCCAGCAGCGGTGAAGTCACCCTCGCCGGCCAAGCCCTGAGTACTCTCGACGAAGACCAGCGTGCGCGCATCCGCGCCGAGCACGTGGGGTTTGTGTTCCAGTCCTTCCAGTTGCTCGACAGCCTCAATGCCCTGGAAAACGTGATGCTGCCGTTGGAACTGGATGGCCGCAAGGACGCCCGCGAACGGGCCAGGCACCTGCTGGAGCGCGTCGGCCTGGGCCAGCGCCTCACCCACTCACCGCGCCAACTCTCGGGTGGCGAGCAGCAACGGGTAGCGATTGCCCGGGCGTTTGCCGCCGAACCGGATGTGCTGTTTGCCGATGAACCCACCGGCAACCTCGACAGCCACACTGGCGAGCGCATCAGCGACCTGTTGTTCGAACTCAACAAAGAGAGCGGCACGACCCTGGTGCTGGTGACCCATGACGAGCGCCTGGCCCACCGTTGCCGCCGCCTGATCCGTCTTGAAGCCGGCCTGATGGTCGCGCCCCTGGAGCCTTGATGGCACGCTTGCCCTTGTTGCGCCTGTTCAGCCTTGCCCTTCGCCAGCTGCTGCGCGATGCCCGCGCCGGCGAACTGCGTGTGCTGTTCTTCGCCCTGCTGGTGGCCGTCGCCGCCAGCACCGCCATCGGTTACTTCGGTGCACGCCTGAATGGCGCCATGATGCTGCGCGCTACGGAATTCCTCGCGGCCGACCTGGTGCTGGAAGGCAGCTCACCCGCCCGTACCGAGCAAATCCAGAGTGGCACCGAACTGGGATTGCAGCACGCCAGGGTCGTGGAGTTCTCCAGCGTTATTGCCACCGACAATGGCATCCAGCTGTCCAGCATCAAGGCGGTCAACGACGAGTATCCGTTGCGCGGCGAACTGAAGAGCGCCGCCGAGCCCTTCGGCAAGGAAACCACCGGCGGTTCGCCCAAGCCCGGCGAAGCCTGGGTGGAAGCACGGTTGCTAACAGCGCTGGGCCTGAAAATCGGCGACAGCATCGACGTCGGCATGAAGAACCTGCGCCTGGCCCGCGTACTGACCTACGAGCCGGACCGTGCCGGCAACTTCTATAGCCTGACACCCAGGGTGATGATCAACCTGGCCGATCTCGAGGCCACCGGCGTGGTGCAGCCCGGCAGCCGCGTCAGTTATCGCGACCTGTGGCGCGCGCCCCAAGGCGGCACCGTACTGCAAACCTACCGCGACCTGATCAAGCCCGGCCTGGCTGCCAACCAGCGGCTGCAGGATGCGCGCGACGGCAACCAGCAGATCGGCGGCGCCCTGGGCAAGGCCGAACGTTACTTGAACATGGCCAGCCTGGTGGCAGTGCTGCTCTCCGGCGTGGCAGTGGCACTCTCGGCGAACCGCTTCGCCAGTCGACGCTTTGATGCCAGTGCCTTATTGCGCTGTCTCGGGCTGTCCCGGCGCGAGACCATGTTGCTGTTCAGCCTGCAATTGACCGTGCTGGGCCTGCTGGCCAGCCTGACCGGCGCCCTGCTCGGCTGGCTGGCGCAATTGGGGCTGTTTGCGCTGTTGCATGACCTGCTGCCGGCGGACGTTCCACCCGGTGGGCTGTTGCCGGCGATTGCCGGGATTGGTACCGGGTTGGTCGCCCTTGCCGGTTTCGCCCTGCCGCCATTGGCCGCACTGGGGCGCGTGCCACCGCTGCGGGTACTGCGACGCGACCTGCTGCCGATCCCTTCCAGCACCTGGATGGTCTACGGCGCCGCGCTGTTCGCCCTGGGCCTGATCATGTGGCGCTTGAGCCTCGACCTGGTGCTGACCTTCGCCCTGCTGGGTGGCGGCGTGATTGCTGCACTGGTTCTCGGCGGTCTGCTCCTGCTCCTGTTGCAAAGCCTGCGGCGCCTGCTGGCCCGGGCCTCCCTGCCCTGGCGCCTGGGGTTGGGCCAGTTGCTGCGTCATCCCTTGGCGGCGGCGGGCCAGTCCCTGGCATTTGGGCTGATCCTGTTGTCGATGGGTTTGATCGCATTGCTGCGGGGCGAATTACTGGACACCTGGCAAAACCAATTGCCCAAGGACGCCCCCAACTATTTCGCCTTGAACATCCTGCCTGCCGACAAAGACACCTTCGGTGCACGCCTGCTGGAATTGCAGGCACAGTCTGCTCCGTTGTATCCGGTGGTACCGGGACGATTGATCAGCATCAATGGCGCGCCGGTGCAGGAGATCGTCAGCAAGGATTCCAGCGGCGATCGCGCAGTGCAGCGGGACTTGAGCCTGACTTGGGCCGCCGACCTGCCACCGGGCAACAAGCTGACGGCGGGCTCGTGGTGGACAGCGCAACCGGCTGACGAGATTCCCGGCGTTTCAGTGGAGGCCAAGGTCGCTGACAGCCTGAAACTCAAGCTCAACGATCACCTGGTCTTCACCGTCGGCGGGGAAAACCGTGAAGCGCGGGTTACCAGCCTGCGGGAGATCAACTGGGACAACTTCCAGCCGAACTTCTTCATGATCTTCCAGCCAGGCACCTTGAAGGACCTGCCCGCCACCTACCTGACCAGCTTCTACCTGGCGCCCGGCCATGACCAGCAGATCGTCGACCTGTCCCGGGCCTTCCCGGCGGTGACCATCCTGCAAGTGGAGGCACTGCTTGAACAGCTGCGCAGCATCCTGGCCCAGGTCACCCTGGCGGTTGAGTACGTGCTGTTGTTTGTCCTGGCTGCGGGGATGGCTGTGTTGTTCTCCGGGCTCCAGGCAACCCTCGATGAGCGGATTCGCCAAGGTGCCCTGCTGCGGGCGCTGGGAGCAGAGCGCAAGTTGCTGGTCAAGGCGCGGCGTATCGAGTTCGGGCTGTTGGGCGCGGTCAGCGGCCTGTTGGCGGCGTTGGGTACGGAACTGGTGACACTGGTGCTGTATCGCTACGCGTTCGACCTGACCTGGCACCCGCATCCGTGGCTGTTGCTGCTGCCGGTGATCGGTGCCGTGCTGATCGGCGGAGCCGGTGTGTTCGGCACTCGCCGCGCACTGAACGCCAGCCCGTTGACGGTGCTGCGCGAGGGCTGAAAACGCAAATGGCCCGCCCTCAGCAAAGAGGGCGGGCCATCCGTTGTCACTTCACATATTCGATGGCGGTGATCCACCAGCACACTTCGCCGCTTGGAGTCTGCACGAGCGCCTCGTCATCCACCTCTTTGCGCAACAACGCACGCGCCATGGGTGAGTCGATAGAGATGTAGTCCATACGTTCATAGATCTCATCGTAACCGACGATGCGAAACCGCTTGGTTTCGCCCTGCTCGTTCTCAATCTCCACCCAAGCGCCGAAAAACACCTTGCCTTCCTGCTCCGGCATGTACTCCACCACGCGCATGTCTTCAAGGCGCTTACGCAAATAGCGCACCCGACGATCAATTTCCCGCAGCAGCTTCTTGTTGTACTGGTAGTCAGCGTTTTCGCTCCGGTCCCCCAGGGAGGCGGCCCACGTGACTTTACGGGTGGTGTCAGGACGCTTTTCTCGCCACAGGTAATCAAGCTCCTTTTTCAGGGCTTCATGACCTTCTTTGGTAATCAGCTTGGTGCTCAAAAGCTCTACATCCCCTGGAAGTTTCCAATGTTCAGACTCGCTGCTGCATCCGGCACAACGCATTTAACGCCCGATACCAGCGGTGGAGGTCGATGATAAATGAACACAGGAAAGTAGCCAGACCCACCGATGGATTCCGACCCCCAGCGTCAATCTGCATCCAGCTGAAGTGGCCGGCTTTCAGGCTGGCTGCGTCCGGTCTCAGCCAGCCGTGCAAGCGACTCGTCCAAGGTTTGAAGCACGCCCCTCAGGTTTTCCCGCAGGGCAGGCAACTGAACCAGTGCAGCCGTAAGTTGTTGCTCCTTGTGACCAACCAACCGCTCACGGTTGCGCACCTGGGCTTCCTCGCTTTCCAGGTAGCGCGCACGCTCATCCATTCGACGCTGCTCTGCCTGGTTTAACACCGAGCACCCCGCCAGATGCTCCTCCCGGGTAGTCAGCGTGCGGGCCAACTGTTCCAGGGACGCTTCTTTTTCGGCAGTTCTCTCGGCACTCCGTTGACTCTCCTGCTCAAGCTCGAGCTTTTTCTGGCGCAGTTCAAGGCGTAGTTGCTCAAGCGCCTCCTCCTGCTTGAGCACGCTGAGCTTTTGCTGTGTCAACTCTTGCGCCACTCGGGAAAGATTGGCCAGCGTATCGTCCACCTCGAACAATGAAGGCGCTTCCTGCCGGACAGGCGGCGACGCCTGGTGGGCGGGTTCAGACAGTGGCGCTACCGGTGCCTGCGGTGGCGCGACGACTACCGGCGCCTCGATGGGCGGCTCGATCAGTGGCTCGGTTATCTCGAACATATCCACGGGTGCCTGTAACTCCGGTTCGGGCACCGGCGGCGCGGGCTCGGAAGGGTCCGCGGCCCTTGGAGGAGAAATCATCCTTGAGGAGAAACGAATAGACGGGACAATCAATGAGTTGCTTTCGATGGCAGGCAAACCGGCCGTCGACGTTCCCAGGGTAATGACCTTCATCACCAGGGATTTCTTGATCGTCAACGAGTGATGATCTTCAGGCCTGGCGGGGGCAGCTTGCAGCCTTTCAGGTCAATAAAATGATACGGAATCTGAGCTTCGCCGGTGTTTGCGGACTTGGTCCCGGCTGCCGCGGCAAGCGTCAGTATTTGCTTGAAGACATGGGTCGCTGTCTGCAGGTCTTCCTTGGAATCTATCGCGCCCAGAAAGTACCGATCGGACTTTTTGCGCAACGCTGCGATGTATACCCGTGAACTGCCGGGTTCTGTCTCTTCATCCAGACTATAGGCAAGGAAGTTCGAAGCGATCTGGGCCACTGCAAAACCACAAAGCAGTGCGCCGTTGACCGGCGCATCATGCCCGGATTGTTCAAGAACAAGGGTACGTAGAAGCAGCATGACGTTCAGGCTCCATTTCAAATTGGCAGAACAAATACACGCCAAATAAACAACGACAATAATTAAAACATCAAAAGCCTCACAATTGTTTCAGCGAGCCATCGCTTGACACGTAGGACTTATCTTATTCATGCGCTACAACGTTTCCAAGACTGCCTATTGAACGTACCATTTTTTAACAATACGACCCTGGACACGCACACAACAAAATATTTCAACTTTTGACTTTTCTAACATTCACAACCTGCCGCTCATGCAGGTTAATCGAGGCCTCGTCTTAACGAGCCTTGCTATAAACATTCAGTAGAAAAGCATAATGATCGAGATAACGAGCCTGACAAAAAAGATGGGCGGGAAAAACATCGTCCACGACTTTTCATTTAATGTCCAACCTCAGGAATGCCTGGGATTGTTTGGAAATGATGGTGCGGGGAAAACAACTATCGTCAAAATGATAGCAGGCTCGATTCTCCCCTCTTCAGGGCATGTAAAAGTATTCGGTAACGATATTGTCCTCAATACACTCCAGGCGAAGAAAATCACCGGCTACCAGCCAGAACAATGCCTGAGCCATGGCACAATGAGCGTAAAGGGCTTTCTCAGCTTTATTGCCGACATACGCGGATTCCGCGGCGCAGAAAAGCGCAAGATGATTGACCGCGCGGCCGCACGGCTTGAACTTTGTCGGATACTCAAATACCCCATCGAAACCCTCCCGGCAGGGTTGAAACGCAAAGTAGCCATCGCTCAGGCAATCCTGCATGACCCCCACCTGCTGTTGCTCGATGAGCCAACGGAAGGTCTGAATGCCGACCAGAAACACAAAGTCAGAATGCTCATCAAGTCGCTGACCGACGAAATGACGATCATCGTCGCGTCCCGCACGCCCGAAGCGTTGACCGGCATTTGTAATCGGGCATTGGTCATCGCCGACGGTCGATTAGTGGCAGACACGTCCTTGCCCGAACTGCAGCGCAGTTCCCGGCATTACCAAGCAGTCACCCTTGCAGCCGACACGCCGCTGGACCTGTTGGCACTGGCGGTATTACCCGGGGTCGCCGGCATCGAGGAGGACCGCGAGACGCCCGGCACAGTGACCGTACTCGCCATGCCGGGGCAAACCATTTACCCCCATATCAACGCACTGATCACCCACCGCCGCTGGAAAATAAATGCCCTGAACCTGGAGCCTGGACGCCTGGATGACGTCATCCATCACATGAGCCAGGAGGCTTCGGTTTGAAACTTCTACCGGTCATCATCAAGCGTCAACTGGCCAGTTACTTTTCCGCGCCCGTCACTTACCTGAGCACTGCAGCTTTCCTGACAGCCGCCGCCGTAGTTGGCTTGCATACAAGCCAACTACTGGAGCAAAACAGCGTTGACTTACATGGATTCTTCCAGCTGCATCCTTGGCTTTATTTGCTGTTGACCCCTGTGCTGTCCACACAACTCTGGGCGGATGAGCACACTGCGGGCTCCGTGGACTTCCTGAGCACCCTGCCCGTCACAGGTTTCGAGAGAGTAGTCGGGAAGTTTTTGGCAGCCTGGATTATTTCTGGCATTGCCTTGATATTGACCTTTCCCATGGTTGTCACCGTCAATTACTTTGGAAACCCGGACAATGCAGTCATTGCGTCCCAATACTTTGGAAGTTGGTTATTAGCCGGAAGTTACCTATCGGTGGGCGGTTTTATCTGCACACTGACAAACCATCGGATCATCATATTTACGGTCACCCTGTGTTTGCTGCTGGTCGCGAGCGAACTGTCTTCCATTCTTGATGCCATTGAACATCAAGCCCCGATCTGGCTCATCGACCGCATTACTTCCCTCAGTCCGTCAACACGCTTTGACGCCATAGACCAAGGAGTACTGGCGCTTCAAGACAGTTTGTACTTCATCAGCATCATCGTCGCCTTTCTCGCCATGACGACCATTGCCCTGAACGTCAGAAGCCGTTGAGAAGGACACGTCACGATGAGAACGCCGTTAAGCGCCAGCATCACTATCATCACCCTACTGTTACTCTTTCTTGCTTTTAACTTGGTGTGGGCACTTAAACTTCCAACTATACGGCTGGATTTTTCAGAGCATAAAATCCATACATTATCCGAACCTGTACGGACACTGCTCGCCTCACTGGAGCGACCGGTTGACCTGTACTTTTTCAACTCAAGCAAACATCCGCAAAAATCCAATGCCGTAAAAAGCTACGGTAAGCGGGTCGAGTGGTTGCTCAAGGAGTATGAAAAAGCGGCAAAGGGCAAAATCAACCTGCACCTCATCGATCCCAAGCCTTTTTCAGAAGACGAATACAAAGCCAGGTTATTGGGGCTCGACGACCAACAAGGATTCTTCGGCCTTGTCGGCACCAGCACGGCTCATGGGCCACATAGCATTCAGGCATTCAGCCTGGACCGGGAGTCGCTGCTGGAATATGAGATCAGCCACCTGCTTCATAAAGTGATCCACCCGGAGCAACCGGTGATAGGCCTGATCTCCACGCTGCCAATGGACGGCGAACGGGATGAGCAAAGCGGCCTGAATACGCCTCCCTGGCAGTCATTGCAGGCGCTGCGCCGCCAATTCAACCTCATTAGCCTGGAGCCAGGCATCGAAAAAATTCCCGAACACGTCAAAACCTTGATGGTGGTCCATCCCGGCAAACTGCCTGATCCAACCCTGTACGCGATCGATCAGTTTGTATTGGGTGCAGGCAAGTTGATGATGTTTATCGACCCGCTTGCCGGGCTGGATACCAGCGTCACAGCCCCGGAAAACCCCAGACTGGAAGCATTGCTGAGCGCCTGGGGCATCCAGATGCCCGCAAATAAGGTCATCGCCGATCACGACCATGCCACCTCAGTGATCATGACCACAGGCCAGCCCGCCGTGCGCCATCCTGCTGCGTTGACCTTGCCGCGCCCGGCGATGGCACAGGATGACATCAGCACCTGGAAACTCCACAGCGTCAATGTCTTGAGCAGCGGTGCCCTGGCCCCCGCCAAGAAGAGCCGCATCACCTTCACCCCACTGCTGCAAAGCTCCGGGCAAGCGGCCCTGTTTGATGCTGAGCGCTATGCCCTGCCGGCGCAGTTCGATTCACTGATCAATGAGGCTGCCGCCCGTGGCCAGCAACAGGTCATCGCCGCCCGCATTGAGGGGCCCGCCTACTCTGTTTTTCCTGATGGGATCAGCGGGCGTAAAGCCGGCTTGCAAAAGGCTGCGCACATCCATGTCGTGGTGGTCGCGGACACTGATCTGCTCAGCGATCGTGTGGCTGGAATGCTCCACGACAACCACGCGCCGAGTGGCCCCTCGTCAGATAACGCGATGTTTGTCTTGAACACCCTGGATAACCTGGCAGCGCCTGACACCCTGATGAACGTTCGCCCCCGAGTAGGTGGCGGTCGATCGCTGCAGGTATTACAGGCAATGCGCGAAGAGGCGGCACGGGCCTTCCAGGAAAAGTCCGCCGAACGTGCGCAACGCCTGGAGCAAACGGAAAAGGAATGGCAATTGCTGAACCCCCGGACGCTTTCCCCGGGGGCCCAGGCGGTACCTTCCAACACATTGCTGCAAGCACTCAACAGGGAACGCTTGCGAATACCCATGGAGATTCAAGCGCTGAAGGTTCAGTCATATGCCGAGGTTCACGCCCTGGAGCGCAAAGTGAAGCTGCTCAATACCCTGCCTGTACCGCTGATACTGTGCCTGATTGCGTGGGGTATTTTCCTGCTGCGTCGCCGTCGCCAGCATCTGCCTCCTGCGGCGAATCACTGAGGGTTCAACGCCGGGCTATCAGCCCTTGCCGAGCAATCCGGGTCAACTGCCGTATCACTTCGCTCGCGTCGCTGGCACTGGGGGCTTGAATAACGGCCAGGTCAAAGCTGTTGGACGCAAAGCGCGCAAGGGAGTCGCCGTCTTCGACAAACTGAATCAAAAAGGCCGAAGGCCGCCCGGTGCGACGTGGCCAACCATCCAGATAACGCAGTAGCGTCGGCTGGTGCTTGCCGCCCAAGAGGATTTTCGGATTGCGTTGGGTAAGGTCCGCGGTGATCGGGGCCAAGCGTATGAGGGGGCGTAGTGCATTCATCGTGTCGTGTCTCTGCCTCAAAAGTCTGCGGGCAGGTGAGAGGCAACACCGAACCAGCGCTTTAGCGGAATTTCGAAGCGGGCCCATGGCTCTGGCTTCTGTCGGGACTGTGATCAGTCACCGGTGGCGCCCCGCAATTAGCTGTTTAAATCGGCGCAAGCAACATCCTAGAGAAGCCTGTAGGGCGGTGTCAAGAATCCCGAGCAACGAAAAGGCCCGCACAAGGCGGGCCTTTAAAGGGAGATTCGCGGTATCAGTGAGTGATGGCGCGGTCGGCAGACAATTTGCCAGCCCCTCCAACAACACCGCCAGCGTACCGCCCAGCAACGCCAGGGCGAACTCGTAACCGTTGTTGGCCATGAACAAACCGTTATGGATATGCACCGAGAAAATCGCCACCAGGGAGATGATCGACAAGCCCAGAGCCGCAGGACGCGCCAGCAAGCCAATGATCAGCGCCAGACCGGCGAAGAACTCAGTACCGCCGGACAGAACCGCCATCAGGGTACCTGGGGCCAGGCCAATACTTTCCATCCACTGGGCAGTGCCCGCCAGGCCACCACCGCCAAACCAGCCAAAGAGTTTCTGCGAACCGTGGGCGGCGAAGATGATCCCGACAAAAATCCTCAGGATCGTCAGGCCATAGCCAGCGCGGGTGGAGAGGATGCGGGTGATCAATGGGCTCATGCTGATAATCCTTTTCGATGTAGGGGTTGGGTTGGCCGCTATATTAATCAGTTTAAGTAATGATAAAAGCCGATAAAACGGCTAATAACCATCGATTTAATAGATTATTTCCGTGACGCAACTCGCGGCGCTGCCGGCTCCAACGACTCCCGTTCCCGATCAAACGCCAGGTAATACTTGTTCACGCTATTAACATAGCTGACACCGCTCATTCCCACCTGCTCCATGGCAATGCGCTCAACCTGGAAAAACCATTGGTTTGGGTTAAGTCCCCGCCGCCGCGCTTCGGCACGCATTCCCTGGACCCGCTCCGGCCCCATGTTGTAGGCCGCCAGCACAAACGCCATGCGCTCGCGCTCGTTGAGCTTGGGGCTTGAGAAAAACTTGCGCCGGATCATCGCCAGGTACCGCGCGCCGGCCTGCACATTGCTGTCCAGGCTTTCGATGTTATTGACCCCAACCCGCTGGGCCGCCGACGGGGTGATCTGCATCAACCCGGTGGGGCCGCCGCTGCTCCGGGCGCCGGGATCGAGGGCCGATTCCTTGAACGCCAACGCGGCCAGGTTCAGCCAGTCCATGCCTTGTTCTCGGGCATGCTTTTGCAGTACGGGACGCAGTTTTTCCAGGCGCTGGCGGTCAGCACGGGCCAATGGATAACGCACCTGGTACAGGCGGCGATAGATGCGCTGGAACGCCACGTCCTGATCGGACGGCGTGTGGTAAGTCTTGAGGAAACGATCAATGCTGGCCCGCAGCATCGAAGCATCCTGGCGCACAAACCAATATTCTTCGCCCGGCTCACTGATGGCTACCTGCCGGTCAAACCGCAGCTTGGGCAGGATCTTCGCCCAGCGCTCGGCAATCGGTCGCTCGACAATGGTCAGGTGGAAAATCCCGGCCTGGACCATCTCCAGCACGTCTTCCACCGCCAGGCTGGGGTCGACCCACTCCACCTTCACCGGCGGCAACTTGTGCAGCGCCAGCTTCTGGTTGACCTGATTGATCGCGTCCGACGCAGCGCTGCCGGTGGTCAAGGCCAGCGTGCGCCCGGACAATTGCTCGAGTTTGGTAAACCGCCGCTCACCCTTGAGCCCAACCAGCCACAGCGGCACGTCGCTGGCAATCGGGTCACTGGTGGCAATCTTGTGAGCGGCCTTCATATCCAGTAATTCGCCGGGGGCCACCAGGTCACCCTCACCGCGCGCCAACGCGCCGATCAATTGGTCCTTGGCCTTGGGAATAATCTTGAGGCTGATCTCCTCACCGTCACGGGCGTGGCCGTTGAGGTATTGCTCGAAAGCACGCAGCCGGTGGTATTCAACACCGATGGCCTGGCCCTGGACTTCGCCGGAACTGTTACGGCTCTGGTTGACCAGCACTCGCAAGGTGCGGCTGCTGCGGATCTGCGCGAGGTCACGGACCTTGCCGGGCTTGGTGACTTCCAGCGGCCCGTCCAGACGCGCAACCGCGGCCATGGGCAGCAGTAACGTCAGGCACAACATAAGCAACGCCGAGGGTCGGATCATCCGCTCTCCGGAAGAAAGAATACTGCCCATTGCTTCGCGAAAAACGAGGCGTTGGGGGACAGAAACAGAGCGCCATGAGCGCAGGCTTTGGGCGCAAGGGTGGCACGGCAGATGGCGACAAACCAAACACGGTGTTACTTGCGACTTTCAAAGACAGCTTTAACTCGTTGTAGTTCTTGGCTTTTCTTATAAATCTACAGCTCTGATATGCTTTCCGACCGCAGGCGGAGGTAGCACCATGCAACTCATTGATATCGGCGTCAACCTGACGAACCCAAGTTTCGACGAAAAGCACCAGGCCGTTCTCGACCGCGCCTACGCCGCCGGGGTGAGCCAATTGGTGCTCACCGGCACCAGTGTTGACGGCAGTGAACAGGCCCTGGAACTGTGCCAGCAGTTGGACGAAAGCGGCCAACGCCTGTTCGCCACCGCCGGTATCCACCCCCACTCCGCCAGTGACTGGAACGCCGAGAGCGCCAGGCGCCTGCGCGGTCTGCTCAAGGAAAGCCGGGTACGGGCGGTGGGTGAATGCGGGCTGGACTTCAACCGGGATTTCTCGCCGCGCCCTCAGCAGGAAAAAGTCCTTGAAGAACACCTGGCCCTGGCCGTGGAACTGAAGCTCCCGGTTTTTCTTCATGAGCGTGACGCCAACCAGCGCCTGTTGGAAATCCTGCGGGACTACCGTGATCACCTGTCAGCCGCCGTGGTGCACTGCTTCACCGGCGAGCAGCGCGCGCTGTTCAGCTACCTCGACTTGGACCTGCACATCGGCATCACCGGCTGGATCTGCGACGAGCGCCGTGGGACGCACCTGCATCCGCTGGTCAGGGAAATTCCCCGTGGTCGTCTGATGCTGGAAAGCGACGCGCCCTACCTGCTGCCCCGCACCTTGCGGCCCAAGCCCAAAAACGGTCGCAACGAACCCGCCTATTTGCCGGAAGTCCTGCGGGAAGTCGCCCTGCACCGTGAAGAAACCGTGGAAGACCTGGCGCAACACAGCACAGCCTGCGCCCGCGCCTTTTTTGGATTGCCTGTGCCGGATTGACGCGGCGCATTGACCCATATCAAAACCTGCCGGGCCGATAGCGGCACAATAATGGCACCTTGCCAATGCTGTTTCCGCTATCAGAGAAAACCTTCCATGGGTGCCTGGCTTAGCAACATCTCACTGAAGTACAAATTCTGGGCCGTGAACGCGGTCGCCTTCATCACCACCCTATTGCTGGTGCTGTACGCCGTGCAGCTCGAACAACAGGCCCGCAGTCAAGCCTCCCAGGCTTCGGCGCAAGCCCAGGCGCGCTTGCTCAGTGCCTGGCCCGCCGGCCAACCGCTGCCCAAGGGCGAGCACTGGCTGACCTATGCCAAGGGCAAAGTCCCACAACTGGGCGACGAGGATCTGTCAGCCCTGGCCACCGCCAGTGGCTGGGTGGATTTCAATCACATGCCGTTGTTCGGCGAAAACCCGCTGATGGGCGCCGAAGTGATCAGCCGCGCCGACGGTCAGCAGGTCGCCGTGCTGGCCTACGGACCCAGCTTGAGCCAAGTCTTCGAAGACCGTTTCGCCAACTACGCCGTAGCGGTGATGATTCTGATGCTGGCCATGCTCGGCGCCTCACAGCTGCTGATCCGCTTTCTGCTCAGCCAGCTCAACACCTTGAAAGACGTGATGCTGCACGTCGAAAAAACCGGCGACCTCTCGGCCCGCGTTCCCTTGGCATGCAAGGACGAGGTCGGGCAGATGGCCAGTGCCTTTAACGCGATGCAGGCGGGTTATCAGCGAGTGGTCAACACCGTCGCGCGCACCGCAAAGCAACTGGACGACGGCGCCGCACGCCTGGCCAGCAGCATGAACGAGGTGCAACACGGCATGCTCGGCCAGCAAAGCGAAACCGACCAGGCCGCGACTGCAATCAACGAGATGACCGCCACCGTCTACCACATCGCCCAGCACGCCGGCGCCACCCGCGACCTGTCCCAGACTGCCGACACCCTCGCCGGCAGCGGCCAGGAAGTGGTCAGCCGGGTGCAGCGCTCGATTGCCGGGCTGTCCACGGGTGTGCAGCAGACCGCCGAAATGATCCAGAAACTGGCCGAGGACAGCCAGAAAATCAACAGCGTGGTCGGGGTGATTCACAGCATCGCCGAACAGACCAACCTGCTGGCCCTCAACGCCGCCATTGAAGCCGCCCGCGCCGGCGAAATGGGCCGGGGCTTTGCCGTGGTTGCCGACGAAGTACGCAACCTGGCCAAGCGGGTGCAAAGCTCCACCGATGAAATCACCCGCATGGTGTCCGCCCTGCAAGCCGGCACCCGGGACGCGGTGGATTTTATGCAGGAAAGCTCGTTCAAGGCCGACGACTGTGTGCAACAGGCGCAAGAGGCCGGGATTGCCCTCGCTGAAATCACCGGGGCCGTGGCGCAGATGCGTGAGAGCAATACGCAGATTGCCGTGGCGGCCGAACAGCAAAGCCATGTGGCCGAGGAAATGAATCGGGCGGTGGTGAGCATCCGTGACGTCACCGAGAACACCGTGCAACAAACCGTGGACTCGGCGACCACCAGCAATGAGCTGGCGACCCTGGCCGGAGAACTGAGCAAGGCCATCGGACAATTGAAGCTGTAAACACTGAAGGGATGGCTATGGCCTCCATAGCCATCCTTGATTCGCCGCCCCGCCCTGCCCGCCCTACACTCTGTTCAAGATATTTCAACGGACAGAGGAATCACGATCATGGGCAAACGTCATCCAAATCTCCCCGCCTGGCAATGGCGTACTCACCCGCAGAATCATCAGCACGCGACCAATCAAGTGTTGCAGCTGCTGGCGCTGCCGCTGCTGGTGATCGGCTTTCTGCTGATGGTGTCCGGAGTGTTCAGCGAGAACCTGGCGAGCGTCGCTATCGGGGTTGTCGGCATTGTGGCCGCGCTGGCATTGCAGCATCACGGTCGCAGCCTGGAGGCACGCACCAGCGATGCCTCCGACGATCAACACCTGTTGGTCTGAGGGCTCAGGCGAACACCACCACCGACTGGCGACTGATAGCAATCAACTGGCCGTCGGGGCTCCACAGCTGCGCAGCCGCATGGCCGTAGCCGTCGCGGGCATGCTCGATGTGGACCCGGTATTGACACCAGTCCAGGGTGCTGAGGGTTTGCAGCGGCTGGACGAATTCGATGGTCCAGGTCAGGGTGCTGCCCGGTGCTGGTTGGGTCAGGTGCGGTAACACCGAAGGTGGCCATGCGTCGACCAGCGCGAGGATATGCGCTTCGGTCAGGGGCTCTTCTTTCACGTCGCCACGCAAGCGCACCCAGCCGCCCATCTCACGGGATTTATTACCGGTGAATGGCAGCCCGCCGACGCTCCAACGCATCGCCAGGTGCCGCATGAATTCCGGTGTCACCCCTTTGACGTAGGGCAGCTCCTGGCACTCATCCCAGTGTTTGAAGGTGGGCGCGGGTTCAGCGGCGACGTCGATTTGCGACGGCCGCGACGCGCCAAAACTGGCCTGCACCAAAGTCATCGTTTCACCGTTCTGCACCACACGGCCCAGCAACTGGCTGACAGCCTTGCCTTCGCGCAGCACTTCGACTTCGTAGCGGGCAGGCACATCCGGCGCCACGGGGCCGACAAAGGTAATCGCCAGCGAACGCAACGGGCGATCCGCCGGGACCTGCGCACGCAGGGCCTCGTACTCCAACGCCACGACCAGGCCGCCGAACGTGGCACGGCCCTGGGCCCATTCGGCCGGGATCGAAACGTCCAGCGGGTGGTTGCGGGCAGCGTCGAGCAAATCACTAAAGCGCATGGCGATCTCAACTTGAAGAAAGGATTGAGGGATCTTAACCACCCGGCCTGCGCCGCACAGCACCTATTCCAGCCAAAAGTCCGGACAGATAGGCCGCAGGTTCAAGCGAAGCAGTCGGCGCTCAGTTTATCCAACACACGGTCCGCCTGCCCTTCAGCCTCGGCCATGGTGCGGTGCCAGCCGGATACGCACGGCTGCAAATCAGGTTCGTGCCCGGCTTGCGCCAGCCATTGCCAGCAGTCGTGCCAATCGCCGAGGGCGCCTTGGGCGGCCTTGAGACGGGACACCGCTTTGGGGGGCAGCTTATCCAGCTCGGGATAAGCCTCGGCCGCATAACGCACACGCTTGATCAACAGGCGCAGGCGATGGCGGTCATGGTTGGGATCGTGCAACGCTTCGCCGAGTTTTTTCCATTGCTTGGCCAGGCGTTTTTCAATGCGGGTGCGCAAACCCTTGAGCAATTTCTGCCGTTGGGATGCGCGGATAAAGCGGGGGAATGCTTCGAGGATCAACAGCAGTTGCGCCAGCTCCGGCCCTTGTGCCACCGAGCGGTAGGTGGCTGGCTGCTGCCGCATACGCCGCTCAGCTGCTTCGTGATGACCATGCTGGTGGAGGTACGCCGCCAACACTTCACGGTCGCGAAACGGCGTGGTCAGTTGGCCCACGGCACTGGCGGCCTGTTCGAGCTGCTCGACGCCGGGCAACCCGCGTAATGGCCGCAACAGGCTGCGCAAGCGCCGCACCGTGGTGCGCAGATCGTGCAGGGCCTCGTCATCCGTGACGGCGGCGAGGCGCGCCTGGCAGCTCAGTAACCCTACTTCCAGGCCGATGACCTGAGCGACTAGCTGATCGACCAACGCTGCCATGCCTGTTTCCCCTGTTGAAGATCGGGCGCCTGCTTGGGCAAACGCCACACAACACTATCGACTACCTTTCCTTGGCACCCTGATCAGGATCAACGTCCTGCGCGCGACTCACGAATATAGAAACGCGCTTTCTCGGCCTTTTCCGAGCAACCTTCAAAGGCTTCGAACTGCTGCTGGGTCTTGGCGCCAGTCAACAACGACAGAGCCTTGGAGTAACTCACAGTACCGGCAAAACCTTCGGCCTTGGCCAGGTCCAGTTCGTGCCACGCAGCGTCCAGTTGAGTGCCGCAGCTGTCGCGATAAGCAGTTTTCCCGGCACAACCGGCCAGGGCCAACACGATCACAGGTACACACATCCAGGCTTTCATCAAATGACACCTCAAGAAAAGAAAAAACAGTCACAGGTGTAGACGTTGCCTACACCGAAAAGTGCCTTATCCGACTGCCTGAATCCGCAGTGCGGATTGCCAGAGCATACCCGAGCCCAATGGCTCGCTCGCGAAAATATTCGGTTGTGACCGTGATGATTGAAGCCCGACCCTCGATGGGTGCATTGTGGGCACCTGTTTTGCGAAGGATCAGGTCATGAAGAAACGTGTTGCATTGGTGCTGGGCTCCGGTGGCGCTCGGGGCTACGCCCATATCGGCGTGATCGAGGAAATCGAAAAACGCGGCTATGACATCGCCTGCATCGCCGGCTGTTCCATGGGTGCGGTGGTGGGTGGGATCTATGCTGCGGGCAAGCTGGACGAGTACCGAAACTGGATCGAAAGCCTCGATTACCTGGACGTGCTGCGACTGGTCGACGTGAGCTTTCGCCTGGGGGCGATTCGTGGCGAAAAGGTGTTCGGGCAGATCCGCAAGATCGTCGGCGAGATCAATATCGAAGACCTGCGCATCCCCTACACCGCCGTGGCCACCGACCTCACCAACCAGCAGGAAATCTGGTTCCAGGAAGGCTGCCTGCACCAGGCCATGCGCGCTTCGGCGGCAATTCCCAGCCTGTTCACCCCGGTGATGCAGGGCAACCGCATGCTGGTGGACGGCGGCCTGCTGAACCCGTTGCCGATCGTGCCGGTCGTGTCCAGCCATTGCGACCTGATCATTGCGGTCAACCTCAACTCTACCAACCAGAAGCAGTACAAGCTTCCAGTGATCCAGCGTCCGCCGGCGTTCAGGAGCCGCTTCGATAACCTGGTGCGTTCACTGGGTTCGCACTTGCCGTTTCGGCGCAAGCAGGCCGAGCAGTTGTTGATGCTGGAACAGGAAGCGCTGCTGGCCCAGGCCGCCGATATCAACCCGTGGCTGGACTCTGCCGAACCCGAGGCGCAACAACCGGCGGCGGCACCGGAAAAGGCCGGGGCGCCAAAGTCGGCGACCGGCTCGTTCATCATCGATAACGTGGGACCCGCGTCGCTGCTGGATTTGATCAACCAGAGCTTCGAGGTGATGCAGACGTCATTGGCGCAGTACAAGATCGCCGGGTACCCGCCGGATATTCTGATCAACGTGCCGAAGCGGGTGTGCCGGTTTTTCGAGTTTTACAAAGCGCCGGAGTTGATCGCGCTGGGGCGGGAGATCGCGAGCGATACGCTGGATCGGTATGAGAGTGAGCAACACTGAGTATTTATGAACCGAGCGTTTGTGGCGAGGGAGCTTGCTCCCGTTGGAGTGCGAAGCGCTCCCAGGATTTTGGGGCTGCTGCGCAGCCCAGCGGGAGCAAGCTCCCCTCGCCACAGGTTGAGCTAACGCTTCAGGCCTCGGTGTTCAACAACCGATAGCCCACCCCGGCCTCAGTCACGATAAACCGTGGCTGAGTCGGATCATCTGCCAGTTTCTGGCGCAGATGGCCCACCACAATCCGTAGGTAATGGCTGTCTTCGGTATGGGTCGGGCCCCAGATATCCTTGAGCAGTTGCTGCTGGGTAATCACCCGCCCGGGATGCCGCGCCAGTTGCGCCAGCACTGCATATTCCTTGCGGGTCAGCGCCACTTCGACACCGTCCAGCAGCACCCGCCGATAAGCCAGGTCTACCGTCAGCGGGCCAAACCGCAGTGCCGCTTCCTGGGCCTCCCCCGCCGGCGCCTGGCGCAACAACGCCCGCACCCGCGCGAGAAACTCCTGGATGCCAAACGGCTTGGTCACGTAGTCGTTGGCGCCGTTGTCCAGCGCCTCGACCTTTTGCACTTCGCTGGCCCGCACCGACAGCACCAGCACCGGCACCGTGGACCACTCGCGAAACTCGCGCAGCACCTGCTGGCCGTCCATGTCCGGCAGGCCGAGGTCGAGCACCAGCAAGTCCGGTTTACTCAAGGCGGCCTGGGCCAGGCCTTCGTTGCCGGTGCCGGCCTCGATCACTTTGTAGCCCTGGGAGGCCAGGCTGATACGCAAGAACTTGCGGATCTGCGGTTCGTCGTCAATGACCAAAATCGTCGCAGTCTGGCTCATGGTGTCCAATCAAAATCCGTGAAAAAAAGAGGGTAGCTCAAGGTTCGCTTTCCAGGCCAGGCTGGGCCTGCAATGGCAGAAATAAAGTAATGCAGGTGCCGCGGCCTTCGATGCCGTCTGCCACGCTGATATGCCCGCCGTGCGCACCGACCATGCCCTGGCAGATCGCCAGGCCGAGACCGGTACCCTGCCCGCCCCGGTCGCCGCGGGCGGCGGTGTAGAACATGTCGAAAATCTTCGCGCGCTCCGCCTCGGGAATACCCGGACCTTCATCGGCAACGGCAAAGAACAATTGATTACCCTGCACGCCAGCACTGAGTTGCAGGCGGCCTTGGGGCGGTGAGAAGCGTGCAGCGTTTTCCAGTACGTTGACCAGCGCCTGCTCGATCAAGGCCGCATGCACATACAACAACGGTAGTTCGGGCGGCACGTCGGTGGTCACTTGCAGCGGCGCCAGCACCGCACGCAAACGGCCCAGGGAGCTGCCGACGATGTCGCCGGGCGAGACCCAATCCCGCGCCAGCTTCAGGGCGCCGTGGCCCAGGCGGGTCATGTCCAGCAGGTTCTGGATATAGCGATCCAGGCGCTCGGCTTCATCACGGGTACCTTCCAGCAACTCCCGGCGGTCTTCCAGGGGAATCGCCTCGCCGAGGGCCAGCAGGCTGTCAATGCTGCCACGCATGGAGGTCAGCGGTGTGCGCAAATCGTGAGACACGGAAGCCAGCAAGGCGCTGCGCAATTGCTCGGTTTCGCCGTGCAGACGTGCCGCTTCCAGTTCCTGGCCGAGCTGCGCACGGGCCAGGGCCTGGGCCAATGGCTGGCTCAAGGCGGTGAGCAGACGACGGCGTTGGCCGCTCAATTCGAGCCCAGGTTTTGGGCTGACACCCAGCAGGCCCAACGGGCCTTCTTCACCGGACAACGGCCACCACCACCAGCGCCCGAACGGCAAGGTGCCGGTGCCCATGCCGGCCGGTTGATCGTGCTGCCAGGCCCAATCGGCGGCGGCGCGCTCGGCTTCGGTAAAGGTAATTGGGCCACCTGTCTCGACCTTCCAGTCGCCCTGACCATCACGGTTGAGCAGGCACAATTGCAGGTCACTCCAGCCTTCCAGATGATGCGCGGCGGCACTGATCACCGCCTGCCGATCGGTAGCGGCGGTGAGCTTGCGGGACAGGTCGAGCAGCTCGCTGGTTTCTTCCTGGGTGTCGCGCAACGCCTGCAACTGACGGCGTTGGCGGGCCGCAAGATTGCCGGTAAGCGCAGCCATCAGCAGGAAAAACAACAACGTCAGCACGTCTTCTTCACGCTGGATAGCGAAGGAGAAGCTCGGCGGAATAAACAGGAAGTCATAGGTCAAAAACGAGAGTGCCGCCGTGGCCAGCGCCGGGCCCAGGCTGCTGCGCACCGCCACCAGCAATACCGCCGCGAGGAACACCAGCGAGATATTGGGCAACGGTAGAACGCTCGATACTCCCCACGCCACGGCAGCGGCGATGACCGTCGCGACCACGGCCAGGGCATAGTCAAACCACACCAGCCCACGCACATCCGGCAGGCGTGGCGGAGCCGGCACTTCGTCGCTGTCGAGGACGTTGATTTCCAGGCCCCGGGCATTGCGCAGCAAGCGTGAGGCCAAGCCACCCCCAAACACGGTGCGATGCCAACGCGGCCGGGATTGCCCCACCAGGATCAAGCTGGCACGACGCTCGGCGGCGTGCTGGATCAGTGTCTTCGCCACCTCCCCCGCCCGTAGCAACACCACTTCACCACCAAGACGCTCGGCCAGTTGCTGGGCGTTTTGCAGGCGCAGGCGCGATTGTTCATCCCGCACCCGGCCGTTATCCACATGCACCAGGCTCCACGGCAAATGCCGACGCTGGGCCACACGGCTGGCATGACGCACCAGGCGTTCGGCCTGGGCATCGCCGTCCACACCCACCAGCAACCGGCCACGCACAGCCGGTGCCGCCTGGCCCAACTGGCGATAACCCTGGGCCAGGTCATCGTCGACGTGGGCCGCAGCGGTTTGCATCGCCAGCTCGCGCAAGGCCATGAGGTTGGTCTGGGTGAAGAACGCATCGATGGCGGCACGGGCCTGTTCCGGCACGTAGACCTTGCCGTCACGCAGACGCTCCAGCAATTCGCGCGATGGCAGGTCGATCAGCAGCAGCTCATCGGCTTCCTGCAAGACCCAGTCAGGCAAGGTCTCGCGCACTTGCACTCCGGTGATGCCGCGCACCTGGTCGTTGAGGCTTTCCAGATGCTGGACGTTGACTGTGGTGAATACGTTGATGCCGGCAGAGAGCAATTCCTGAATGTCTTGCCAGCGCTTTTCGTGGCGGCTGCCGGGGGCGTTGCTGTGGGCCAGTTCGTCCACCAGCACCAGTTTGGGCTTGGCGGCGAGCAGGCCGTCGAGGTCCATTTCCTCCAGCATCACGCCGCGGTATTCGGAGCGCAGCAGCGGCTGTTGTGGCAGGCCGCTGAGCAAGGCTTCGGTCTCGGCGCGGCCGTGGGTTTCCACCACGCCGGCGATCAGCCGCACGCCCTGGCGCAGCTGGGTGTGAGCGGCCTGGAGCATGGCGTAGGTCTTGCCCACGCCGGGCGCGGCGCCGAGGAAGACTTTGAGCCGGCCACGGCCGTCCCGGGGTAGATCGGCTAACAGGGCATCGGCGCGGCCGGAGTCGCTCATGCGGGCGGTCTTCCTTCAGGTGTTGATGTGGGTTTCTTGAGTCCGCCTTCGCGAGCAAGCCCGCTCCCACATTTGACCGCATTCCAAAGGTGAAACTCAGTCGAATGTGGGAGCGGGCTTGCTCGCGAAAGCGGCGCCACGGCTTACAGTTTTTCCAGGGCCATATTCAACGCCAGCACGTTCACCACCGGCGGCCCCACCAACGGGCTTTCGATGTGCTCGTCCATCAAGCGCTCCAGGGTCGCCACCGGCAGATTACGTGCGGCGGCTACCCGGGCCAGTTGATAGGCAATCGCCTGCGGTGGCAAGTGTGGATCAAGACCGCTGCCGGAGGTAGTCAGCAATGCCATCGGCACCGGGCCCTGGTCTGGTACCAGCAGTTTCTTGGCATCTTCAAATACACGAGTGGCCAGCGCTGGGTTGCTTGGGCCGAGGTTGCTGGCGCTGCTGGAAACCGTAGCAAACGCACCGGCAGATGGTCGCGGGTGGAACCAGCCGTCACCGGTGAAATCCTGGGCGATCAGGCTCGAACCGCGAACCTTGCCGCTGGCATCGTGTACCAGGCTGCCGTTGGCTTGGTCAGGGAACGCGACTTGTGCCACGCCAGTGACAACCAGGGGATAGGCCACGCCGGTGATCAGGGTCATCAACACCAGCAGGCTCAGGGCCGGGCGGATTATGTTGGACATTTCAAATTCCTCGATTCGGTTATTGCAACCTGCAGGCACCGGTTTGCCGGCGCCTGCAGGCATCGGGTCAAACCAGGTGCAGCGCGGTCAACAGCATGTCGATCGCCTTGATGCCCACAAACGGCACCACAATCCCGCCCAGGCCGTAGATCAGCAGGTTGCGGCGCAGCAACGCCGCCGCACTCGCCGCCTGCACACGTACACCGCGCAGTGCCAGGGGAATCAGCACCACGATGATCAGGGCGTTAAACACGATGGCCGAGAGGATCGCGCTCTGCGGGCTTTGCAGGTGCATCACGTTGAGCACACCCAGTTGCGGGTAGATCGAGGCGAACAGCGCCGGCAGGATCGCGAAGTACTTGGCCACGTCGTTGGCAATAGAGAACGTCGTCAGCGCACCGCGGGTCACCAGCAATTCCTTGCCGATCTGCACCACGTCCAGCAGCTTGGTCGGGTCGCTGTCGAGGTCGACCATGTTGGCCGCTTCACGGGCAGCTTGAGTGCCGTCGTTCATTGCCATGCCGACGTCAGCCTGGGCCAGCGCCGGGGCGTCGTTGGCGCCGTCGCCGCACATCGCAACCAGGCGGCCGTCGTTCTGTTCGTGACGAATACGCGCCAGCTTTTTCTCCGGCGTGGCTTCGGCGAGCACGTCATCCACGCCGGCTTCAGCGGCAATCGCGGCGGCGGTCAGCGGGTTATCGCCAGTCACCATCACGGTGCGGATCCCCAGCTTGCGCAACTCGGCGAAACGTTCACGAATGCCTGGCTTGACCACGTCCTTGAGGTGAATGGCGCCGAGCAATTTGCCGTCGGCACACACCAGCAAAGGCGTGCCGCCGCTCTGGGCGATCTTGTCGATTTCCCGGGAGAGCGCCGGTTGCAGGTCGCGGCGTTGCAGGCCGATAAAGGCCAGCAGCGAATCCACGGCGCCTTTGCGGAACACACGGCCCTGGTAGTCGACGCCGGACAAGCGG
The DNA here is from genome assembly GCF_016650865.1 of Pseudomonas sp. TH34. Taxonomy (NCBI): domain Bacteria; kingdom Pseudomonadati; phylum Pseudomonadota; class Gammaproteobacteria; order Pseudomonadales; family Pseudomonadaceae; genus Pseudomonas; species Pseudomonas sp. TH34. The sequence goes on from NZ_JAEKFB010000033.1 coordinate 137,047, forward strand.
GTTTCGGCGCTGAACGGTACCGAGGTCAACTCATCCGTCGACGGCTCGGCTTGCGGGTGCAGGCCACGCAGGTATTCGACGATGGATTTACCCTCGGCCGTGTCGTCCGCCAGGGACGCCAGCAGCGCGCCTTCGGCCAGTTCCTTGCCGCTGACACCGGGCGCGGCGATCACGTTGGTGCAGCGACGGTTACCAAAGGTGATGGTGCCGGTCTTGTCCAGCAGCAGTACGTGCACGTCCCCCGCCGCTTCCACCGCGCGACCGGATTTGGCGATCACGTTGAGGCGCACCAGGCGGTCCATACCGGCAATACCGATGGCCGACAACAGGCCGCCGATGGTGGTCGGAATCAGCGTGACCAACAGCGCCACCAGGAACACCAGCGGCAGGTTGCCATTGGCGAAGTGGGCGAACGGCTGCAGGGTCACCACCACCAGCAGGAAGATCAGCGTCAGGCCGATCAGCAGGATATCCAACGCGATTTCGTTGGGGGTTTTCTGGCGTTTGGCGCCTTCCACCAGGGCAATCATGCGGTCCAGGGTCGACTCACCCGGGTTGGCGGTGATGCGGATCATCAACCAGTCCGAGACCAGGCGGGTGTTGCCGGTGACGGCCGAGCGGTCGCCGCCGGATTCACGGATGACCGGGGCCGATTCACCGGTGATGGCCGCTTCGTTGACCGCGGCAATACCTTCGATGACTTCGCCGTCACCCGGGATCATTTCCCCGGCGACCACACGTACCACATCGCCTTTACGCAAGCTGGTGGCCGGCACGACTTTGAAGCTGCCGTCGGTTTCCTTGCGGCGGGCGCTGAGGCCCTCGCTGCCCGCCTTGAGGCTGTCGGCACGGGCTTTGCCGCGACCTTCAGCCAAGGCTTCGGCGAAGTTGGCGAACAGCACGGTGAACCAAAGCCACACGGCGATTTGCACGGCGACGTAGGTCGGTACGGCAACATCCGGCACGAAGCACAGGATGGTGGTGAGGATCGCGGTCAGTTCGACCACCAGCATCACCGGCGAACGTTGCAGCTGGCGCGGGTTCAGCTTGACGAACGCCTGGACCAGCGCCGGGCGCCACAGGGCCGACATTGCGGTCTTGGCCGGCTCCTGGGTTTTCACCGGAGCCGCGTTTTTTGCAGGCATATTCATTTTCATATCCCCTTAGAAGCCCATGCTCAAGTGTTCAGCGATAGGCCCAAGTGCCAGCGTCGGCAGGAAGGTCAGGCCGCCCACCAGCAAAATGGTCACGGTCAACAGGGTCACGAACAGCGGGCCGTGGGTCGGGAAGCTGTTCTGGCCAATCGGTGCGGTCTTCTTCATCGCCAGGCTGCCGGCCAGGGCCAGTACCGGGAGGATGTAGCCGAAGCGACCCAGCAACATCGACAGGCTCAACATCAGGTTGTGGAACGTGGTGTTGGCACTGAAGCCGCCGAACGCCGAACCGTTGTTGGCACTGGCCGAGGTGTAGGCGTACAGCAACTGGCTGAAACCGTGGGGGCCAGGGTTACTGATGGCACCGGCCGGGCCAGGCAGACTGGCGGCGATGGCACCCAGCACCAGGGTGCCGACCGGCATCACCAGCAAGGTCACGACCAGCAATTGCACTTCCTTGGCCTGGAGTTTCTTGCCGAGGTATTCCGGTGTACGGCCAATCATCAAGCCGGCGAGGAACACCGCGATCAACACGTTAAGCAACATGCCGTACATGCCGGCACCGACGCCGCCGAAGATCACCTCGCCGACCATCATGTTGACCAGCGAGACCATCCCGCTCAGGGGATTGAGGCTGTCTTGCATGCCGTTGACCGAACCGTTGGACGCGGCGGTGGTGGCCACCGACCACAACACGGTACCGGTGGTGCCGAAGCGCGCTTCTTTACCTTCCTGCGGCGCGGCCTGTTCAACCGCCGGGTTGTTCAGCGCCGGGTTGGGCTGGTACTCGGCCCACATCGCAGTCGCACCACCGATGATGAACAAGGCCAGCATGCAACCGAGGATCGCCCGGCTCTGACGCAGGTCTTTCACGTAGTGGCCAAAGGTGAACACCAGCGCGACCGGGATCAGGATGATTGCGCCCAGCTCAAACAGGTTGGCCCAGGCGGTCGGGTCTTCAAATGGATGCGCCGAGTTGACACCGAAGAAGCCACCTCCGTTGGTGCCCAATTGCTTGATCGCAATCTGGCTGGCGGCCGGGCCCAGTGGGATCACCTGGTCAACGCCCTGCAGGGTCACAGCGTTCACATAATGAGCGAAGGTTTGTGGCACACCCTGCCACACCAGGAAAAACGCGAGCACCAGGCACAACGGCAACAGGCCGTAGAGGGTGGCGCGGGTCATGTCGACCCAGAAGTTGCCCAAGGTCTTGGTGGATTTGCGACCGATCCCACGGCACAACGCGACCAGGACGGCGAGACCGGTGGCCGCACTGACGAAGTTCTGTACGGTGAGGCCAGCCATCTGGCTGAGGTAGCTCAGGGACGCTTCACCACTGTAGTTCTGCCAGTTGGTGTTGGTCATGAAACTGATGGCGGTGTTGAACGCCAGGGTCCATTCCTGACCCGGCAATTTCTGCGGGTTCAGCGGCAGATAGTCCTGGAACAGCAGGATCGCGAACAGCAGCACGAAACCGGCCAGGTTGAACGCCAGCAACGCCAGCGCATATTTCTGCCAGCTCTGTTCCTGATCTGCATCGACACCCGAGAGGCGATAGCAAACGCGCTCGACCGGACCGAACACCGGCGTGAGCCAGGTTCGCTGCCCTTCCATTACCTTGTAGTAGAACCGCCCCAGGGCCGGTGCCGGAATCAGCACCAAGGCAAAGAAGGCGATGATCAGCCAATAGTCATAACTGTGCATAGCCTGCTCCTAGTTCCGATCCGCGCGTAACAGCGCAACCAGCAGATAAATGAACAGCGCCACAGCCAACAGCAGTGACACCCCGTCCAGAACGCTCATGGAAGTTTCTCCGTCGTGCGGCGACTGCCGCGTGTAGGAGGATTGTCCGCAGGAGTGGCGTAAAGGAACGAGAGCGACGGTATGGGTGGGGCGTAAAGACGGCGTAAAGAGTGGGTTTATGCGGGGTTTACAGGGGGTATGCACTTCAAATGTGGGAGCCGGGCTTGCCCGCGATAGCGTCAGACCAGACACCAACGCCCTCATCTGGTGCAGCGCTTGAAATGATTCAAACGCCAAACCGTCCCCTCGGCGACAGTTCGGCGCCTTTACGACATGGCATTGATGAATGGCATGTCCGCTGCAATGCCCTGAAACATTCCAAACCGTTCAGGGAGCGCTACACGATGAACACACAACTCAAACCCACCTTGGGCACCCTGCATTTGTGGGGCATCGCCGTCGGACTGGTGATTTCCGGGGAGTATTTCGGCTGGAGCTATGGCTGGGGCGTGGCAGGAACACTGGGCTTCCTGGTGACCTCATTGATGGTCGCCGCCATGTACACCTGCTTTATATTCAGCTTCACCGAACTGACTACCGCGATTCCTCACGCTGGCGGCCCCTTTGCCTACAGCCGCCGGGCATTTGGTGAGAAAGGCGGATTGATTGCCGGGCTGGCAACGCTGATTGAATTCGTGTTCGCCCCGCCCGCTATCGCCTTGGCCATCGGCGCCTACCTGAATGTGCAGTTCCCGGCCCTCGACCCGAAACACGCGGCCGTCGGGGCCTACATTGTATTCATGGGCCTGAACATCCTTGGCGTGAAGCTGGCGGCGACCTTTGAACTGGTCGTATGCGTGCTCGCCGTCGCCGAACTGCTGGTGTTCATGGGCGTAGTCGCGCCCGCGTTCAGCTTCAGCAACTTCGCCCTGAATGGCTGGGCCGGTTCCGACACCTTCGGCGCGCCGGCGATTGCCGGGATGTTCGCGGCGATTCCCTTTGCCATCTGGTTCTTCCTCGCCATCGAAGGCGCCGCCATGGCGGCCGAAGAAGCGAAAGATCCCAAGCGCACCATTCCAAAGGCCTACATCAGCGGCATCCTCACCTTGGTAATCCTGGCGATGGGCGTGATGTTCTTTGCCGGCGGCGTCGGCGATTGGCGCACCCTGTCGAACATCAACGACCCGCTGCCCCAGGCAATGAAAACCGTGGTCGGCGACAGCTCAGGCTGGCTGCACATGCTCGTGTGGATCGGCCTGTTCGGCCTGGTGGCCAGCTTCCACGGGATCATCCTCGGTTACTCCCGCCAATTCTTCGCCCTGGCGCGCGCGGGCTACCTGCCCGCTTTCCTGGCCAAACTGTCGCGCTTTCAGACGCCGCACCGGGCAATCATCGCCGGTGGCATCGTCGGTATCGCGGCCATCTACAGCGACGGACTGATTAACCTGGGTGGCATGACCCTGACCGCAGCAATGATCACCATGGCCGTGTTCGGCGCCATCGTCATGTACATCATGAGCATGCTCAGCCTGTTCAAACTGCGTAAGACCGAACCGCTGCTGGAACGCACCTTCCGCGCACCGGGTTATCCCATCGTACCGGGGATCGCGCTGGTACTGGCCGTGGTGTGCCTGGTGGCGATGGCGTGGTTCAACGCGCTGATAGGGCTGATCTTCCTGGGCTTCATGGTCGTGGGGTTTGTGTACTTCCAACTGACCGCGCAAGACCGCGCCGATGCGCCGGCGGATGCGATGTTGACCGGGCTTTAAGGTTACCGGGGCAGAACGGGCCTACAATGAACTACTAAGAAAGCCCGTTACTCAAAGCAGTCATTACCGTGGGAAATTTTCCCACGGTTTGCTGCCTCAAGGAGAGCCCTATGCCGTGGTATGCCTGGTTGATATTAGTGGTCGCGATCGGTTCGATCGTCGGTGGTTTGTTGATGCTGCGAGACAGCGCCAACAAGGTTGAATTGACCGATGAACAACGCCAGCGCGTGGCAGAGCGAAATGCCCAGGCGGACTCCAAGGATGCCCAGGATCGCTGAGGCTGAAGCGGCTCCCCGTTGAGCCGCACAATTTTGTAAACACCCGCGTATGCCCAGCCAAGCTTGGTTAATATGGCCTGATGTTTCGGAGGCCGTCCTATGCGCTATTCACAAGACCACAAAGCTCAAACCCACCAGCGCATCATCAAGGAAGCCTCGGTACGCTTTCGCCGTGACGGCATCGGTGCGACCGGTTTGCAGCCACTGATGAAAGCGCTGAACCTGACGCATGGCGGGTTTTATGCGCACTTCAAGTCCAAGGATGAGTTGGTAGAGAAGGCGTTACAGGCGGCGGCGACAGAGCTGGATGCGCATTGCGCAATGCTATTCAGCCAGGAACGGCCGCTGGAAGCGTTTATCGACAGCTATCTGTCTGAATGGCACCAGACCTCTCCGGATCAAGGCTGCCCGCTGACGACGATGTCATCGGAGATGGGGTTGCGTGGGCAGAACAGCCGCACCACCGATGAAGTCCTCAATGCTCGACTCAAACAGGTTGAAACGGCGCTTGGCAACCCGAATGCCGGGGAGCAGAGCCTGGTGCTGATGTCGACGCTGGTGGGGGCGTTGGTGCTGGCAAGAAGCGTGGAGAGTGCCGAGTTGGCGACACGGATTCTTGATGTGGTGCGGGGGAGCTTGAAGGCGGAGGTTGTTGAACAAAAGAAAGCCGGTCGATGACCGGCCTCCTCGGCTGTTTTCAGGTTCTTATTTCACCTCAAGCCTGTCGCGGTTCTTTTCCAGAAGCGCCTTGCCGATTCCCTTTACTTCCAGTAACTCATCTATCGCCGTGAAGGGGCCGTTGGTTTCGCGGTAGGCGATGATAGCCTTCGCTTTGGCGGCGCCAATGCCGAATAGATCACGGCGCAGAGTTTCAGCGTCAGCGGAGTTGAGGCTGACTTTGGTGGTTTGGTCGACCTTGGTCATTTGGGCGGCGATGGGGGTTGGGGTCTCGGGTTTGGGGGCGGGTGCGGCCGTGGTGGCTAGCGAGAGGCTGGTGAGGAAGGCGAAGACGAGGGACGAGAGATACGCTTTATGCATTGGTGACGCTCCATGACATCGATAAGGGAAAAGCAGCTTTTCCGAAGCTGCTTTTCAAACTTAGGTGATATGTAGCATTAGTCAAAAATGGCGACGTTACAAAGTGTAAGCTACGAAAGCGGCATTGTATCGCCAGTATCAGCATGTAGTAGTGATCGCTAAACCAATCTCAGCACTCATTAGAAGCAACAAAAATATCATTCACAACAATCAAAAACGCAGACGCACTCGAGTTTACGAATTTACTTCGACTCAGCTACCGACTTGATTAAACACGTGTATACCGAATAAAAACCATAAAAAACCTTTACAACACCACTTAAAAAATTATTAACCGCGCGCGCCCCAATATCTCATTGGAGAATCCCCAGTTTCTACTCCCCCTTTCTCCCGCGCCTTTCTTTGGGTATAATCACGCGCCCCACTTATACAACATAAAATTCATAAAAATTGGAAATGGAGAGTTCCATGGAACCCAGCATGAGATCAAAGTATTCAATGCTTGATTTCTTCAGGCTAGCCTGGTCTTTTACAACGACAAAAATATTCTATCGCCCTGCACGAATTATCAGACAACCAACCCGAATAAGAGGTTGGGGAAACATGTCAATTGGACGTGGATTTACAACCGGACAGTATTGTCGGATAGAAGCAGCCAATCATAATGAGGGTAAAATAACGTTGACCATAGGCAACCACGTTGAAATCAACGACGCCTGCCATATTGCAGCACTTCACTCGATAAACATTGGTCACAACGTATTAATAGCAAGCCAAGTCTATATAACTGATCATGACCATGGGGAAATAACCAAAGAAGAACTTCTAAAACACCCCAACCAAAGAAAACTCGTATATGCTCCTGTCGTCATCGAAGATGATGTTTGGATCGGTGAAAAAGTGGCGATACTGAAAGGTGTGACTATAGGAAAAGGCTCTGTCATAGGTGCCGGGGCTGTCGTAACAAAAGATATACCCTCCTACTCTGTCGCGGCCGGCATTCCTGCAAGAGTTATTAAAACTCTTTGACACCAGGGAATAGTACGACAACACCACACACCTGATTAATTTAGTATTAAACGCTACGTAAATTATACAAAGGCCGATCACTAGATGGCCTTTGTATAGATTGTCAGATCAGGGTTCAAGACGACGCTGCTGATAAATCCAATCAACAATCTCACCATCCGGTGCATAACCGCTAACCGTATCGCGCAGCAGTTGACGAACTCGGCCGTAATCGTCTTCATCAACAGCAGATAGGAGGTCGGTCAACTTCAACCTGAGCGTATCCCAGGATATAAAGTCCTCATTAGCACTCATGATCATCGGGTGCTGTGTCGCAACCACATTGTCGCCTATCAACAATTCTTCGTATAACTTTTCACCAGGTCGGAGCCCAGTAAATTCAATAGCAATGTCACCATGGGGATTTTTTTCAGACCGAACACTCAACCCGGACAGGTGAATCATTTTCTCGGCCAACTCGACGATTCTGACAGGTTCCCCCATATCCAATACAAAAACATCTCCCCCAACCCCATTGACCCCGCCTGTATAACCAACTGAGCGGCTTCAGGAATAGTCATAAAGTAACGAGTGATTTTCGGATGGGTAACAGTTAATGGGCCGCCTGACTTAATCTGCTTATGAAACAGCGGAATGACCGATCCTGAAGAGCCTAGTACATTTCCGAAGCGAACCATCGTAAAGCGTGTTTTGTTCACATGAGAAACATTAAACTTGTCATTGAATAACACGGGAGCCGACTCGCGACTTAGTGCTTGCAACGTCAACTCGGCCAACCGCTTAGTGCTACCCATTACATTGGTAGGTCGTACAGCCTTATCCGTGGAGATTAATACGAAATTCTGAACACCCGCCTGCAACGCTGCCTGGGCAGTATTAAGGGTACCAATAACGTTATTTAATACACCCTCGGCAATATTGTGCTCCACCATGGGCACATGCTTGTAGGCCGCCGCATGATACACGGTATTGACATGCCAGGTTTTCATGATATCCAGCAACTTATCCTGGTTGCGTACCGAGCCCAGAATAGGAAGCAACCGGACCGGCAGCGACTCACGATTAATTCGCAGTTCCAGTTCTGACATAATACTGTAAAGATTAAATTCACTGTGTTCGAACAGCAGAAGGACCGTAGGGCGCAAATCGAGAATTTGCCGGCACAATTCGGAGCCGATAGAACCACCTGCCCCCGTTACCAATACACTTTGCTCCCTGATACAGCGCTCCAGCAACTCCGCCTGAGCCGGTACAGAGTCACGGCCGAGCAAATCACCGATATCCACTTCTTGAATATCATCAACCTTCACCCGACCGCTTGCCAGATCCATGAAGCCGGGAACGCTTCGAACATGCAGAGGAAAGCCTTCGAGCAGACCAAGGATTTCACGGCGGCGGCCCCTGGAGGACGACGGTATTGCGAGGAGAACTTCTTGAGCCCCGGTCACATCGATCATCTGCTGAATGTGTTTGGGCTTAAACACCTGCAAACCTGAAATGACGCGGTCAGCAATACTGCTGTCATCATCAATAAAAGCCACGGGCCGCATCACTCGACCCATTCTCAACGCAGCGACCAATTGGTTACCAGCAGCCCCAGCCCCATAAATGGCAACTTTAGACAATCCATCCTGGCGACTGGTGAACGGCACATGCTGTACTGCGGCAAACCAGTCGCCAAGGAAATATTGACGCATCCCGAGACGCATTCCCCCAATCATTATCAAACTCAACCACCAGTAGTTGAAGATGATAGAACGGGGTACAACGTTCTCATGATTACTGTACCAGTAAACTACAAACGCCAGAATCAACGACGACAGGCTGACTGCTTTGACAATAGCAATTAATGCATCGTTACCAAAATATCGCATTACCGCGCGATACATGCCAAAGCGTATAAATAAGGGAATAGCAACAACCGGCGCACAAATGAAGAGCCAGAAATGCATTTTGACCGGGTTGATCATTTCATCAATGCCCAGACGCACGACAAAGGCCATCCACAACGCGACCCACACAAGGGTAATATCCGCGATAACCTGCAGAACGCGTTTCTGACGACGCGAAAGGCTTAACAAATGTGTACGAACCTTATCCATAACCCCTTTCAACCTCTGTCGCTCCTGAACCGGTCAATCATCACTTGCTCAAATCCATTTTTCCTCAGGACGCTCATACTGTAGCGGTCGCCTCACTCAGGACGTTGGCTAATACTTGGCAAGTCAAATCGATCTGTTCTGCGGTTAATGTCGGATGAACCAAAAACATTAAACTGGTCTCACCCAGAACCTGTGCGTTTGGCAGACGAATCTCCGGGCGCCAGCCTGTATTATCAAATGCTTTTTCAAGATACACCTCAGAGCAAGAGCCTGAGAAAGCTGGCACACCACGAGAGTTTATCTCAGCAAGAATACGATCACGGGACCACTCTTCACTGAGAAGTTCCGGACGTACAAAGACATAGCACTTATAGGCAGCGTGTCGACTTTCAGTCGGGACTGCTGGGACCCTCAGCGCAGGCAACTTTTCAGCACAAGCCCAGATACGTTCCGCGTTCACCTGTCGGGTAGCCTGCCACTGGGCCATTTTTCGAAGCTGAATTCTTCCGATGACGGCTTGCATCTCCAACATGCGCCAATTGGTGCCAAAGCTCTCATGCAGCCAGCGAAAACCAGGAGCATGCTCACGCTGATAAACGGCTTCCCAACTCTTCCCATGATCTTTGTAAGCCCACATGCGGGCCCATAGCTCATAATCATTGGTAGTGACCATACCGCCCTCACCGCCGGTGGTCATTATTTTGTCCTGGCAGAATGACCAAGCACCAATATGCCCAATAGATCCAACAGGTCGCCCTTTGTAAAGCGCGCCATGGGCTTGAGCACAATCTTCAATGACTTTCAAATCATGGATACGTGCCAACTCCATTATTTCGTCCATATCGCAGGACCATCCTGCCAAATGGACGCAGATAATACCCCGTGTTTTAGGAGTAACGACCTTACTGATGGTGTCAGCAGTGATATTCTGTGAATTCAAGTCAACATCGGCAAAAACCGGGGTCGCACCCGAATTGACAATACTTGAGACAGAGGCAAGAAATGTGCGGGAGGTAACGATGACCTCATCACCCGCTCCAATTCCCAATGCCTTCAATGCCAAATCCAAGGCCACGGTGCCGTTTGCAAGCGCAACGGCATATTTGGTATCGGTAAAAGCCGCGAATTCCTTTTCAAATTCTCGACATTCTGGGCCTGTCCAGTAGTTAACCTTGTTCGAGAGAACCACGTCTCGAACGGCATCTGCCTCTTCAATTGTAAATGACGGCCAAGGAGCGAATGGAGAATTCAGCATAACCAATACCTATAAAATTAAGATCGCAACGCGTCTAGCACACAAGAGTCAAAGGCGGGCAGTGCATGCCGCCCAGGAAAGGCCAACGCCAAATCCGACACAAGCGACCCTGTCGCCTGCTTTAATATTGCCCTTCTTGAGGGACTCCTTCAGCGCAATAGGTATCGTGGAGGACACCGTATTACCGCAATGCTCAAACTCCCTGACGAATTTATCTTCAGGCAGCTTCAGTCTTCGTTTTAGCGCATCAAGCATAAACTTATTGGCTTGGTGAAACACAAAATGATCGACCATGTCCATTGTGAAGTCTTCATCAAATATGGACTCGAACAACTCTGGAACACGCTTCAGGGAAAACTCCAGGATTGCCGGACCATTCATGTAAAGATTCGCGTCGGTCCGGATGTTACCGCTTTCATCCTGACGTGCTTCCAAGTCAAGATTCAACGTTGCCGGAAATCTCGAGCCTCCCACCGGAACAATCAAGCTCTCCGCGCCAGAACCGTCGGTTCCATAACGGAAGCGATCAAGCGCCACAGTCTCATCGGCTGCACGGATTAGCGTTGCCGCCGCCGCGTCGCCGAAAAGCGTACGCACGCTCTTGTCACCTGGGTGAATATACTTACTGTAGGTTTCAGCAGTAACCAGCAATACATTCTTGACCTGCCCCGTCTCTATAAGCCCCTTCGCCAAACCTAAACCATAGATAAAGCCTGAACAGCCTTGGTTGTAGTCAAAAGCGGCACATGAAGTAGGTAGGCTCAATCGATGTTGCAGAATGCAGGCGGTTGCGGGTAAAACATAGTCCGGGCTTTGCGTGCATAATATCAAGCAATCGACGTCTGACCGGCCAATAACGCCAGAATCAAAAATCTTTTCACAAGCACGAAAAGCTAAATCAGACGCGCACTCGTCCGCAGCAACTATTCGACGGTTATTAATCCCAGTCTTTCCGAATATTTTGGGAACATCCCATTCTGGAAATTCCCGCGCCAAGTCTTCGTTACTTAACGAGTGGCTAGGCAGCTCATATTCAATGGCAACGATTTTTGCAAATTTCATCTTTTTACCCAGCTATTCGTTTAGCAGGAACACCAAATACTGTGGAGCCCGATGCAACTTTGCGTATAACAACCGAAGATGCCCCAATGACAGCATATGCACCCACGGTCACTTTGGGCACAACCACCGCATGAGAGCCCATGAAAACACCCTCTGCCAACTGAACACCACCGGTCACATCACAGTGTCCACTAACGGTGCTATAACTCCCTACAGACGTGTCATGTCCAATAGTAGTAGCGGAGTTAATCGTCACGAAATTACCAATTTCCAGATCGGTGGATAGAATCGTATTAGGGCAAATGACTACCCCTTCGCCGATAACCACCCGCGTGCCTACGATCGCCGTCGGGTGAACAAGAGAGAAAAACTGCGCTCCTTTTTCGAGCAACTTATCCGAAACGATCTTCTTGATCTTTGGATCAGCAATAGCACAGACCAGAGCCACGTCGTCCTGATGCTCATAAACATCAATGGAACAAATAATCGGTGGCATCTCTGGAAAACGCTCCAGGGCCGCAGGTGCATCATCCAGAAATCCGATGATCTGGTACTCCGATGGACTCGCGCTAAGTTCAATCCAGTCTTTCAACCAGACATACACCTCGCGCCCAAAGCCTCCCGCGCCAACTATGACAAACTTTTTGGCACTCATGCTAGGTACCCACCATCGACGACCAGGGAAGTACCGGTTACCCAGCGAGCAGCAGGAGAAAGCAAATAGTTGACCGCATAAGCGACGTCTGCCGGAGAACCGAAGCCTAACGGGTGCTTCTGTTCGATAATCTCCATCGATTCTCCCCCGACCAAGTCTTTGAGCGTCTCTGCCATTTCAGTTTTCACGACGCCAGGCGCCACACAATTAACCCGAATACCCTCACGAGAAAGCTCGATGGCTGCCGCCCTGACCATTGACTCCACCGCGCCTTTGCTCGCGCAATATCCCAGAAGCGCTGGTTCACCGACCTTAGCCATTACCGAGGAAATAAGCACGATACTAGAGCCGGATTGACATACACCTTTCTGTCGGAACGCCTTAATAAGAGAAAACGACGATGTTACGTTTGTCGAAATCACTCTTTCCCAGTGCGCCAAGCTAGTCGCGCGAATGGGCATAGGGGCCTGAATACCTGCCGCATGAACCAACCCGTCAAACGCTGTCGTTTCCCGAGCAATCTTCTTCATCCAGCCCGACACATCTGGCTCAGTCAAAAAGTCCACTACCGCGATGGCATGCCCCTCGCCCTCCAGTCGCTGGAGCGTTTCCTCCAGGCGAGGCGTATCCCTGGCGACCAACGTGATACGGGCACCCTGCGAACTTAGCCATACCGCAACCTCCCGTCCAATTCCGGATGAGGCTCCAGTCACCAAAATATGCTTGCCCTGAAGGGAAAACGGATTAGCCATAGTCATACCGGCTCCTTCAAATCACGGGTATAAGTCATAGGGCTTACCCATACGTTATCAAAGTTTATAATACAACCCGCCCAAGAGTAGCCAACACCAAAACCAGCCAACATCATCAAGCCCGTTACCCTGTTATCTTTTTCAAGGTCAGCTAATGAAAGCGCAAGTGGTATGGACGTACAGCTCGTATTCCCTACACTTTCCAAATCAAGCAAAACTTTTTCTCGAGGCAACTTCATGCGTTTTGCCAAATGCTCCAGCATGAATTTGTTGGCTTGGTGAAAGACATAATGATCAATGCCTTCCCCGCTATCCTGACGACTTTCGTGAAGTGCCCTTACCAACGCGGGTACGCGCGCCAAAGTAAAGGCAAAAATTTCCGCCCCATTCATAAACAAGTCGAATGGGCCACGTACTTCCGGTTCGCTATTATCACTGAACGCGCCGGTACGATCACGAAAGCCGCCCGCAGGAACAATAAGATTGTTCGCACCGCGCCCATCTGTCCCTAGCGCAAAGGAAATCGGTTGCGCCGATTCATCATATTGAAGCAACGTCGCCGAGCCGGCATCACCAAATAGGGCCGCAACCGAACGATCTTCTTCTGAAACAATTTTACTGATGGTATCTCCTACCAATAACAACACACGTCGGCTGCCGCCACCGGATATCAAGGAGGAAGCTAGCCATAGGCCGTAAACGTAGCCTGAGCAGCCCAAAGCAACATCGAACGCTGCAACACCGAGGGAAAGTTTCAAGCGCTCCTGCAGGATACAAGCAGTGGCGGGCAAAGTATGATCATGAGTTTGTGACACGAAAATCAACGTATCAATAGAAGCGCGATCCACCGCAAGGTCTGCAATCAAACGCTCGGCCGCAGCGACGCAAAGATCAGATGAACACTCGCTATCGACTACATGCCGACGGAAGACACCCGTACTCGCCATAATCTTCTGAATATTTTCCTCGCCAAACTTTTCGGCAAGGTCGGAGACTTCAGAAATATTTTCCGGCATCGAACATGCAACGCCTTCAACCCGGACGTTATTTACAACCCTTACATCTTTAAACTGACTGGCTGACATAATCACTCACCCTCACCGACAAACAGGAATAAAAGACCGCAATAAAAACAGTGAGAGAACACCGCTATTTATCCCACTTTGCACAGGACTGACGAAAATGAGCAATTTTCTGCTCTAAGGAACTCAAGTATTTTGGAGCGGAAACAGTCCAAGAGTCACTAGGGACTCTCTTACATATTTCATGATCTTCTTCAAAAACCTTGCGATTCAGTTCAGCTGTCGACTTCGAAAAAAGGTCTGTAATTTCACTGTAACGCGAGTCTGATGCACGGGCAGGAAAGAGTCGACTGGTAAAAAATGCGCGATCCCCCTTGGGAGAAGGAAAAAAGTTCTGCATGGAGTATGAGTACCCGAACGTGGATGAGATCATCGCGAAAGGGAAAAGAAAAATACTCATGTAACCTTGGTAAGAATTCGTCGTCTCAAAAAACTTACTAAGCCCGGAGAGACGACGCTGCACCCTCTCGTCCTCTACCGGCGAGTACCAGATAGAGTTCTCACCTTCAAATACATTCTCTCCAACACCTAACTTTAACGTGGCGAGCGTATTACGATGGATCAGAGGGATATGATAAGGCTCGAGCGCATTCTCCAGCGCGATAGTCCAATTGCACTCGAACTCGTAACGGTTAAAATCGCTACAAGCCTGCACGTCTCTGCTCAAGCGCTCGACGACGCTGTACACGTGACTTCCGATCTGCTCCTGGAGAGACACCTCAGGGTTAACACCAAAGAAAACCAAATCGCCGCAGGTATCCAGCTTAAACTGATTGAGCGAAGCGTTTTCAATATCACATCCCACAAACGAGGCTGCGTTCGGTATCCGCAGGCGCCCATCCGAAAAACTCCATCCGTGGTACTTGCAGATAATGCCGCGGTTGCCATGATCCTCAGTAAAAAATCGACTGCCGCGGTGGGGGCAACGATTATCGAAAGCTATCAAGCGGCCCTTATCGTTAAAGATGACCACTTCAAAATTCAAGACATCAAAACGTAAAAAATCTCTATCGTTCGGCAAGTCAGAATTGAAGCACAAGGGATGCCAATATGACTCAACCAAATCCCTTTCGATTTTTTTTGAGTCTAGTTCATCATTCATAAGCACCCATTCCTCATCAATTCTTGTGCAACGCTATACCGAGCAAAATCGATAAACCATTAAATAAAAAACCAAACTGCCCAACGTGTTAAACACCTGAGCAGTATGGATCAAACAAACCTAATACTTATCAAGCACTTTTGGCAGCAACCAGAGCCACGACATCATCTACCGTGTCGCACTTATTCAAACCATCAGCAGAAACGCTAATATCCCGCTCGGAAAGCAAAGCCATAAAGGTTACTACAGCGATAGAATCCCAATCCAACTGATCGCCCAGATTCACGGAACCTTCATCAGCTTCCTTGGCTTCAGCGATCAAATCCAGAATTTCTTTGCTCATTTCTTTTCCCCATCAATTGCATTGTCGGCGGAACCCCTGAAGGCTTCCATAGTTGCTTGCCCCTCTTGATTGATGCCCTCTCGCAAGAACACTTTCTTGAAGGTCAAAATAATAATTTTCAAGTCCAGCAGCAAAGATTGGTTATCCACATACCAGACATCCAGCTTGAATTTTTCCTCCCAAGAGAGCGCATTTCGACCACTGACCTGAGCAAGCCCTGTCACTCCCGGGCGTACCAGGTGCCGGCGATTTTGTTCTGCACTGTATAGGGGCAGATAGGCCATCAGCAAGGGTCTCGGCCCTACGACGCTCATATCCCCTTTCAGCACATTTATCAAACCGGGCAACTCGTCAAGGCTGCTGGCCCTGAGAAATCGTCCGAACTTGGTCAGGCGCTCCGAATCAGGCAAAGGCGCCCCAGTCGCGTCGGTAGCATCAAGCATTGTCCTGAATTTTAGCATTTCGAAGGGCTTACCTTCAAAACCGGGCCGGACCTGTCGGAAGAATACCGGCCCGCCCAAATAGTATCGCACCAAAAAATAGACAACGATCATGACAGGAGACAGCAAAATCAAACCTATCCCCGAAACAACTATATCCATTAATCTTTTCATAATATCAAAAAAGCCCAAATAATAAGAACACACTCAATACACGACTCTCAGATGCCTTGCGCCTGAAGGACCCCACCTGCACCATCAACCTTAGACGATCAGAGAAACTATTCCCTCTCACCAACTTAATAATATCTTTCTCTTTTTCGCCTGCGCCACAATGCTCGGCTATCCACAGCACGTTAGACCTGTACCAACCTCCACGGACGAGTTTGACTTTTTCCAGCAGGCTGCCCACTGTCGTCATCGCACCGTAAACATTGCTAGCATGCTGCCTATAGAAAATTGGAGCATAAGCGTCATAGCACCAGCTCATCTGATGAGCGCGGGCGATCGCATAAACCAGCCAGTCATGAGAACGACCTATAAAATCTTCACTTCGAAGTTCAACCGTAGAGCGAACAACAAGAGCAGCCAACGTTGACGTCATCACATAAGTGCAGCCCGCCGACGCGCCTTGAAACAGATAATCAAACTCTTTAGCCGGATAAGACTTCTTCAGGTATTGAGCATGACCTTTTGAGTTTGAGTACGCGATCAGATCTGCACTATAACCTTGATGACCGCCTTCGACAATTTTTGAAACGGCACGCTTCAGCTTCTCAGGATCCCAAATATCGTCCTGATCAGCAAAAGCAACATACTCATAGTCCGCGACATTAATCTGCGAAAGAATCTTGAAAAAATTCCCAGCAGCAGACCGAGTACTTTCCCCATCCTTGATGACTCTTACGCCAAGCAAATTTGAGAATTCGTCAATAATGCTAGCCGTCTTGTCCGTCGACCCATCATCACGAATATAAAGGTCAACATTTACATCCAATTGCGACAAGATCGAATTCACTTGAGAAACAATAAATGACTCGCCATTGTAAGCTGCCAATAGCACTGCAATTTTAGCCATCATGCACCTCTCGCATTTCGAAGAATATCCATAAATACCAAACCAAAATATGCAACCGCCAATACAACATCTATCTGACGGTACCGGCTATTGTGCTGCCCACTAAATATAAAGGCGCCTTTGGCCAGCACGCAGCTCCCTAGTACATACAATGCAAATCGGATCCCGGCAACTTCATTGAGTGAAAAAGAAAGCGCAGTGAGCAGCATGGAACCACAAACGAAAATCTTCGTCCGCGCATGCACGGCTACGTTTTTAATCGTTGTATACGCGACGATCCATATCACAACCAAAAAAACTTTTTTTACAATCGACGTCTCCGGCAACTCTTGAAAGTAAACCGATCGAATACCCATATCCAGCTTAGAGACAACCGAAAACAACGCAAGTGCTACTTGCTGCGACAACAATATCACCACAAGGGAACACCACATTAAAATCTGATAAAAAGCCGGACCCACGACTCTAAATACACGCGCCATTAGACAACTGGCAGCATATAGAACTACCAATATGAGCGCCGAATCATGAAATGAAACGG
The DNA here is from genome assembly GCF_016650865.1 of Pseudomonas sp. TH34. Taxonomy (NCBI): domain Bacteria; kingdom Pseudomonadati; phylum Pseudomonadota; class Gammaproteobacteria; order Pseudomonadales; family Pseudomonadaceae; genus Pseudomonas; species Pseudomonas sp. TH34. Next base: position 154,470 of record NZ_JAEKFB010000033.1, read on the forward strand.
CCAGAACAGAAAGCAGCAAAAACTTCAGATTAAGCCGGCCGCCCGTTGCCGCTATATAAGCAATCAATATATAAGCGGGCGAAGCACGAAGCGCGGTCGTAATCAACAAAGGCCCCAACACTGCCGTAAAAAAAAACCATCCCCGCCGAGAGATCCCGCCTTTAACCACACCAAAATAAAAGACGAATAAAATATAAAAAACCTGGACGATCAACGCAAAAAGATCGACCACATGCTCAGCGCTATCGAAAAAAAATAGGCCTTGACTTAAAAAAAATCGCGAGATCCACTCCGCCATGTACTCATCTTTACTGAACAAATAACCACCGTTATTCACGATGGTTACGTAATTTGGGTAGTCCGGAAAAGCGCCACCCCCCATAAGGTAATACACGACCAAAAGCACACATACAAAAAAAACGTTTAAGTAAACATACCCTCTGTCTGAAAATAAACGTGAGCGCGGTCCAGCCCTATCAGGTTTGTCTACGGCGTTAGCTTCCGCACTCACAACTCACCCTCCCAGTACAACATAAAAGCAAAATACGCCGAACACTAATATAAGCTGGGCAATAATCTTGCCTGTAATGATCTTATTCGCACATGCAAATTCATTACCTGCATCAAGCGCCTTGAAAAAAACACGATCAACGTAGGTAAACATAATAATTGAGGCACAGAAATTAAGCAGTTGCCCAGTATATGCCAGCGTCATCCTAACTTCAGGATATCTGACACTCAACATAAAAGGCATAATAATAGCCAAGTTAATAAATAAACTAACTAGAACTGAAAACCAAGTAAGCCTTGAGAAAAAATCAAACTCAACATGCCACCAATAAGCTTTTTTTCCAGGCTCACCGAACACTTGAGCAAAGCCTAACCTCTGGAGCACTCTGAGTACTGGCCCCGTAAAGCTAAACTTGCAAACAAGCCCAATCATCACCAACCCAAGACACATTGAATAGCCAAACATCGCTGGCACGCCAATGGTGCTTATTTTACTCTCGAGCAATAAAGATATACTGAACACGGAAACCATATTCATAATTCTTGCCAAGTACTGAATCCAGTTAGAAACAGCTAAGACCTGTGTAGTGCCATCTACGTTTACTTTCGCCCGCACCATGACGGCATAGACATCAAAAACTTGGGCCCCGACCAACGTAAAAATCACAACAAATTCAAAAATACTAACTAGATTACTGTCCATCCACACTCCAAGCTCTTGTTATAGCGTCAGGCCAAATCGAATCACCACCCTGGCGTCTCAAGGCCAGTTGTTGGTGCGAGTTGAATACCTGTTTATGCTTGACACTCTGCATCAGTACCGTGTCAAAAAGCATGGATATTATGCCTGAAAGGCTCAGCTCACGATACCGCCCGGAGCGTGCATCCCTCCCTCCTTTACGACCTTAGCTACAAGGATAAATTCAACAAGCACGCAATGTGTCTGCCATCAGGCAAGCATGGAAAAATTATTCACAGCGCCTCATCCGCGCCGTGCAAGGCTACCCAATTCCTGGCGCCACTTAACTTCGACCGAGTGGATGGAACGCAACTGAGACCACCCCACGCTCACAAAGGCCACTATTTCGCCACACCACACGGACATGCGATGCCCTTACTGGACATGATCCAGCTCTAAAGACGGCGAATCATTCGGTTTCGAGCGATGAGAGCGCCTTAAAAAATAGGAAGCGACTGCAAAACCGCCCCCTAAAAGCATCCCACAGAAAACACCGAGCACAATCACCAAAAACCGCTTGGGCTTAATTGGACTTGTGGGCTCCAAAGCCTGCCGATCGATGCTTACAAGCTTGAGTCGATCCAAATCGATATTTAAATTCTGCAACCGCGCCATTTCTGCACGCAAAGGCTGAACGCCATTGACAAAGAGTTCTTCGCTTGCACGACTATTCAACAACTCGACTTCACGGTTTGAACGCAGCAATTGAAGATCTTTCGAAATTTGAGCTATCCGACCATCAGCGAAATCGTCATTGGTCCGACGCTGTAAAGCAGCCCGTTCTGCAAGCAATGCCTGCGTCCCCATAAAATACAGAGGCACCTGCTGATTATTTATCTCAGTCTTCATCATATGGGCGTTCGGACGCCCCGCTTCCCCGAACAACGACGGCGTCGTGGGTTTATTAATACCCAGCGAACGCGCAATAGCGATTGCCTCATCGAGTTGGGAAATTCTATCTGCACGTAACGCTTTCAGCTGAGCCCGCAAGGCCCTGAGTTCGTCCTTTAGTTGAGCACGTTTTAAATTATCATTTTCAAGCAAAGAAGCTATTCGGGCCTGCTTGTCGTTATCGTAGCCAGCCCTTGCCGCACTCAACTTGCCTTTAATTTCATTCAGACGATTCTGAACGATAACACTCATATCCGAGGCAATTTTTCTTCGCTCGGTTTCAATGGCATAGTTAACAAAGCCGTTAAGTATCGAAACCCCATCGATACCCGCCGGATAATTCAACTGAAGGGTAATCTCCGCACCAACAACTCCAGCCTTTTGAGCGTCTGATCGAGTTAGAACAATTGAATTACGGTTAAACTCTTCAAAACTCTGCTCCAGAGTTTGACCCGGACGAACGAATGCGTCAAAAAGCTTTTGATTTTCTCTAAAAAAATTCAAACGCGTTTCATAGGACTCAAGTGAAGCACCAACCCCTATCAGCGCTGCCTCCGGAGGCAGTTTATATACCTCGGATCGGTTAAGTGCATCCAGCTCGTTAAGTGCAGAAGGCCGCAATACACTATTCACCGAGTATTCAGGAGTCGCTAAAAAAGCATAGGCCGTCGCAAGCAATCCTACTCCGAGCGCGAGGCTCAAAATCAACTTTTTCTGCTGCCAGACGGATTGCACGAGCTCGACAATGTCGATCTCTTCGGACTGAGGTACTGGCGGAAAACGTAAGCTACTACTCACAACAAAAACCTGCCTTCAAAGAGAAACTGCGGGCTCGTTATGCAGACCAAATTGCGTATTTTTTATTCTAATTGGTTGACCGCCAAAAACCCGGCGTCTTTGCCAAATTTTTAGCTCACAAAATGCCCGTTATCGAGAACAGATGGCATTCTGTCACCTCTCTGACATATTACAAGTCTTGACATGACTGTAGGAGGTTTCCCTAACGCCTAGGGATCGCCCTTATCAAGCCCATCCGAGAGGGAGTAACAGAAAGAAAATTCGAGTAAACAGACCAATATCGACAACTCTGCAACATTTACGGCGGCCCAGGACGCACGCCTGCAGAAAACAAGGCGTTAGTCGGAAAGCAGAATTATCTGACAGGCGGTCACTACACCAGCATACCGATCCCGGCGCAGGCGATGGATACGGTTTCTAGCTCCGCCTCACCGGAACGGGCTTAGGACGCCGAACTCGCGTCAAAGCGCCCAAAAACGGCCCTATCAACATGCCAATAAATAGAGCAATCACGACAAATACCGACACCGGCATTTGCCCAGTAAACGAGCCAAAGAACGAAAGCGAAGTGCCCTGCTGGTTCTCCAGCACAAAAACCAGAACCACCAAAGCAACAACCAATACAGTCACTACTGCCGCAACGCGCTTAACCCCACGCATAACCTTCTCCTACCCCAAAAACACTCAGACGCCTTCTTCCTCATCTTCGTTCACCCGATCCCGCAATTCCTTGCCCGGCTTGAAGTGAGGCACGAACTTGCCATCGAGGCTAACGGATTGGCCAGTCTTCGGGTTACGCCCCACACGCGGCGCCCGGTAATGCAGCGAAAAGCTACCAAACCCACGAATCTCAATCCGATCGCCGGTGGCCAGGCACTGCGACATCTGTTCAAGCATAGTCTTGATGGCTAGCTCCACATCTTTGGATGAGAGCAGCCCTTGATGGGTGACAATTCGTTCGATCAACTCCGACTTCGTCATATTTTTCCCTTCTTTTTCAAGCAGCTAGGAAAAGCGCTTCGAAGGTTTTAGCATGACCGGAGGAATTTGAACAGCCCATGTATTGACTTATATTCAAAGACTTGGGGTGTAACTCGAAGAGAGTTGGCATTACGCACTACGACAGCCAGCTCTCGCTCAGCCTCGCTGGAGCCACTTCAGCGCATTCACTGTCAGATACAGCCTACGAGGTCGAATAAACTGCCAGCGAGACGACAGCGCCTCAGCCGCATAACGCCAAGGCGACGTTGCACACAACACCAAATTCCAGGCACAAAAAAGGGCGACCGAAGTCGCCCTTTTTCTATGGTCTGACAGAACTTAGTTCTGTTTTTCCATTTGTGCACGCAGCAGGTCGCCCAGAGTGGTAGGACCAGCAGAAGGCTCAGAGGTAGCTGGCTTGTCGCGCAGGCTCTGGATAGCTTCTTTCTCTTCAGCATCGTCTTTCGACTTGATGGAGAGCTGGATTACGCGGCTCTTGCGGTCAACGCTGATGATCTTGGCTTCTACTTCTTCGCCTTCTTTCAGAACGTTGCGCGCGTCTTCAACGCGGTCACGGCTGATTTCGGAGGCTTTCAGAGTCGCTTCGATATCGTCGGCCAGAGTGATGATGGCGCCTTTAGCGTCAACTTCCTTCACGATGCCTTTAACGATTGCGCCTTTGTCGTTCTCTTGAACGTACTCGGAGAACGGATCGCTTTCCAGCTGCTTGATACCCAGGGAGATGCGCTCGCGCTCTGGGTCAACCGACAGGATAACGGTGTCCAGCTCGTCGCCCTTCTTGAAACGACGAACAGCTTCTTCGCCAACTTCGTTCCAGGAGATGTCGGACAGGTGAACCAGGCCGTCGATGCCGCCGTCCAGACCAATGAAGATACCGAAATCGGTGATCGACTTGATGGTGCCGGAGATTTTATCGCCCTTGTTGAACTGGCCAGAGAAATCTTCCCATGGGTTAGATTTGCACTGCTTGATGCCGAGGGAGATACGACGACGCTCTTCGTCGATGTCCAGAACCATAACTTCCACTTCGTCGCCGACTTGTACGACTTTCGAAGGGTGGATGTTCTTGTTGGTCCAGTCCATTTCGGAAACGTGTACCAGGCCTTCCACGCCTTCTTCCAGCTCTGCGAAGCAGCCGTAGTCGGTCAGGTTGGTAACACGCGCGGTGACGCGAGTGCTTTCTGGGTAACGAGCCTTGATAGCGACCCATGGATCTTCGCCCAGCTGCTTCAAGCCCAGGGAGACACGGTTGCGCTCACGATCGTACTTCAGAACCTTGACATCGATCTCGTCGCCAACATTGACGATTTCCGATGGATGCTTGATACGCTTCCAAGCCATGTCGGTAATGTGCAGCAGGCCATCGACGCCACCCAGATCGACGAATGCGCCGTAATCGGTGAGGTTCTTGACAATACCTTTGACTTGTTGGCCTTCCTGCAGGGATTCCAGCAGAGCTTCACGCTCGGCGGAGTTCTCTGCTTCCAGGACGCTGCGACGGGAAACGACAACGTTGTTGCGCTTCTGGTCGAGCTTGATGACCTTGAATTCGAGTTCTTTGCCTTCCAGGTGCGTGGTGTCGCGCACAGGACGAACGTCGACCAAAGAACCTGGCAGGAACGCACGGATGCCGTTAACGTCGACAGTGAAGCCGCCTTTAACCTTACCGTTGATAACGCCCTTGACCACTTCTTCAGCTGCGAAGGCTGCTTCGAGAACAATCCAGCATTCAGCGCGCTTGGCTTTTTCACGGGACAGCTTGGTTTCACCGAAACCGTCTTCAACCGAGTCCAGAGCAACGTGAACTTCGTCACCGACATTGATAGTCAGGTCACCAGCATCGTTGTAGAACTGTTCCAGCGGGATCAGAGCTTCAGACTTCAGACCAGCGTGAACGGTTACCCAGCGAGCTTGGTAATCGATATCAACGATAACACCGGTGATGATGGAGCCTGCCTGAAGGTTCAGGGTTTTTAGGCTTTCTTCAAAGAGTTCCGCAAAGCTTTCGCTCATTTTAATTCCTGTTGATAAGGGCGAAGAATACGCCCATCTCCACACCCCAGACGGTGTGGGTCAGTTTCAATTAAAAGAAGCACCACAGGACTATGACTGGTCCCCTGCGGCCTTCTTGGTCACCCGGCGATATCGCGAATGGCGATTTCACTCAAGATGCGTTCCAGCACCTGCTCGATGGACAACTCCGTGGAATCCAGCTGTATGGCGTCAGCCGCCGGCTTGAGCGGGGCTACCGCACGCTGGGTATCACGCTCATCGCGTGCACGGATCTCATCTAGCAGACTCGACAGACTAACACCATCGACTTTGCCCTTCAACTGCAAGTAACGGCGGCGGGCCCGCTCCTCGGCACTGGCAGTCAGGAAAATCTTCAGCGGCGCCTCAGGAAACACCACCGTGCCCATGTCGCGGCCATCGGCCACCAGACCCGGCGGCTCCTGAAAAGCCCGCTGGCGCTGCAGCAGAGCGTCGCGCACCGCCGGCAATGCGGCGACCTGGGAAGCCCAGGAACCGACCTGTTCGTTACGCAGGTCATCGGTCACATCGTCCCCTTCCAGGATGATGCGCTGAGGATGACCTTCCGTCGCCCCGACGAACTGCACATCAAGATGCGCAGCCAGCAGCTTCAGCGATTCTTCGTTGGTCAGGTCGACGCCATGGTTGCGTGCAGCAAACGCCAGCAAGCGGTACAGCGCCCCGGAGTCCAGCAGGCACCAGCCCAGGCGCTTGGCCAGGATGCCGGCGATCGTGCCTTTGCCCGAGCCACTTGGCCCGTCGATGGTAATCACCGGTGATTTGATATTCACAATTGAGCCTCTTGGGCAACACGGATGCCGACTTGGGCACACAATGTAAGAAAATTCGGAAAAGACGTAGCCACGTTGGCACAGTCATGGATACGAATCGGCGCAGCCGCTCGCAGGGAGGCCACGCTGAAGGCCATGGCAATCCGGTGATCACCATGGGCATGCACTTCGCCGCCGCCTATCACGCCACCGTCGATGATAATCCCATCAGGTGTCGGTTCACACTTCACGCCCAGGGCGAGCAGACCGTCGGCCATGACCTGGATCCGATCGGACTCCTTGACCCGCAACTCCTGCGCCCCGCGCAATACCGTTCGGCCTTCGGCGCATGCCGCAGCCACGAACAGCACCGGGAACTCATCTATAGCCAGCGGAACCAGAGCTTCTGGGATCTCGATCCCCTTCAATGGGGCCGCGCGAACACGCAAATCCGCAACCGGCTCGCCACCCACTTCCCGCTGGTTTTCCAGGGTGATATCCGCGCCCATCAGCCGCAGGATATCGATCACCCCGGTACGGGTCGGATTGATGCCCACATGCTCAAGCAATAGCTCGGAGCCTTCGGCAATCGACGCCGCCACCAGGAAAAACGCCGAGGAGGAAATATCCCCCGGCACTTCGATATGCGTTGCGGTCAGCGCGCGACCGGACTCGACCGAAGCCGTAGCGCCTGCCACCTCCACCGGATAACCAAACCCACGCAACATCCGCTCGGTATGATCACGGGTCGGCGCCGGCTCGGTAATCGAGGTTTTACCCTCGGCGTACAACCCGGCCAGCAACAGGCAGGATTTAACCTGAGCACTGGCCATTGGCAATGCGTAGGTCAGCCCCTTAAGTGCCTGGCCACCGCGAATCGTCAGCGGTGGGCGTCCTTCCGGTCCGGTCTCGATCACCGCGCCCATTTCGCGCAATGGCTTGGCCACGCGATTCATCGGACGCTTGGACAGCGAGGCATCACCCGTCAACACACTGTCAAAGCTCTGAGCCGCCAGCAAACCGGACAACAGCCGCATGGAGGTGCCGGAGTTACCGAGATAGATCGGACCTGGCGCCGACTTCAAGCCATGCAGGCCAACCCCGTGAATGGTGACGCGCCCATGGTGCGGGCCTTCAATCACTACACCCATGTCGCGAAACGCCTGCAAGGTCGCCAGGGCATCTTCACCCTCCAGGAAACCCTCTACCTCGGTGACGCCGTCCGCCAGGGAGCCGAGCATGATCGAGCGATGGGAGATCGATTTATCCCCAGGCACCCGAATCTGCCCGCTCAAGCAGCCACCGGGGCTGGCGAGAAACACCAGGTCATCCGCACTTGCAGCCGCATCCATATAAGCCCGACGCGCAAGAATCTTGCTGAAATGCTCCCGCGCCACCCGCGCACGGGTGAACACGCCCAACAACTGATGCCCGTCGCCCGCATCCACCGCGTCGCGCAAGGCGTCGAGGTCACTGCGGAACGTATCCAGGGTACGCAACACTGCATCGCGGTTGGCGAGGAAGATGTCGTGCCACATCACCGGGTCACTGCCGGCGATCCGGGTAAAGTCGCGAAAACCACCGGCGGCGTAACGGAAAATCTCGAGGTTCTCGTTGCGCTTGGCCAGCGAATCCACCAGGCCAAACGCCAGCAAATGCGGCAGGTGACTGGTCGCGGCCAACACTTCATCGTGGCGCTCGACCTGCATATGTTCCACATCCGCCCCCAGCTCGCGCCAGAGCCGATCCACCACGGCCAGTGCCGCAGGATCAGTTTCATTCAGCGGCGTCAAAATCACTTTATGGCGACGGAACAACTGCGCATTGGACGCCTCAACGCCGCTCTGCTCAGACCCGGCAATCGGGTGCCCGGGCACAAAGCGCGCAGGCATGCCACCGAAGGCCAGCCGCGCCGCACGCACCACATTGCCCTTGGCACTGCCGACATCGGTCAGGATTGCCTGCCCAAGATCCATGCCGGCCAACAGCGCCAGCAACTTCTCCATGGCCAGGATCGGTACCGCCAACTGAATGACATCCGCACCCCGACAGGCAACGGCGAGGTCCGCCTCACAGCGGTCCACCACGCCCAACTCCACCGCCAGCTTGCGCGACTGCGGGTCCAGGTCCACACCGACCACTTCGCCACACAGGCCACTTTCCCGCAGGCCCTTGGCGAAGGAGCCGCCGATCAATCCCAGACCGACCACCACCAGGCGACCGATCATAGGCACAGCAGGTTGCAATGCAGTGACATCAACCACGAGCCAGAACCTTGGCCAGCGCCTCGAGGAAGCGGCTGTTTTCAGCAGGCAGTCCGATGGTGATGCGCAAGTGGTTCGGCATGCCGTAATTGGCCACCGGACGCACGATCACACCTTCACGCAACAGGCCCTGGAACACAGGAGCGGCCACTTGACCCAGGTCGACACAAATGAAGTTGCCCTTGGAAGGAATCCAACCCAGGCCCAGCTCACTGAAGCCTTCCTGCAACTGCAACATGCCGCTTTCGTTGAGGCGACGGCCTTCTTCAAGGTATTCAGCGTCCTGCACCGCAGCGCAAGCCGCCGCCAGCGCGAGGCTGTTGACGTTGAATGGCTGGCGAACGCGGTTCAGCACATCGGCCACCACCGGCGTGGACAGGCCATAGCCGACCCGCAGCGACGCCAGGCCGTAAGCCTTGGAGAACGTACGCGAGACCAGCAGGTTCGGATAAGCCGCGAGGAAGTCCAGGCCGTCCGGCAGGTCGCTGCCTTCGGCGTACTCGATGTAAGCCTCGTCCAGCACAACCAGCACGTGCTCCGGGACGTCTTGCAGGAAGTTGTCCAGCACCTCGGCGCTGAACCAGGTACCGGTCGGGTTGTTCGGGTTGGCGATAAACACGACGCGGGTCTGCTCATCGATGGCCGCCAGCATGCCCTGCAGGTCGTGCCCCCAGTCTTTCGCAGGAATCACGCGCGCCTCGGCACCAACGGCCTGAGTGACAATCGGATAGACCGCAAACGCGTGCTCGCTGAACACAGCGTTCAGGCCCGGCGCCAAATAGGCACGGCCGACCAGCTCCAGAATGTCGTTGGAGCCGTTACCCAAGGTCACCTGATTCAGCTCAACGCGGCATTTTTCCGCCAACAAGGATTTGAGCTCAAAACCATTCCCATCCGGATAACGCGTCAGCTCAGCCAGCGCGTCACGAATCGCAGCCAATACCTTGGGGCTTGGGCCCATCGGGTTTTCGTTACTGGCCAGCTTTACGATCTTCGACGGATCCAGATTCAACTCACGCGCCAGCTCATCCACAGGCTTGCCCGGAACGTAAGGCGACAGTTGTTGCACGCCCGGCTGTGCCAGGGCGAGGAAGTTGCCACTCATGTTAAAGCCTCACAAAACCGCTTTCGGGTAAGAGCCCAGCACCTTGAGTGCCACGGCTTCCTGACTGATTTTCTCGAGCACACCCTTGACCAGTGGGTCGCGGTGATGGCCGACGAAGTCGATAAAGAACACATAAGTCCATTTACCGCTGCGCGAAGGACGCGTCTCGATTCGCGTCAGGTCAATCCCGTTGTCGTGGAACGGCACCAGCAGCTCATGCAGCGCGCCAGGCTTGTTGCTCATGGAAACGATGATCGACGTCTTGTCGTCGCCGGTCGGCGGCACTTCCTGGCTGCCAATCATCAGGAAGCGCGTGGAGTTATCCGGGCGGTCCTCGATTTTTTCGGCCAGGCGCGTCAGGCCGTACAGGCCAGCGGCCATGTCGCCGGCAATCGCCGCCGAATTCCACTCACCCTTGACCCGCTTCGCCGCTTCGGCGTTGCTGGACACTGCCACGCGCTCCACATTCGGGTAGTGCGCGTCCAGCCACTTGCGGCACTGGGCCAGGGACTGGGCGTGGGAATAGATGCGGCTGATGCTGTCGGTCTTGGTGTTTTCACCCACCAACAGGTGATGGTGGATACGCAGCTCAACTTCGCCGCAGATCACCATGTCGTGCTCAAGGAAGCTGTCGAGGGTGTGGTTGACCGCGCCTTCAGTGGAGTTTTCCACCGGCACCACGCCAAAATTCACCGCACCGGCTGCCACTTCACGGAACACTTCATCGATCGCTGCCATCGGCTTGCTGATCACCGCGTGGCCGAAATGCTTCATGGCCGCGGCTTGGGTGAAGGTGCCTTCAGGGCCCAGGTAAGCCACTTTCAGCGGCTGTTCCAGCGCCAGGCACGAAGACATGATTTCACGGAACAACCGCGCCATTTCTTCGTTGCCCAACGGGCCCTTGTTGCGCTCCATCACGCGCTTGAGCACCTGGGCTTCACGCTCCGGCCGGTAGAACACCGGCACTTCGCCTTCAGCCAGGGACGCCATTTTCACCCGTGCAACTTCCTGGGCGCACCGCGCGCGCTCACTGATCAGCTCCAGGACTTTCTCGTCCAGGCTGTCAATGCGTACGCGCAGCGCCTTGAGTTCTTGCTCAGACATTAGCCGTGTTCCTTTTCGAACTCTGCCATGTAAGCCACCAGCGCCTTGACGGCGTGGATATCGACAGCGTTATAGATGGAGGCGCGCATGCCACCTACCGAACGGTGGCCCTTGAGGTTCAACAGGCCGCGCTCATCGGCGCCGGCCAGGAATGGCTTGTCCAGGCGGTCGTCAGCCAGACGGAACGGCACGTTCATCCACGAGCGATCGGTCAGGTTGATCGGGTTGCTGTACAGGCCACTACCGTCGATGAAGTCGTACAAGGTACGTTTCTTCTCTTCATTGAGCTTGCCCATGGCAGCCACACCGCCCTGCTCTTTCAGCCATTCGAACACCAGGCCCGACAGGTACCAGGCGAAGGCCGGCGGGGTGTTGTACATCGAGCCGTTATCGGCCGCGACCTTGTAGTTGAGCATGGTCGGGCACAGCGAGCGCGCACGCCCCAGCAGGTCTTCACGGATGATGTTGACCAGGATGCCGCTCGGGCCGATGTTCTTCTGCGCACCGGCGTAGATCATGCCGTACTTGGACACATCGATAGGACGCGAAAGGATGTCCGACGACATGTCGCATACCAGCGGAACATCGCCCACTTCCGGCACCCAGTCGAATTCCAGGCCGCCGATGGTTTCGTTCGCTACGTAGTGAACGTAGGCCGCGTCTTTCGAGAGCTTCCACTCGTTCTGCCCGGGGATGGCGAAATAGTCGTAAGGCTTGGCAGTGCCCGCCACATTGACGTGACCGTAACGGGACGCCTCTTCAATAGCCTTCTGCCCCCAGATACCGGTATCGATATAGTCGGCAGTGCCACTTTCCGGCAGCAGGTTCAGCGGGATCTGAGCAAACTGCTGGCTCGCGCCACCCTGCAGGAACAACACTTTGTAGTCAGATGGGATGTCCAGCAAGTCGCGCATATCCTGCTCGGCCTTGGTGGCAATGGACACGAACTCATCGCTGCGATGGCTCATTTCCATCACGGAGAGGCCTTTTCCATGCCAGTCGAGGAGTTCACCCTGCGCGCGCTGCAGGACTGCTTCAGGAAGCGCCGCGGGACCGGCACAGAAGTTATAGGCTCTCTTGCTCACATCCAATCTCACTCTGATCTGGTGGGGTGGTGCAATAATTCGGGGTTTCAACATTTTCAAAAGGGACAAACAACAAGGGGGCGAATCTTCATCCGCCCCCTGTGTGTCCGCTTATTCCTGCGGTTCTTCTTCGTCTGCGGCAGCGTCGAGTGTTGGCTCGTCGACGCCGTCATCGGCATCGCCGATCACTTGCCCCTCGAGTGCAATCCCCTCTTCACCTTCCAGCTCTTCGCCTTCCACTTCCGATGGCTCCTGGACACGCTCGAGGCCGACCAGTTTTTCGTCCTTGGCCAGCTTGATCAAGGTCACGCCCTGGGTGTTACGCCCCAGGCTCGACACTTCATCAACCCGGGTACGCACCAGGGTGCCCTGGTCGGAAATCAGCATGATTTCCTCGCCGTCGAGCACCTGGACCGCGCCGACCAGACGGCCATTGCGGTCGTTGCTGACCATGGCGATAACGCCCTGGCCACCACGTTTGTACTCCGGGAACTCGCTGATAGCGGTGCGCTTGCCATAACCGCGCTCGGAAGCAGTGAGGATCTCGCTGCCTTCTTCCGGGATCAGCATCGAAATCAGCTTCTGCCCTTCCGGCAGACGCATGCCGCGCACACCGCGGGCGGTACGGCCCATGGCGCGAACGTCGGATTCCTTGAAACGCGTGACCTTGCCGCCATCGGAGAACAGCATGACTTCACGCTCGCCATCGGTGATGGCCGCGCTGATCAACACGTCGCCTTCGTCCAGTTCGAGGGCGATCAGGCCCACGCTGCGTTGACGGCTGAAGGATTCCAGCGGGGTCTTCTTCACGGTGCCTTTCGCAGTGGCCATGAAGATGAAGTGACCTTCGGTGTACTCGTCCACCGGCAGCATGGTGGTGATGTATTCATCACTGTCCAGCGGCAGCAGGTTGACCAACGGACGACCACGGGCGGCGCGGGACGCTTCCGGGATTTCGTAGGTTTTCAGCCAGTACACCTTGCCCTTGCTGGAGAACAGCAGCAGCGTGGTGTGGCTGTTGGCGACCAGCAGGTGAGCGATGTAGTCCTCATCCTTGACGCCGGTAGCCGATTTGCCTTTACCGCCACGACGCTGGGCCTGGTACGCAGCCAACGGCTGGGTCTTGGCATAGCCACCGTGGGAGATGGTCACGACGCGATCTTCTTCCGGGATCATGTCACCCAGGGTCAGGTCGAGACGGGCATCGAGAATCTCGGTGCGGCGCACGTCGCCGTATTCGGCGCGAATCACTTCCAGTTCTTCGCGGATCACTTCCATCAGGCGCACGGCGCTATTGAGGATGCGGATCAACTCGCCGATCTGGTTGAGAATCTCCTGGTACTCGGCCAGCAGCTTCTCGTGTTCCAGGCCGGTCAGACGGTGCAGACGCAGTTCCAGAATGGCCTGGGCCTGTTCCGGCGACAGGAAATATTTGCCGTCGCGCAGGCCGTATTGTGGGTCCAGGGTCTCCGGACGGCACGAATCGGCACCGGCACGTTCAACCATCGCCACTACGGCGCTGGATTCCCACGGCATCTTGATCAGGGCTTCTTTAGCTTCCGACGGGGTCGGCGAGGCCTTGATCAGGGCGATGACCGGGTCGATGTTCGACAACGCAACCGCCTGGCCTTCCAGGATGTGGCCGCGTTCACGGGCCTTGCGCAGTTCGAACACGGTACGGCGGGTCACCACTTCGCGGCGGTGACGCACGAAGGCTTCCAACAGATCCTTGAGGTTCAGGATGCGCGGGCGGCCGTCGATCAGCGCAACCACGTTGATACCGAATACGCTTTGCAGCTGGGTCTGGGCGTAGAGGTTGTTGAGGATCACCTCAGGCACTTCGCCACGACGCAACTCGATCACCACGCGCATACCGTCTTTGTCAGACTCGTCGCGCAGTTCGGTGATGCCTTCCAGTTTCTTCTCTTTAACCAGCTCGGCGATCTTCTCGATCAGACGCGCCTTGTTCAGCTGGTAAGGCAGTTCGGTGATGACGATCTGCTGACGGCCACCGACCTTGTCGATGTCTTCGATGATCGAGCGGGCGCGCATGTAAATGCGGCCACGACCGGTACGGTAGGCTTCGATGATGCCGGCACGACCGTTGATGATCGCGGCCGTCGGGAAGTCCGGGCCGGGGATGTACTGCATCAGCTCATCGACGGTCAGCTCGGGGTTGTCGATGAGGGCCAGGCAACCGTCGATCACTTCACCGAGGTTGTGTGGCGGGATGTTGGTGGCCATGCCCACGGCGATACCGCTGGAGCCGTTGACCAACAGGTTGGGAATACGGGTCGGCATGACCGCCGGGATCATTTCGGTGCCGTCGTAGTTCGGCACCCAGTCCACGGTTTCCTTGTGCAGGTCCGCCAGCAGCTCGTGCGCCAGCTTGGTCATGCGCACTTCGGTGTATCGCATGGCCGCAGCGTTATCGCCGTCGACCGAACCGAAGTTACCCTGGCCGTCTACCAGCAGGTAGCGCAGGGAAAACGGCTGGGCCATCCGAACGATGGTGTCGTACACCGCAGTGTCGCCGTGAGGGTGATACTTACCGATCACGTCACCGACAACACGGGCAGATTTCTTGTACGGCTTGTTCCAGTCGTTACCCAGCTCGCTCATCGCGAACAGCACACGCCTGTGCACGGGCTTCAAGCCATCGCGCGCATCAGGCAGTGCCCGACCGACAATTACGCTCATCGCGTAGTCGAGGTAGGACTGTTTCAGCTCGTCTTCGATATTGACCGGGAGGATTTCTTTGGCCAGTTCGCCCATGAGAAGCCTGATTCCTTTTTCGGGTGAAACCTCGTCACATCCTATGGGACGAACGAAGCTCGCCGCTGCCGGCATGATGCCTGGCAACGACTTACGACAAATCAACGAGTTATGACACGGATCTGCGCATTAAAGGTTACCCCTTGGGGTGACCCTGGAAACCGCCGGATGTTATCACAATCGCCGCCACGCACCTATCCCCCTGATGCGCATGGAGCATAGTAAGTTGACGGATGACAGGCTTGACGGCGACGAGAGGGGCTTAGAAATGAATCCAGGGCGTTTTTTGGAGGCGAATTGCCTTAATGCAGGCGTTTACGACACATCAATTGCGCCATCTTCGCCGTGTCCGGGCGTTCGACGATGCCTTTTTCAGTGACGATCACATCAATCAGGTCCGCTGGCGTCACGTCAAATACCGGATTGAAGGCGTCTACATCGGCGGCTACACGGGTGCCGCCGACTTCCAGCAGCTCCCGGGCGTCGCGCTCTTCAAGCGGCACGTCATCACCACTGGCCGCCATCAGGTCGATGGTGGAGCTGGCTGCCACCACCATGAAGCGCACGCCGTGGTGCATGGCGCACACCGCCAACTGATACGTGCCGATCTTGCTGACCACGTCACCATTGGCCGCAATGCAGTCGGCACCGACGATCACCCAGGTCACGCCCTTGGTCTTGAGAATATGCGCGCCGGCCGAATCGGCATTCACGGTGACAGGGATGCCCTCATTGGCCAACTCCCAGGCCGTCAGCCGCGAGCCTTGCAGCCAGGGCCGGGTTTCGTTGGCGTAGACTCGCTCCACCATGCCTTCCAGGAACGCCCCGCGAATCACGCCGAGGGCCGTACCGACGCCGCCCGTCGCCAGCGCGCCCGCATTGCCATGGGTAAGAATCGCCTGGACGTTGCCCTGGTGCTTGCGGATCAGTTCCACACCCAGTTGCGCCATGGTCAGGTTGGCTTCGCGGTCGCTTTGGTGAATTGCCACCGCCTCGGCTTCGAGTACCGCCAGCGGGTCGGCGTGTTTCTTGAGCCGATCGAGGCAATCGCGCATACGCTTCATCGCCCAGAAAAGATTCGATGCCGTCGGACGGGAATCCGCCAGCAGCGCGTAGTCCTCTTCCCAGGCGGCCTGCCAGTCATCGCCCTCAGCGATGTGAGCACGGGCGGCCAGCACCAGACCATACGCCGCACTGATGCCAATGGCCGGTGCACCGCGCACCACCATCAAGCGAATGGCCTCGGCCACTTGCGCCGCACTGGTACAGGCGACCCAGGTTTGCGCAGACGGCAAAATACGCTGATCGAGCAGGTACAGTGCGCCATCACGCCAGTCGATGGCCTTCACTTTCTCCGCTGCCAACAGTCGATCGCGCATCCCTCACCCCGCACTCATGAACAAAAGCCGCCGATTATAGCGATCCGCCAGCCAGGACGCTCGGGTATACTTCGCCGTTCTTTATAGATGCTTGGGAAACTGCCCTCGATGACACCGACTGCCGCCCCGCTCGACTTATTGCTGCTGCCCACCTGGCTGGTACCTGTCGAGCCTGCCGGCGTAGTGCTCAAGGAGCACGGCCTGGGCATTCGTGACGGACGCATTGCGTTTATCGGCCCACGCGCTGCGGCCTTGAAGCTCGCAGCGACCGAAGTGCGCGAACTGCCGGGCATGCTGCTCAGCCCCGGCCTGATCAACGCCCACGGCCACGCGGCCATGACGCTGTTTCGCGGCCTGGCCGACGACCTGCCACTGATGACCTGGCTGGAAAACCACATCTGGCCCGCCGAGGCCAAGTGGGTCGACGAAGCCTTCGTGCGCGACGGCACCGACCTGGCGATCGCCGAGCAGATAAAAGGTGGCATCACGTGTTTCTCGGACATGTACTTCTTCCCGAAAGTCGCCAGCGAACGCGTGCACAACGCAGGCATCCGTGCGCAAATCGCCATCCCGATCCTGGATTTCCCGATTCCCGGTGCCGCTGACGCCGACGAGGCGATTCGCCAGGGCGTCGAGCTGTTCGGCGATCTCAAGCATCACCCACGGATCAAAATCACCTTCGGCCCCCACGCGCCGTACACCGTCTGCGATGAAAACCTGGAAAAAATCCGCATGATCGCCGAGGAGCTGGACGCCTCGATCCACATGCACGTGCATGAAACCGCCTTCGAAGTGCAGCAGTCCGTTGAACAGCGCGGTGAACGCCCGCTGGCACGACTGGGCCGCCTGGGCTTGCTGGGGCCGCGCTTCCAGGCCGTTCACATGACCCAAATCAGCGATGACGACCTGGCTTTACTGGTAGAAAGTAACACCAGCGTGATCCACTGCCCGGAATCCAACCTGAAACTGGCCAGCGGCTTCTGCCCGGTGGAACGCCTGTGGCAAGCCGGCGTCAATGTGGCAGTAGGCACCGACGGTGCCGCCAGTAACAATGACCTCGACCTGCTGGGCGAAACCCGCACCGCCGCGTTGCTGGCCAAGGCCGTCGCCGGCTCGGCCACCGCCCTGGATGCCCATCGCGCCTTGCGCATGGCCACCCTCAACGGCGCCCGGGCCATGGGCCTGGAAAGTGAAATCGGCTCGCTGGAAGTCGGCAAGGCTGCGGATATCGTGGCCTTCGACCTGTCGGGCCTGGCGCAACAACCGATCTACGATCCGGTCTCACAGCTTATATATGCCACCGGACGCGATTGTGTGAAACACCTTTGGGTCGGCGGCAAGCAATTGCTCGACGACCGGCAACTGACCCGCCTGGATGAGCAACAGGTGTGCGCCACGGCCATCGCCTGGGGCCAGCGCATCAGCGGACACAGCGAATAACGCTGGCCCTGGCAGCACATGCCAGGGCCAGCAAAACGTTTTATCAGATTTAGAGGATTCCCCATGAGCAACGTCGACCACGCTGAAATCGCCAAATTCGAAGCCCTCGCCCATCGCTGGTGGGACCGCGAAAGCGAGTTCAAACCCCTGCACGACATCAACCCGCTGCGGGTCAACTGGATTGACGAGCGCGTCAACCTGGCCGGCAAGAAGGTACTGGATGTAGGTTGCGGCGGCGGGATTCTCAGCGAATCCATGGCCCAACGCGGCGCCACCGTGATGGGTATCGACATGGGCGAAGCCCCATTGGCCGTGGCCCAGTTGCATCAGCTGGAATCCGGCGTGAGCGTTGAATACCGGCAGATCACCGCTGAAGAGCTGGCCGAAGAGATGCCCGGGCAGTTCGACGTGGTCACCTGCCTGGAAATGCTCGAGCACGTGCCGGACCCATCCTCGGTGATCCGCGCCTGCTTCAGTATGGTCAAGCCCGGTGGCCAGGTGTTCTTCTCCACCATCAACCGCAATCCGAAGGCCTACCTGTTCGCGATCATCGGTGCCGAATACATCATGAAGCTGCTGCCTCGCGGCACCCATGACTTCAAGAAATTCATCCGCCCTTCCGAGCTGGGCGCCTGGAGCCGCCAGGCCGGGCTGACCGTCAAGGACATCATCGGCCTGACCTACAACCCGCTGACCAAGCACTACAAGCTGGCCAGCGACGTTGACGTCAACTACATGATCCAGACCCTGCGCGAGGAGTAAGCCTGTGAAGTTGCGAGCGGTTCTTTTCGACATGGACGGTACCCTGCTGGACACCGCGCCGGACTTTATCGCCATCTGCCAGGCCATGCGGGCTGACCGCGGCCTGGCGCCGATGAACGACCAGCACATCCGCGATGAAATCTCCGGCGGCGCCCGGGCGATGGTTGCCGTGACCTTTTCCATGGACCCCGAATCCCCAGGCTTTGAAGAGCTGCGCCAGGAATTCCTGGAGCGTTACCTCAAGGGCTGCGCGATTCACAGCAAGCTGTTCGAAGGCATGGAAGAGCTGCTGGTGGATATCGAGAAATCCAAGCTGATCTGGGGCGTGGTCACCAACAAGCCACTGCGCTTTGCCGAACCGATCATGCAGCAACTGGGCCTGGCGGAACGCTCGGCACTGTTGATCTGCCCGGACCACGTGAAGAACAGCAAGCCGGACCCGGAGCCGTTGATCCTGGCGTGCAAGATGCTCGACCTGGACCCGGCGAGCGTGCTGTTCGTGGGTGATGACCTGCGGGACATCGAATCGGGCCGCGACGCCGGCACCCGCACCGCGGCGGTCACCTATGGCTATATCCACCCGGACGACAACCCGCGCAACTGGGGTGCCGACGTGGTGGTGGATCACCCGCTGGAATTGCGCAAAGTGCTGGATAGCGCGCTGTGCAGCTGCTGATTGGGACTGCCTGAGGTAGATGCAACTTTGTGGCGAGGGAGCTTGCTCCCGTTGGGTTGCGAAGCAGCTCCGCTTTTCGCGACTGCTGCGCAGTCGAACGGGAGCAAGCTCCCTCGCCACAGAAGCCTTAGCCAGCCTTAGCCGCAATTAATCACATGGATTTTCTGTGAACTTTGTCGAGGTTGTTTATGTTTGATTACTCCGCACGTCCAGAACTGCTCAAGGGCCGGGTCATCCTGGTCACCGGCGCCGGTCGCGGAATCGGTGCCGCAGCGGCAAAAACCTATGCGGCCCACGGCGCCACCGTGCTGTTGCTGGGCAAGACCGAAGCCAACCTGGCCCAGGTGTATGACGAAATCGAAGCCGCTGGCCAGCCACAGCCGGTGGTGATCCCGTTCAACCTGGAGACCGCCCTGCCCCATCAATACGATGAGCTGGCAGCGATGATCGAAAAGGAATTCGGCCACCTCGACGGCCTGCTGCACAACGCTTCGATCATCGGCCCGCGCACGCCCATCGAGCAGTTGTCCGGTGAGAACTTCATGCGGGTGATGCACGTGAACGTCAACGCGATGTTCATGCTGACCAGCACGCTATTGCCGCTGCTCAAGCTGTCCCAGGATGCGTCGGTGGTGTTCACTTCCAGCAGCGTGGGCCGCAAGGGCCGGGCTTATTGGGGGGCGTACGGGGTGTCGAAGTTTGCCACCGAAGGCCTGATGCAAACCCTGGCGGACGAGCTGGATAACGTTGCACCGGTGCGGGCCAACAGCATCAACCCGGGCGCCACCCGCACCAGCATGCGGGCCCAGGCGTATCCAGGGGAGAACCCGACCGATAACCCGACACCGGAAGAAATCATGCCGGTGTACCTGTACCTGATGGGGCCGGACAGTACGGGCATCAATGGGCAGGCGTTTGACGCGCAATAACAGCTGACACGGTCTGTGTGGGAGCTGGCTTGCCTGCGATAGCATCACCGCGGTGTAACTGAAACACCGAGGTGCCAGCATCGCAGGCAAGCCAGCTCCCACATTGGTTCGTGGTGCGGCTAAAAACTTAGTTCTTCACCACTTCCTCAAGGGTGAAGCGCCCCAACGGGTTTTGCAGGAAGTTGCTCACGTTCTTGCGTGAGATGTTGATGTACGGGCTGTAGTACAGGTCGATCCAGTTCACATCCTGTTTCGCCATTTTCTGCAGGTCCACATACATCTGCTCACGCTTGACCGGATCCGCCTCGATCCGTGCGGCCGCCACCAGGTCCTTGACCTTGTCGTTCTTGTAGCGAGTCATGTAGTTCTGGTTAGTGTCGTGGCCCAGCACGAAGGTGGTCTTCTGGTCCGGGTCGAGGATGTCGTTGGTCCAGTACATCACCGAAATATCGTATTCGCCGTCCACCAGCATCTGCCAGCTTTGGGTCGGGTCGACCTTTTGCAGGTTGGCCGTCACGCCGACCTTGGCCAACTGATCTTTGATCATCACCGCAATCTGCTCGTCGGCTTCGTTGCCGGCGTTGACCACGTAGTTGAGCTTCAAGTCCTGGGCACCGGCCGCAGCCAGCAGTTTCTTGGCTTCGGTCGGGTCATACGGGCGCTGCAGGTTGTTGGCGTAGTGGTACAGCGAGCCTTTTGGGATGTAGGAATAGGCCACGGTGCCTTGGCCGAAGGTGGCGGTTTTCACCAGCGATTGTTTATCGATGGCCATGTCCAGCGCCTGACGCACTTCCGGCTTGGCCAGCAGGCCGTGGGCGTGGTTGATCAACAGGTGATCTTCACGGGTCGACGGGTCCGAGTGGACTACCACGTTCTTGTCTTTTTTCAGCTCTTCAACCCGGGAAAACGGGACGAAGATCGCCGTGTCCAGCTCGTTGTTCTGCACCATGCGCATGCGCGTGTTGTCGTCAGTGACCGACACCCACTCCACGCCATCCAGGCTCACCTTACCGGCCTGCCAGAAGTTCGGGTTCTTCTTCAGGATCACCCGATCGCCCTTGCGCCACTCGTCCACGGTAAACGCGCCGGAGGTCACCGGGTTTTCCGAGTAGGCGTCTTCGCCCATCTTGGTCATGGCTTTTTCCGACAGGATCGACACCGTCGGCGAAGCCAGTTGCGAGAGGAAGGCGACCGCCGGGGTTTTCAAGGTCACGACCAGCGTCTGCGGATCAGCAGCCTTGGCGGTGTTGATCAGGCTGAACGGGTCGCTCCACAGCGAGGCCTTGTTGTCGCGAATGCGCAACAGGCTGAAGGCGGCGTCGTCAGCAGTGATCGGCGAGCCATCCGAGAACTTCGCAGCCCGCAGTTTGAAGGTGTACGTCAGGCCGTCCTTGGAAATGTCCCAGCTTTCGGCCAGCCCCGGTTCCATCTTGGTGCCCAGGTTGTCCACGCGCACCAGGGTGTCGTAGACGTTGGCGAACACCCAGGTGTCGCGGTTCTGCGCGCTTTTGATCGGGTCAAACGTGGTGCTGTCTTCGCGGCAACCGATGGTGAGTACACCGGCCGCGTGGGCGATACCGGCGGTCAGCGACCACGCGGTGAGTGTGGCGGCGGCGAGCAACTTCAAGTGACGGGATTGCATGTCATAACTCCTTGTCTATAACGGCGGTTGTTCATGATCGGCAGGAAGGGTTCAAAGCAAAGGTTCTTCAAGCACGCAACTGTACCGATGCGTTTGCACGACGTGAGTCGGCGGCAATACCTCGGCACACACGGCTCGCGCATGCCGACAACGCGGGTGAAAGGCGCAACCATTGGGCAGCTTCAGTGGGCTCGGCGGCTCGCCCGGCAACGGTTCGCTGGGCAACGGGCGGTACGGATCAATCTCCGGGATCGCCTGGATCAACGCTGCGGTGTAGGGATGGCGCGGCGTGGTGAATACCGCCTCCACCGGACCTTCCTCGACGATTTTCCCCAGGTACATCACCGCCACCCGGTCGCACAGGCGGCGGACGATGGCCAGGTCGTGGGCGATAAACAGGATCGCCAGGTTCATGCGCTGTTGCAGTTCCAGCAGCAGGTTGATGATCTGGCCCTGGATCGACACATCCAGGGCAGCCACGCATTCGTCGGCGATGATCAGCCGCGGCTCCACCGCCAGCGCCCGGGCGATGCCGACGCGCTGGCACTGGCCGCCGCTGAGAGAGCCGGGCTTGCGGCTGGCGAGTTCGGGGCGCAGGCCTACGAGGTCGAGTAATTCGTCGACCCGGCGTGGAATGTTTTCTGACGCCACCTTGCGCTGCACCCGCAGGACTTCGGCGATGGTTTCGCCGACCGTCAGACGCGGGTTCAGGGCCGCATAGGGATCCTGGAAGATCATCGCCGTCTCGTGCCGCAAACGCGCGATGTCGACAGGCCCGGCGTGGGCCATGTCGATGCCATCAAACACCACCTGCCCGGCGCTGATGGGATTCAGGTGCAGGATCGCCCGCCCGAGAGTGCTTTTCCCGCTGCCGGACTCGCCCACCAACCCGAGGGTTTCGCCGGCCGCCAGGGTCAACGACACCCCATTGACCGCCCTCACCCACTGTTTATTCAGGCCAAACAGGCCACTGCCAGCGGCGGCAAAACGCACTTCAAGGTCATTCACCTGTAACAACGTCATGGGCGAACTCCCAGGGGATAGTGGCAGGCAACCCGTGCGCCTTCCGGCAACAGCTCGGTGCACAAGGTGCCGACTTGCGGGCAACGCGGGTTGAACCGACAGCCCTTGGGCAAGGCATCGAGCAGCGGCGGCTGCCCGGCGATGGTGCGCAACAAGGCGTGCCCACTGCTGGTGGCGGGCTGGCACTCGATCAGGCCGGCGGTGTACGGGTGTTGCGGATGTGCCAGCAGTTCGTATTTGCTGCCGTGCTCACACAAGCGGCCGGCGTACATCACGGCGATGGAGTCACAGGTTTGCGCCACCACGCCCAGGTCGTGAGTGATCATGATGATCGACAGGCCGCGCTGGTCCCGCAGGTCCAACAACAAGCGCAGGATCTGGGCCTGCACAGTCACGTCGAGGGCGGTGGTCGGCTCATCGGCGATCAGCACTTTTGGATTACAGCCCAAGGCCACGGCGATCATCGCCCGCTGGCGCATGCCGCCGGAAAACTCGTGAGGATAGTTGTCGATTCGCACCTGGGGATCGGGAATACCAACCTGGCGCAGCACCTCGATGGCCTGCAAGCGCGCGTCTTTTTCGATGCACCCTGATGCAGGCGGATGCCTTCGGCGATCTGCTCGCCGATGCGCATCAACGGGTCGAGGTGACTGCTGGGGTTCTGGAAAATCATCCCCAGTTGCCCGCCGCGCACCGCGCGCATCCCGGCATCATCCAGCGTGAGCAACTCCTGGCCGGCCAAACGTAACGAGCCGCCCTGCACCCGCAAGCTCGGGGACGGCAGCAAGCGCATCAGCCCGCGACAGGCCATGGTCTTGCCCGAACCGCTTTCGCCCACCAGGCCGAGGATTTCACCTTCGGCCAGGTCGAAGGAGACTCGGTCCACCAAGGTCACATCGCGCCCGGTGTTGTTGGCGATCACACTCAGGTCCTGCACCTGCAGAAGACTCATGAGCGATCCCCCAGCACTTGCGCCACACCATCGGCCAGCAGGCTGAAGCCCATGGCCAGGGTCACGATGGCCAGGCCCGGGAAGGTGCAAATCCACCAGGCGGTGGTGATAAACGCCTGGCCTTCGGCAACCATGGTGCCCCACTCGGCGGTCGGCGGCTGTACGCCCAGGCCGAGGTAGCTGACGGCTGCACCGTTGAGCAACACCAGCACCGCGTCAGACATCGAGAACACAATCGAGCCGAACATCGCGTTAGGCAACAAATGCCGAAACAGAATGCGCCCATGGCCAAAGCCCAGGCTTTTGGCGGCCAGGGCGAAGTCGCTTTCCTTGAGCACCAGGATCTGCGAGCGGATCAGCCGCGCGTAGGACACCCAGCCCACCAGCGCCATGGCGATATAGAAACTCTTCAAACCCGGGCCGAGAATGGCCATGATCGCCAGCATCAGCACCAGGAACGGGAACGCGAGGATGACGTCGATCACCCGCATGCAGAAACTGTCAAAACGCCCGCCGATATAACCGGACACCGCGCCAACAAAGGTGCCGATCAGGAACGGGAAGATCACCCCAACCACCGCCAGTTGCAGGTCGATGCGCGCGCCCCAGATCACCCTCGAAAGAATGTCTCGACCGTAGTTGTCCGTGCCAAATGGATGGGCGAGGCTGGGGCCCAGCAAACTGATGTCGGTGTTTTGCGCAATTGGATCGAACGGTGCGATCCACGGGGCGAACAGCGCCAGCGCCAGCCATGTCAGCAGAATCAACAGACCCCAGGCCGCCGTCAGCCGGCCATTGCGGAAACCAAAGCGCAGGCGCAAGCGCCACGGGGCAATCAAGGGGCGGCTGCTCATTGCATCTTCACTCGCGGGTCCAGTGCGACCGTCACCACATCGGCAACAAAGTTGACCAGCACGGTGGCACAGGCCAGCACCATCGCCACGCCCTGCACCACCATGTAATCGCGGGTGAAAATCCCGCGCACCAACAACTGGCCGATGCCGGGAATCGCGAACAGGCTTTCGATCACCACCGTGCCGCTGATCAGCCAGCCAATGTTCACCGCCAGCAGGTTGACCGCCGGCACCAGGGAGTTGGGCAGCACATGGCGACGAAACACCGCCGCCTCCGACAAGCCGCGGGCCCGGGCGGCGGTGACGTGATCGGCCTGCAATTCCATCAACATGCTCGCCCGCAGGTTGCGCACCAGCACCGCCGACAGGGCCAGGGCGATGGTCAGGCACGGCAGAACCATGTGGTGCGCCTTGTCCAGCCAAGTGCGCCCATACCCGGACACCGGGAACAGGCCCCATTGCACGCTGAGCAACAGAATCAGCATCAGGCCCAGCCAGAACGCCGGCATGCCCAGGCCGACCGTGGTAAACAGCCGGATCAGGTTATCCGCCCATCCGCCTTTATTACGCGCGGCCACGGTGGCCAGCGGCACAGCGATCAACAGCGCCAGCAGCACGCTGCCGAGCACCAGGAATAGGGTCGGCTCGATGCGGGTGACGATCAGTTTCAGTGCGTCGACCTTGTACAGCAGGGACTGGCCGAGGTCGCCCTTGAGCAGGTTTTTCAGGAAGTAGAAATATTGTAGCCACAGTGGCTGGTCGAGACCGTACTGGGCGCGGATCTTCAGCAAGGCGTCCGGGGTGCTGCGCGAACCCAGCAGGGCCCGCGCCGGGTCACCGGGAATCGAACGCACCAGTACAAAGGTGATCAGGCTGATGCCAAACAGCACCGGCAGCAATTGCAGTGGCCGGGATAGCACAAAACGGTAACGCGCCAGGTTCATCCGTCAGCCTCGGTGACGAGCAAGGAAGTCCAGCAGCACCGGAAAGTAAGCCTGGGGCTCTTCGTAAAACGGCATATGGCTGCTGTTGGGGAACACGTGCAATTCAGCGTGCCTGGCCGCGCTTTTCATACGCATGGCGCAGGCCGGGGTCAGTTCGTCGTGCTGGCCGGTGGTGATCAGTATCGGCATCTTGAATTCGGCCATCTCGGGGATGCGATTCCAGTCCTTGAGGTTACCGATGTAGAGGAATTCGTTGGGGCCCTGCATGGTTTCGTAGGGCCCCATGTTCCAGTCGCCGAGGGAGCGCTGGACCGGCGCCGGCCACTCGTCCAGGCGGCAGACGTGGCGGTAATTGAGCAAGGTGATGGCGGCCTGGTACTGCGGATGGTCGAGGGTGCCCATGGCTTCGTGGCGTTGCATCATCGCCACGGTCTCGCTACCGAGGGCGCCGCGCAGGCGCTCCAGCTCCAGTGACAGGTGCGGAATGTCGCCGACGGTGTTTTCCAGGATCAGGCTTTTCAGCGCGTCGGGGTAGTGAATGGCGTATTCGATGCCCAGCCATCCGCCCCAGGAATGTCCCAGCAGGTGCACGCGCCCCAGGCCCAAGGCCTGGCGCACCGTCTCGACTTCTTCGACATAACGGCTGATTTCCCACAGCGAAACATCGGTCGGTCTGGCTGATGCGCCGGTGCCAAGCTGGTCGAATGCAACCACTCGCAGGCCGTTGTCCTTGAGCCAGCCATGGGCGTCGCGCAAGTAGTCGCAAGGCAGCCCCGGGCCGCCATTGAGGCACAGCAACACTTCATCGCCTTCGCCAAAGCTGTAGGCCACGAGGTTGTGGCCATCGACTTGCACGTTGTACTGCTGGTCGGGGGCAATTTCACGCCACATGCATACATTCCTTGTTGTGTGTCGGCCCTGGGGATAGTGGCCGTTTAAAGGCCAACACTACCGAGGATGCCGCGCGTCCATAACCTGGTAATTCTTATAGGTTTGGTCTGGCAGTCCTTCGCCGGGGCGTGGCATTCTACTTGCAGCAAGACGAGATTCAAACGAATTCGGGAGCAGAACGGATGCTGGCCAGGTTAACTGCCTTTAATGACCGTCTCATCCCCGGCAGGAGCCTGGATGAACAGATGGACAACACCCTCGTACTGGCCCAGGACCTGGGTTTTGATGCGCTGGTCTACGACTACACCCCCGTGCCCATTGACCATAATGGTGCACTGATCACCCCTTCTGTGCTGCAACTGCGCAATACGCCACCCGACTGGTACAGCTTGTGGTGCAGCTCCGGTTTTTATCAGATCGATCCAGTGCAACACCTCGCGCTGTCGACGGTTTCACCGTTTGTCTGGTCCTACGAGGCCAAGGCCGATACCGCGCTGCAAAAGATCATCGACCCCTGCCACGCCCCCGTTTCCAGCTACCTGCACGACCGGCAGATGACCTGCGGCGTCAGCGTGCCGATCCATTTGCCCCGTGGCGGCTTCGCCTCACTGACCGGCCTGCGCACCGGCAAGGCCAGCACGGTGCTGGAGGATGCTCGCCAGACCCTGTCGGATTTCAACCTGATTACCCACGCCTTGCAGGAAGCCGCCTACCCGCTGTTCAGCAAGGAACTGCGCTCGTACCCGCACATCCGCCTGACCAAGCGTGAGCGCGAATGCCTGAAATGGGCCGCCGACGGCCTGACCGCCGCCGAAATCGCCACGCAATTGAGCCGCTCCCTGGCCGTTGTCACCCTGCACCTGGCGTCGGCCATGCATAAGCTGGGGGCCAAGAACCGGGTACAAGCGGTCGTGCGCGCCACCCATTACCGGTTGCTGGAAGACTGATACGAAGGCAAAACCTAGCTGTTTTGCTAGTTACTTAAACTTTCTGTGCCGACTATCGTGTGCCTGATCACTTTTCCTCAGGGCAGGGCACGAAATGGAATTCATCGACACCATTCGCGAAGGCTATGCGGCTTTTCGCGACTACCAGACCTGGTATCGGGTCACCGGCGATCTGAACAGCGGCCTCACGCCACTGGTCATCCTCCATGGCGGCCCGGGCTGCACCCATGATTATGTCGACGCCTACAAGGACGTGGCTGCCAGTGGCCACGCGGTCATTCACTACGACCAACTGGGCAATGGCCGTTCCACGCACTTGCCCGATAAAGACCCTTCATTCTGGACCGTCGGCCTGTTCCTGGAAGAACTGGACAATCTGCTGGACCACCTGCAGATCAGCAACAACTACGCAATCCTGGGGCAATCCTGGGGCGGCATGCTCGGCAGCGAACACGCCATCCTGCAACCCAAGGGCCTGCGTGCGTTTATCCCGGCCAACTCGCCGACCTGCATGCGGACCTGGGTCGCCGAGGCCAACCGCCTGCGCAAGCTGCTGCCAGAAGGCGTGCACGAGACCCTGCTCAAGCACGAACAGGCCGGCACCTATCAAGACCCTGAGTACCTGGCGGCTTCGCGGATTTTCTATGACCAGCACGTATGCCGGGTCAATCCATGGCCGGAAGAAGTCGCCCGCACCTTCGCCCAGGTGGATTCCGACCCGACGGTGTACCACGCCATGAGCGGCCCGACGGAATTCCATGTGATTGGCAGTTTGAAAGACTGGAACGTGATTGGCCGTCTGTCGAAGGTCAATGTGCCGACCCTGGTGATTTCCGGCCGGCATGACGAGGCCACGCCGCTGGTGGTCAAGCCGTTCCTGGATGAGATCGCCGATGTGCGCTGGGCGCTGTTCGAAGACTCCAGCCACATGCCCCATGTTGAAGAGCGACAGGCGTGCATGGGGACAGTGGTGCAGTTTCTGGATGAGGCTTGTTCCGTACCCCACAGAACGCTCAAGACTGGCTGAGATCAAAATGTGGGAGCGGGCTTGCTCGCTCCCACATTGGACTCTTTGTGGCTGTTACACCTCGCTGGTCTGCGCTCTGCCCTGCACCACCGCTTTCTTCGGCACTTCTGCCAGCAACGGAATCTCCTTGCCCTCGGCATCAAACAACTTGCCGCCGCTGAAGTAATCCCCGTCCCGCAACGCCGCCACATCCTGGAAGCACAGGCTGCGCTCAGTCCCCGCAACAAACACCGACTGCTGGTCCGAGTTGCCCGTGGTGAAGTGGTTGAACGCCAGGTTCAACAGGATCGCCATAATCGCCGACGAACTGATCCCTGAATGGAAAATGGTCGCGAACCAGCTCGGGAAGTGGTCATAGAAACTCGGTGCCGCAATCGGGATCATGCCAAAACCGATGGAAGTGGCGACGATGATCAGGTTCATGTTGTTGCGGTAATCAACCTTGGACAAGGTCCGGATACCACTGGCAGCCACGGTGCCGAACAGCACGATCCCGGCACCGCCCAGCACTGAAGTCGGCACTGCCGCAATCACCCGCCCCATAAACGGCAGCAGGCCGAGGATCACCAGGAATATCCCGCCGGTGGCAACCACGTAGCGGCTCTTGACCCCGGTCACCGCCACCAGCCCGACGTTCTGGGCGAACGCGCTCTGGGTGAACGAACCGAAGATCGGCGCAAACATGCTCGACAGCATATCCGCGCGCAGTCCATTACCGAGGCGCTTGGAGTCGACCTTGGTGTCGATGATTTCACCCACTGCGAGAATGTCCGCCGAGGTTTCCACCAGGGTCACCATGACCACGATGCACATGGAAATGATCGCCGCCAAATGGAAGGTTGGCATGCCGAAATGGAAGGGCGTGGGAAAGCCGAACATCGGGCCCTGGGTCACGCTGGAGAAGTCAGCCATGCCGAGGAACACCGCGATCACTGTGCCGATCACCATTGCCAGCAGGATCGACAGTCGCGAGATGGTCGCGCTGCCGATCTTGCTCAGCAGCAACACCAGCACCAGAGTCAACGCCGCCAGACCGATGTTTGGCATGCTGCCGAAATCCGCCGCGCGGCTGTTGCCGCCCATGGCCCAGCGGGCGGCGACGGGCATCAGGGTCAGGCCGATGGTGGTGATCACAATCCCGGTGACCAGCGGCGGGAAGAATTTGGTTATTCGTGAGAACACCGGGGTGATCAGCAAGCCGATCAAGGACGCGGCCATCACCGCCCCGAGTATCGCCGGGATACCGCCCGCGCCGTCGCTGCCGACGATCGCCACCATGGTCGCCACCCCGGCAAAGGACACCCCTTGCACCAGCGGCAACTGGCAGCCGAAGAACGGCAACCCCAGGGTTTGCAACAGCGTGGCCAAGCCACCGGCAAACAGCGAGGCGGCGATCAGCAGGCCGATATCGGCCGGGGACAACCCGGCCGCCTGGCCGACGATCAACGGTACGGCCACGATGCCGCCGTACATGGTGAGCACATGCTGCAGGCCGTAAGCCATGTTGGCCGCGACGCCGAGATTCTCGTCTTCTGGCCGCTGCGGTGACGCCTTCGGGATAGTCATGGTGAGGGGTTCTCTGTTTTTGTTGTGCACTCACTGTATGCAATAGAAAGATTGGATGTCCATAGAGTTGTATACAATCAGTTTCACAAAGAGACCACCAACGGCGTTACAAAAATCCATTCAGCCGCCCTGCCCCGTGGCTCGAAGTGCTGCGCACAAGGACTTGAAAAAAATGCTCAACCGCAAGCTGCGCATCCACGCTCCGGCGATTTACTACTTCGACATGGTTCGCCGTTGCCACTCGATCCGCGAAGCCGCACGCCGCCTGAATGTGGCGTCTTCGGCGGTGAACCGGCAGATCCTCAAGCTGGAGGACGAAGTGGGCGCGGCGCTGTTCGAGCGCCTGCCCGGCGGGCTGCGCCTGACCGCTGCCGGTGAGATCCTGACCCGCCACGTGAGTGTCCTGTTGCAGGATGTGGAGCGCGTGCGCGGCGAACTGGACGGCTTGAACGGCGTGCAGACCGGCCATGTGGAAATCGCCACGGTGGAAGGCGCCACCGTGGAACTGCTGCCCGCCGCCTTCAAGCGCATGCGTGAGCGCTATCCGAAAGTGACCGTTGGCGTCACGGTGCAAGGTTCGCAGTCGATTCCCGGCGCGGTGGTCAACGGCCAGGCTGACCTGGGGCTGGCCTTTGCCTTACCGCGCAGCAGCGAAACCATCCAGGTGTGTGTCGGCCATTTCCGCTTGGGTGCGCTGATGGCGCCGGGGCATCCATTGGCCGGCGAGGCGTGCGTGAGTTATGCACGTTGCTGTGAACACGGGGTGATCCAGGCCAAGAGCGAACTTTCGGTTCATCACCTGATCGCGCCGCTGCACAAGCGTTCGGCGGCGAACAAGCCGCTGCTGCAAAGCAACTCAATGGAACTGGCCCGGCAACTGGCGCGCCAGCAACTGGGCATCGCGTTCCAGACGCGCATTGGCGTGGAGGCCGATTTGGCCCGTGGCGAACTCTTGCACATCCCACTCAGCGACCAGGGCGGGATCTTCAGCGACCTCGGCTTGTACGCCCGCAAAGATCGGGACTTGCCGATGGCGGTACAAGCGATGGCCCATCTGCTCAGTGAAGAAATCAACTTGCGCGAACATCAGGAAACGCCCTCGGCGCCGCGTATTTCCTGACTCCCAGGCCAGCTTCAGTGCTGCCGTTTCGGCATCGGCCCAGGCGAGATTCTGTTCTTTGGAACCCACATCGGATGTGCCGATACTGCGCCCGGCGACCCTTGCGCGGTCGCCATGAGCCAAAACGCCAAAGGAATTAAAACAATGAAAAAGGCACTGCACGGCGCAACCGTATTACTCACCCTGTTCGGCGGCGGGGAGGCTGTCGCGCTGGAATGGATGAACAACAGCGTAGGATTTCGCTACGGCCAGCAGTTCACCAATCCGAACAACCCGGATGAATTCAGCAAGCGTATCTACAGCTTCACCCACGCCAGCGGCTACCAGTACGGCAGCAACTACCTGAACCTCGATGTGTTCCTGTCCGACAGCCGCGACCCACGCAAGGGCACCGACCACGGCGGCAGCGAAGTGTATGCCGTGTACCGGCATCAGCTGTATGCCTCACGGGTATTCGATGTGCCGCTGGGCACCGGGGTGATCAAGGATTACGCCCTCACCTTCGGCTTTGACGCCAACCGCAACAACAACCTGGCCTCGGCGAAAAAACGTGCACTGGTGATTGGCCCGACCTTGAAGTTCAACACCGTCGGCGTGCTGGACCTGAGCCTGATGTACTACAAGGAAAGAAACCATTCCGGCATTCCCGGCGCGAAAGAACCCGACCATACCTTCGACGATACCTACATGCTCAACCTGGCCTGGATGCGGCCTTTCGAGATAGGCGCCCACGGGGCGAAGTTCCAGGGGTTTATCAATCACGTCGGGGAAAAAGGCGAGGACTTCCATGGCCGCGACACCGCGCCGGAAACCCTGATGCGCGCCGCGCTGATGGTGGCGGTGCGCCCGGGAAAGAGCGTCAAGCCGAACCTGTATCTGGGGGTGGGTTACGAGTATTGGCATAACAAATTCGGCGTAGACGGCGGCCGGGGCAGCCGCACATCAACGCCGACGGTGAACATGGAAGTGACGTTCTAGCGGGCGCGCACCAGGTCGGCATCCGCATCGTCAACCTTCGGCCGCGCCAGCCAATAGCCCAACACGGCCAATGGCGCGGTCGCCAGCATCACGATCGCGGTGATCAACAGCGGCTGGTCGATCATCGACGACACAATCAGGCTCCCTAGAAAGCACAGGCCCAACTGCAAGGTGTTCTGCAAGGCTGCCGCTTTGCCGGAATTTTCTGCAAACGGCATCAGCGCATTCGCCACCACGATCGGATAGCTGGCGCCATTGACCAGCGCCATCAGGCAGAACGGAATCAGCAAGGTGGCGAGCGTCGGCACGGTCAAGGTCGCGACCAGGTACAACGCGACCATGCTGATGCAGTACGCCAGCAGCAGCCACGGCAACAAAGTCTTGCCCTGGAACCGCTGCAATGCACTGCGGCAACTGTAGCCACCGATCAGGAACGACAGCGTCGGCAACACGTAGCTCAAGCCGATGTCATTGGGGCTGTAGCCCATGCCGCCGAGGATGAACGGCGAGGCGGTGAGCCAGGCAAAGAAACTGGCCGAGCACGCGGCAAAGATCATCACGTTGCCGGTGAACACCCGCGACTTGAGCAATTGCCCATAGCCGAGCCGGGAACGTTCGGCATCGGTTGTCAGGCGTTTCGGCAGCGGTCTGAGAAACAACGTAGGCAGCAGCAGGAGCAGCGAGACCACCAACAACACACCGAAGATCGCCTGCCAGCCCCAGTGATTCAACATCAGCGCCCCCAGCAGCGGCGCCAGGGCCGGTGATAGAGACATCAGCGGCATGATGCCGGCGAACACACGATGCGCCTTGTCCGCCGGGTAGCGGTCGATCACCAGCGCCTGCCAACTGACAGCGGCGGAACACACGCCAATCGCCTGGACAAAACGCAAGGCCAACAGTTGCGGTGCGGTCTCGACCCAGAACATGCCCAGGCAACCGAGCACAAACAGGGAGAGGCCAGTGAGCAGGACCGGCTTGCGCCCGAGCCGGTCGGACAGCGGCCCCCACAGCAACTGCCCGACAGCGAAGCCGGCGAGGAAAATACTCAGGCTTGCGCCCACTGCGCCGGGGGAAATCTGCAGTTGCTCGCCCATGGCGCCAAACGCCGGCAAGTACATATCCATGGCCAGATAGCCGAGCATGCTCAGCCCCGCCAGGTACCAGGTGAATCCAAAAGAATTTTTCATTGAAGCCTTGTATAAACTGCCATCAAACTATTTGCTGACTGGCGCCTATTATGAAGCTGAGCATTTCCCTGTGAAGCGATAATAATTGAACACTCTTATCAATATTTTTGAAGGCAATCCCCATGTGGTCTGAATACTCCCTGGATGTCGTGGATGCGGTGGCCCGCCACGGCAGCTTCAGCGCCGCCGCCCAGGAACTGCACCGCGTGCCATCGGCCATCAGCTACACCGTGCGGCAAATCGAAGAGTGGCTGGCAGTGCCGCTGTTTGTCCGACGTCATCGGGACGTGGAGCTGACGCCCGCCGGTAAATTGTTCGTCGACGAAACTCGTGGCGTCATGAAAAAAATGCTCGGCACCCGCCGGCTGTGCCAGCAAGTGGCCAATGGCTGGAGTGGCCAGTTGAAGGTCGCGGTGGATTCCATCGTTAAACAGCAGCGCTGTCGGCAACTGGTGCTGGATTTCTATCGGCAGTTCCCGGAGGTGGAATTGCTGATGGAATACGAGGTGTACAACGGTGTGTGGGATGCCCTGGCCGATGACCGCACCGATATCGTGATCGGCGCCACCAGCGCGGTGCCGGTGGCCAGTCAATTCACGTTTCGCGACATGGGCCTGCTGAACTGGCTGTGCGTGGTCAGCAGCCGCCATCCGCTGGCGGCGGAAGAAGGCCTGCTCAGCGATGACCAATTGCGGCCCTTCGCCTCCCTGTGCATGACCGACACCTCGCGCAACCTGCCCAAGCGCGACACCTGGACCCTGGATAACCAGCGTCGCTTGGTGGTGCCGCACTGGGCTTCGGCGATTGATTGCCTGCGGGACGGCCTGTGCGTCGGCATGGCACCGGCGCACCTGGTGCAGCCATGGATCGACCGCGGCGAGCTGAGTGCCCTGCAACTGTCCCGGCCCTTCCCCGCCAGCCCGTCGTGCGTGGCGTGGGCGCAGAACAAACTGTCGCCGGCCATGGCCTGGTTGCTGGACTACCTGGGGGATACCGAGACCCTGAATCAGGAATGGCTGAACGGGGTGCAGGTGGGCTCCGGCTACCCCGTTTGAGGATCGTTCCCACGCTCTGCGTGGGAATGCAGCCAGTGACGCTCCGCGTCAGCCTCATCCATGTCTAGTCCAGCAACCGGGAAAGTGCGCGCACGATCATTTCCACTTCCTTGGCATCGAGGGTCAGCGGCGGCAGCAGGCGAATGATCTTGGCCCGCGTGACGTTGATCAGCAGGCCATGCTCTTGCGCCGCACGCTGGGCCAGGTCGCGATGCGGGCTTGCCAGCTCGATGCCGATCATCAGCCCTTGCCCGCGAATCGCCAGCACCTGGGGATGCTCACTCAATTCCACCCGCAGGCGCGCCAGCAGCCGCTCGCCCTGTTGCGCCGCATTGTCCAGCAAGCCTTGCTCTTCAATGATTTCCAGCACCGTACACCCGACGCGACAGGCCAGCGGGTTGCCGCCAAAGGTGCTGCCGTGGCTGCCGGGGGTGAACAACTGCGCAAAGGAGGCCCGCGCCAGGCACGCGCCAATCGGCACGCCGTTGCCCAGGCCTTTGGCCAAAGTCATCACGTCCGGCAAGATGCCTTCATGCTGGAAAGCAAACCAGCGACCCGTGCGGCCGATCCCGGTCTGGATCTCATCAAGCATCAACAACCAGCCTTGCCGGGTGCAGTGCTCGCGCAAGGCTTTCAGATAACCCGGCGGCGCGACCTGCACACCGCTTTCGCCCTGGATCGGCTCCAGCAGCACCGCCACAATCCGCGCACCAAACTTCTGGGTCACGGCTTCCAAGGCCTTCAAGTCCCCAAAGCCAACCTTGATAAAATCCCCCGGCAACTGTTGAAACCCGAGCCGCACGGAAGGCCCGTCGCTGGCGGACATGGTGCCCAGGGTGCGCCCGTGAAAGGCATTCTCCATCACCACCACCAGCGGCTGTTCGATGCCCTTTTTCCAGCCATGCAGCCGGGCCAGTTTCAGTGCCGTCTCGTTGGCTTCGGCACCGGAGTTGTTGAAGAACGCCTGGTCCAGACCAGAAAGCTGGGTCAGTCGTTGGGCCAGCCGCTGCTGCCAGTCGATGCTGTAAAGGTTGGAGGTGTGCAGCAGCAAACCCGCCTGCTCACTGATGGCCGCCACCAGCCGTGGGTGGGAATGACCGACGTTGGTCACCGCCACACCGGCCACCGCGTCCAGGTATTCACGGCCCTGCTGGTCCCACAGGCGCGTGCCAAGGCCACGGGTAAAGCTCAGGGGCGACGGTTGATAAGTGGTCATCAGGCAGGCGGCGGTCATGGCATCAGGCTCCAGTGCATCGTAGTGATGGCACCAGTATCGTTAGCCACCTGAGCTGGATAAACTGCACAACACTGCAATCACTTTAAATCAGGGCTTGATAATGGATCTGTTCCAGGCGATGACGGTGTACGTGAAAGTGGTGGAAGCCGGCAGCATGACGGCGGCGGCGCAGGCGTGCGGCATGTCCACCACCATGGTCGGCAATCACCTGCGCGCGCTGGAACAACGCCTGGGCGTCAGCCTGCTCAAGCGCACCACCCGCAAGCAAAGCCTGACCGAGTTTGGCGGGATTTATTACCAGCGGTGCCTGGAGGTGCTGGGCCTGGTGGCCGACTCCGAGCAGATGGCCGAACAAGCCAACAGTGACGTGCCCAAGGGCCTGCTGCGGATCACCGCCCCCCCGGCCTTTGGCACCGAACGCCTGGCACCGGCGCTCAGCGAATTTTCCCGGCGCTACCCACAGATCAAGCTGTACGTGGTGCTGAGCAACCAGCGGATGGACATGGTCGACAGCGGCTTCGACGTGGCCATCCGCTTGGGCGAGCTGGACGCTCCAAGCCTGATTGCCCGCCCCATGCAGGATTACACCATCACCCTCTGCGCCTCTGCGGAGTACCTGGCGCGCCGTGGCACACCTCGACGCCCCGATGATCTGCAACAACATGACTGCCTGGCGTTCGCTTACCCGGCGACCGACGATTGGCGCAACGCCGACAAGTTGTGGCGAATGCGCGGCGCAGAGGGCGAAGTGGAAATTCCGGTTTCCGGCTCATTGACCATCAACAGTTCGCAGGCCTTGCGCCAGGCTGCCCTGGAAGGCATGGGCATCGTGATGCTGCCTGACGCCCTGGTCGAGCCAGACTTGCGGGCCGGGAAACTGGTGGCATTACTGACGTCCTACCAACTGCCCAGCCGGCCCATGCATTTGCTGTACGCCCAAGACCGCTATCGCCTGCCCAAGCTGCGGGCCTTTGTGGATTTCGTCATGGAGAAATGGGCGCGCTAGAGGCTCACCCCCAGTTCGATCAAGCGCTCACGGGTCTGCGCGGCAGATACGTGGTGAATCCCTTGCCAACCAAGCGCAATGGCCGCCTCGATATTGCCGGCTACGTCGTCAATAAACACCACTTCACCCGGCTGGATATCCGGCAGATGGGCGCGCACCTGAGCCAGGCTGGCGTGGTAGATCGCGGGATCGGGCTTGATCAACTTGATTTCGCCGGACACCACGATGTCGCGAAAATATTGCAGGAACGGGTAGTTGGCCCGGGCATAGGGAAAGGTTTCGGCGGACCAGTTGGTGAGGCCGAACAGCGGCATCTTTGCCTCATGCAAGGCTTCGAGGATCGCCACACCCT
The DNA here is from genome assembly GCF_016650865.1 of Pseudomonas sp. TH34. Classification (NCBI taxonomy): domain Bacteria; kingdom Pseudomonadati; phylum Pseudomonadota; class Gammaproteobacteria; order Pseudomonadales; family Pseudomonadaceae; genus Pseudomonas; species Pseudomonas sp. TH34. The sequence goes on from NZ_JAEKFB010000033.1 coordinate 191,514, forward strand.
CCGGCAATGCGCCCCGCAGCATCTCGTGCCAGCGGTCGTAATACGCCTGGATCAAGGGTTCGTGCTGTGGATGCTCGGCAATCAGCGTGCGGGTCGCCTCGGCCAGGCTGCGCCCGGCGTCCTGCTCGGTGTTCCAGGCCTGGGTGCAGACCGTGTCCAGAAACTGCTGGCGCTCATGGTCGTCGGCAATCAGCTGGCGGTAGAGATGGTGCGGGTTCCAGTCGAACAGGACACCGCCGAAATCAAAAACGACTGCACGAATCGTCATGAAGATCCTCCGTTAGCGTGGGTGTGATAACGGCCGCAGTCTGGCATGACGCGCACAAAAAAGCGGCCCCTGGAGGCCGCTTTTTCATTACCCGAAGCGCTTAAGCCTGAACCAGGCCCTTGATCTTCACGGTCGGATTGACGTCAGCGTCGTAGTCCACGCCGTCGATCTCGAAACCGAACAGGCGCAGGAACTCCGCCTTGTAGCCGGCAAAATCGCTGATCTCGTTGACGTTGTCGTCAGAGACCTGATTCCACAGGGCCGCTACCGCGTCCTGAACCTTCGGCTCAAGTTCCGCGAGGTCCGCACGCAGGCGGCCGTCGGCGTCGAGCTTGGGCTCTTTGCCATACAGGCTGTCCTTGAACAGGCCGTAGACCTGCTCGATGCAACCTTCGTGGGTACCCTGCTCTTTCATCACTTTAAACAGCAGCGACAGGTACAGCGGCATGATCGGGATCGCCGAGCTGGCCTGGGTCACTACGGCCTTGAGTACCGACACACGGGCATCGCCCTTCAGTGCCGCCAGGTTTTCGCGCAGGGTCAGGACTTTCTTGTCGAGGTCCTTCTTGGCTTCGCCGATGGAGCCGTTCCAGTAGATATCCTGGGTCAGCTTCTCGCCAAGGTAGGTGAACGCAGTGGTCTTGGCGCCTTCGGCCAACACGTCGGCGTCACGCAGGGCGTCGATCCACAGCTGCCAGTCTTCGCCGCCCATGACTTTCACGGTGCCGTCGATTTCTTCCTGGGTGGCCGGCTCAAGGGTGGTGTCGACCACGACGCCCTTGTCGGTGTTGATGCCGCGCAGGGTCACGGCCTTGCCGATCGGTTTCAGGGTGGAGTTGTGCACCACGCCTTGCGGGTCTGTACGGCGTGGCGCGGCCAGGCTGTAGACCACCAGGTCGATCTTGCCCAGGTCTTTCTTGATGGTTTCGATGGTCAGGCGCTTGATCTCGTCAGAGAACGCATCGCCGTTGATGCTCTTGGCGTACAGGCCTTTTTCCAGCGCAAACTTCTCGAACGCGGCGCTGTTGTACCAGCCGGCAGAGCTGAGCTTGCCTTCTTCGCCTTCTTTCTCAAAAAACACGCCCAGGGTGTCGGCGCCGCAGCCAAAGGCCGCGCTGATGCGCGCAGCCAGGCCGTAGCCGGTGGAAGCCCCGAGGACCAGCACCTTTTTCGGGCCGCCTTCAATGGCACCGTGTTCGGTCACGTAGTCGATCTGCTCTTTGACATTCGCTTCACAGCCAACCGGGTGAGCGGTCACACAGATAAAGCCACGAACCCGCGGTTTGATGATCATAAAATTTCTGCCTCTTCCAAGGTGCCGAAGGCCAATGGTGGCCATTACAGCGTCAATCGTACCGGTCTATGACGCCCGGAAAACCGAAGCGTCACGATAGTCGCAAATCTTCTGTTCACAAAATGCTATCCGCAACACCGCCGACCTGACCATCCGCCGAGGCATTTTAGAGGGACAACGGTAAAAATCTGTGCTGCGACTTCACAAATTTCCAGCATTTAAAACGCCACGTGAGGGCGATAACACCCTATCATGACCATATTATTTCGATATGTTTCGGCTCGGGCATGATGCCCACGGGTTGACTGACTCCTTTGCCTGGCCTGCCAGTCAATCGCGGACGGTTTTGAAGCAATCGAAAACCGTCCGATGGAGCCCAGTTTCATGAGTAAGAGTGTCATCCGCAAACGCCTGGCATCCGCCGCTTGGGTCCTTGGCGTATTGCTGTTCATTTATTGCTTCCCGAAGACCACCCTGGTGTTTCTGCTGCTGGTGGTGTTCTGTGGACTGTATGACTTCCTGCGCAATGGCCTGTATGACAGCGCGACCATCAAGAAGTATTTCATCGGCAACGGGCGCAATACCTGGCTGCTGGCACCGTTCAACACGCTGTTCGATTTGTTGAGCCAGCGTAATCGCCACGTTTATAAAATGAACGACCTGCCGCCGGCCTGGCGCGAAGACCTGCAAAAGGTGATCGACGACGCCATGGCCAACAAAGACGAGATCATCCAGTACCTGGATGAGCGCATGGCCGAGAAAAAACGCGGCATGCTGTTTTTCCAATGGTACGGCCGCCCGATCGAGACCACCCTGGATATCCCTCAACTGCGGGAAAAACTGCCCTACGTGAAAACCATCGGCGTGTCGGTGTTCAACGAAAACCGTTCCACCTCGTTTCACTTCGGCCCGCTGCGCATGATGTTCCGCGTGCTCTACAACATGGCACCGGCGCCCCATCACGACGGCGTCTACATCCAGGTCGGCAAGCACAAGCACTACTGGCACGATGACCCGCTGTTTATCTTCGACGACACGCTGATGCACGCCTCCTTCAACAAGAACGACGCCAAGCGCTACTGCCTGTTCATCGACATCGTGCGGCCAACCCTGGTGCCGTCGTTGCTCAACGGCCTGATCGCGGGCTTTGCCGGAGCGGTCTTTACCTTGCGGCGGTTTTTCTACAAAAACTGGAAGCTGATTCAGTAACTTCTGCGGCATGATGGTGCGCGACGGTGTTTGCGCTCGGCTCCAGTGCCGGGGAAAATGCCAGTCCAATGCGACCGAAAACGGCGCGCACTATCCTCAAGCCACTGGCCATGTATGGTCCGGTGGCCGTGCTTTCAGGGAATCAGAATGCCCCAAAGACAAGTCATCAATGCCTCCGTAAGCCCTAAAGGCAGCCTTGAAACGCTGTCGCAACGTGAAGTCCAGCAACTGAGCGAAGCCGGTACCGGCAGCATCTACACCCTCTTCCGTCAATGCGCCCTGGCCATTCTCAACACCGGCGCGCACATCGACAACGCCAAGACCATCCTCGACGCCTATAAAGATTTCGAAGTGCGCATCCACCAGCAGGACCGTGGCGTGCGCCTGGAACTGCTGAACGCCCCGGCCGACGCCTTCGTCGATGGCGAAATGATCGCCAGCACCCGGGAAATGCTGTTCAGCGCCCTGCGTGACATCGTCTACACCGAAAACGAACTGGACAGCCAGCGCATCGACCTGAGCAGTTCCCAGGGCATCACCGACTACGTGTTCCACCTGCTGCGCAACGCCCGCACCCTGCGCCCGGGCGTCGAGCCGAAGATCGTGGTGTGCTGGGGCGGGCACTCGATCAATACCGAAGAATACAAATACACCAAGAAAGTCGGCCACGAACTCGGCCTGCGCAGCCTCGACGTGTGCACCGGATGCGGCCCCGGCGTGATGAAAGGCCCGATGAAGGGCGCGACCATTTCCCACGCCAAGCAACGCATTACCGGCGGGCGCTACCTGGGCCTGACCGAGCCCGGGATCATCGCCGCCGAGGCGCCGAACCCGATCGTCAATGAGCTGGTGATTTTGCCGGACATCGAAAAGCGCCTGGAAGCCTTCGTGCGCGTCGGCCACGGCATCATCATCTTCCCGGGCGGCGCCGGCACTGCCGAGGAGTTCCTGTACCTGCTGGGCATCCTGATGCACCCGGACAACCGCGACGTGCCGTTTCCGGTGATCCTCACCGGGCCGAAACACGCCGCGCCGTACCTGCAACAGCTGCACGCGTTTGTCGGCGCAACCCTCGGCGAAGCGGCCCAAGCCCACTACCAGATCATCATCGACGACCCGGCTGAAGTAGCACGGCAGATGACCGTCGGCTTGAAAGCGGTCAAACAGTTCCGCCGCGAGCGCAACGACGCGTTCCACTTCAACTGGCTGCTGAAGATCGACGAAGGCTTCCAGCGCCCGTTCGATCCGACCCATGCCAACATGGCCAGCCTGCAACTGAGCCACGCCCTGCCGCCCCATGAACTGGCGGCCAATCTGCGCCGAGCGTTCTCGGGGATTGTGGCGGGCAACGTCAAGGACAAGGGCATCCGCCTGATCGAGCAGAACGGGCCGTATGAGATCCATGGCGACCCGGCGATCATGAAGCCGCTGGACGAGTTGCTGAAGGCGTTTGTGGAGCAGCACCGGATGAAACTGCCAGGCGGCGCCGCCTACGTGCCGTGCTACCGCGTGGTGCAGTGAGTCAGCGCTGAACCGCTACGCACTTGATCTCCAGCAGCAAGCCTGGATTGGCCAGTTCTGATACGCCAATGACCGTCCAGGCGCACAACCCTCGGGGGAACACGCGGTTTTTCACTTCACGGAAAACCGCCATGTGTTCGCTCAGGTTCACGTGGTAGGTGGTCATGTCGACCACGTCTTCGAAGGTGCACCCACCCTCCTCCAATACCAGCCGCAGGCTCTCCCAGGCTGCGATGAACTGCGCCTCGGGGTCGGTGATGACTTCCAGGTTTTCCGTGCGGCCGACCTGGCCTGCGCAGTACAGGGTCTTGCCGACTTTTACCGCCGGGACGTAGCCGGCGCGTTCGACGATGGGGTGCATGGAGGTGGGGATGATGAGGTGGCGGTCGGTCATATGTTGTATCTCTTTGAGCAGCAGTATTCGATGCCGGGAAGAAAGCGGTTGGGCTATCTTTTTACCGCCTGGCGCTACTCAGCGCATCCAAAAGTTTGCCCAAGGAACCTGGTCAATGAACAACAAACCTGAGCCTCAACCCACAACAGTCAGCGTTCAAGCGCTGATAAGGTCTGATTCTTTGCCTCGACAAACCGATCAGCATTGATCAAATGACACACGCCTGCGCCAAGCAGGCATCAAAATCCTCCTGGCTGGCTGGAACTCTCTTTCACGGTTCGCGTAACCTTTGGCCTATCCACGTCATATGCATGACGACTGACCCAAATCTGGAAGAACCAAAGTGCGCAAACTTCCGCTACTTTTCCTGACGCTGATGCCCTCCCTCGCCCTCGCCGAAGCCATCACCTGGCCCGACCTGCCCGACACCTGCTTCGTCAGCGGGCGCTCCGCTACCAGTCAGGATGTGGACACCGGTTGTGCGGCGTTTCTGATCAATGTGAAGGGCAAGGCGGCAGGCACGCCGATCAAGCTGGATATCCCGCAGTACGCCATGCATGTCGACGAAGGCACCGGCAAGGAAACACCAGTGATCCTCATCCAGGCGGAAGAGAATGGCGATGTTAAAGCTGTAGGTTACAAGGAGCTTGGCACCGGCCAGTTAGGCGCGGCGCTGCTCAGGGAAGTTCGGCTTCTGGGTACGAAGAAGCCGATTTAAATTACGGAAAAACGGTCAGCGAACCCAACCGCCGCCTTGCCAGTGATAGCCGTCATTGCGCTGTACCCAATGCGGATGCACATAGCGATAACCCGGGCGCTCCGGCTCCCAGTGACCATGCACCGCCACATAGCGCCCACCTTCCCAACGCCAGTAGCCACGCGACCACAGGTAACCTGGCCGCCCTTCCGGCTCGACCTCAATGACCTGCACCGGCGGCGGTTGCGGCGCGACGACTTCTACATATTCACGCTGCACCGGTCGTCGATCATGCACGACCCGCTCCTCTACACACCCGGAAGCCGCGACGACCAGAGCCGCCAATGCCGCATAACGTAACAACATACAGAATCCTCGGGCGTCACCGCCCAGCGTTTACACCAGAAAAAATGCCCCCTTGTTCCAGCCGCGCTCCTGCTTGGCTATAAGACTTTTTAACAGGTGCCAACTGTCAGCTTGCTGAACCCACGGGTGGACGGTAGGTAAAGAAAAACTGACCTTTTCAGGATGTACACGCTGCGACCGGTTGCTTCAAACGCACCAAAATCAGCCCCGCCACCACCACGACGATTCCTATATACGTCGATGCATAAATCACATCGCCAAACATGAGTGCCGCCCACACCAGTGTCACCGGTGGCTCCAGGTATACCAGGGCCGCCACATGGGTGGCTGTCATGAACCGCAGCAACATCCACAAACTCAGGTACGCCACGAAGGTTGAAAACACCGTCAGCCAAATGATGGAGACCCACACATCGGGAGCCCGGGGAATGCTCAGCGTATCGGTGTAAAGCACTGCCGCCGCAAATCCGATCAAGGTCAGCAATGACTGAATAAACAGCGCCAGGCCGAGGTCACCGGACTGAGTCTGGGCCGACCGGCGTTCGTACAGCGTGGCCAAGGTCAGACCGAGCGCCGACACCAGGGGCAGTAAATACATGACCAACCCGACTTCGACCCCGCTGTTGCGGTACTGACCCGCGATCACAATCGACACGCCGGTAAAACCGATCATCAACCCCAGCCATTGCCAGCCACCACTGCGCTCGACCACGCTGCCCGATGACAGCGCTGCCGTCATCAACGGCTGCAATGCCGCGATGATCGCCGCTATCCCCGGCGGCAAGCCGTTCTGGATCGCCACGTAGACACAGGTCAAATACAGAAACTGCGAGAGGAAACCAATCACCACATGATGGCGGATCTGCGCCCAGTAAACCTTCAGCAGCCGCACGTTCAAAAACAGCGCCAGGCACAACGACACCAGTAAAAAACGCCAGAACAGCACATTGAAAATGCCGTCGCTCTGGGTCGCCAATTTCGCGCCGATAAAGCCCGAACTCCAGGACAGGACGAACACCATCTGTAACAGCAGCAGCCCTAAGGTCGATCGTTTCATTGAGCCTCCGGTTCGCTTGATTGACCAAAAGGCTAAGGGCCGCGCATGATTCTGTATATTTGAATAAGCTGCACCACTAATCCTGAAAAGTGGAATCATGAGCAAACAACTGAACATCGATCTACTGCGTACCTTCCACGCCGTTGCCCGCTTTCAGCGATTCAACGAAGCGGCCAATCACGTGCACCGCAGTGCTTCGACGGTGACCACGCAAATCAAAAAGCTCGAAGATCAGGTCGGCCAACGCCTGTTCAGCCGCAGCAACCAAGGGGTTGAGCTGACCATGTACGGCAGGAAACTTCTGGGCGATACCACCGAGTTTCTCAAGAGCCACGACCGCTTGCTGGCCTCGCTCACACCGCAACGCATGCAGGGCAAAATCCGCCTGGGTCTACCTGATTCATATGCCCCGGACTTCATGCAGGAATTTCTGCCCCGCCTGGTCGCCGACAACCCACTGTTGGAGCTGGAGGTAGAAGCGCGCTCGAGTGGCGAACTGTTGACGTTGTTCAGCAGCAAGCAGCTGGACCTGGCCCTGATTGTCAGCGCCCAGCCCTTGGAGCAAGGCGAGCGCCTGGGGGAAATCCAGCCGCTATGGGTCGCCGCCGAACACTTCAGCTATCCACCGCAGGCGCCCCTGCCGATTGCCGTGCAACTGTCAGGTTGCCCCTATCGCGCCGCAGCGATTCGGGCCCTGAAAGAGCACGGCACTTACTATCGGGTGCTGCTGGAAAGCGCGAGTTCGCCGGCCGTTGAAGCCTGCATCCGCAGCGGGATGGCGGTGGGTTTGGTGGAAGAGAGCCGGATGGGCAAGGGATTGACGCGGGTGATCGCCGGGGCAGAGTTGCCGCCGTTGCCGGTGCATCACCTGTATTTGCTGTGCGATAGCAGCAACCTGTTGGCGCTGCATGTGCATGAGCAGGTCAAAGCCGGCTACAGCGTTTAGGGCGGGCCGAAACGCAGCAGCACCGCGTCGACAAATCGCCGCAGCTTGGCGGTGCGCTGGCGGTTTGCCGTGTAGAGCAGATGCATCTGCCGGCTTGGCGCTTCAAACTCTGGCAGCAAGCGCACCAGTTCGCCACGCTTCAGAGCCGAGCGTAAAAATTCTTCTGGCCCCAGGACAATCCCAAAACCATCCAGCGCCGCAGTCATCAACGCCCGGCTTTCATTCACATGCAGGCGGCTGGCGACCTGGGCCTTGTGCAGGATGGAACCTTGGTAGAACGACCATTCGCGATCAGCCGGGCGTGACCAGTAGGCGTATCCCAGGTACTCGTGGTGTTCAAGGTCTGCGGGCGTCACTGGCGTGCCTCGCTCGGCCAGGTATTCCGGCGACGCGCAGACCACCAGGCGATAGGGCTGCAGCGGCCTGGCGGTAAGACTGCTGTTCGCCAGCGGGCCGATGCGAAACGCCACCTCGTAGCCCTCCTCCACCAGGTCGACAAACCGGTCGGTCAGGTGCAGGTCGATTTCGACCTCGGGATTGTCCCGTAAAAATTCGGTCACCAGTGGCATCAGGCTGTAAGAGCCAAAAGTCACGGGCGCGCTGACCTTGAGCTTGCCCCGTGGCGTGTCGTTCATCATCTGCGCGAGGGAGTCCGCCGCCTCTGCTTCCGTCAGGATATGTTTGCAACGTTCGTAGTACGCGCTTCCCAGTTCCGTCAGGCTTTGCCGGCGTGTGGTGCGGTTGAGCAAACGCGCGCCCAGCCGCTGCTCCAGGGCCGCCACATGCTTGGCCACCATCTGCGGCGACATTTCCAGGCGCTCGGCGGCCCGGGCGTAGGACCCCAGCTCGGCAGCCATCACAAAGGCACTCATGCTTGAAAGGCGATCCATCATTCACCACTCCCAGTAACAACACCCAGACCCGAACGGGCATTTATCCCCATCCAGTAGCCAATCATCATAACGGCTCTCTCAACGAAGGAGCACCGACATGAAAATTGGCATCATCGGAGCAGGCTTTATCGGACGCGCTGTTGCGCAATTGGCGTTGGCCGCCGGCCATGAAGTGATGTTGAGCAACTCCCGTGGCCCGCAGTCCATGAGCAGCGTGCTGAGTGGCATTCGCGGGGTTCAAGTGGGCACCGCGCAAGAGGCGGCGCAATTTGGCGAATCAGTGCTGCTGGCCATTCCGTTCGAGCACTACCGCAGCGTGCCGGCGCAGTGGCTGGAAGGCAAAACCGTGATGGATGCCAACAACTACTACCCGAATCGCGGCGGCCATATTCCCGTGCTCGACCGTTTTGAAACCACCACCAGCCGGTTGGTGGCCGAGCACCTGTCGCAGTCGAAGGTGGTGAAAGTGTTCAATGCCATCCTGGCGCCGGACCTGACCCAGGACGCCCGCACCCGCGGTGCGCCGGACCGGCGTGCGCTCCCGGTCGCAGCGGATGACCCGGCGGCCAAGGCGCAAGTCATCGCCCTGCTGGACGAGATCGGCTTCGACGCCGTAGATGCCGGCGGACTGGATGAGAGCTGGCGGTTTGAACGCGCCAAGCCGGCGTACTGCATACCTCTGGATAAAGAAGGACTGAAGGCAGCGTTGGCGGCTGCAGAGCGCCAGGTCGAGTTGCCCGCGCGCTGGTAACACCTGCAAAAAAGCCCGCTGACCGTTACCGGTTCAGCGGGCTTTTTTTACATCGGGTTGATCCTGAATCAGGACCTCGCCAACGTCTTACAACGCGATGTCAGAAGCTGGCTTGCTCGGCTCAGCCGCAGGCTTGGCAGCCTCGGTGGCTTTTGGAGCAGTCAGTTGCGGAATCGCTGGCGGAGGCGTCAGCTGCAGAATGTTGGCGGTGTAGGCCCATTCTTTAGCCACAGCTTCCGGGCTGTCGTTCAGCTTGGTGCCGTAGCTAGGCACGATCTGGTGCAGCTTTTCCTGCCAGGCCGGGGAAGCAACCTGTTCCTTGAACACTTTCTGCAGCACGGTCAGCATGATCGGAGCCGCGGTGGACGCGCCTGGCGATGCACCCAGCAGGCCTGCAATGGTGTTGTCAGCCGAGCTGACCACTTCGGTACCGAGTTTCAGGACGCCGCCCTGCTCTTCGTCACGCTTGATGATCTGCACACGCTGACCGGCTTGCCACAGGCGCCAGTCTTCTTTCTTGGCGTTCGGGAAGTACTCTTGCAGCGCCTTGAAGCGGTCGTCATCCGACAGCATCAGTTGGCCAGCGAGGTACTCGACCAGTGGGTATTCGCGGATACCGACTTTGGTCATTGGCCAGATGTTGTGGGTGGTGGTGCTGGTCAGCAGGTCCAGGTACGAGCCTTCTTTCAGGAACTTGGTCGAGAAGGTCGCGAATGGGCCAAACAGAATCACGCGCTTGCCATCCAGCACGCGGGTGTCCAGGTGCGGAACCGACATCGGCGGTGCGCCAACCGAAGCTTTACCGTAGGCCTTGGCCAGGTGCTGCTCGGCAATCGTTGGGTTATCGGTTACCAGGAACGAACCGCCCACAGGGAAGCCCGCGTATTCCTTGGCTTCAGGAATGCCCGACTTCTGCAGCAGGTGCAGTGCACCGCCGCCCGCGCCGATGAACACGAACTTGGCGTCGGTTTCAGTCTTGGTGCCGTCTTTCAGGTTCTTGTAGCTGACGCGCCACGAACCGTCGGCGTTCTTGGTGATGTCCTGCACTTCGCTCGACAGTTTCAGGTCGAACTTCGGCGTGGTTTGCAGGTGAGCGACGAACTGGCGGGTGATCTCGCCGAAGTTCACGTCCGTACCGATCGGGGTCCAGGTGGCCGCGATTTTCTGGTTCGGGTCACGCCCTTCCATCATCAGCGGGACCCACTTCTTGATCTGAACCGGGTCTTCGGAGTACTGCATGCCGGCGAACAGCGGGCTCGCTTGCAGCGCTTCGTAACGCTTCTTCAGGAACTTGATGTTGTCATCGCCCCACACGAAGCTCATGTGCGGAGTGGAGTTGATGAACGAACGCGGGTTCTTCAGGACGCCCTGCTGAACCTGCCAGGACCAGAACTGACGGGAGATCTGGAACGCTTCGTTGATCTCGACCGCTTTCGGGATTTCAACGTTGCCGTTCTTGTCTTCCGGGGTGTAGTTCAACTCAGCCAAAGCCGAGTGACCGGTACCGGCGTTGTTCCAGCCGTTGGAGCTTTCTTCGGCCACGCCATCAAGGCGCTCGACCATCTCCATCGACCAATCCGGTTGCAACTCATTGAGCCACACACCCAGGGTTGCACTCATGATGCCGCCGCCGATCAGCAGCACATCGACTTTCTTTGCCTCTTCCGCGTGAACGGAAGTGATCCCCATCGACAAAGCCAGCCCCAGCAGGGCAGTGTTTACTTTTTTAAACATCAGTAGCACCTATGATAAAACGCCATCCGCCCCACCGCCCCTGATCATGGGCAACCCTCAATCACGCTGCGCCAGGCAACGCACCGCGGGGTTTGCACATTCATTCGGGGACCGCAGGGTGGGCACACAAGGCCGACGTATCGACCTCACTTTTATGTCCCTTCTGCGCTGACTTCTTATCATTATTGGCTTCAGCTACCTGGGCGACAGCCAACCGCCGGGACGTATACGGGTGTACGCACCGGAGAAAGACTAGACCAAGACGGCGCGCAGAATATCACGGCAAACAGCCGGTATGCGCTGTTTGGCCAATTGACAGCTCTAAATCGCGGGTTTTAACGCCCCAGTGTCAAGCTCGACAGGCGCGACGTGGGGTCACAGGGAGGGAACTCTGCCGAAAAAGGCTGTTCTAGACACCTTCGTCGCTGCTTGCGTAGCATCGGCGGCTCTCCACCGTGTCATCCATCCAAACAGAGCGATCCATGTCTATCCACCAAACACCCGGGCACGTGCTGCCCGCGCGCAGCGCCGCCAAAATGGAAGCTGCCATGGCCGTGGGCGCGTTCGCTATCGGCACCGGCGAATTCGCCATCATGGGCCTGATGCCCGACATCGCCCACAACCTCAACCTCAGTGAGCCGCAAGTGGGCCATGCCATCAGCGCCTATGCGTTGGGCGTGATGGTCGGCGCGCCGCTGCTGGCCATCCTCGGCGCCAAGTTGCTGCGCAAACACATGCTCCTGCTGCTGATGGGGCTGTATGCCCTCGGCAACCTGGCCACCGCGTTTACCCCAACCTTCGGCTCGCTGGTGGCCTTCCGCTTTATCAGCGGCCTGCCCCACGGCGCCTACTTCGGCATCGCCGCCGTGGTCGCCTCCAGCATGGTGCCCAACGACAAACGTGCCGGCGCCGTCGCGCGGGTGATGATGGGCCTGACCCTGGCCATGCTGCTCGGCAACCCCATCGCCACCTTCCTCGGTCAACACCTGGGCTGGCGCTCGGCGTTCGCACTGGTCAGCGCCATTGCCCTGTGCACCATCGCGCTGGTCTGGCAATTCGTACCGGATCGCCACGACGAACCCCGCAGCGACCCGCGCAAAGAACTGCGCGCTTTCACCAAACCGCAGGTGTGGATGGCGCTGTCCATTGGCGCTATAGGGTTTGCCGGGATGTTCTGCGTGTTCAGCTACCTGGCGCCGACAATGCTCGAAGTGACCAAAGTCTCGCCGCAGTGGATTCCCTTCGGTCTGGCCGCGTTTGGCGTAGGCGGCATCATCGGCAACATCGCCGGCGGCAAACTGTTTGACCGCCTGCAATTTCGCGCAGTGGGTTGGATCATGGTGTGGTCGATGGCCGTGCTGATCTTCTTCACCTTTGCCGCGAGTTCGCTGTGGAGCGTACTGCTGGGTATTGGCCTGGTCGGCACCATGATCGCCATGGCCGCGCCGCTGCAAATCCGCTTGATGGACATTGCACATGAGGCACCGAGCCTGGCGGCGGCGTCCAACCACGCGGCGTTCAACCTGGCGAATGCGCTGGGGCCGTGGTTCGGTGGGATGGCGATTACGGCGGGGTATGGGTGGACCAGCACGGGTTACATCGGCGCTGCCACGGCACTGCTGGGTTTGGGCATCTACCTGATCGCCCGCCGCATGAAAGGCGGCCACTAACGCCACACCTCCAAACCCCACCCACGATCCAATGTGGGAGCGGGCTTGCTCGCGAAAGCGGTGGGTCAGTCACCAAGTAAATGACTGCCCCACCCACTCACTCAGTCATCATGCATCAACCCCGAACCATACTCCCCGTAACTGCTCCCCAGCGCGCTGCCCCCAAAATTCATCTTGGCGGCCTTGCTGGGGCTATGGTCCCCAAACGCCTGGCATCCCCCTGAAAAACACGGGTCGCTACTCACGTCCGACGAACCCGTCGAACAAGCGGCCAACAGCAACGTGCCCGCGACCATCACGACTTTGACGAGATTGGAGATCATTTTTCAGTTCCCTTTGGGCTGGAGGCGTATAGGTCCTCTCTTAAGGAGGATCGTAGACCTCAAAAGCGCAGGGAATTATGAAACTTTGCTGGATGACAGGATGGGTTCAGGTTGCCGCCTTGGGGTAAGGCGGCAGGGTTCGGCGTCAGGCGGTGGCCGTGCTGCCTACAGGCGCGACTTGCTCCAAGGCTCGGTCAACGAGTAGAGCACTCAGGTCGATTAGCTGCTGGATACCCAAGACTATGGCGCGATGGGGCTCATCGAGGTCGAAAGCCAAGGTCGCGGCCATTTGGTTGGCGGATTCCAGGTTTTCAGCGGCGTTGGCTAGGAGAGTTTCGGTGTCTATGTCAGGGCTGACGAGGAATAGGTTGTTGCTTGACTGGTCGGCGGGTGCATCTTCATCAGATGACGGCAAGTAATGATGGATGGCACGCTGAGCCGCAGCTTGAAGCTTGGCGTCAGTGGGTGCAGCAGTTGAGGCATGAGGCGGATTCGGCGTGACTTTGTACATGGCGAAGCTCCTTAACTATTCAGGAACTGCCAATCTCACTTCCACATGAGGGTGGCAGCTGTACGCAGGTGTGGAAGACCAGGGCTAAGGACCCGGCGCACCGAAGTGCCCCGCGCACAGCCGCCAAAACACATGATACAGGCGTGAAAAAAAGCCGGCTGGTGTTTATAGGCGATTGCGTCTTAGCTGGTACGGACTTCCACATCCGGCCGCTGGTTTTCCAGCGGTTTGAGGAGGTTAGCGATGCGAGGTCTGAGGGACAAGCTGAGAAAAGCGTGGGAAATTTCCCGGAGGGTTACGGACCACTTTTTTCTCAGAACACACATTAAGTAACATTTCCACGTATGTAACCTTCCTAATAAATTGCGAATTCCTAGCAGGGAGCTAGCATCAAAACGCTATCAATCTAGGAATTATGAAAATGTCTAACGGTATTTTTTCAGTAGCTTTTAGATCTAACCGCCCAGATCATGGAGACGGTCTCGTAGTAATCAAAGACGGCTCCGTTAACGGAGGAGACCCGAACTATCTTTATCAAGGACAAGTACCGACTACCTCAGGAGCTTTTACTGGACAGTTTAAGGTCAGCATGTGGCGTGCGGGCAATACAAATGTCGCAGGCGTTGACAACTACCTTCTAAATGCTAACGGCAATATCGATTATGAAGGTGGAACAGTTTCACTATCCGGCACAGTAGAAGGGGCACCTCACGTCCAAATAACCCTTCACGGAAAAAAAGTCGCGCCAGCTGTCTAGTTCTGCGTTCAAGTTAGATAACTCATCGGTCATCTAACTTGTTTCAATCGACGTCCACCCGAATAAAACAAATGTCGGGGTCTGACCACTATACCAACGCATCATCAACGTGCGAACGTGGGCGTATTCCAAACGAAAAGAGATTGTGAACGGCGTGGAAAGACCTCCCCACACCCAGGATCTATCTCTAATAAACTGCACCCCATTCGCCTTGCTAACTTTGATCCCTCATGCCCCTACAAACCGCTCCCCTCTCCCGCTGGTTCTCCGTCGCACGGGTGATTGAATAAACGGGCCGGATTTATTTAAGATTGAAACTAGATTATTAGGCGTAAAATAAATCCGTACCGTTCACATCTATTCCTCCTGATGGCTCAATACGAAGACTGCGCCGTAATCCCACTAGACATTATTTGCAATGATTATATGAATCTGAAAGTCGAAAAATTCAGGCGAAAATGTTTGGATGCCGAGATTGATATTCCAATCGCTCCTCTTGGCGCAGGTAGCCAGAAAGCCAGAAAGCGGCGCTTGGCATACACATAAGAGACCTAGCAGATTACATTGATCGACAATGCGAAAAAGCTACAACTGAGCAAAGGAAACTTATGGGAAAAGCCGCATAATCAACAGAGTCCGACTTTAACCAAATCGGACTCAATCCCCTTCATCACAAAAGGCATCATCGTTATAAATTCCAATAGATCTTGTGTAACCTCCAGGCGCTCCGCGCACATACATTTCCTTACAGAACTGCACCCCACGTCCCCCAACAACACACCTCATATTCTCAGCCTCATTCAATGGTGCCTCCAAAGAACTCGGCACACAGTCAAACACTACCCTAAGCAAACTTTCAGCAATCTCCCTAAAGCTATCTTCAGCAATTGCTATATCCTCTTCCGAATTCACGTTAAGCACGAGCTTCACGTGCCTTACAACATCCTCCCCACCTCTTATGTAATAGGAAATATTAGAAGATCGAAAGTTAGCACCAACCTCGATATACTTTGAGTTTCCGAACCAATTCTCGTACCCATACGCAGGTCTATACGTATCAATCTCCAACCGAAAACCGTACAAAAATCTTCGAGCGTCTCGGGGCACCCACCCATCAGCGCTAGCTACAGACAAAGGTTTTTTTTCTCTGCGTCTTCGGTATTTCATAGAAACAATTGAAGCTTTGATTTCTGCGGGGCCTGATGCGGCCCAGTTATGCAATTCTAGCAGCCACTGCTGCATTAACTCGACATCTGTTCTAAACATCATCAATGCAGTCCGCTTGGCGTAAGCCGCTATCTTCTCATCTTTCAACCTCAATCCTATTTGAGCAAATGCAACATCGTAAGCCCCGTATAGCCCAAATAAATAAAGAAAAGGGAAAAACATAAAAGTGAGAATTACCGGACCAAAGAAATCCTTGAAGTTTGTCCCACTTGCAAAAGAAGTAAAATCATTGACCATCTCAAAAGCAGCATTCGTCAAATATGCGACACCTATAACGATGACCAAACGATCTAAATACTTTGTAATCATTGCATTTTTTTCTTCACGGGAAGAAACCGCGCTAAGCAAACTAAGAAAGACCACAAGCGGAACGAGAAAAATCTCCACCCACAAAGAAAAAGAATAGAGACTAGTAACGAACACAACGATGGCTGTCGGCTTTACAGCACCGCTAACAAGCCCACTAAAAAAAGACCTGTCGGATCTAATCTTAGATAAACTAAACATTGAGCTGAAGGCAAACGTCGCACCCCATACAATGGTTGTTTTGAGATTTGCATACTCCCACAAATCAACTCGATACAGGCCGTAAACGCAGACAGTCATCCATAAAAAAGCTAGCGAAAAAAAACCTAGAAAATGACGACTAAAAAAAGCTTTAAATATTTCAAGTAAATTACTCCTGATATCTCTCAGGAAACACATAGCAATAATAGCGACAGCAGTCCAAATTATTATAGAAATCTCACGATTATTAAATTCCATTTCTCCTCCCCAAGAATTAAGAAAATCGTCTCAGCTTCTAATATAGCCTTTCTAACCACGACCACTTTTCATCGAAAAAAGGGGACAGATTTATTTAATATTGATCTAGTCTCGTACGATCAACCCCAGCTTCTCTAAGCCATTCCTTATAAACTGCTAACCCTTAGCAATCTCCGTCCCAGATCCCAATTTCCTCAGACATAGCGCCACCGCAAGCCCTGTCCCGTCTCTTCAGCGTTGCACCCATGATGGGTTGGAAGGCCTAAACCTAAAGCCCTCACAGTACAGGCACTACAGCGCTACCGCCGACCATCAGCACCAATTTCGTATCAACACCATTCTTATGCACTGAAAATCAGTCCCTTTCTCGCTGGATGCAGTAATCCCAAGCATTGTCAGTGCTATGCTTGGTTCTTTTCGAAGCGAATCGTCAGCAATAGCAGTTAGTACCCACTGACTGCAATATGAGCTATGCAAAGTGGGAGTGCCGGGCAGGCCATCAATGTGTCCGTGAAGACGGTGCTGCTCCGTAACAATCACAACTGCTTCAGTAAAATCCTTGGCCCCACAGTTATTATACGGTTGAATCACTTTATGAACCCTGCTGGCATTGACACTAGCGCATTACTCACCATGCTAGGCTTAATCGCTGCGGTGTGGGCGATCGTGCCTAGCACTGCCAGACTCAGCTTCCGGTTAAGCTTGAATTGGTTCGACTGGCTGGTTATTTGGTCGGCCCTGCTAGTCATCCATGGCTTTTTTTTCCAGCCCGTACTCTCCACACTAGGAGTGCCTAGCTTTGGCCCCTGGCTATGGGGATTCGACAAGAGCGCCACCCAGTACCTGCTGTTTCTACTCCTCGCTGGATTTGTCTACTGGCGGTCGCGCAGGACGAAGCTTACACGGTGGAACCTAGGCCTATTCGATGACCTGAGCACCTCACTATTGCACGCAGGTAAGCTAGATGAGCTTGCTGACTTGCTGCATCGTCATCTCGCATCTGCTCTTGATCTTGCGGCGCCAGAGAGCGTGCGAAACCATTTGGCCAGCGCTATTCGCCCCCCACGACCCGACTTCCAACTAATCTTCCGAGACGACGGATCCTTCTCGTTAGGAGAAGGTGCTCCGGTAAACTGGTTATTCCGCAAATGGTTCAGTTTTCGCGAGTGGCTTGCTGACCTGGTTGGCCCCTCGCAGCGGCTGCAGCGCCGTGCCGCCATCGTCGTAAAACGATTATTGTCATCCCGTCGACTTGCTGGACACCTCGCAATCGTTCGACCATACCTTTGTATGGAGGTCATGGAGCGCGCAACACGCTTTGAAGAGGACTTCCAAGACGAGTTCTTCAACGCACTGTTGGCAAATGAAGCTAGCGTCTTGTACAGCGAGCTCAAGAACAACAAAAACTTCGGCGAGGGCGGACGCCGCTTGAGGCTGCCTGATGAGAACCGCATCTTGCGGTTCTACTTTGCCGATGTTGGCGTAGCAGCCCGACTCGGGGTCTACCGGTCTATTGGCGAGGCCGTACTCGCGCGAATTGATGCAGATGAAGCTCTAGAAAAGAAATTCAACGGGCGGCTGCTTACCTTTAAAGATGTTGGAAAACACCACGACCCGATTTATGCAGGCATCTGGTTCTTCAGGATAATGGTCCTGGAAGGCCTGCATCAGCGTACCGCTGATCACTTGTGGCTCCACTACATGCCTCATTTCGCTGGACGTTTAGTCGATCGCGCTCGCGAAGTTCGCCCCGAAGACGAGGACTATGAGTTCCCAACACCGCTGGGCTACCTGTTGTACGAAATCGTTGACGCTACCGCGGTGTGGGTTAGAGATGCCGAATCGCTAACGAAACCTGGCGACGTGCTAAGACCCAACCAACTCGAAGGCAATCACGTTTACATCTCCTTCGAAGCCGCGGAAGCCATCGGCCGAGTTATGCAGGCTATCTTGACATCTCCGCGCTTGCCCCGCCGACTCAAGGGTGAATTGCTTGGTGTGGCGCTCACGACCCTGCGTGATTTGGAGCAGCATGCGCACTTGGCACCGTTAGCTAATGTGATGCGTACACACCTCATCACCCCCTATGGCTACAGGGAAAAAAAGGACTACCTGTATACCCTCAAGCAATTTTTCGATGAACAGGACCATGTGCTTCGGGCTCACCTGGGGAACCTGAGTAAGGAGCTCAACTCTGCCGTGGAAGCTGCACTCTGAGAACAGAGCGGCCTTAAGTAGCGCATCAATCGCTTAGTCCTCACCCAAGTCGGGTATAAAGGGCATTTTGGCCCCGTCGAGTACTGAGTTGAACCGTAACAAGAACCTCGCATCACCCTATAGCCCTTCAAACCATCCCTGACGTGCGTCTCTAAATCGAGTGCTGTTCGTTCACGGCAATATTCGGCCAAAAGCTGCCCTGTGCCTATCTACGGGCGGGGCGATGACGGCTACCATTAAAAACTTCAGATAATTTAGAGTGGAGCCATGAGCACATTCATTGATTTAGCTAATTCTCTACACCTTGCTGACATTGCTATAAACGCCATCGGTGGGTTTCTCGGCAGCGCTACACTTCTGTGGCTAGCGATGGGAACGCAAGGCATTAGGACTTTGAGATCCAGACTTGGACGACCGTCTGTACTGCTACAGGCAAAAAAAACGCCTAAAAACATCTTTACGGGCATTGAATTGGGAGCCCCTGCGGAATGGATTAAAGAGCAACTTGGACCACCGAATAGGATTGCCGAAAATTGGTGGGGCTACCGATTTTCCGACTCCCTGGTTTCTCTAACATTCGACGCTAACCGTTCTCTATTAACACTCGCCGTAGCGCTCACAGATGAAAAAACGACGTTTGATTTCCCTGCATTACATTTTGACTGCCCCCGCTAGGGAAAATAGTCGTGGCTGATCTCCAAGTGGATCATCTTTCATTAACGTTCAATGATTCCACTCGGCATAGTGAACTACTGATCACAGGCAGTGAAGGGCCACGAGGAGCTTTTCACCACATCGCTTTCGGGGTGTTAAACCCGCACATTCCGGGGCCCCTTTTAATAGATGATGATTTCCAGTGGGACAGGAACGAAGCCGTGCTTATAACTCCTGCGGATAAATTGAAGATCAACTGGGCTGCGGTGTCAGTAACTTCAGAAATTTCGACGTTCCCTTGGGATTTAGGCTTAAGGTTGTAATGGGTGGTTAAACACGCCCTACAAACTGAGCGTCCACAATACGCCGATAATTGGATTCGTTCGGCGAACCCCATCTATGGACGGAGCGATGCCTCGTTAGACGATGCAGCGGGCTGATGAAATTGTCTTATTTGCCTCATTGGTATCTCGCAGACAGGCCAGGACATAACGCAGTTCGATCTGTGGATGTTGGCCAAAATATTTGACTAAGGCGCAGCTATCGATATAAGCGAAGAGCTCGCCCATATCGCTGTCCAACTGCTTCGCGTAGCAATCCAGGAAAAAAGGGGACAGATTTATTTAAAACTGAGTCTCGTGCCAGACGATCAATACCCGGCCTTTCAAACCCGTTCCTGATAAACTGCTCACCCTTCGCATTCTCCATTCCAGATCCCAATGCCTTCAGTCATAGCTCCACTGCAAGCCCTCTCCCGCCGCTTCTCCGTCGCCCCGATGATGGATTGGAACGCCTAAACCTACAGGCCTCACAATACGGGCACTACAGCGCTGCCCTTAATCGGCCGTACCACTTTCGTACCAAGTAGAACATTCCCGAGCACCCACGCTGCCTTATGAGTGAACGACCGCCTGGTAACGAGCGAGGGTTATCAAAATATCAAATCTAAGCCGCTCAATGCCGCTGCTATGCTCAAACCAGTCTGATGCAGGAGCCGACAATGGCACACGAATATTCTTTGGTAGACGTGCTTGAAAGGATGTACCTCAACCAACTGGCCCTAGAGGCAGCAGTCATGGAGCTGACGCTATGGGTAGAGCAGCAAAACGGCTCGGAGGCCGGGGAGAACGCGCGAGGGGCGCTTCATGCCATTGGTGAAAACTCAGGCTTTGTGAAACAGGGACTAGCTCGACTGAGAAGACGCGAATAACTCCCGTGAATGGCGATGAGCCACAAAGACTTTTCCCGTGAGTCATTCGGACGATGAAAGCCAAACGACCGTAAATTAAGGAAAATCTTTGCCAACTTGAACGAATAGCTTGATTTTTTAGGGCAGGTGTGGCTGATTTCGCCTAGGATACTGACAGCACTTAGATTCCGTGCAATCATAGCCACCTTTTTTGTACCTAGCGACGAGTACCTCATGAGCGCAAGTTGGAAAGCTGACGAATTAGTACTTACGCGGTCTGACAACCAGAATCGCTTCAAGCATAACTTTTTGAAGCAGGCTGTTTGCGAATTACGATTTCCGACGCTAATTGAGCTGGGCGAACAACGCCCACCTTCCTCATTTGTGAAAGCGCTTCGTAAAGACTATCCAATCCTGGAGATGAATAATGAATTTACTCTCGGCGTCGGATCAAATAGCGCAGGCTCCAGCAATGTTCACGTTTTTAGATCTGCTAAGTCGAACTGGAGCATTTCTTTAAAAGAAAATAGCATAGCGATTGAAACAACTACTTATTCTGGATTTAGCAATCTACGAGAAAGAATCCTTCAAGTCATAGATGCTGCAGAAAAAATAATTGACTCGGACTTTTTCACTAGAATTGGGCTTCGATATATCAACATACTGAAAACCTCAGATGAAGACATAACAGCCTGGGTCAACCCACTATTGACGGCATCTATTACCTCCAGACATTTCATTGGCATTAATGACTTTGGGGGAAGAATGCAGCTATTGGCTGACGATGGGGGTTGCCTACTCCAACATGGAATTCAACTTAACCATGGAAATCCGGAACAGCCAGTAAGACCTAGTTATTTAATTGACACTGACACTTATCGTACCGAAGTCTTAGTGTCAGATGCCTTGGACGCAGTAGATGTGATGCACCGCCAGGCATTTGACATTTTCGACTGGTCGATTACTGAGAAAGCTAGAGAGTTCCTATCAACGGACTTAAGATCTAGAAAAGGGGTTTAAATATGGAATATTACGTAGACGTCGCCCCCATTCCTTCTCCTTCGATGTTTTATACGTCGCAAGCACCATTGAGGTCTAATCCTCCAGCGAGCAACTCGATCTTTGGCGCAACTCAGTTTTTAGCCACAGCATATCCTGGCACGAACTCTGCTAATCGAAACATTGAATCGTTCCAAAAACTCGCCAAAACCACCAGTCAACTTGACTCAACGTCATTGGTACCGAAGGCTGTTGATTGCGCTCCCTTCCGCGCTTTGGGCAACGAACATCAAGTCAGCGCCAAGGATATAGAAGTCAGTAAAATTGCAGAATCACGCATAAGACTCCTTGCAATAAAATACGCGAACGACTCTGTGTCAGCAGAAATGATTGCACGACTAGAAATCCTTAACTCAAGGCTTATCGAAAAATCCCCAAGAGTTACGGCGGAGCAAATTAGCCACTTGGAAAGTTCTATAGATTCAATAAAGTCAGTTGAGCAATCGAGATTGAATCGCGCCCAACGCCTAGGACTTTCAGTTTGACAATCACAGTATTTCAATACCCAAAGTCAAAGCATTCAAGATCCTTGACGCCTAGACTATTCAAACGATATCAAACCTATAAACGCTATTTGCAGCACGAATTCTCAAGAACGTGCGTTTATTGCCGTCAACCGGACAGTAGCGCCCCAAACCTGAACTTTGGCGTTGATCACTATAAACCTAAAGGCATCTTAAAATTTGCCGGACTGGTATGCGACTATCAAAATCTGTACTACTGCTGCGGCAGCTGTAATTCACGAAAAAACAATGATTGGCCCACAGACGAAAAGAAAGGGCCTTACATTGTTAACCCCTGTGACTACATAATGAGCAAGCACCTAAAATTTGATGCAGCCAATGGCACAATGCTCACCCACTCAAAGTTTGGCAAATATACCGAAGAACTACTGCAACTCAATGAAAACACACAGGTAGAGTTCAGAAAAACCACTCTGCACGCATTAAAAATCACCACAAAAGAATTGGCCTCTCTTCACGACCAACAAAAACAGCTTTCCGACCTTCTTAAAGCAAATAAAATCTCACTCGACGATTACGAAAAAGAAATAAAGGACATAGATGAAGACATCAAACTAACAGAAACATTAATTCAAAACCTAACAGGAACAAAACCTCCACTTCCTCTTAAGAAAGAACGCTTCGGCGTTGCATTATCTTAACACCAATAAAACAGCCTAAACTTTCCACTAATCTGACGAGCTGAACGCGAAGGGGTACTCCCACGCGCATTCATCCATCAGGCGATCAAAAAGTTTTTGCTGATCCTCTAATTCCTTGTGGTCAGCTAAATCTAAATAATAATTCAGTCCGGCATGCTCATAATAAATTATCCATTCGCCTGTCAACGCCCCTCTATTTCTTCTCGCTTCAACCCCGCCATAGACGAGTGCATGTGCCACACGGTTGGCCTTAGCCTCCCAGTACTTTTCCATATCCGTATCATCCTCGTCCGACTTCAATACTTCATGTAGCTTCATCTTCAGCAGTCCCTGCTTCACTGCGTAATCGCCGAACCATTTGTTCAAGATGTTCTGGGGCAGATGCTTTGCGTCAAAGTAATGCTTGTGCCAGAACCGTCCTAAAATGGGACCTCTGAATTTTTCAGCTGCTTTTGTACCCGTAGGCCGACTTGTCGATAGTTTTTCAAGCAGTGCGATCTCATCTAATACCGAAAATTTATTGATCGTTCTGAGCGATGAACAGTATTGAAGCCGTAATGCTAGGCACTGGCTCATACGATGCGCGTAGGACTCTGATAGGCATACGTTTTTTTTAAGCAGTAGGGATTCGTATCGATGTAGTAAGGGCATAAATTTTTCCCTATAGGTTTTTTGCGACATCTAAGCCCAAGTACGCGCTGAGTCAAATCAGTTTCTACAACATCCGATCTGAAAGGAACCCCCACCTTATCTGCGGCTGCGCTTACAATAGGCCACCACCACAGGGAGTAGGACGTATGCAGATGAGTGACGCGGTAGAAGTGGTTCAGGTGGCCGGTGCAGCCAGTGCCAACAAGAAGTTGGCCGAGGGCTGGAAGTTGTTGGCCGTAGTGCCCAATGCGAATAACGTTGGCGTTTCGCATGTGGCCTATGTGCTTGGCAAGCCAGCCGAGCCGGGTCGTGGCATTTTGGACTGACGCGAAGGGTAGGTCATCGCGCTACCAATACGCCACTTATGTAAAAAAGCCCCCGCACTCGAGCCTGGTGCGGGGGCTTTTTTGTGTCGGCGCAGACCAGAGACATCGCATGATCGATAACCGCCGTTTACACGTGCACGCCTGCATGTGGAGACCATGATTGCCAAAATTTTCCGGGCTAAAAAAAAGAGTAACATAGGTAATCTTGGTCGATTTTTACGCTCAAGCCATTGAAAATAAAGGATTTATAATTTCGATCAAAAGGTAATTTTTAAGTAATATTGAAGTAATCTGATTACTCTTTATAAATGTAATTCCCCATTTCAAAAAAGCCCTTTAAAATCAATATATTGGCCAATAATTACCTTTTCGATTACTTCTCTGTTACTCCTTTTTGTAATCTCAAAGCCCACGGAATACGCGGCCTCCAGCCCCTTTCCCGAAGGTGATTACTGAAATTACTCTTTTTGAAATCCCCCCCCCTCTACCATCACAGCAACGCCTCCAGACCTTCAGAAGAAATACCGCCTCGGTGCAGGGTTCCGCAGGCTTTCGACCTCCCCACAACGCCAAGCTACCGCCCAGCCTGAGCGGCCCGGAGTAGTCCGCAGGGGCGCAGAAAAAACGACCCATTTAGCCCGCAGGCGAGGTGGGGGGACGACGGCGCGCGCCAGGTGCAGATCGAGTTGCCGATCGCAGCCAGGCTGGGCAAACTGCTCGATGCCACATTTTGGACAAGACTCGTAAGGAACGCACCGATGATCATGCCCATACTGTTTGAGTTTGAAGCGTTGCCGGTGCGAGTTATGAGCGAAGTGAACGAAGAGCATTGGTTTTGTGCCGAGGATGTTTGCACGATTCTCGGCTACAGCAACTCAAGACAGGTGATCAGCAACAACTGCCGCGAGAAAGGTGTCCGTAGAGCGGACACCTTTACGGAAAAGGCAAGCATGTACCGCACAACTGCTAGTTACCCGTCCTCTCGACACCAAAAACCTGGATGAAGTTCATGGCGAACAATAAGAAACAATATCGGAAAAATCCCGGATTGAACCTGATAGAGCTTGAGGCTACTACTTCAAGTTGCTCAGCTTGTGGGACGGAGAACGCTATAGACTGGTTAGGGGACATGAAGTACCCCCACGAAGCAGTAGTACCAAACCATGGTGATGGTCGATGGATACCCGTCTCTGTTCCGGTTAAATGTAGCAACTGCATGCTAGACTATCATCACAATATACCCATAATAGACCGTGATGGAACATGGGGGTTATATGGAGATGAAGCGGGAAGAATCGTTGAATTCAACGGAAAACGTATACACTTCTTCTGCTTAACACTGATAGGATTACACAGAAGCAAACATGAATTAATAAAATCAAAACTAAACAAATTCAAACTGGATGCCAGACCCGATCTTGCACCCGAAACATGGACTCATCATTTCACTGAAATCTGGAGTGATAGTGGACCAGAAAGGCGTTTCGCCTTTCCAGGAGTTGCTGAAAAAATCAACTATGGCCAGCGTTTCGCCAAGATGATTAAAGACTTATCACCGGAGCTTGTGTGTTTTAACTTCTCCAGCGCTATAGTCCTCGGCGACGCACGCAAGGACAACGCTTCAGCTATAAAGACTCAAAAAGAAGATCTCTTTAAGCAAGCTTTGCTAGCTACACTTGACACCATGCGAATTAACAAAAAAGGAGTTATTTGGCATTTTGATAATATAAAAGATTCGACATCTGGGGAGCGTACAGAGGGATGGGCGTTGGAATGTTTCCTAGGACTGCAATATACTCGCCTCTTCACGTATCTAGCGGCCGGAATTTATATTCCTGAGCCAAAATTCATGATTCCCGGATCACATTACCTACTTGAAGTCGCAGACTTTATTAGCTTTTGCATAGCTAGAGACTTTTTAAAAATCTCTCAGGGAAAGGCAGGAGAGATTCCATCGGCACGGCTTGGAAAAATCTATTGCTATCGCATAATGGAAGATGGTCAACCAGATTATGCTTTTGAAATGGGCAGCTTTTTCTTGAAAAGATATTTTCCAGTATTTAAATAACTAAAAACCGCACAACTATCGAAACATAGGTCGGTTCTGAAGCACAAATATTTGGCGAAACGTAGGAGTACACCAAAAACAGGATGCCAACGTCTGACCCGAGAGCGAATATGACCGTCAACGTCCCAAGCAATGTGCTGCACCAGGGCGAGCCAGCCGAGACCATTGAATGACTCAAGGTCAGCACCGCCGTGGGCAACACGAGGAACAAGGATAATAGTCTGATTCAGTCAGTTCCCTAGAACAGCCCTCCCAATACTGCTGGCTCCCAATTCATGATTACCAACTCCCCGCTGACCTCGACTTTCCCCTGTCGTTGATTCGCCGTGCTGTATCGAATGTCCACCATCTCGAAATGGAACCCTTCAAATACACGTCGGATATCTGGGTGATCGTTAATGCTGACCATCACCTTGCCCTTGCACCGCCGCATGAAGTCGGCCATCCGCTCATAGTTTTCAAAGGGGAAGTCCACGCCATAGCCGGCGGTTTGCCAGTAAGGTGGGTCCATGTAATGGAATGTGTGCGGCCGGTCGTAGCGCTCAGCACATTCAAGCCAGCCCAGGTTCTCGACATAGGTGCCAGACAGCCGCTGCCAAGCTGCAGACAGGTTCTCCTCAATCCGCAGCAGGTTAATGGCTGGGCCAGTTGTTGCGGTACCGAAGGTCTGTCCACTGACCTTGCCGGCGAAAGCATGGTGCTGCAGGTAGAAAAAACGCGCTGCCCGCTGGATGTCGGTGAGCGTTTCCGGCCTGGTCATCTTCTGCCATTCGAACACCTGGCGGGAGCTGAGCGCCCACTTGAACTGGCGCACGAACTCTTCTAGGTGGTTCTGCACGACACGGTACAACGTCACCAGGTCGCCGTTGATGTCGTTGAGGACTTCAACCGGCGCAGCCTGGGGCCGCATGAAGTAAAGCGCTGCGCCGCCGGCAAAGACCTCGACGTAACATTCATGCGGCGGAAACAGCGGAATAAGACGATCTGCCAGGCGACGCTTGCCGCCCATCCACGGGATTATTGGTGTGCTCATAAGTGATCCTTGTTTCGATAATTGGATTCGCTTAGGCTTCGCACCCCCTGCGCAGTGGGGCGAGGCCTTGGTTGGAGCACTCGGCGTGTTCGAGTGATTCAGCGTCGAGCGGGTGTTAGCGCACCAGCTCGTCGCCTCGTTTACTGCGCGGGGGTACTACTTCCCCCCCGTTGGAAGCTCAAACTCCTTGAAGCTGACAACCTCTTCACCCAGCCACTCGTTGACCTGGGCCAGCCTCGCCTGCAACGGTTCCAGCTCGTTGACCGCCCAAACCTCAGCAGCCTCTCGCAACGACCCAAAACCGCCCGCGTTCTGCGGCACGATGCCCATCAACTGCGGTGGAATGCGCAACGCCGCGAGCAAGTCGTCGCGGCTGATGTTCTTGATCGAGCTGAATTCGTCCTTGGCAGCGACCTCACTCACCGGGATGAGCTGAATGCCGTCCTTCTTCCCGGCCGGCGCGTACACGAACAGGTTGCGAAAGTTGCCTGGCCCTTTCGAGTTCTTCAGCGCGGTGCGCAGTGAGTCGATGTCCTCCTCCTTCTGCGCCGCGTCGGTCATGTACAGGATGAAACCGGCGTGGCTGCCGTTGTTGTAGTACTTGCGCCGGAACAGCGTGGCGCTCTCGTTGAGCAGCGCACTTTGCAGCGCTGCCAGCCACTCCGGCAGGCCGTAGATCTCTTGGTTGATATCAGCCTCACGCAGGTGGCAGATCGAGCCGGGGGCAAACTCGTGCTCATCCTTCCAGCCACGCACCTGGTAATAGGTCTCCATGTCCACACCCCGGCGCATGTATTTCGCCAGTGGAGGCAGCAGGCCCATGGTGTTACGGAGCATGTTGTTGCGCTTTTCCAGGTAGCAGTTGCCACACCAGAGCCAGTCCAGGGCGAACTGCTCAAAGGCTTGGCGACTCAACAGACGGTGGGGAACGAACGTGCGGGCGAGCATGTTGCGCTTGAAGTTCAGCCCCGACTGTAGGTACACGCTGGCCCGGGTCGTTTTTGCCAGGCCATCCATGGACATCGGTGTTTCAAACCAACGCCCATTGGCCCAGCACTCCAGATAGTCGAGGATCTCCCGGCTATCCAGCACGGGAGCGGGATCACCGAAAGTGAACGCTTCAACCGGCCCGGACTCAGGCGGCAGCAAGTCCCCTTCAACGGGTGGCTGAGCGGTGGCCAGTTGGGTTCCGCGCTTACGTCTGCTCATCAGTAGGACTCCATAAATCCGGTATTCGCCGTGGTCTGCCCTTCAAGGGGTTCGTTGTGCAGTGCGTGGAACAGCGCCCACGCCAGGTCGGCATGGCCCGTCTCGTCTGTGCGACCGGCCGTGTAAGTGAACATGCGCCCGGAGGCGGTGATTGTTTTGCGGATAGCCATCAACGACTGCGCCATGTCCGTCCAGCCTGCATCGAACTCCAGACGACCGTTTTTGATGACGTCATAAGCCTTCAGCACCAGGCGGGTTTTGACTTCGGGCGAGTAGCTGAACGTGGTGATGTTCGGGAAGAACTGCTTCACCAGCTGCGCCACGCCAGAGCCCATGCCGGTGATGTCGATCCCGATGTAGGTCACCCAGTAGCGTCTGGTGACCTGGCGAATGGCTTCAGCCTGGGCCGCAAAGTCCATGCCCCGGAATTGGTGTTTTTCCAGCACCCTGAACTTGCCGCCAGGCACCATGGGCGGGCCGATCACCACCAACCCTGCGCTGTCACCATTCTCTGCTGGGTCGTAACCCACCCAGACCTGACGATCCCCGAAAGGCCGCGCGGCAAACGGTTTGTAGTCCTCGGCCCAGAGGTCCCAACTGTCCACCATGCACGGCTGCAACATCGCAAGCGGGAATATGCTCGCCCCGTCGTCGATGAACTGGCACATCAGCAGGTTCTGGAACGCCTCGGCGTCGTACTCCTGGCGCAGCTCGTCGAGGTCGAACAGGTCGCAGCCACGGTCCTCCGCGTCGAGGATGGTGACGATCTGCCGCCAGACCCGGTCCTCACACAGCCGCCCCTGCTGCAGGGCGTCATGGGAGACGTCGATTTTTATCCTTTGCGCCGCCGGTTTGCCCTTGTTGAACCGCTCGCCCGTCCAGAACGTATAGGCCTCGTGCGCCATGCTGGAAGGCGTCGAAAAGTAGGTCCGGCGGTACTGCTTCTGCATCGCCATGCCGCTGGCGACCTTGTTCAGTTCCTTGAACTTGAACGTCCAGAAGAATTCGTCAAAGTAGAAATTGCCGTGGTAGCCCTGCGCGGTCCGGGCGTTGGTGCCCAGGAAGTGCAGCTCCGCACCATTCCCCAGAATGATCGGGTCGCCCGTCAGCTCGACACCCACCACCTCGCGGGCAAAGGCCTGGATGTAGGCCTTGAAGATATGCGCCTGGTTTTTAGAGGCCGACAGGAATATCTGGTTGCGGCCAGTCGTCAGCGCATCGATCAGCGCTTCGCGGGCGAAGTAGTATGTCGCGCCGATCTGCCGTGACTTGAGGATCGCCCGGGTTCGCTGGTTACCCGCTTTGTACCAATCCAGCTGATAACCGAAACAGCCGTCAATGAACGCCTCAGTCAGCTTTTCGATGTGCTCTTCGTCGAACTCGTTGCGCTTCGGCGCCTTCTTCGGCCCCTCGTTGCGCTTGGCCAGGTTCGGATTCAGCTCGGTTTCGGTACCGCCGTCATTGAAGCGCTGAATGCGGGCTTGCCGCTCCAGTTGACGGTGCAACAGGTCAATTTCCTTGTAGTCCGATCCTGACTTGGGGTCCTTGAGGATCAACTGCACCAGGCGGGCTTCGGTCGCCGCCTGGATACGCTCCAGAGGTGTCGCCCGGTCCCATTCGTCGCGGGCCTTCCAGCTGTGCAGGGTCTTTTCTTTCTCCCCGATCAGCTCAGCGATCTCGCACACGCGATAGCCCTGCCAATACAGGTGCTTGGCATGGCGGCGGTGATCAGTGGGCAATTCGACAATGGCATTCATGGCGCAGATGCTGCCGCCCGCGCGCGTACAGTTCTCGCTCCGGTCCTTGTAGTCCCTCGATCTACAACAGCGTCTCGTTGCCCGTCGCGCTCGCGCTCAACAACATGCGCTCATCGCCAAGGCACACAGCCACCGCTCTGAGGATCCACGCATGGCCGGCAAAACCGACAACCCAGGCAAAAAACAGCTCTCTAAGTTCTTCCGCGTCGCCGTCGAAGGCGCCACCACTGACGGTCGCCAGATCGAACGGCAATGGCTGGTCGATGCCGCCGAGACCTACAGCCAGAACACCTACGGTGCGCGGGTATGGATCGAGCACATGCGCAGCCTGCTGCCCGACAGCCCATTCCGTGCTTACGGCGATGTGGTCGCACTGAAGACCGAAGAAGTCGATATTGCCGGCGCCAAAAAGCTCGCCTTATTTGCCCGGATTGAACCGACCGCCGACCTGATCACGATGAACAAGGCGCGTCAAAAAATGTACACCAGCATCGAGATTCGTCCGAAATTCGCCGACACCGGGCGGGCCTACCTGGACGGCATCGCGGTTACCGACACCCCGGCCAGCCTGGGCACCGAGATGCTGACGTTCAGCGCTCAACACCCGGACATGAACCCACTGGCAGCCCGTAAGCGCGATCCTGGCAACCTGTTTTCCGAGGCTGTCGAGATCGAACTTGAATTCGAAGAAGTTGAGGACGAAAGCGGAAAGGTCGTAGGCCTGTTCACCCGCGTTCTCGAACTCCTCGGCAAGAGCAAGGACAAGGAAGGCAAGGACGCCGCTCTATTCACTGAACTCGGCGAGGCCGTCGAGGCCATGGCCGAGCATGTCGCCAGCCAGGGCGAAACCTTCGCCGTCGAAAAGTCGGCCCGCGAAAAGTTGCAGATAGCCCACGACAAGCTGTCCGCCGACTTCTCGGCACTGGTTACTCAGCTCGAAAAAACCCCGGACACCACGGGACAAAAAACGCAGCACTCCGTTCGCCCGCCGGCTACGGGCGGTGACGGCGCGCTCGTCACCGACTGCTGATCCACCACACGGACAACACCCAGCCAAGGAACATCGGAGAACACCATGCGTAACGATACCCGCGTCATGTACAACGCCTACCTGCAACAACTCGCGCAACTGCATGGCGTGAGCGACGTCACCACCAAATTTACCGCCGCACCGAGCGTGGCCCAGACCCTGGAAACCCGTATCCAGGAGTCCAGCGCCTTCCTCAGTGCCATCAACGTGTTTGGCGTGTCCGAGCAGTCGGGTGAAAAAATCGGCATCGGTATCGACGGCACCATCGCCAGCACCACCGACACAACCGTCAAGGACCGCGAGCCGCGCGACCCGAGCGGACTGGACAACCGTGGGTACGTCTGCACCCAGACCAACTTCGACACCGGCATCCGTTACCAGAAGCTGGATCAGTGGGCCAAGTTCAAGGACTTCCAGGCGCGTATTCGCGACGCCATCATCAAGGCCCAGGCACTCAACCGGATCATGATCGGCTGGAACGGCACCAGTCGTGCCTCCACCTCCAACCCGACGCTCAACCAACTGTTGCAGGACGTCAACGTTGGCTGGCTGGAGAAAATGCGCCTGGAAAACCCTGCTCGTGTGATGAAGGAAGTCGTCGACGGCAGCGGAAAGATCCAGATCGGCGCTGGCAAGGACTTCGAAAACATCGACGCCCTGGTCGTGAGCATGGTCAACGAGTTCATCGAGCCCTGGTATCAGGAAGACACCGACCTGGTGGTGATCTGCGGTCGCCAACTGTTGGCCGACAAGTACTTCCCGATTATCAACAAAACCCAGGCGCCGACCGAAATGCTTGCGGCCGATATCGTCACCAGCCAGAAACGTATCGGTAACTTGCCCGCAGTGCGCGTGCCGCACTTCCCGCCAAACGGCCTGCTGGTGACCCGCCTCGACAACCTGTCGATCTACTGGCAGGAAAACACTCGCCGACGCACCGTCGTCGACAACGCCAAACGCGACCGCATCGAGAACTTCGAATCGGTCAACGAAAGTTATGTGATTGAAGACCTGGGCTGCGCTGCCATGGCCGAAAACATCACCCTGAGCTGAGGCCGGCGATCATGACCAACCCTTGTCGCCGTCACTTCCAGCGCGTCACAGCAGCCGTTGCGGCGGCTGCCGTGGCAGGCCCAGCCATGACCATGGAAGGCGCATCCGTTTATGAGCTGCACCTCGCGAAGCTCCAGCAGGACTATCTGCGCCTGAAACAGGTGCAGTCGACCGAAGGCAAGGCGGAACTGAAACGGCAATTGCTGCCGGAGTATGTCCCCTATGTGGAAGGTGTTCTCGCCGAAGGCAAAGGCGCCCAGGACCAGGTGCTGACCACGCTGATGGTCTGGCGCATGGACGCCACGGACTTTGCCGGCGCCCTGGACATTGCGGAATACGTGATCCACCACGCGCTGCTGATGCCTGACCGATTCGAACGCACCACCGGCACGATCGTCGCGGAAGAAATCGCCGAAGTTGCACTGAAAGCGCAAAAGGCTGGTGGAACCTTTGACCTGGATCTACTACTACGCACCGAGCAGATCGCAGGTGACGAGGACATGCCTGATCAGGCCAAGGCCAAGCTACACCTGGCGCTGGGTAAGGCATATGCCGAGAAAGTCTCCGACGAGGATCCGGTAGAAAACCGCTTGATCGTCCTTGGCACTCTGGAGTCCGCCAGAACTCACTTGGCCCGCGCCATCGAGCTGAACACCAACTGCGGCGGCAAGAAGGATCTGGAGCGCGTTGAGCGCCTCCTCAAGAAATTTGCTGCTCCCAGCAGCTAACCGAGCGTCCCCACGCACCCCGCCGGCTCGGGGCGGATCGGCCAGGCCGCTCCTCCTGAACATGAAGCCCCGACCACCGGCGACCCATTTTCTGAGTGCTGTTCCATGAGCGCATTTGTAGCCAGCGGCCCAGTTACCGGCGGTCACATCAACACCGACCCGTTCTGGCCCTCAATCGACCTTGAGCAGCTTCGCGCCACTCTACGCATCGACAACAGCGTCACCCCCGCTCGCCTGGAAACTGCCGTCATCGCTGCAGCGATCAACCTCAATCGTGAGCTGAAGTTGTGGAAGGCCCAACAACTGGCCGCCGGCTACACCACACTGGCCGACGTCCCTGACGACAAGATCAACGATGTATCAGTCCAGGCTCACTTGTACCGGCGTGCGATCGAGGCCGGTACCGGCGCCGAAGTCTGCGAGCGGTACCGCGACTACAGCGCAACCAACACCGGCACCGATAAAGCAGAAGAAACAGCCCCGACCATCGACGACTACCGCCGCGATCTGCGCTGGGCCGTGCGTGACTTCCTCGGTTTAAGCCGCACCACCGTGGAGTTGATCTGATGCCCGTCGCTGTCCGCACGAACCAAAACGACACCGTTGACGCCCTCTGCTGGCGGTTCTACGGCCGCACTGCTGGCGTCACCGAGGCCGTGCTTGAAGCCAACCCTGGCCTGGCTGACCACGGCCCAATCCTGCCGCACGGCCTTGTCGTCAACATGCCCGAAGCCCAAACCAGCGCGCCCCAGCGGCAGATGGTGCAGCTATGGAACTGACCCTCCGCAACCAAGGAAACCCACACCATGGCTGATCCGACTTCCAGCGTTGTGTCTGGCCTGCTCATTGGCTTGGGCCTGGCCAGCGTCACGCCAGTCATCGATGACGGGGCGCTATTCGGCGCCATCCTCGGTGCATGGCTGGTTACCAGCACCAAGCGGGACCTGAAGGTCTGGCAACGGCTGGGCTCACTATTTCTGTCCGCCGGCGTGGGCTACTTGTTCGCGCCAATGGCTTTACAGGCAATTCCGTTTATCACCAGCGGTGGCAGCGCCTTTCTCTGTGCCCTGGTGGTCATCCCAATCAGCATCAAACTGATGGTTTGGGTGGAAAAGGCGGATATCTGGGACATCTGGCGTCGCATCAGAGGGGGCACCTGATATGCAGAACATCGAACTGGCCGTGCAGTTGATCGCGGCAATCGCCTACCTGCTGAGTGCCTTGCGCCTTGCTTGCTACACCCGAGGCGATGCGCGGTACCGGCGCAGCATTTCGCTGCTGGCAAGCGTGTTTGGCGCCACGTTGTGCATCTGCGGTCTGGAGATCCTGCTGGACCGCCAGCAAACCAGCCTCGGGCAGGCTGCTTCCATCGTGCTGCTCTGCATCCTGATTTTCCGTTCACGCGGCAACGTTGCCGCCCTGTTGAGGCCCAGCGCATGACCACCACCCTCCGCCACGGCGACCGTTCACAAGCGGTGCTGATGCTGCAAAAGAGTCTCAACAAGAACGGTGCCAACGTCGTGCCGGACGGTGACTACGGCGACGCCACAGAAGCCGCCGTCCGCGCGTATCAGGTCAAAATGGGCCTGGTCGCCGATGGCGTCGCCGGCACCAAGACTCAAGCCAGTCTTGCCGGTGGCGACTGTACCCAACTGCTACGCAACAACGACCTGGTGGTCGCTGCCGAACGTCTCGGCGTACCGCTGGCGAGCATCTACGCGGTCAACGAAGTGGAATCCAAGGGCAAGGGCTTTCTCGACAACGGCAAGCCGGTGATCCTGTTCGAACGCCACATCATGTACCGCCAGCTCGCCACGGCTCGAAACGCGGGCGATGACCCAGCCGAACTCAAACGTCACGCCAACCAGCTCGCCACCGCCAACCCCGCCCTGGTCAACCCGAAGCCAGGCGGATACATCGGCGGTACCGCCGAGCACCAACGCCTGGCCATGGCCCGCTTGATCGATGACACCTCCGCCTTGGAGTCGGCTTCCTGGGGCGCCTTTCAGATCATGGGCTTTCACTGGAAACGCCTCGGCTACGCGAGCGCGCAGGACTTTGTGGCGGCAATGAGTGCCAGCGAATCACAACAGTTCGACGCCTTCACCCGTTTCATCGAGACCGACCCGGTGCTACACAAGGCCCTCAAAGCCCGCAAATGGGCCGAGTTCGCCAAGCTCTACAACGGGCCGGATTACCTGCGAAATCTCTACGACACCAAGCTCCAACGCGCCTACGAACGGCACGCCGGTTGCGAATGTGGGCAAGGGGTGGCGGCATGATCGACTTCGACGCGATAGAAAAGCTACGGGTGCAGGACGGTGACGTGCTGGTGGTGCCGGCGTCGTCCGAACATGACGACATGCAGCTCCTGGCCGAGTCCATCCAGATAATGAACGGCGCCCGGGCCGTGATCGTGCGCGGCCCTATCAAGCAGTTCGACACCGCCGCCATGAACAAACTCGGCTGGTACCGCGCGTGAGCACCCTGCGCCAGGCGCTGTACGGCATCGCCCTGCTCGGCGCCCTGGCGCTGCTGATCTGGGGTCAGGAAAAACGGATCGACGTCGCCGAGGGCCAAACCCAATTGGCGAAAGATGCGGCCAAGACGGCCCGCGATGACGCCGACCGCAACCTCTCCACCGCCAACACGCTCAGCACCACCCTGAAGCAGGAGCGCGATGCACAGAGCAACCTGCGCATTCAGCAGGACCAACTGCGCTTGAGCCTGGCGAGACGCGAGCGAACCATAGAGGAGCTGAAACGTGAAAACGACGAACTACGCAACTGGGCTGATCAGCCTTTGCCTGACGCTGCTCGCCGGCTGCGCGAGCGCCCCGCCATCACCGGCGCCGCCGCTTATCGTGACTGGCTGTCCGGCCGTAGTACCGTGCGTCCTGCCGGCGACCAGCCCACTCAGTAACGGCGACCAACTCACCGACCAAGACCGCGCCGAAGCCGCCTGGGCCGATTGCGCCGCCCAGGTAGACATGGTTTACAAACACCAGCAGGCCCAACAATGAACAAGCCCGAAAGCCTGCGCGCCCACCTGCTGGCCACCGTTGCCGAGTTCAAGCACAACCCCGACCGCCTGCTGATCTTCATCGACAACGGCAGGGTTCGTTGCACCGCTGCTCATACCCTGTCGTTTGAATACAGCTTTGACCTGCAGATAATCCTTACCGAGTTCGCCGGCCACCCCGACAGCGTGATCCTACCGATCCTTGGCTGGCTCAGCGTCAACCAGTCCGAGTTGCTGGAAAACCTCGACAAGGTCAAAGACGGCATCCAGTTCGAGGCCGACATCCTCGACAAGGACAAAGTGGACCTCAGCATTACCCTACAGCTGACAGAGCGCGTCGTCGTGGGCAATGACGAGCAGGGCAACACCACCATAAAACACCCAAACGAACCGCAATATGTGACCGGCTACCTCGATCCGAACTGGAACCCCGGTGCCCAAGGCAACACCAGCGAATGGATAGTGCCTGATGGCAAGTAACTTGGAAGCACTGGAGGACTGGGCGGGAGTGCTGCTGGCTCGGTTGGAGCCAGGAGAGCGAAGCAAACTGGCCCGGACCATCGGGCAGGAGTTGCGTCGTAGTCAGCAGAAGCGCGTGGTGGCTCAACAAAATCCGGACGGGAGCAAGTTTGCACCGCGTAAGCAGCGGAACCTGCGCGGTAAGCAAGGTCGTATTCGTCGCAAGCTGGCGATGTTCAAGAAGCTACGGACAGCGTCATACCTAAAAGTCCGTGGTGATAGCAATGCCGTGACGGTGGGGTTCACCGGGCGTATCGCCCGGATTGCCAGGGTTCACCAGTACGGTTTAAACGATCGGGCGGAACGTGGGGCGCCCGATGTGCGTTACGAGCAACGAGAACTATTAGGCCTTAATGAAGCGAACCTGGACTTGATCCGCGACAGCCTTTTAAATCACCTAACATGACTCCACTAACTTTTTGGAGCGTCACGCTTTGCAATTGCCTCTAGTAAATTTTCAGGCAAAGAGTCATATATTTCCTGAACATGCTTTGGCTCAGAAATGGTTTTATCAACTATCAGATTTAGTAATTTAAACAACGCCTCGGCAGTAGCCCGATCATCTCGAATATCGATTATTCCAGGATGAACAGCTGAGTTACCAATCACACGAACCGCATCTAGCGCCTGCTGAACACGTGGATCCAAACCTGCCGCGACCAATGCTTTGATGTCGGTATTTATATTTTCCCCGGATTGACCAAGTTCCTTGCAGAGCTTTTGAATCGCCAAACGCAAAAGAGCAGCAGCACCTCTTGGTGATTGGTTCAGTATTGAGCTGGCCTCTTCGTAATCACGTCTAACATCTTCAGACATGTCTTGATTGGCAGAAACCACATTTCCAACAACTGGATAAATTAACCTATTATGTATCCAAACAGATGCGCGATCACAATTAAAACATTGACTTACGGTGCAATTTCTTAGTTGCTCACTAACATAAAAAGTCTTATCTCTTTTGTCTATAAATGGGATACCCGACACCATCCTCAATACCCAGCTTTCAATCTTTTTCCGTTCCTCTGAATTGTCAGTATCGGGAAAATTTAATTCGTCATAATCCTTTTGACCAAGAATCGTTGGCAGAACTTGCTCTCCATCGTGTCGACTAATAAAAACCGCACTCCAGAACTGCTTTGCTAGTGCCGCACAGTGGGGACAATTGAATGCGGTTTCCTTAACTGATGGCGATACGTATTTCATAGACATTCCCTTGATGATATGGACGGGTGTCAGAAGCAGTGACCTCCTGCAATCTTCGAGAACCTACTCTACTGGACTGTATGCAGCCCAGCTACAACGTAACAATGCTGCACTCGCGCGCATGCAACGCCACCATCGTCGCCATGAACGACTTCGCCGCCCTCTCCCGCATGCTCGAAAACCTCATCCGCTTCGGCGTCATCGCCGCCGTGCAGATGGAGCCCCCGCGCGTGCAGGTTAAAACCGGAACACTAACTACCGCCTGGCTGCCGTGGCTCGCCCTGCGCGCCGGATCTGACCGCGAGTGGGACCCGCCGACCGTCGACGAACAGGTGATCCTGTTCAGCCCCTCCGGCCAACTCGCCAATGGCGTCGTCATCACCGGCCTGCCCAGCGATCACATTCCCGCCAACGGCAACCGCGCTGGCCTACACCGCCGAACCTACGCCGACGGCACAGTGATCGAGTACGACAGTGTCGCTCATCACCTCAATGCCACCCTGGCCGACGGCGGCACCACCAACCTGATCAGCAAGGGCGGCATCAACCTTGTCGGCGACATCACGCACGAGGGCGATTACACCCAGACCGGCAATCAAAACATAACCGGCAAAGTCACCGTCTCGATTGACGTGGTTGCGGCCGGGGTCAGTTTGGTCAAACACCCGCACAACGGCGTCAAATCCGGCGGCGATCAATCCGAGGGGCCTGTTCCGTCATGAACCGAGAAACTGGCGGCGCGATCGACAACCTCGCCCATATCAGCCAATGCGTAACCGACATCCTCAGCACTCGCATCGGTACACGCGTGATGCGCCGCGAATACGGCAGCCTGTTACCCGAGTTGGTGGACCATCCCTTCAACGACGTCACCCGGCTTCGCGTATACGCGGCCACCGTCATGGCGCTGATGCGTTGGGAAACACGGATCAGCCTTAGCCGCGTGCAATTCACTGGCGCGAACCTGCTGGGCCAAGCGTCGCTGGATCTGGAAGGCAGCGTGGTCGACACCAACCAGCCGCTGAGTCTCAGCGTACCGCTGCAACTGGGAGGTAGCGTATGAACAGCTTCGCCCCCATCGACCTCAGCCAGCTCCCGGCGCCGCAGATCGTCGAGCAGATCGACTTCGAAGTGATATTGGCAGAACGCCGGACCTACATGATCAGCCTCTGGCCAGTCGATGAACAAGCGGAAATAGCTACCCGCCTCGACATGGAATCTGAGCCGCTGACCAAGCTGCTGCAAGAGAACGCCTACCGCGAAACGGTATGGCGGCAGCGGGTCAACGAAGCCTCTCTGGCCAACCTGCTCGCCACCGCGCGTGGCACAGACTTGGAGCAGTTGGCCGCTAACTTCAACGTGAAGCGCTTGGTCATTCAGGAAGGCAGGCCAACGGCGGTGCCACCTGTTCCAAAGTTGATGGAGAGCGACGACAGTCTGCGCGAGCGGGCACAGATGGCCTGGGAGGGCCTGAGCACCGCGGGCCCAAGAAACAGCTACATCTTTCACGCACGGGCTGCTGATGGCCGGGTGGCTGATGCGACAGCTGAAAGCCCATCCCCCGCAGTGGCAGTCGTCACCGTGCAATCATTTCTCGGCGATGGCACCGCCCCGGCCGACTTGCTCGCCACGGTCAAAACCTACCTCAGTGATGATGATCGCCGGCCAGTGGCCGATCGCTTAACTGTCCAAGGTGCCGAAATTGTCCAGTACCAGGTCAAAGCCAAACTCTACCTGCTGTCCAGTGGACCTGAGTCCGAACCCATTCTCGCTGCAGCTGAGAGTCGCTTGCGAGCCTACGTCAACCAACGGCGCCGCCTGGGCATGGAGGTTTCAGAGTCAGCCCTGCATGCCGCGCTGCACGTTGAGGGTGTGCGCAAGGTCGAGCTGGAAGGGTGGGTGGATATTGTCGCCACAAAGGCCCAGGCCCCGTACTGCACCAATGTCACGGTGACCCGAGGTGTCGAGTAATGGGTGCCCAGCAGTTGCTGCCAGGGAACGCCACGCCGCTGGAGCGTCAGGCTACCCAGGCGCTTGAGCAAATCCAACGTGTGCCGATCCCGCTCCGGCAGCTGTGTAACCCCACCACATGCCCCCTGAATGTATTGCCATACCTGGCCTGGGCCTTCTCGGTCGACCGCTGGGACAGCAACTGGACCGAAGCTACGAAGCGAGCAGCCATTCGCTCATCCCATTACATCCACTCTCGTAAAGGCACCATCGGCGCACTGCGGCGAGTGGTCGAGCCGCTGGGCTACCTGATCGAGGTGCTGGAGTGGTGGCAGACGGTACCGGAAGGCGTACCCGGAACATTCGCCTTGAAAGTTGGGGTGCTGGAAACCGGTATCACCGAAGAGATGTACCAGGAACTCACCTGGTTGATCGACGACGCCAAGCCCCTCACCCGCCACCTGACCGGCCTGGCCATCAGCCTGGAAAGTACCGGCACAGTGTTTATCGGGGTCAGCGTTTACGAAGGCGACGAACTCAGTGTTTACCCACCGACTCAGCGCGACATCGATGTCAGCGGCTACCTTGCCGTCGGTGGCCGCGAACATCACATCGACACAATGGACATCTACCCATGACCGACCAAAACAGCCAATTCTTCGCGATCCTGACCGCAGTCGGAGAGGCCAAGCAAGCCAACGCCGATGCGTTGGGTGTGCCGTGGACTTTTGCCCAGATGGGTGTCGGTGACGCCAACGGTACAGACCCGATTCCAAGCCGCACGCAAACGAAGCTGATCAATGAGCGCCGACGTGCACCACTCAACCAGGTGAAGGTCGATCCGAAGAACGCGAGCGTCATCATCGCCGAGCAGATCATCCCCGAAAGCATCGGTGGCTGGTGGATTCGTGAAATCGGCCTTTACGATGCCGCCGGCGACCTGGTCGCCATTGCCAACTGTGCACCGACGTTTAAACCCCTGCTTACCCAGGGTTCTGGTCGCACACAGGTTATTCGGATCAACCTTATCGTCAGCAACACGTCGAACATCGAGTTGAAGATCGATCCCTCCGTTGTCCTGGCAACACGAGAGTATGTCGATACCGGCTTTCTTCCATTGAAAGGTGGGACGTTGACCGGCTCGCTCAATCTGATCGAATCCAAGAGCGTCTACATTCAACCCGACAATGCCCCGACCTGGGCGGCGGGTTTGATTGCCGGCACCTTCGGTGGAGAAAAGGCCGGGGTAGGCTTCCTCGGCAGCTATAACACGCTGAACGTAGCGTTTCTGGGGCTAGGCGCTACTCCATGGGTCAGCGGTAACGGCGTCCGCGTCACCGTCAATGGTGTCGAAATTGCCGGTCCCATTACAGGCAATGGCGCCGGCCTTACAGGGCTTAAATTCTCCGCGCTGACTGGGCTGCCCAATTCCCTGGCGGGATACGGCATACCGATTGCCACCCAGACCGAAGCCGAGACCGGCGCCGATACCAACAAGCCCATGAGCGCCTTGCGAGTGTTCCAAGCAATCGCGGCAAAGGTCATACAGGCCACTGAAAGTGCATTGGGTACAGCACGAATTGCGAGTCAAACAGTGGTCAATGCCGGAGCGGATGACAGCACCATCGTCACGCCCAAGAAGTTGCGCTGGGGCTTTCAGATTCTGATCGGCCAAACGGGCTATATAGTTTTCCCCACCTACCTCGGCGGCTGGATCGTTCAATGGAGTCTTGCAGTTTCACTGACAGGTTCGGCAGTCAATCAGACCAACTTTCATATCCCCTTTCCCAACGACATCGGCACTGTCGTCGTCGGCGCCTTCAATAACACGGGCGGTGGCGAATACTCGGTTCGTCTAAGTGACGGCGCGGGAGGTGTGAATGGTGCGGTAAATAAATCTTGGTTCAAGACCTACAACACTGGGGTAACCGGCCAGGCGGGCCTGAGCTACATCGCGGTCGGTACCTGAGGAGACTTTATGAAATATGCAACGTTTAACTCTGATGGAACGCTCGCTCAACGACTGATCAAGGGCGTTCATCCAATCCCTTCAGGCGCCATAGAGGTGGATGACGCTTTATGGAGCCGACTAATCAAGGAATCGGACGGGGTCTGGGTGCGTAATGTATCCGGCGAAATCGTCAAGCAACCTTTGCCGAACCTACCACCCACGCGGGAAGACATCGAACGCCTGCGCCTTGCAGCCTACGCAGAGCCGGTCCTAGGTTCAGATCGCTATTTCTCTGAGGCGAACCGTATGCAAGTGATGAATGAACCCGGCTGGGAAAAGGTTCGGGATGCGGGGATTGTGCGTTTCAACGAGATACAGGCGCTTTTCCCATGGCCAGAAGAAACTGCACAACAGCCCTGACAACGCGCCCTTCCTTACGAGGCGCGAATACCGTCAACGAGGGCAGCACTTGCCCGGTTCTTGAGCCTCAGCGCTGGCTTCTCGACGAGATACCAGCTTGCCGTGGAAAACGTCACCAACGCGGCCGTCAGTATCAAGCCAGTCAAAAATGGATTCTCCGGCTTGTACGTCGCGTTGAGGAACAGAATCATCGGAATGTGGTAGACGTACATCCCGTAACTCAAGTCGGGGATTTTAGACGGGATCAGCTTCGCACCGGCCATACCCGCCCATACGACCGCGAATGCCTG
This sequence comes from Pseudomonas sp. TH34, assembly GCF_016650865.1. NCBI lineage: Bacteria > Pseudomonadati > Pseudomonadota > Gammaproteobacteria > Pseudomonadales > Pseudomonadaceae > Pseudomonas > Pseudomonas sp. TH34. The sequence goes on from NZ_JAEKFB010000033.1 coordinate 233,390, forward strand.
CACCACAGAGGGGGCCATGTCGCCGCCGATGCCTGGAATCGGGATGTATGTCCACAGGCACACGACCACGAAGCACACCCACGGCAGCACTGGGCCAAGCCGCATCAGTCGCTCTTGATGCAGGAACATCAGGTTTCCGGTGAAGAACGCAGGCGCCAGGTACGAGAGGACGTGATAGTAGGGACTGATCGGCATCGTGGTGATTTTCCAGGAAATCACACTTGCCGCCGCCAGCAGCAACCAGATATACACCGGCCGCTTGTATGCCCCCAATGCCCAGAGTATTGCCAAAACGGCATAGGCAAGCTCCTCCCAGGCCAAGGACCACAACGCCGCGTTGGTATGGGGTGGCATCATCAAGCCGCCAGTGACCCAGACGGTAAGCGAGTTGATCAGGAACGTGTAGTCGAGCAACACGTACCCCAGAAGCAGCGAAATGATCAGCGCTGGAAATATCCGCAGTGCCCGTTTGCGAGCAAATACTGTCCACGACCCAGTGTTGGCAAAGCTCTTGAGCACCAAAAAGCCGCTGACCGCGAGAAATGCTGGAACTGCACGGATAAAACCCGGCCAGTTGAAGTTAGGGTCTAATGAGGCCCAGGTGTGAACCACCACTACCTCAACTGCCAGTAATAACCGGATCAAATCAAAGCTTGGGTAGCGGATAGATGTGTTCAAGACGGGGTTGGACATGTCACGGCCTTCTTAAGTAGACCGCCATCCTATCCGATAGCCTTCACGTCCTGTAGCCCTCACCGTTACAAGCTCACATGCTCGCCCAACCGGCGCGCGCGCGGCAGCCTGTGCACTGTCATTCCATCACAGCGCAGGCAACCACCCATGGCCGGTTCAGACTATCTCCACGGCGTGCGGGTCATCGAACTCAACGACGGCACCCGCCCCATTCGTACTATCCCCACTGCGGTCATCGGCCTGGTTTGCACGGCTGAAGATGCAGACCCGCTCGCTTTTCCGCTGGACACCCCAGTACTGCTGACCAGTGTTCAAGCCGCCATCGGCAAAGCTGGCGTCAAAGGCACCCTGGCGACCAGCCTGCAAGCCATCAGCGACCAGACCAAGCCCTATGTCATCGTAGTGCGGGTCAAGGAAGGCGCAGACGAAGCCACAACCACCAGCGCGTTGATCGGCACCACCAACGCCAACGGCCAGTACACCGGCATGAAAGCCCTGCTCGCCGCCAAGGCGCGCGTGGGCATGACGCCGCGTATCCTCGGTGTACCGGGCCTCGACAGTTTGCCGGTGGCCACCACCCTGGTATCGGTTGCCCAAGACCTACGCGCCTTCGCATATGTCAGCGCCTGGAACTGCAAAACCAAGGAAGAGGTGGTCGCCTACCGCGAGAACTTCGGCGCCCGTGAAGTCATGGTGATTTGGCCGGACTTCCTCAGTTGGAACACCGTCACCAGCAAGACTGTCACCGCCGCCGCCACGGCGCGCGCCCTGGGGCTGCGCGCGAAGATCGATCAGGAAACCGGCTGGCACAAGACCCTCTCCAACGTTGCCGTCAACGGCGTGACCGGCATCAGCGCCGACGTGTTCTGGGATCTGCAAAACCCGGCCACTGACGCCAACTACCTCAACAGCAACGAGGTCACCACCCTCATAAACGAGGGAGGCTTCCGCTTCTGGGGTAGCCGTACGTGCAGCGACGATCCGCTGTTCGCCTTCGAAAACTACACCCGTACCGCGCAGATCCTCGCCGACACCATGGCCGAGGCGCACATGTGGGCCGTGGACAAGCCCATGCACGCGTCCCTGGTGCGGGACATCATCGAAGGCATCAACGCCAAGTTCCGCGAGATGGTTGCCCAGGGCTACCTGATCGGCGGCAGCTGCTGGTACCCGGAAGACATCAACGACAAAGACACCCTCAAGGCCGGCAAGTTGACGATCGATTACGACTACACGCCAGTGCCTCCCCTGGAAGACCTCACCCTTCGCCAGCGCATCACCGACAGCTACCTGATGCAGTTTGCCAGCCAGATCAACAGCTAAACCGGGTCTCCCCGCAAGGGGAGTTAACCCCCAGCCAAACACCCGGAGAACACTGCCATGGCTATGCCACGCAAACTCAAGAACCTCATGTTGTTCAACGACGCCAACATCTATAGGGGTGTGGTCAAGTCCGTCACCCTGCCCGCCCTCGGCCGCAAGATGGAAGCCTATCGCGGCGGCGGCATGAACGGCCCGGTCAAGGCTGACCTGGGTTTCTCCGACGACGGTATCCAGTTCGAATGGAAGACTGGCGGCCTGGATTTGATCAGCCTGAAACAGTTCGCCATGGTCAACGCATCGGGCGTGGCCCTGCGTTTTACCGGCGCCTTTGAGCAGGACGACACGGGCGAAGTGAGCGCCGTCGAAGTCGTTGTCCGCGGCCGCCACGAGACCATCGAAATGGGTGACGCCCAGCCTGGCGAAGACACCGAGCATTCGATGACCACCACCTGCACCTATTACAAGTTGACCGTCGACAACGAAGAGATCATCGAAATTGATCTGCTCAACTTCATCGAGAAGGTCGATGGGGTCGACATGCTAGAGAAACAGCGCAAAGCCCTGGGCTTCTGATAGCCCACCCACGACATAAAACGCTTGCCCATCACAAGGAGCTTTACCCATGAAAACCGCAGCTACCGAACAACCTGACGTTCAACCTTTGGCCGACGACAACACCGTCGTGCTCGATACCCCAATTCGCCGTGGCGCCACCGTCATCGACAGCATCACCCTGCGCAAGCCCAACTCGGGCGAGCTGCGCGGTGTGAGCCTGGCAGAGCTGCTGCAAATGGACGTCAACAGCTTGGTCAAGGTAGTGCCGCGCATCAGCAGCCCAACCCTAACCCCCATTGAAGTCAACTCGATGGACCCCGCCGACCTTTTCGCGCTCGGCACCAAGGTGTCCGGTTTTTTGCTACAGAAATCGATGAAGACGGACGCATCCCTCGTTGCGTAGAGGACGCCATGGCCGACCTGGCCGTGGTTTTTCACTGGGCACCAGTTGACATGGATCAGTTGGGTCTGCAAGAACTGATGGACTGGCGCGAGCGCGCCAGGGTGCGGAGTTCCACCGATGGCAAATGATCTGCGGCTACAGCTGATTCTGAACGCCATTGATCGCGTCACAGCCCCACTGCGCAGCATTCAACGGCAATCCACCGTAGCTGCGCAGGCGCTCAAGGCAGCCAGGGACCGGCTGAAAGGTCTCAACGAGTCGCAGAAACAAATCAACGGTTTCCGCGAACTGAAGCAGGGGCTGAGTTCGACCCGAACCGAACTGCAAGCGGCTCAACAGCGCACCCAGGAACTGGGGCGCGCACTGTCCCAAACGCAAAATCCAACCCGCGCCATGCAGAGGGACTTTGACCGTGCACGCGCTGCTCTTCAACGACTGAAAGACCAGGAGACCGCCCAGACCCGTCAACTTCAAACAATGCGTCAGAGCCTTCAGGCCGCCGGGATCAGCACGCGTAATCTTGGGCAGCACAGCGCACAGTTACGCGCTGATATGGCTCGGGCGAATGCTGAGATTGCAGAGCAACAGCGACGGCTTCAAGAACTGACACGACGTCAACGCGCTAGCGCGCAGGCGAGCGAACGTCTTCGCCGTAGTCAGCAAACTGCAGGACGACTCGCCATGGGTGGGGCCGCTGGCCTGGGCGTGGGCTATGCAGCGAGCCGGCCCCTTGCTGCAGTAGTTAATTCATTCGCACCCAACGAGGATTCCGCTACGCAGCTCAAGGTGTCGATGATGGATGACACTGGGAAGGTCTCGGAGGACTTCCAGAAAATCACCGACCTGGCCACTAAATTGGGCGACCGTTTGCCAGGTACGACAGCCGACTTCCAGAACATGATGACCATGCTCAGACGCCAAGGTCTGAGCGCGCAAAGCATACTCGGAGGTACCGGCGAAGCGGCAGCGTACTTGGGCGTTCAACTGAAGATGCCAGTCACCGCTGCGGCCGAATTCGCTGCCAAAATGCAGGATGCTACCCGCACCTCAGAAAAGGACATGATGGGGCTGATGGACACCATTCAGCGTGGGTTTTATGCCGGCGTTGATCCAGACAACATGCTCCAGGGGTTCAGCAAGATCGCTCCGGTCATGGATACCATCAAGAAATCTGGGATCGACGCAGCCAAGGAACTGGCGCCGCTGTTAATCATGATGGACCAGGCAGGGATGGAAGGTGGTTCAGCAGGCAACGCCTTCCGGAAAATTTTCCAGGCAGGGCTAAATCAAAGCAAAGTCGACAGCGCTAATAAGCTCGCAGCCGCTTCAAACAAAGGCGTGTCGCTTAAGTTCACTGATGACCAAGGAAACTTTGCGGGGCTTGAAAATCTGTACGCACAGGTCGAAAAGCTGAAAGTGCTGAACGATACCGACCGCACCGCCGTCATCAGCAAGCTTTTTGGTGATGACGCGGAAACTATGACAACCCTGAACACAATGATGAACAAGGGGTTGGCCGGCTATCAGGAAGTCCAGCAGAAGCTGCAAACCCAGGCCGACCTGCGAACCCGCGTCAACGAGCAACTCAGCACGCTAACCAACGTCATGGAGGCTGCCGAGGGCAGCTTTACCAACGCCATGGCAGAGTTTGGCGCGGCCGTAGCGCCAGAACTCAAGAGCCTGATCAACACCCTGGGAGAAGTCGCAAACAGCGTAGGCACATGGGCCAGAGAGAATCCAAAATTGGCCGGTGGTTTGGTCAAGGTGGTCGGCGCGATTACCGCACTTGCGTTCGTGTTCGGTGCTCTAGCATTGACCATGGCAAGCATGCTGGGACCGTTCGCCGTGCTCCGCTACGGTATGACAATGTTCGGTCTACAGGGTGGCGTCGTCACCAAGATGCTCGGCAAACTGCTACCAACGCTGACGGGCTTGGCTCGTAACGCGTTCCCAATGCTGGTGCAAGCAGCCAGGTTATTCGCCACCACACTGATCAGTGCTATCAGCTCAGTCGGCACAGCGATCCTGGCCACACCCATAGGCTGGTTGATGGCAGCAATTGCAGGACTAGTCGCTGCCGGGTTCCTTGTTTACAAATACTGGAAACCGATAAAGGGTTTCTTCATGGGCTTTTGGCAGGGGCTTTCCGCTGCACTGCAACCAGTGCTCACCGGTTTCAGTAAGTTCGGCGAACTACTGGGCAATTTGGCGAAAGCCGCCTATGCAATACCGGGTGTAGGCACTGCGTTAAGGCTGCTCGGCAGCATCGCACAGCCTCTGTTCAACATGATATCCAACGGCATCAGCGGGTTGATTGGGTGGTTCAGTGACCTGCTGAAGCCAGTCGAGGACGTAGGCGGCGCCGCTCAGTCAATGGGGCAACGGTTCGGGGCGGCCATCGGCAACATGATCGCCACGCTTGTGCAGAGCATCGTTTCACTCGCTACGGGCGCCACCAATCTGTGGGCAAGTATTAAGACCAGCTTTGATCAAGGCCTGTCTGGCATCCTTCAAATGATTGCTAACTTCAGCCCGCTCGGCTTGTTCTACCAGGCCTTCTCCGGGGTTATGAGTTACTTCGGCGTGGAGCTGCCGGGGAAATTCACTGAGTTCGGCGGCATGATCATCAACGGATTGATCAATGGCCTGACCTCTGGAATCGGCGCCGTCAAAGACGCCATCGGATCGATCGGCGATGCCAGCATCGGTTGGTTCAAGGAAAAGCTCGGCATCCACAGCCCTTCCCGGGTGTTTGCGGAGCTGGGCGGGTTCACCATGGCGGGGCTGACCCAGGGCCTAGAAGGCGGACAGAAGGGCCCGATGGACGCCCTGACCAGCATGAGCAAACAACTGATCGCCGCCGGGCCCTTCGACCTTAGCGGTTTCACCATTCCCCGCCTCACGAAGGGCATGGAGAGTGGACAGAAAGGCCCGCTTGATGCAGTGACCAGCATGAGCAAACAGCTGACCACCGTCGGAACACTGGCCTTGGGCGCCACAGCCATTCCAGCGTTTGCGGTGGACAACGCTGCGCCCATCAGCAGTGCGCCAGCAGCAGCCGTTTACGATAGCCACGACACATACGAATTCTCCATCACCGCTGGGCCTGGTACAGACCTGCAAAGCCTGGAAAAGAGCGTGCGCGCTATGTTGGCCCGCATCGAAAACGAAAAGAAGGCGCGTCAGCGCAGCAAACTTTCTGACCTGGAATAACCACCATGATGCTCGCCCTCGGCATGTTCGTGTTCAGCCTTAGAACCGCCGCCTACCAAGAGCTGCAACGCCAAACCGATTGGCGCCATGCCAGCAACAACCGGGTCGGTGCAGCTCCCGCACGGCAATTTGTTGGCCGTGGCGATGATGCAATCACTCTCCCCGGCATAATCCTCCCGGAGTTGGCCGGCAGCGCCCTCAGCCTCGACGCCCTGCGCTTGATGGCGAACACTGGCAAGGCATGGCCCATGGTCGAAGGCAGCGGCCGGATATACGGCCTATGGGTGATCGAAAATATGAGCGAGACCAAGACCATCTTTTTCAGCAATGGCGAGCCTCGGCGTATTGAATTTACCTTGAGCCTCAAGCGCACCGACGATGACCGCATTGATCTTCTCGGCGCCGGTACCAGCATTGGCGTCAACATCCTGCGAGGTCTGCTGTGATCGAGTCGGTAATCTCCAAGGTCACCGGCTACGTGCGCAGTACCGCCGAGCGTTACGTCCGTGACGCGGCGTATCCCGTGCCCGCATTCCGGCTCACCGTCGACGGTCTGGATATCGCCCAACTGATCAGCCCTCGCCTGATGGGCCTGGAGCTGACTGACAATCGCGGCGTCGAGGCCGACCAACTCAGCATCACCCTCAGCGACCACGACGGCCTGCTGGCGATCCCACCCAAGGGCGCAGTGTTGCGCTTGTGGCTGGGCTGGAGCGACACAGGCCTGGTGGACAAAGGCACCTACACCGTCGACGAAACCGAACACAGCGGAGCGCCCGACGTACTCAGCATCCGAGCTCGATCGGCAGATCTGCGCAAAGGCCTGAAAACCAAACGCGAACGCAGCTGGAGCAACACCACCCTCGGCGACGTCTTGGGCGATATCGCCATCGGCAACGGTCTGACCGCGACCATCGCAGGCGCCCTCGACGGGTTGCCCATCCTGCAGCTCGACCAGGCCAACGAGTCCGACGCCAACCTGATCAGCCGCCTGGGCGAGGAGTTCGACGCGGTGGCCAGCGTGAAAGCAGGTTGCCTACTGTGCCTGCCGGCGGGTGGCGGCAAGACGGCCAGCGGCCTGGACCTGCCGCACATCACCCTCACCCGCGCCGACGGTGACCAACACCGCTACCTACAAGCCGACCGCGACAGCTACGACGGCGTGCGCGCCTATTACTACGACGTGAACAGTGCCAAAAAACAGGAGGCTATTGCCGGCGGCGGTGAAAATCTCAAGGATCTGCGACACACGTACAGCGACCAGCAGTCGGCCCTGCGTGCTGCCCGGGCGGAATTCCGGCGACTGCAACGAGGCAGCGCCACGCTCAGCTACAACTTGGCCGTGGGCCGGCCCGACCTGATCCCCGAGTTGACGTACACGCTCCAGGGCGTAAAGGAGGAAATAGACGAGATCATCTGGCATGGCGGCAACGTGCAGCACAGCCTGAGCGCAGACGGTGGATACACGGTGAGCCTGGAGCTGGAAAGCAAGCTGCCGGAAGATAACGTTGAGGATCTGGCGGAAGAGGACAAGGGTGATTTCACGGGGATCATCGCGTACTACCGCGACCAGAAAACAGGGGAAGAAAAAACGATTACTGCGGGTGAGCAATCGAAGCCAAGGCGGTTACGGTGGCTGTACGCCACTGAGGCGACGGCTAAACGAGCGGTAGATCGCGAGTGGAAAAAAGCTCAGGCCGAGAAGACAGCATAAACCCCGGAACATGTCCGGGGTCAGCACGATTACTACTCAGGTGCGACCGTAAAAACCTCCAACAGTCGCAGCACATCTTGTTGCCGCTGGGCACTGATGGCCCGAAACATTGCTAGCAACTTCACTTCCTGATCGCTAAGGCAGTTCGCATCTACGACTGACACTTGGCTTTCCGACACACCACTGTTCTCCATCATGCGAATACTCCTTTCACACGCAACGGGAACTCGGCACCTACATGGCGCCGTTAAAGTCTCCCGGGGAACAGCCAATTTCCATCACGTTCTGCTGTGTCATCGGACGGCAAGCAAAAAATTATGTGTGTTATTACGTCACTGTGCTGGCTCAAACGGGGGCAGCGTCATGTACACGCCGTTCTCCCCCCAGCCTTGCAAATTGCCCTTGACATCAACAACGTAATGCTCATTAAAACCGGCCTCGGGATCGTCCAGACGCAGCCCGCCATCAGGTAGTTTTTTTACTTCGTAATGCTCGGTATTTTTCCCACCGCTGGCAAAAACAGAGTCGAGCAAATACTTGTCGTTTTGCTTGTACAACACCATCACATGACCCAACACGCCGTCCTGCAACCAGCTACCGATCCTGTTCGGGTATGCCTTGAGGTCCAGCGCTTTCAGAGCTTGATAATCCTTTACGCTCAGGCCGATCAGCGAGGCCCTGTAGTCGGGGTCAAAGTTGGCGATGGCCCAGAAAGCGCTGTCGGTTTGCCCTTCGACACGAAATCCTATGAAGGTTTTGTCGGCCGTGAATTTGGAATCGGCACGAATGGTTTTTGCCACTTCCGCCAAATCTGCGTCGTTTAACCGCTTAGGCAAAATGACTTCTACTTTGCGAGGCCTACCTTCTCGGAAATCGTCCTCTGTGATTGAGTAGGACTGCGACACAGCGGCAATTGGTGCAGCCTGCTGTGTGGCCTTTTCCGCGGGCTTGGTATCGCTTCCGCCCGAAAACAATAAAAACGCGCCAGCAATGACAGCGAGCATGATTACAACCCCAAATACCTCGCGCCCTAACGTTACGCCGGGTTTTTTAACGCCACAGCTGGGGCAGACTTTTGCTGTGGCGTCCACTGTGTGCCTACAGGATTTACAAGGCTTCAAAGCCATTCCTTTCTCCTTTGAACTTCCATGAAAAAGCCGACCTTCTTGGTCGGCGTACTGCACCCGATTACCGGGTATCTACTGCTACTTCTCAGATGCTGGTTTTTTTCCGGTTGAGTCCGCTGCATTGGCGAATGCCGAAGCCATGCGCAGGAGTACCTGCCGGTCACCAGGATCCACTTGCTCGTAGACCTGGAGAAATTCCGATGCACCGTCGCTAATGCTCTCGGCTGCTTGACGCTTACGCTCGCCAGTTACCACGTAAAGAATATCGACGCCTCTTTCTGCAACAGCCGCAAGGTAGTCCGCGTCAGGGCTTCGATCACCTTTTTCGTAGTTGTACTGACTGTTTTTCGAAGCCCCAGCAACTGCCGCAAATTCAGTCTGACTGAACCCCAGGCGCTCCCGTTCCTCTTTGAGACGGTCACCAATACCCACATTTGTCTCCATCAAGGCTTGACGATCCCACAAACATGGGAAATACTTCGCCTGTCATCACACGAAACCACACGAAACGAGACTATGCCGAACGCATCCCCCATCGAGCAAGCATGCCAAGAGGCCCGTGATCGTCTCGCACGTCTCGGGATCTCCGCCAAAGACTGGGCTGAAAAAAATGAATTCAACCCTTCGACGGTCTACGCGGTTTTGAACGGACAGAAGAAGTGTTTGCGTGGTGAGGCTCACCGCGCGGCCGTTCTGCTCGGAATCAAAGACGGCGTGATTACAAACTAGGGCCTCTGGCTCCAAGGGGAAACCAGAAGATGAAACGCCCAGTTCTAGCAACAAAGCGCCAGGTAATGAGCGCGGTGATCAACGATTACAAAGGTGGCCGCGAGTGCGCAGCTGCGCGCCTGGGGTACGAACTCAAGAAGTTCGACAACCACATCTACGAAAATGCCGGCAGCCGGCCTTTGACCGACGAGCAGATTCACTGCCTGGAGCAGGACGCGGGCACCACACACCTCCCGGAATACATCGCCGCACTGTACGGCGGTATGTTTGTCCCCCTGGCCAAGCCAGAGACTCTGGACAACATCGATCTCTACAACCGCTCGGTAAACGCTGCTGCCAAGCGCGGCGTGGTCGACCAGATCATAGCCAAGGCGCTTGACGATGGTGTCATTGAACCGGATGAAGCCGAGGCGATCCTTGCTGCTCATAACCGGTACATGTCGGCCCGCCACTCGGAAGTACTTGCCACGATCCTGTTGCACACGAAAGGAACCGTACAGTGAGCACTTACAAGCTGGTTTGCCCCCATTGCCATAGCCGCATGCGCATCCGCACCAGCGAAGGCCAACACATTTTCCTGCGCATCACCTATATGCAATGCACCAACGAAGCGTGCGGCTGGGCGGTGCGTGCTGAATTTCAAATGACCCACGAGCTTAGCCCCAGCGGCATGCCTAACCCGGCTGTGCGCCTCCCGGTTGCAGATGTGGTCATTCGTCGCCAGGCAATGAAGACCGCTAATGATCAACCCGATCTGCTGGACCAAATGGAAATGGAGGGTGCGTGATGAATACTGCTACCGATACCGATTACCAGGAATACCAGGCGACCATGCAAACCGCTGGCCTGTCCTTCTTGCAACGTCACCAGGCCGAGTACCTCGGCAACGACCAATTGCTTTTCTGCCGCGCGGTGCAGCACTTGGTGGGCAGCCTGGAAGTGCCTTTACACATGGCTGAAAAACTGATCAGCCGCGCCTACGGTGAACTCAAATCCAACAACGACCGCCACCAGTTGGACGTCGATGCAAGCTCCGGTGCCGTGGCTGTCATCACGGACCCGGCCAGCGGTATGACCTGGGCCGTGCCGGTCAGCCTGATCTACCAACGCATCATCAACGCACCGGAAAACCGCCGACTGCGCCTCGTAACACCGTAACCCCCGACTAACCCCGCCCGCCCCCGTTTCCAATGGGTTTGGGTGAGCTTTGCCCGCAATCCGAGGTGGACCATGGAAATCGACATCGCCATCACCGCAAAACTGCCCCGTGACCAGGCAGAGGCCCTGCTCCAGGACCTGCGCGTGCAGTACTCGGCACTGCTCAACGAGCACTGGTATGACGATCGGTTTCGCATGATCCCCGAGGGTTTGCGGCACGGCTCATTGCTGGTGGCCTTCCCCGGGTTGGCAGCAAGAAAAAGCCTGATGGGCGCCCTTAAACACAGTCTCGACGAAGCGAAGTAAGCCACGATGGAAATGAAAGAAAGGCTGCGCGCCGACGTCATCCAACGCATTGAGCGGGATTACCAGCTCAAGCACATGCGCGGCACCGACTATATGCGTAAGGGCGTTTGCCCTGCCTGCGGCCAGAAGACCCTATACACCTTCTACGACTCGCCCTGGACACTGATCTGCGGACGGCCGGAAAAGTGCGACCACCGCGTCCACGTGAAGGACATTTACGACGACTTATTCAACGACTGGAGCAAGACCGCCCCGTCGACACCTGACAACCCGCTTGCCACGGCGCGCGCCTATTTGGAGTTTGCGCGGGGCTTCAAATTTGAATTGATCGCCGGTTGGTTCACCCAGGACAACTATTGGGATGGCCGGCAGAACTTCGGCAGCGCCACGGTACGTTTCGCCCTGGAAAAAGGTGGGTACTGGGAACGGCTGATCGATCGGCCAGATCGCTTCGGCAAGATGAAAGCGCGCTTCCGCCCTACTGGCGAAGGATCGCCCGGTTACAAAGGCGTCTGGTGGTGCCCGCCGAGCGTCGACCTGCTGGAAGTCGACGAGCTGTTCATAGTCGAGGGAATTTTCGACTCCATTGCACTGGTGCACAACGACGTGCCAGCCGTGTCGATGATGTCCAGCGCGCCCTGCCCCATCGACTCACTCAAGGCTCTGGCCAAGCTGCGCCACGACGCCGACAGGCGCCTGCCGGTACTGGTGTGGGCATTGGATAACGAACCCGTCGCCAAGGCCAACATGCGCCGCTGGGCGAAGGAAGCACGCGACCTGGGCTTCACCTGCAAGGCGGCGGTTATTCCGCAGCCAAATGGCAAAAAGGTTGATTGGAACGACCTGCACCTACGGTGGAAGCCGATCGAGGGCGATGACCAGCGCGCCGAGCGGATTGAGCAGGATCTGGACGAAGCCCGTCACCACGGAGATTTGCTGCTGGCTGACTCGGCAGAGGAAAAGGGTTTTCTCATGTACCTGCGTGACGAGCGCAAGGAATTCGACTTCACCTTCCGCAAGCGTCTGTACTGGTTTCGATTGGACCTTGAGCGGTACGACCGCGCGATGACCGATCTGGAGAGTTCAGAACGGCATGAGGACCAGCTGCTCAACGACGAACAAAAGCGCTACAAGGCCCTGCGCCAATCCGGATCAGTGACCAGCATCGCCAACTGCAATTTCCAGGCGCTGTATTACATGCGCAACGACCTGACAGATGAAGCCTGGTATTACTTCCGTATCGAGCGCCCGCAGGGGCCGGCCATCAAAAGCACGTTCACGGCCAAGCAACTCACGTCAGCACCTGAGTTCGCGAATCGTCTGCTGAACGTCTCCAACGGCGCGATGTTTGAGGGCAGTGCGCAACAACTGAAACGAATTCTGGCGCCCCAGCTGGACTGCCTGAAAACCGTCAACACCATCGAATGGATCGGCTACAGCCGCGACCATGGTGCCTATGTCTTCAACGACCTGGCCTTTCACGGCGGCAAGGTTCAGGTGCGCAACAAGGAAGACTTTTTTGACCTCGGCAAGCTGAGCATCAAGTCGCAGAGCCAGTCGCCTGTGTTGCACATCAATACTGACCTCAATGCCTACAACGAGGGTTGGTTCGACATCTACTGGCGCTGCTTTGGCGTACAGGGCCTGGTGGTGCTGGCCTGGTGGCTGGGCGCATTGCACGCGGAGCAAATCCGACAGATTCACAAGTCACTGATGTTTTTGGAGCTGGTGGGTGAAGCCGGCTCAGGCAAGACCACCTTGGTGGAACTGCTGTGGAAGTCGGTCGGGCGTACTGATTACGAAGGCTTCGACCCGTCCAAAGCGACTGCCGCAAGCCGTGCGCGTAACTTCTCGCAGGTCAGCAACTTGCCGGTGGTGCTGATCGAGTCCGAGCGCGAGCAGAAGGAAGGCCAGCCGGTTAAGCACTTCGACTGGGACGAACTGAAAACCGCCTACAACGGCCGCAGCGTTCGCTCCACCGGCGTGAAAAACAACGGCAACGACACCCACGAACCGCCCTTCCGCGCCGCCTTGCTGATCGCTCAGAACAACCCGGTGAACGCTTCGGAACCGATCCTGCAGCGTATCTGCCATGTGCATCTGACACGCGAGCACCACACCCCGGAAACCAAGCAGTACGCCGAGCAACTGGAGCGCATGCCGATGGACAGCATCAGCGGCTTCCTGGTCAAGGCGCTGCAACGTGAAGCCGAAACCATGCGGCTGATGGAGGAAAACACCTCCGGCTACGAGCAGGAGCTGCTGGCCCAGCCTGGCGTGCGCACCGTGCGTATAGCCAAAAACCACGCCCAACTGCGCAGCCTGGTGGATGCACTCGCCGGGGTCGTTCCCCTCGGCGAGCGTCGCAAAGCCCTCGCACACGCCGAAATCAGCCGTATGGCCTTGGAGCGGCAGCAGGCAATCAACGCCGACCACCCGACCGTGCGTGAGTTTTGGGACCTGTACGACTTCCTCAATGGCATGGACGAGAAAGGCGCGCTCAACCATGCGCGGCGCGATGGCCTTATCGCCGTGAATCTCAACGAGTTCGTGGAGATGGCTGCCAACAAGCGGCAGCAGGTTCCCCCGCTGAGCGATCTGAAGCGCCTGCTCAAAACCAGCAAGTCACCCAAGTTTCTGGAGTCGAACAGGCCCGTCAACTCGGCGCGGTCGCTCGACGCCTTCGACAAACCTAAAACCATTCGCTGCTGGGTATTCCAGGACGCGTAGGGGCTGCAACCCCTCGATACCAATCACCCAAAAGGAGAAGCACCATGCATATACAAGTCATCACCGGCGAGGGACCGAACGGTGCCACGAAACAGATTAAGCATTTGAAGGAACTGCATGAGTGGATCGGCGAAGCAACCCAATTGGTACATGCCGAGGCATACAGCGCCGCTGGCCTGGTCGAGATTCTGGAAGTCCGTAGTGCCACGGAACAGGAGCTTCTCGTGCTGGAGTGCAGCCGAGAGCAAATCCAGGCAGTCCTGGAATGGCAGTCAGCAACAGATGAAGTTGTCGAGTTTGAAAACCTGCTGCTGCACCTGGTGCGGAAGCAAAACCCAACCGGCGAAAGCCAGTAAGAAGGTGGTGTCGAGGGGCTGCAACCCCTCGACACCGACCACCAAAAGGAGAAGCACCATGCAAGTGAATCAACCTAAAGGCGGCACCGATGAGGCTACCACAACCCCGCTGGCAATCGGCGACACGGTCACCTATGTCGAAATGAGCGGCGGTGGCCGGGAATACCGTCTCACCGCTCGCAAAGGCGTACTGGTAGGGATCGATGGCAACGTCGCCACCTTGCGCGCTGCAAACGGTCGCAGCATCACCCAACCTCTCGACAAGCTGACGCCCGAAGGCCAGCCCAATGCGCTCACACGCATGCTCATGGGAGGGCAGTGATCATGGCTCAGCAAGAGGTTGGCGTATGACCGTATTTCTTCTGCTTTACATGTGCGCGGATGCGACACGAACGAATTGCCAGGTGGTGAGGGCTGAAAGCTGGAGCGGGCCTCACGCCTACGAACGATGCACCAATGTTGTACCGGGCCTCACCGCAGCCCTGAGTGCGCCCAATCGGGAACGACACCGGTTTGTTTGCGAGGTCCAGGATGACGGAGCACAACCTGCAGAACTCACGGTCCAGCCGAGGTTCACTCATCAATCGTTTCGGATGTAAGGGGAACATCATGAACACAGCGTTTATCCTGATGGCCCAATACGAGGGCCAAGCGATTATCTCGCTGGAGCTGGTTTGCCGGGATTACTTCACGCACCTGACGCCAGACACGTTCCAGCGCAAGGTGATGAGTGGTCAGATCAAGTTGCCGATCACTCGCCTGGAACCTAGCCAGAAGTCGGCCAAGGGCATCCACCTCACCGACCTGGCAGCCTACCTCGATCTACAACGCGCGGCCGCTGTTAAAGAGCACAACCAGCTCAACGGGATTAAACACTCCGTTTGAGCCGCTTCTCTGATGCGGCGCCCAGTTGGACGGGCGCCCTCAGTATCCTTTCGTGCCATTCCCAGCCCACATAGCGATCACCCTTGCCACGTAGGTGTGTGTAGCGCCTCATTGAATTCCAATCTCGGTGGCCGGAGACACTCGCCACACGCGGGATATCCCAATCCATTTCAAACAGTCGGCTGACGCCTTCATGGCGAAGGTCATGAAAGTGCAGATCCGCGATTTCTAGGAACTTGCAGGCTCTCGCCCAGGATGTGGAGATTGACTCTGGGCTGTAGGGGAATATGTAGTCGCCAGCCTTCGGCATTGACTGGAGGATCTGCCACGCTTCGTCCGGCAGATAACACCAAACATCATTGCCGATCTTCTGCCCGGGGTTTTTCATGTCACGCACCAACACTCGCTGACCTGGTTCGTCGACGTCCGCCCACTGGATACGGGTTATTTCATCCAATCGGCGTGTGGAGAACAGGGCAAAGCCCGCGACTTTGAGCATATTGATGACGGTTGGGCGCCGCCCCTGCATGGCCTGGAAGTGCGCCAGCACCTTTCCCAACTCGTCCAAAGTCGGCCGGCGGTCACGCTCACGGCTTTTGAGGTTATAGCCCAACTTGCGCAGCACCCGACGGGCGCCACCCATGGCTAGAGGGTCGACCTGGTAGCCCCAGGCATCTTTGGCGATCGCCAAGACAGCGCCGAGGTGCGCTAGGTCGTTGCCAGCGGTTTGTGGCTGAACCCCGCCACCCTCTCCGCTCATTCGCCAGAGGGCGAAGTCGACGAGGCATTGGGTTGTGACATCGGTATCGTTGAGCTTGCCGATATCCATCTTGCCAATGGCCTCAAGCGTGGCCTTCTTGGTTTTACCCAACGGCCGGGCCTTTTCCACTTCCAGCAGGTACTGGCCGATCATTTCTTTGACGGTGACGCCCTGCCGGCTCGCACGCTCGATCGCTCCAGGCTGGTCCAGCTCCGATTCACGCTTGCGCGTCCATGCCTGGGCAGCCTGTTTTCGGGCGAAGGTCTGACTCTCTTGGTAGACTTGCACTCCGTCGCGTTTGATGCGGATTTGAGCCGTGTAGCTCACAGTCCCGTCCGCCAGTTTTCTTGCCCTGATAGTCGCCATATCGAAAGTGGTACGCGTCAGTTTTGAAGTGGTACATCGTACCACCGAGCCCTCAAAAACGCCTGAAAACGCCCTAAAACACGCCAAGAACACGTTGAGTAAAATGCTAGATAAACAAAGCTTTAGCCCAGCAGAATCAAGCCCCGCACTGTCTCGGCGCTTTAGCGTTGCACCTATGATGGATTGGACTGACAGGCACTGCAGGTACTTCCTGCGCCTTCTCTCCAAAAACGCCCTCCTCTACACCGAGATGGTCACCACCGGCGCAATCCTCCACGGCGACCACGAACGCTTCCTGCGACATAACGAGGCCGAGCACCCACTCGCCCTGCAGTTGGGCGGTAGCGTCCCCGCCGACCTGGCCGCCTGCGCGCGCATGGCCCAGGACGCCGGTTACGACGAAGTGAACCTCAATGTCGGCTGCCCAAGCGACCGGGTGCAAAACAACATGATCGGCGCGATCCTGATGGCCCACCCTGCGTTGGTGGCGGATTGTGTAAAGGCGATGCAGGACGCCGTCTCGATCCCGGTAACGGTTAAGCACCGCATCGGCATCAACGGCCGGGACAGTTACGCCGAGCTGTGCGATTTCGTTGGCCAGGTGAAGGACGCGGGCTGCACCAGTTTTACCGTGCATGCGCGAATCGCCATTCTGGAAGGGCTGTCACCCAAGGAAAATCGGGATATCCCGCCCTTGCGCTACGACGTTGCCGCCCAGTTGAAGCAGGATTTCCCTGAACTGGAGATCATTCTCAACGGCGGCATCAAGACCCTCGAACAGTGCCAGGAACATCTACAGACGTTCGACGGTGTGATGCTGGGCCGCGAGGCTTATCACAATCCGTATCTGTTGGCCGAGGTGGATCAGCAGCTGTTTGGCAGCACGGCACCTGTGATCACCCGCGCCGAGGCGTTGGCGCAGTTGCGTCCTTATATAGCCGAACACCTGGCAACAGGCGGCTCGATGCATCACATCACGCGCCACGTGCTGGGGCTGGGGACGGGTTTCCCGGGGGCGCGGAAGTTTCGGCAGCTGTTGTCGGTGGATATTCATAAGGCCAGTGATCCGCTGGCGTTGCTGGATAAGGCTGGGGAGTTGTTGGAGGGGCGGTGATTTGGGTGTCAGTGGGTTTATTTGGCGGCTGACACGACGCCTTCGCGAGCAAGCCCGCTCCCACATTTGGAGGGGGGATGTCAGGAAGATGGGGGTGGCTGCCGAGGGAAGGCTGCTCTCACCGTTTGATCGGGTGGTCATCGGGCAGTTGGGTTGAACCTGCCGGCTGTTTTGGCCTCCTATTCAGCATTGGCCGGTGATTCAAACGGCTGTTTTCAGGTTGTTGCCCTCGCAAACGATCGAATGCATTTGCGCCCTTGAGCGGCTGTCAGCGCTCGGGTAATGTCATCAGACCCACAGGACAGAGCACGCCCATGACTTCCAAGCTGGAACAACTCAAGCAATTCACCACTGTAGTAGCCGATACCGGCGATTTTTCTACCCTCGCCAAGCTCAAGCCGCAAGATGCCACTACTAACCCTTCCCTGCTGCTCAAGGCCGCGTCGATCCCAGGCTATGCCAAGCTGCTGGACGAGGCTGTTGCCGACTGCAACGGCGACGTAGGCCTGGCGAGCGACCGTTTTGCGGTAGCCGTCGGCCAGGAAATCCTGAAAGTGGTACCCGGCCGCATTTCCACCGAGGTGGATGCCCGCCTGTCGTTCGACACTGACGCCGTACTCAAGCGCGCGCATCGTCTGATCGACCTGTACGACAAGGCCGGCGTTGGCCGCGACCGCGTGCTGATCAAGATCGCTTCCACCTGGGAAGGCATCCGCGCTGCCGAGCAGCTGGAAAAGGAAGGCATCCAGACCAACCTGACGCTGCTGTTCTCCTTCGCCCAGGCCGTGGCTTGCGCTGAAGCCGGTGTGTTCCTGATTTCGCCATTCGTGGGCCGGATCTACGACTGGTACAAGAAGGCCAACGGCAACGACTACACCGGTTCCGACGATCCGGGCGTGCAGTCGGTGACGCGCATCTACAACTACTACAAGGCCAATGGCTACAAGACTGTGGTAATGGGTGCGAGCTTCCGTAACCTGAGCCAGATCGAAGAGCTGGCCGGTTGCGACCGCCTGACCATCAGCCCGGACTTGCTGGAAAAACTGGCTGCCGACAATGGCAAGCTCGAGCGCAAGTTGGCGCCAGGCCATGCCGGTGAGGCGCGTGTGCACCTGACCGAAGCGCAGTTCCGTTGGGAATCCAACGAAGATGCGATGGCTACCGAGAAACTGGCCGAGGGCATTCGTCAGTTCGCCCGCGACCAGGAAAAACTCGAAGCGCTGTTGGCCGCCAAGCTCTAAAAACGGCGGCGACAAAAAGGGCGGCACCTGTGAGGGTGCCGCCCTTTTTTTGTATTAGCCGATTTCGAGCCGAACTCAGTTAAAAATGTGGGAGGGGGCTTGCTCCCGAATACAGGCCGTCAGTCGCTACATTCACTACTGACCCGCCGCTTTCGGGAGCAAGCCCCCTCCCACACTTTGACAGTGTTTCATCTGGAAATTAGTGCCGCTCCAGCGCATTCACCAGGTCGTGGAACGCCTCGCGGTTGGAGTCGTTCAAGCCCATCAGGATCTTGTGGGCTTCCAGCACCTTGACCCGTACCACTTCCTCGGACTGGTCCTGGGATGGCAGGTCGGTCAGGCATTCCGGGCACGGGATCGGGCGGTCAACGATGTTGAACACTTGATCGAAGCCCATGGACTGCAACAGACGGGTGATGTCTTCGTGGGTGGTGACGACGGTCGGCAGCAGTCCGACCTTCTGCCGAGACAGAATGGACAACTTGGCCAACAGCCCAAGGGTGGTGCTATCGATGCTGCGGGTTTCGGTCAGATCAATCACGATCGCCGAGAAATTCAAGGCTGTGAAGATCCGCTCAATCGTCGCATCCAGCGCCGAACACAAGGTCAGGCGCACTTCACCGACAAACTTCAGGACAAACGTCCCGTCTTGCTCGGCGAATTGGATTCTTCCGGTACTCATCAAAGATTCCTGCTCAACACCAATAGGGCGATATCATCCGGCATCTCCCCTAGCGTGGCCAATCCAAAAACCTGCCGCAGGCCATCCAGGCTGCCGCCCGCCGACCTGACCCGTTGGGGTAAGGCGGCTTCTTTCTCTTTGAGTGTAGGCTCTGGCAAAAGGTCCAGGATACCGTCGGACATCAGCGTCAGGCTGAAGGTCGGCGGCAGCTCCAGGATGTGGTCTTCGTAGGTGGCTTCATTGAACAAGCCCACTGGCAAACCACGCCCTTCCAGGTAGCGCACACTGTCTGGAGTGTATAAAACCGGCAATGGCAGGTGACCGCCAATGCTGTAGGTCAACAGACCTGTTTCTTCATCAATCACGCCGCCGACCATCGTCACGTGCTTGCCCAGCTTGCAGCTGATCAGGCCCCGGTTGATGTGGCCCAGCACTTGCGAAGGGGTGAACTCCGGCAAGGTGCCATTGCGCTTGGATTCGAACAACAGCCGTGTGGTCATGAACTTCAACAACACGGTTACGAATGCCGAGGAGGCGCCGTGGCCGGAAACGTCGGCCAGGTAGAACGCGACACGCCGCTCATCAACGCGGAAGTAGTCGACGAAATCACCCGACAGGTACAGCGACGGGATGATCTGGTGGGCAAACTTGAACTCGTCGATGCTCCACGGGCTCACCGGCAGCATGTTCATCTGTACCTGGCGACCGGCGTTCTGGTCTTCCTGGAGCAGGTTCAGGCTGGCTTCGAGTTCGCGGTTGGCGGTTTCGAGCTTTTCACGGTAACGCTGGTTTTCCAGCAGCAACCGTGCACGATCCAGGGCACGGCGCACCGAGTGCTCCAGTACGGCCAAATCTTCCAGGGGCTTGATCAGGTAGTCGGCGGCGCCCAGGCGCAAGGCCTCGACCGCATCATTCATCACACCGGCACCGGACACGACAATCACCGGCGTCTGCGGGGAAAGGTCAGTCACCTGGCGGATCAGCTCGAGGCCGCCCACCTGGGGCATGCGCAGGTCGCAGATCACAAGGTCGGGCTTGTCGCGCTCGAATACCTGGAGACCCTGGAGGCCGTTGCTGGCCTGCAGGACGCTGAAGCCACTGTCTTCCAAATAGGCCGCGAGACTCGCGCGTACTACTTCGTCGTCATCGATTATCAGCAGCGTGGCACTGGTTTTCTGCATGTGGGCAAACGGCGCCAGAATTAGGTTGGCGTAGGCAGCTCGACAATGGCCGGGCGTACTACTGGATTCGCTTTCTAGCCTCTCTGTCCTACAAAGCGCCGGGATTTTGCCCATGCACAAAGGTAAAGCAGAGGTGCCCTTCTAAGGCGCAGACGGTACTCCCATCCGCCAGGGGTTTCAAGCTCATGGCGATGGTCGCCGGGCGTCTTTACATCGCAAATCACCGGCGGTTATAAGAACGCATAAAACTGCAACTTAAAGTAAGGACGTAACCTGCGGGGAAACCTCAAATTCCGCCCACGAAAAAGGCGACCCGAGAGCCGCCTTCTTGATTCAAGCCTGACGCTTAAAAATCGTCTACAACCTTGCCATCCTTGACCTTGAACTCGCGGTTCTGCAGGTAAGCGTTACGGATGAAGGTGTATTTGTCGCCGCTGATCAGCTTCTCGGAGGACAGCAAGCTGGCACGTGTGTCGACGATATTCAGGCCGAACGTGCTGTTGCGCCAGCCGATATCGTTCATGTAGCGGTACGGCTGGGTGTAGCTGTCCACATACTTGGACGGTGCGTCACGCAGGGTGCTTGGGCCCAGCAGTGGCAGCATCACGTAAGGGCCGCTGCCGACGCCCCAGTGGCCGAGAGTCTGGCCGAAGTCTTCGTCGTTGCGTTGCAGCCCCATTTTGGTGCCCACATCAACGAAGCCCAGCACGCCAAACGTGGTGTTCATCAGCAAGCGGGCAGTGTCGACGCCGGCGGCATGAGGCTTGAGCTGCAACACGTCGTTGGCGAAGTTGCCGACGTCACCGATGTTGCGGAAGAAGTTGTGGATCCCGTCCTGCACGAACTGCGGGGTCACGAACTGATAGCCTTGGGCCAATGGCTTGAGGGCGTAGGTGTCAACGGTATCGTTGAAGGTGAAGATAGGACGGTTGACGCTTTCCCATGGATCGTCTTCCGAGGCCGCCTGGGCCACGAAAGGCACCAGCAAAATACTCGCACATACCGATAGCTGAGCTAGACATTGGCTCCAGCGCATAGCTTGAACTCCTTGAATGGTCTGTCATGGGCGCTATGCCCTGAATGAGGCCGTCAGTATATGCCGGAAGTGCCAGATTAGGCAGCCTTGCAGAAATGTCATTCAGCAAATGCACAAAATTCCTACAAATGCCGCAGATGTAACTTGCTTGTCATCCGCGTTCGATAGCGTCACTGCTATTTCAGGGACGTCGAAATGCCACACGCCGAAATTGTTACTGCCAGCGCCCCGTCCCTGACGGCCGTACTGTTCGGGCTTAGTGGCTGCCTGGTGGACTTTGGTTCCAAGGCCCGCGCCGATTCCGCGCCTTCAAGCGATACCCATGCCACTGTCGGCGCCCTGAAAATCCTGCGCAGCCTCGAAGAGCAGGGCGTGCCTTGTGCATGGCTGGATGAGCTGCCGGCGTCCGTTTCCAAGCCCCTGGCCGCCGGGCTACCCCGCTGGATCAAGGCCACCAAGCCCTCCTCCAACCGCTGGCCGGCACCCCACGCCTGCTGGCAGGCCTTGATGGAACTGAATATCGAACGCTTGGAAGGCTGCGTCCTGGTCAGCGGCGAACCCCGCCTGCTGCAATCGGGGCTCAACGCCGGGTTGTGGACCATCGGCCTGGCGTCTTGCGGCTCACTGTGCGGGCTGTCCCCGGAGCAATGGCAAGCACTTACCGAGAAGGAGCGCGAGCATAAACGTGCTAAAGCCACCGTCGCGCTCTATGGCCTGGGCGTGCATTCGGTGATTGACCACCTTGGCGAACTGCACACCTGCCTGGCCGACATCAGTCTGCGCCAGCTCAAGGGCGAGAAGCCCTGATCGAGATCATGCACAGTCGGCGCCAGTGGATTAATCTACAGGTCAGCCCATAGACCTTTCCCGGCGTGCCGCGGTCTATGCCAGTGCCTATCGATAAAAGGAAGAACGCCATGCCTGCCCGCGAACAACTGCAAGAACAGGTCAAAATTTTGCGCGAGCAATTGGATCAGAATCCAGAAATGCCCCTCGAAAAGCGCGAAGAGCTGCAAACATTGATCGCTGAACTGGAAGTTCAGGAGCCGCTGGAAGGTGCTATTCAGGACCCAAGTATCGCCGACGGTGTGAACCTGGCGGTAGAACGCTTCGAACTGGACCACCCGGGCATTGCCGGGACCTTGCGCAATATTGTGGTGACCCTGGGTAACATCGGGATTTAATAGCCGGACACCTATCAAATGTGGGAGCGGGCTTGCTCGCGAATGCGGTCCGTCAGCTGATACATAAGCTGGCTGATACACCGCTTTCGCGAGCAAGCCCGCTCCCACATTTGTTTTGTGTGAAGGCTACTGACGAGCCAGACGCAGGTTCTGGAACTGCTGCTCTTCAGTACTGCGATACGGGTTGATATCCAGCCCGCCGCGACGCACATACCGCGCATACACCGTCAGCTTTTCCGGCTTGAGCAAGCGTTGCAGATCGAGAAAGATCCGCTCCACGCACTGTTCATGGAAGTCCGAGTGCTGGCGGAAGCTCACCAGGTATTCCAGCAAGCTGGCATGATCCAGCGCCGCACCGCGGTACTCCACCGCCACACTGCCCCAGTCAGGCTGGCTGGTCACCGGGCAGTTGGACTTGAGCAGATGGCTGTGGACGCTCTCCTCCACCACGCGCGAATCGTCGCAACGCAGCAGCTCCGGACGCGGGTGCTCATAGTTGCTGACGGTAATGTCCAGGTCATCAATGCACACACCCGGCAACGCGACCACGCCTTCGGCTTCAACCTCGCCCAGGCTGCGGATACGCACGCCAACCGGCTTGCCGGCAGCAGCACTCAGATCGGTACGCAAGGTGGCCTCAAGGCTTTGCACATCGACAAACGCGGTCTGGTTCAGCGAATTGAGGTACAGCTTGAACGACTTCGACTCGATGATGTTCGGCGAGTCGGCCGGGATGCTGAATTCACCGATGGCCACCACGGGCTTGCCGGAGGGCAGCAGCCAGGACAGTTCGAAGCAGTTCCAGAAGTCCACGCCTTTATACGGCAGGGTCTCGGCACTCAGGCCCAACTCGGCCCACTTGGCGGCGCGGGGAATGGGGAACAGCAACGACGGGGTGTAGGTGGAGATGTATTCACTGGACTTGCCCAGCGGCGAATGTTCGGCTGCGGGATGCATGGCGGAAACCTGGCTAAATAAACGCGGCTATTCTACCCGCCTTTGCATCCCAGTTGCTTACTGGCTGACCGTCAGCTTGCCCACCATGCCCGCCTGGTAGTGGCCGGGAATGTTGCAGGCAAACTCCAGGCCGGTCGCCTTGCTGAAGGTCCAGGTCAGTTCGGCAGTCTTGCCCGGCTCTACCAGCACACTGTTGGGGTCGTCGTGCTTCATGCCGCCCATGTCGCCGTGGCCCATCGCACCGTGGTCCATTTTGCCCATGCCGGTAGCCGTGAGCATGCCGCTGGCCTGCATCTTGAGCATTTCTTGCTGATGCGCGGCGTGCATCGCAGCGTCACCAAGATTGAACTCGTGGAGCAACTGGCCTTTATTGATCAATACGAAGCGCACAGTCTCACCGGCTTTTACATCGATGGCCTTGGGCGAAAAGGAAATGTCCTGCAGTACCACTTCCACGGTGCGCGTGGCCTTGGCAGCGGGTGCAGCCTCACCGAAAGCGAAGGTTTCAGCCGGAGATGCCAGTACCGGAAAACTCAGCGCCATAAGGCAGCCCGTCAACAGCCAGGATTTACGCAAAAACATGGTCACACTCCAAAGGTTCGGAATCAGTCTGTGGGACACTTTACGAACGCGCCGCTGCCAGCCAGCTGACGGCCAGATTACAACTTTGTCAGCTTGAGCCTGCCGTAGGACCTGCGCTGTATAAAGTCTGTGTTTACGTAAAACCATGAGCCGCCCATGAAACTGCTGATCGTCGAAGACCAACCGAAAACCGGCCACTACCTGCGCCAGGGCCTGGCCGAGGCCGGGTTCAGCACCGAACTGGTGGCCGACGGCACCACCGGCCAGCACCTGGCGCTGACCGGTGACTACGACCTGTTGATCCTCGATGTGATGCTGCCGGGTCGCGATGGCTGGCAGATCCTCCAGGCCGTACGCAATGCCGGGCTCGACATGCCGGTGCTGTTCCTCACCGCGCGGGACGCCGTGGAAGACCGGGTGCATGGCCTGGAACTGGGCGCCGACGATTACCTGGTCAAGCCCTTCGCCTTCTCCGAACTGCTGGCCCGGGTGCGCAGCCTGTTGCGCCGTGGCAGCAGCCCGCCCCAGGAAACCAGCCTGCAACTGGCCGACCTGCGCATGGACCTGATCCGCCGCCGGGTAGAGCGCGACGGCCAGCGCATCGACCTCACGGCCAAAGAGTTTTCCCTGCTGGAACTGCTGCTGCGCCGTCAGGGCGAAGTACTGCCCAAGTCGCTGATTGCCTCTCAGGTGTGGGACATGAACTTCGACAGCGACACCAACATCATCGAAGTCGCGATCCGCCGCCTGCGCCTGAAGGTCGACGATAACTTCCCCAACAAGTTGATCCATACCGTACGCGGCATGGGCTACGTGCTTGAGGAGCGGTTCGCTTGATGAAACGGATTTCCCTGACCAGCCGCCTGGCGCTGCTGTTTGCTGGCTGTACCGCCGTGGTTTCATTGCTGGCTGGCGTGCTGTTCAATCATGCCAGCGAGGCGCACTTTATCGAGTTGGACCAGCAACTGCTCGACGGCAAGCTGATAGCGCTGCGCAGCACATTGCAAGGTGCCGACACGCCCGAACGATTTGCCTTACGAGAAACAACGCTGCGAGAGGAACTCAATCGCCAGCCCGACCTGGCCCTGCGCATCACCGCCGGCGATCAGCGTTGGTTCGACGGCGCCCCCGGCGTCGCCTTGCCCCAGGGACCTGGCCTGCACAGCGTGCAGAACGCCGGCACCGATTACCGCGTGTACAACGCGCCACTGATTCCTGGTAACGCTGACTCGCCACGACTGACGCTGATGCTCGACATCACCCACCACCAACATTTCCTGCAACGCATGCAGCATCTGATCTGGTTGACCGTCGGCCTTTCCGCCCTAGCCACTGCCCTGCTCGGCGCCTGGGCCGCCCGTAGCGGGTTGCGGCCACTGCGGCGCATGAGCGAAGTCGCCAGTGGCGTGTCTGCCCACTCCCTGACCCAGCGCCTGCCCCAGGAACAAATGCCCGTCGAACTGGCGGAACTGGCCCAGTCCTTCAACGCGATGCTTGGTCGCCTGGACGATGCCTTCCAGCGGCTCTCGGCATTTTCTGCCGACATCGCCCATGAACTGCGCACGCCACTGTCGAATTTGCTGACACAGACCCAAGTCATCCTCACGCAACCACGGGCGCTGGAGGACTACCGCGAAGCCCTGCACAGCAACCTGGAAGAACTGCAATGGATGGCACAGTTGGTCAACGACATGTTGTACCTGGCCAAGGCCGACCACGGACTGCTGGCGCCCAAGCGCGAAACCCTGTTGCTGGCGAACGAAGTGGATGCATTGCTGGAATTTTTCGCGCCGCTGGCGGAGGACGTCCAGGTGCGGTTGGTTCGGGAAGGTGGCGCCAACACTTCAGGTGACCGCAGCATGTTGCGCCGGGCGATTTCCAATCTGCTGGATAACGCGCTGCGGTTCACGCCACCCGGTGGTGACGTCAGCGTGAGGATTATCGAAGGTATACAAGGCGTGACGTTGAGTGTGGAAAACACCGGGGAAGGTATTCCGGAGGCGTTGTTGCCAAGGTTGTTTGACCGGTTTTACCGGGCAGATCCGGCGCGTCATGAAGGGAGCAGCGAGCATGCGGGGCTGGGGTTGGCGATTACCCAGTCGATTGTGCGGGCCCATGGAGGGCGGATTTTCTGTGAGTCGGGGGCGGGGTGGACGCGGTTTGTGATGGAGTTGCCGCGGGGGTATTGATGCAAGCTGTACCGGCCCTTTCGCGAGCAAGCCCGCTCCCACATTTTGACCGAGTGCATTCAGGAGGAACGCGATCTAAATGTGGGAGCGGGCTTGCTCGCGAAGGCGGTCTTAAGAATTACGAATACCTGAGGGCATGCGCCGGCTCAATCTTCGCCGCCCGATACGCCGGATAGATCGTCGCCAAAAAGCTCAACACAAACCCCGCCGAGCAAATCAGCAACACATCCCCGCCCTGCAGTTCCGAAGGCAGGTTGCTGACGAAATACACGTCCGAACTGAAGATATGCTGCCCGGTCACCCGCTCCAGCCAACCCACCAGTTCACTGACGTTCAGCGCCGCAATCACGCCCAGGATGCCGCCGATCAAGGTACCGACGATCCCGATCACCGTACCCTGCACCATAAAGATCGCCATGATCTGCCGTGGCGTGGCGCCGATAGTGCGCAGGATCGCAATGTCGGCGCCCTTGTCGTTCACCACCATGATCAAGGTCGCGATGATGTTGAACGCGGCCACCGCGACGATCATCAGCAACAGCAGGCCGATCATGGTCTTTTCCATCTTCATTGCGCTGAACAGGCTGCCCTGGGTGTGAGTCCAGTCGTCAGCCTTGTAGTCGGCGCCGAGGCTGGCGGCGATATCCGCCGAGACCTTGGGTGCGGCATACAAGTCTTTCACCGCCAGGCGCACGCTTTGTACCTGGTTCGGTTCCCAATGCTGAATCTCGGCGGCGTCGGCCATGTGGATCAAGGCCATGGAGCCATCCAGCTCAGCGCCTACCTTGAACACACCGACCACGTTCAAGCGCTGCATGCGCGGGGTGATGCCACCCGGTGCGCTGCTGATTTCCGGCACGATCAGGGTCAGCTTGTCGCCAACGTTCAGGCGGAAACGCCGGGCCGTAATCTCACCGATCACCACACCGAACTCGCCCGGTTTCAGGTCTTCAAGGTGGCCCTGGACAATGTGCTGGGCCACGATCGACACCTTGCCTTCCTGGGCCGGATCAACACCACTGATCTCGATCGGCTGCATCGCGCCCTTGTAGGAGAGCATGCCGTCCATCTGTGTGAACGGTACGGCAGCGGTGACTTCCGGATTCTTCATCGCCGCAGCCGCCACCGGCTGCCAGTCGCTGATGGGCTTCACGCCAACGATGGTCGCGTGGGGCACCATGCCAAGAATGCGTGAGCTCATTTCTCGCTGGAAACCGTTCATTACCGACAACACCACAATCATCGCCAGCACGCCCAGGGCGAGGCCAATCATCGAGGTCATCGAGATAAACGAAACAAAACGGTTGCGGCGCTTGGCGCGGGTATAGCGCGTGCCGATGAAAATCGATAACGGTCTGAACATTCGCGGGCACCGTTGAAAAAATAGAAAACCCGGCGCCGGGCGCCGGGCTTGAAACAGGTCAGATGGCGACCAGATGACCTTCCTGCAGGTGCAGCACACGGTCCATCTGGCGGGCCATGCTCATGTCATGGGTCACCACCAGGAACGCGGTGCGCATCTGGGTGCTCAGTTCCAGCATCAAGTCCTTGATGCCCTGGGCGGTGTGGGAGTCGAGGTTGCCGGTGGGCTCGTCGAGCATCACCAGGCCCGGGTTGTTGACCAGGGCACGGGCAATTGCCACACGCTGGCGCTCGCCGCCGGACAATTCGGCCGGTTTGTGCTCCAGGCGATGGCCCAGGCCGACCCGCTCCAGCAGCGCCTTGGCACGCTGACGCGCCTCGGGAATCGCGGTCTTGCCGATCAACAGCGGCATGCAGACGTTTTCCAGGGCGGTGAACTCAGGCAGCAAGTGGTGGAACTGGTACACGAAGCCCAGCGAACGGTTACGCAACTGGCCACGGGCCTTCTCGCCCAGGGCCGACAGTTCTTCGCCGGCCAGCCAGACGCTGCCCTGGGATGGCGTATCAAGGCCGCCCAACAGGTTCAGCAAGGTACTTTTACCGGAACCGGAACTGCCGACGATCGCCACGCGCTCGCCCGGGTGCAGTTCCAGTTGCAGGTTGGACAGCACCACCACGGATTCCGGGCCTTCCTCGTAGGATTTGCCCAGGTTGCGGCAGCTCAGGATTGCTTTTTCACTCATGCCCGATTCACTCATAACGTAAAGCCTGCGCCGGCTGGGTACGTGCCGCGCGCCAGGCTGGATACAGGGTGGCAAGGAAACTCAGGACCAACGCGGCGGCGCCGACCATCAACACGTCCTGGCTCTGCACCTGGGACGGCAAGTAGTCGATGAAGTAGACGTCGGAGTTCAAGAATTTGTGGCCGATCAACACTTCCAGCCCGGCGATGGCGGCACTCACGTTCAGCGCGGCGAGAATCCCCACCGCGGTGCCGATCAAGGTGCCGACCACGCCGATCACCGTGCCCTGGACCATGAAGATCGCCATGATCTGCCCCGGCGTGGCGCCAAGGGTGCGCAGGATGGCGATATCGCCCTTCTTGTCATTTACCACCATCACCAACGTGGAAATGATGTTGAAGGCGGCGACGGCGACGATCAGCAGCAACAGCAGGCCGATCATGGCTTTTTCCATGCGGATGGCCTGGTACAGGTTGCCGTGGGTGCGTGTCCAGTCGCGGGCGTAGTACTGGTTTTCACCCAGGTGCTGGGCGATTTCCCACGAGGTGCGCGGCGCGTCGAACAGGTCGTTGAACTTGAGGCGCAGGCCCTGCACTTGATCCGGCTTCCAGCGATGCAGGCGGGCCAGGTCGGTCAGGTTGGTGAGGCCCAGGTAGCCGTCGATCTCACCGGCGCCAACATGGAAGATGCCGACCACAGTGAAGCGCTTCATGCGCGGGAACATGCCGGCCGGGGTCACGGTGACTTCCGGCGCAACGAAGGTCAGCTTGTCGCCGATGCCCACGCCGAGCTTGGCCGCGGCCTTGTCGCCGATAGCGATGCCAAAGCTGCCGGGCGACAAATCGTCCAGTTTGCCCTGTTGCATGAAGTTATCGATGATCGAGACGTTGCGTTCCTGCGCCGGGTCGATGGCATTGAGCAGGACTTTCTGCACCTTGCCGTCGTTGGTCAACAGACCCTGCATCTGGGTGAAGGGCGCAACCGCCAGCACTTTGGGGTTCTGCTTGACCTTGGCGGCCAGGCTTTGCCAGTCGCTGATGGGCTCACCCGACTCGATGGTCGCGTGGGGCACCATGCCCAGCACGCGGGTGCGCATCTCATGATCGAAGCCGTTCATCACCGACAGCACCACAATCATCACGACAACGCCAAGGGCGAGCCCGATCATCGAGGTCAAGGAAATGAACGACACAAAATGATTGCGACGTTTTGCACGGGTATAACGCGTGCCAATAAATACGAAGAGAGGTCTGAACATGTCGGGGCTTGTTCGGAGGAAAAGAAGACGTCCTTGTGGCGGGGTCAGGTAAGCAGCTTTACACTCAGACCATCACCGCTGCCTTGGGTTCGCCATGTCGACATTAGATGAAGAAGATCGCCGCGAATACTACCGTATCGAGGACATGATCGCACTGGAAATTACCCCGCTGTCGGGCCCGGAAGCGCTGAGCAAGGAAGTGTTGCTGGATGATTCGCCGCTGTTCAATCTGCTCAGCGAGTTACACCTGAGTGAATTCGAATCCCAGCACCTGCTGCGCCAGATCGGCGAGCGGGACCGAACCCTGGCCGCCTTCCTCAAAGTGCAGAACAAACGCATGGATTTGCTCAGCCAGATCATGGCGCAAAGCCTACTGGGCGAGATCGGTACGCCGCAACCCGTGGTCATCTCCGAAGGCGGCATCGAGCTCCTGAACCCCACGGCAATCCAGCCCGACAGCCACCTGGCGGTCAAGCTGGTGCTGATGCCACAAGCCTTAGGCCTGTTGCTGAGGGCCAAGGTGACCCATTGCGACGCCAAGACCGGCGGCTATGAAATCGGCACCGAATTCGAAGCCATGACCGATGCCCAACGCCAGTTGCTGGCGCGCTATATCCTGCAGAAACAGGCCCAGGAACGGCGTCTGGCGCGGGAAAAAAGCGACGAATCCGACACCTGAATACGAACACTGAATGGCGCGTCGCGTCATCCATCCAGCCAGCAATCCTGGCGTAAAGGAGCAACTGTGACCCTGATTTATGGCCACCGCGGTGCCAAAGGCGAAGCACCGGAAAACACCCTGACCAGCTTCCAGGAATGCCTCAAGCACGGCGTACGCCGCTGCGAACTGGATTTGCACCTGTCCATGGACGGCGAGCTGATGGTCATTCACGACCCGACGCTCAAGCGCACCACCGACCGGCGCGGCAAGGTCGTCGAGTATTCCGCCGCCGACCTGGTGAAGATGGACGCGCGCAAAGGCGGCCCGGGCTGGGTCAATCCCTGCCCGATCCCACGCCTGGAAGAGTTGTTCGAAAAATGCGATTTCGACCACTGGCAACTGGAAGTCAAAAGCGCATCGCGCACCCGCGCGGCAACCACCGTGCTGGCGATCCGGGAAATGGCTCAGCGTTTCGGGCTGATGGACAAGGTCACCGTGACCTCAAGCTCGCGAGAAGTGTTGAAAGCAGCGCTGGACCTCACCCCGGACCTGTCCCGCGGACTGGTAGCCGAATACGCCTGGCTCGACCCGTTGAAGGTCGCGGCCAACTATGGCTGTGAGATTCTGGCGTTGAACTGGACGCTGTGCACCCCTGAGCGTCTGGAAAAAGCCCAGCGCCAGGGTTTGCACGTGTCCGTGTGGACGGTCAACGAACCCGCGCTGATGCGCAGGCTCGCCGACTTCGGCGTAGATAGCCTGATTACAGACTTTCCCGGTTTGGCCACTGCCACCCTCGGGAATTACTGAAATCGGTCTCCCCGGCCGGCTCAGGCCACCGGCCGGAGCCGCTCAAAAAAGCCGGTTGAGGCCGTCGTAGGCCGCTACCCGATAGGCTTCAGCCATGGTCGGGTAGTTGAACGTGGTGTTGACGAAATACTTGAGGGTATTTTGCTCACCCGGCTGGTTCATGATCGCCTGGCCGATGTGCACGATCTCCGACGCCTGATAGCCGAAGCAATGCACGCCGAGCACTTCCAGCGTCTCGCGGTGGAACAGAATCTTCAGCATGCCCTGGGGCTCACCGGCGATCTGCGCACGCGCCATGCTCTTGAAGAAGGCCTTGCCGACTTCATAAGGCACCTTGGCCTTGGTCAGTTCGTGCTCGTTCTTGCCGATCGAGCTGATCTCGGGAATCGTGTAGATCCCGGTCGGCACATCGTTGACGTAGCGCCAGCTGCCGTTGTCGACAATGCTGCCAGCGGCCGAGCGGCCCTGGTCGTGGGCGGCACTGGCCAGGCTCGGCCAGCCGATCACGTCACCGGCACCGTAGATGTTCGGCACGCAGGTGCGGTAGTTCTCGTCCACCTCGATCTGGCCACGGCTGTTGACCTTGACCCCGATGTTTTCCATGCCCAGCTTGTCGGTGTTGCCTGTACGGCCGTTGCACCACAGCAAGGCGTCGGCCTTGATCTTCTTGCCGGACTTGAGGTGCAGAATCACACCGTTGTCCAGGCCTTCGACCCGCTCGTACTCTTCGTTGTGGCGCACGGTGATGTTGTTGTTGCTGAAGTGGTAACTCAACGCCTGGGAAATTTCCGAGTCGAGGAAACTCAGCAACTGGTCGCGGTTATCCACCAGCTCGACCAATACACCCAGGCCACTGAAGATCGAGGCGTATTCACAGCCGATCACGCCGGCGCCATAGATGATCAGTTTGCGCGGGGTGTGACCCAGGCTGAGGATGGTGTCGCTATCGTAGATACGCGGGTGGTGGAAATCGATATCCGCCGGGCGATACGGACGCGAGCCGGTGGCAATGATGATGTGCTTGGCTACCAGCTTCTCGACCACGCCGTTGGCGCAGACCACTTCGACGGTTTGCTCGTCGGCGAAGCTGCCGGTGCCGAAGAACAGGTCGACGCGGTTACGGGCATAGAAGCCGGTACGCGAGGCCACCTGCTTGGAAATGACTTTTTCAGCGCTCTTGAGCACGTCCGGGAACGAGAACCAGCGCGGCTCACCAATGGCCCGGAACATCGGGTTGGTGTTGAACTGCATGATCTGGCGCACCGAGTGACGCAAGGCCTTGGACGGGATGGTTCCCAGGTGGGTGCAGTTACCGCCGACCTGGCGACGGCTATCGACCATCGCCACCTTGCGCCCTGCTTTGGCGGCGTTCATCGCCGCACCTTCTCCAGCTGGGCCGGAACCCAGTACCACTACGTCGTAGTTGTAGACAGCCATGCGTACTCCTCAGAACAGGCCAGGGCGCACGGTTGGACGCCTGGCTAAATCATGCCGCGGCCAGCGGTCATGAAGGATCAATGTGGCTCAAGTGTGTGAGCCGGGGCACAGTCTATAGAACGCTCAACGTCGCGCACATTAACCCTTGGTCGCGTCGTAGGCCAGTTTTGCCTTTACTACAGGGTGTTCGTAATTGAATTAACCTCTAGGCAAGCACCTTTCAGGACGGGCCATTATGCGACATGTGATTGTTTGTTTATTGCTGATGTTGTCGGTCCCGGTGCTGGCGAATGAGGCTGATCGCCTCAAACAAGCCGATTTTCCGGCGCAATCTCATCAACTGGTGCTGAAAAACCAGGCCGTCCTGACCTATCTGTGGGCAGATGTGTATGCAGCCGCACTTTTCGCCCAAGCTGACTTGAGCGCCAAACAGGCGCTGGACCGGCAAAAAGATCTGCGCCTGGAGCTGTATTACTTTCGCGATATCGATCGCAACGATGTCATCAAGGCCGCCACCGCCACCCTTGAACGCCAGCAAACACCCGCCGCCCTCGCCCGCCTGATACCTGAACTGGAGCAATTGCACAAAAGCTTTCGCGACATCCGCAGCGGCGACCGCTATGCGCTGGACTTCCAGCCTCAGCGCGGCCTGAACCTGGAAATCAACGGCACGGTGGTGTTCAGCAGTCGCAATGACGAATTGGCCAAGGCTTACCTGGGAATCTGGCTGGCACCAAAAGGCTTGTCCGACAGCCTGCGTAATACCCTCCTCAACTGATCGCAAAAACCCTATGGGAGCAGGCTTGCTCGCGAATGCGGTGTATCAGTGACTCATTAGCTGACTGACACACCGTTTTCGCGAGCAAGCCCACTCCCACATTGGATTTTCATCACCCGGGGGCCTGCGGCAATTTGCCAGCTTGCCATCGGTTTTTTGTTGCCTGTGGTGGCTTATACACATATCGTTACAAAACTGTTCAGCGCCAGCCTCGTGCCAAAGCTTTAACAGCAAGGACGGTTGCGACCAGGGATTACTAATAAGATAGCCAAAATGAGTGCATGACATGTCCACTACAACGGGCAAGGGCAAGGCGATCTTTCGCGTTGTCAGCGGTAACTTCCTCGAGATGTTCGACTTCATGGTCTATGGCTTCTACGCCACGGCCATTGCCAAGACATTTTTCCCCACCGACAGCGCGTTCGCGTCCCTGATGCTGTCCCTGGCGACCTTTGGCGCCGGGTTCCTGATGCGTCCGCTGGGCGCGATTTTCCTCGGTGCCTACATCGACCGTCACGGCCGTAAAAAGGGCCTGGTGATCACCCTGGCACTGATGGCTGCCGGTACCGTCCTGATTGCCTGCGTTCCCGGGTACGCCACCCTGGGTGTCGCGGCGCCACTGATCGTGCTGTTCGGTCGCCTGCTGCAAGGCTTCTCCGCCGGTGTCGAGCTGGGGGGCGTGTCGGTGTACCTGGCGGAAATCGCCACTCCAGGCCGCAAAGGCTTCTTCGTCAGCTGGCAGTCCGCCAGCCAGCAAGCCGCCGTGGTATTCGCCGGCCTGCTGGGTGTGGGCCTGAACCACTGGCTCAGCCCGGAAGAAATGGGTGACTGGGGCTGGCGCGTGCCGTTCCTGATCGGCTGCCTGATCGTGCCGGTGATCTTCGTTATTCGTCGCTCCCTGGAAGAAACCCCGGAATTCCAGGCGCGTAAACACCGCCCTACCCTGCAGGAAATCGTCCGTTCGATCGGCCAGAACTTCGGCATCGTGATCGCTGGCATGGCGCTGGTGGTGATGACCACCGTGTCGTTCTACCTGATCACCGCCTACACCCCGACCTTCGGCAAGGCCGAATTGCACCTGTCGGACTTCGACGCGTTGCTGGTAACCGTGTGCGTCGGCATCTCCAACTTCATCTGGCTGCCGGTGATGGGGGCTGTGTCCGACAAGATCGGGCGTAAACCCCTGCTGCTGGGGGCGACGATTCTGGCGATCCTCACCGCGTATCCGGCGCTGTCCTGGCTGGTGGCCAACCCGAGCTTCAGCCATCTGTTGATCGTGCTGCTCTGGCTGTCGTTCCTGTATGGCTCGTACAACGGTGCGATGGTTGTAGCGCTGACCGAGATCATGCCGGTAGAAGTGCGCACCACCGGCTTCTCCCTGGCCTATAGCCTGGCAACGGCGACCTTTGGTGGTTTCACACCAGCGGCCTGCACCTACCTGATCCACGTGCTGGACAACAAGGCGGCACCGGGCATCTGGCTGAGCGGCGCAGCGGTGCTGGGCCTGATCGCCACACTGATCCTGTTCAAGGGCAACCGGCATGAACTGCGGACCGCGCAGGCTTCGATAGTCGGCGGCGCTTGATAGGTCGCTATCGCAGGCAAGCCAGCTCCCACATTTGAATGTATTCACACATCAACATGTGGGAGCTGGCTTGCCTGCGATGAGGCCGGTACAAACAATACAAAACCCACAGACATAAAAAAGCCCCGACTCGTCGGGGCTTTTTCATTTACCGCTGATGCTTAGCGCGGGAATGCTGGCGGGTTAACCCCGGCCATGTCTTCCATCACACGAACCACCTGGCAGCTGTAACCGAACTCGTTGTCGTACCAAACGTACAGAACAACGCGGTTATCCTGGGTAATGGTCGCTTCAGCGTCCACCACACCGGCGTGACGCGAGCCAACGAAGTCGGTGGACACCACTTCCTGCGAGTTGACGAAGTCGATTTGCTTATGCAGATCGGAGTGCAGCGCCATGTAGCGCAGGTACTCGTTCATCTCTTCACGGGTGGCGGCTTTCTCAAGGTTCAGGTTGAGAATGGCCATCGACACGTTCGGCGTCGGAACACGGATCGCGTTACCGGTCAGCTTGCCGGCCAGCTCAGGCAGGGCCTTGGCAGCAGCAGTGGCAGCACCGGTCTCGGTGATCACCATGTTCAGCGCGGCGCTACGGCCACGGCGATCGCCCTTGTGGAAGTTGTCGATCAGGTTCTGGTCGTTGGTGTACGAGTGAACCGTTTCAACGTGACCGTTAACGATGCCGAACTTGTCGTTCACGGCTTTCAGCACCGGCACGATGGCGTTGGTGGTGCAGGAAGCGGCGGACACGATCTTGTCGTCAGCGGTGATTTCACCGTGGTTGATGCCGTGCACGATGTTCTTCAGCTTGCCCTTGCCAGGCGCCGTCAGGACAACGCGGTCGATACCCGGGCACGCCAGGTGCTGGCCCAGGCCCTCGGCATCACGCCACACACCGGTGTTGTCCACCAGCAGTGCGTCCTTGATGCCGTACTGGGTGTAATCCACCTCAGACGGGTTCTTCGCGTAGATCACCTGGATCAGGTTACCGTTGGCGGTGATGGTGTTGTTTTCTTCGTCGATGACGATGGTGCCGTTGAACGGACCGTGTACCGAGTCACGACGCAGCAGGCTCGCACGCTTGGTCAGGTCGTTTTCTGCACCTTTACGAACAACGATGGCACGCAGGCGCAGGCCGTCGCCGCCACCGGTTTTTTCGATCAGGATGCGCGCCAGCAGACGGCCGATACGACCGAAACCGTAAAGCACAACGTCGGTGCCTTTGCGGGCAGCAGCGTTTTGCTGGCCAACCACGTCGGCCATTTCTTCACGCACGAACTGCTCGGCGGTACGGCCAGCGCCTTCCTTGCGGAATTTATAGGCCAGCTTGCCCAGGTCTACCGAGGCCGCGCCGAGCTTGAGCTCGCTCATGGCTTTAAGCAGGGGGAATGTTTCGTGGACGGAGAGTTCGCTGTCGTCGGCGGAACGATGGCGAGCAAAGCGATGAGCCTTGAGAATCGCGATGACTGATTGGTTGATCAGGCTGCGGCCATAGATCGAGCTCACCACGTTGTTATTGCGGTAGAGCTGACCGATAAGCGGAATCATCGCTTCAGCGAGTG
This sequence comes from Pseudomonas sp. TH34, assembly GCF_016650865.1. Taxonomy (NCBI): domain Bacteria; kingdom Pseudomonadati; phylum Pseudomonadota; class Gammaproteobacteria; order Pseudomonadales; family Pseudomonadaceae; genus Pseudomonas; species Pseudomonas sp. TH34. The sequence goes on from NZ_JAEKFB010000033.1 coordinate 270,066, forward strand.
CTTCACGGTCGATCCATTCACCAAGACACTGGTCGGGCTTCTGAGTCACGGGAACCTTCCACATGTAGGGGCAGAAAAAAGGGGCTACATTATGCCGCCCGACTGCCCTCGGAGCAATGCGCGACCCGCAACAAAACTCCTTGCAAAAAAATATCGCCCCGCTGGAGCCCAGTAAATACGTGGCTTCCAGCGCACCCCCTTCTGAGCCATTGTGACAAAGTGTCCGTAACCCTCCGAAACATACACCGATTTCGGCACTACATAATGAGTCAAAAGGCGCCTTTGTTTGTCTTAGCCACTACATTTCCTACAAACCGTAATAGGCTCAGTCAGCAACTGACAGGCGGCACTCCGGGCCGTTACAATTACCGACTTTGTCGCAACGCTTGGAGCTCAACCTTCCGTGCCCGTTCTGCGTCTACCGCTTCTCCCTGCCGCGGCAGGTAAACAGCACTGGGGCAATCTGCCCGGTGCCGCCCTGAGCCTGGCCATTGCCGAGGCTGCCAGCGCTGCCAAGCGCTTTACCCTGCTGCTCACCGCCGACAGCCAAAGTGCCGAGCGGCTGGAACAGGAGCTGAGTTTCTTCGCCCCCGATTTGCCGGTACTGCATTTCCCGGACTGGGAAACCCTGCCCTACGACCTGTTCTCGCCGCACCAGGACATCATTTCCCAGCGCATCGCCAGCCTGTACCGCCTGCCGGAACTGGCCCACGGCGTGCTGGTGGTGCCGATCACCACGGCCCTGCATCGCCTGGCGCCGACCAAGTTCCTGCTGGGCAGCAGCCTGGTGCTGGATATCGGCCAGAAGCTCGACGTGGAACAGATGCGCACCCGGCTTGAGGCCAGTGGTTATCGCTGCGTCGACACGGTGTATGAGCACGGTGAGTTCGCTGTGCGTGGCGCGCTGATCGACCTGTTCCCGATGGGCAGCAAACTGCCCTACCGGATCGACCTGTTCGACGACGAAATCGAAACCCTGCGTACCTTCGATCCGGAAAACCAGCGTTCCATCGACAAGGTCGACTCGGTCAAGCTGCTGCCGGCCCGGGAATTCCCGCTGCAAAAAGACGCGGTCACGCGCTTCAAGGCGCGTTTCCGCGAGCGCTTTGACGTGGACTTCCGCCGCTGCCCGATCTTCCAGGACTTGAGCAGCGGGATTACGCCCGCCGGTATCGAGTACTACCTGCCGCTGTTCTTCGACGAAACCTCCACCCTCTTCGATTACCTGCCCCAGGACACCCAAGTGTTCTCGCTGCCGGGCATCGAACAGGCGGCGGAGAACTTCTGGAATGACGTACGCAACCGTTATGAAGAACGCCGCGTCGACCCGTCCCGTCCTTTATTGCCACCGGCCGAACTGTTCCTGCCGGTGGAAGACTGCTTCGCCCGCCTGAAAAACTGGCCGCGCGTAGTCGCCAGCCAACAGGACGTGGACGCTGGTGCCGGCCGCGAGCGCTTCCCGGCGCAAGCACTGCCGAACCTGGCGATTGAAGCCAAGGCCAACCAGCCGCTGGAAGCGCTGTCGAATTTCCTCGGTGACTTTCCCGGCCGCGTGCTGTTTACCGCCGAGTCCGCCGGGCGCCGCGAGGTGCTGCTGGAGTTGCTGGAACGCCTGAAGCTACGGCCGAAAACCGTCGACAGCTGGCCGGACTTTGTCGCGAGCAAGGATCGCCTGGCGATCACCATCGCACCGCTGGACGAAGGCCTGCTGCTGGACGACCCGGCCCTGGCACTGATTGCCGAGAGCCCGCTGTTCGGCCAACGGGTGATGCAGCGTCGCCGCCGCGAAAAACGCGCCGACGCCAACAACGACGCGGTGATCAAGAACCTCACCGAACTGCGCGAAGGCGCGCCAGTGGTGCATATCGACCACGGTGTGGGCCGTTACCTGGGCCTGCAAACCCTGGAGATCGATAACCAGGTGGCTGAATTCCTCACCATGGAATACGCCGAGGGCGCCAAGCTCTACGTGCCCGTGGCCAACCTGCACCTGATCGCCCGCTACACCGGCAGCGACGACGCCCTCGCGCCGTTGCACCGCCTCGGCTCCGAGACCTGGCAGAAAGCCAAGCGCAAGGCCGCCGAACAGGTACGCGATGTGGCCGCCGAGTTGCTCGACATCTATGCCCGCCGTGCCGCCCGCGAAGGTTATGCCTTCGCCGACCCGAAAGCCGACTACGCAACCTTCAGCGCGGGCTTCGCCTTCGAAGAAACCCCGGACCAGCAAACCACCATCGACGCCGTGCGCGCCGACATGCTGGCGCCCAAGCCAATGGACCGCCTGGTGTGCGGCGACGTGGGCTTCGGCAAGACCGAAGTGGCGATGCGCGCGGCGTTTATTGCGGTGCACGGCGGCCGGCAAGTGGCGATCCTCGTGCCGACCACCCTGCTCGCCCAGCAGCACTACAACAGCTTCCGCGACCGCTTTGCCGACTGGCCGGTGACCGTGGAAGTGATGAGCCGCTTCAAGTCGGCCAAGGAAGTGAACGCAGCCATCGCCGACCTGGCGGAAGGCAAGATCGACATTGTCATCGGCACTCACAAGCTGCTGTCGGATGACGTGAAGATCAAAAACCTGGGCCTGGTGATCATCGACGAAGAGCACCGCTTCGGTGTCCGTCAGAAGGAACAGCTCAAGGCCCTGCGCAGTGAAGTCGACATCCTGACCCTTACCGCCACGCCGATCCCGCGCACGCTGAACATGGCAGTGTCAGGCATGCGCGACCTGTCGATCATCGCCACGCCGCCGGCGCGCCGGTTGTCGGTGCGCACCTTCGTCATGGAGCAGAACAAAAGCACGGTCAAGGAAGCCCTGCTGCGTGAGCTGCTGCGTGGCGGCCAGGTGTACTACCTGCACAACGATGTGAAAACCATCGAGAAATGCGCCGCCGACCTCGCCGAGCTGGTACCGGAAGCACGGATCGCCATCGGCCACGGGCAGATGCGCGAACGCGAACTCGAACAGGTGATGAGCGACTTCTACCACAAGCGCTTCAACGTGCTGATCGCCTCGACGATCATCGAGACCGGCATCGACGTGCCGAGCGCCAACACCATCATCATCGAGCGCGCCGACAAGTTCGGCCTGGCCCAGCTGCACCAGCTGCGCGGCCGGGTCGGGCGCAGTCACCACCAGGCGTATGCCTATCTGCTGACGCCGCCGCGCCAACAGATCACCTCCGACGCCGAGAAGCGCCTGGAAGCGATCGCCAACACCCAGGACCTCGGCGCCGGCTTTGTGCTGGCCACCAACGACCTGGAAATCCGTGGTGCCGGCGAACTGCTGGGGGACGGCCAGAGCGGGCAAATCCAGGCCGTGGGTTTCACCCTTTATATGGAAATGCTCGAACGGGCAGTAAAAGCCATCCGCAAGGGCGAACAACCGAACCTCGACCAACCACTGGGTGGCGGCCCGGAAATTAACCTGCGCTTGCCGGCGTTGATTCCCGAAGACTACCTGCCGGATGTGCACGCACGCCTGATCCTGTACAAGCGCATCGCCTCGGCCACCGACGAAGACGGCCTCAAGGACCTGCAAGTGGAGATGATCGACCGCTTCGGCCTGTTGCCGGAACCGACCAAGAACCTGGTACGCCTGACCCTGCTCAAATTGCAGGCCGAGCAACTGGGTATCAAGAAGGTCGACGCCGGGCCGCAGGGCGGGCGTATCGAGTTCGAAGCCCAGACGCCGGTGGACCCACTGGTGCTGATCAAGCTGATTCAGGGCCAGCCCAATCGCTACAAGTTCGAAGGGGCTACGCTGTTCAAATTCATGGTGCCGATGGAACGCGCCGAAGAACGCTTTAATACACTGGAGGCGCTGTTTGAGCGCCTCATCCCGAAATCTGCTTGAAGGACGCCCCAATGCGCCTGTTCCGCATTTTGAGCTTGTTGTTGGTGGTCGTTGCGCCTTCGGCGTTTGCCGACAGCCCGTACCTGGTGGAGATGATCCTGGTGCGGCAGAACGCCGAGCCGGCGATCAATAGCCGTGCGGCGCCGGAAAACTGGGACGCGGGCGCGCCACGCCTGGGGACCGACAAAATGAGCCCGCCGCGCCTGGGCAATATTGTCGAGAAGCTCCAAGCCAGCAGCGACTACACCGTGTTGCTGCACAAGTCCTGGGAACAGAATCTTGGTGAACAACCGGTGAAGCTGGCCATCAGCGACGGCCAGGAACAGTTCGGCCAGTTCCCTATCGAAGGCACCCTCAACCTGCAGCTTGGGCGCTTCACCGATATCGACGCGGACTTCTGGGTCAACCAGTTCGACGCCAACGGCAGCGTCATTGCCAGCGAACACCTCAGCCAGCAAGACGTGCGCACCAAGAACAACCAGCTCAACTACTTGGACGGCGGCCACCTCGCCCTGCTGATCAAGATCACTTCGCTGACTGCCAAGCCGCCCAGCGCACCACCGCCCGATGTCCAGGACTGATCCAGCACCATGCCCCTGACGTCGTCGTTGACCAAACCCCTGGCCCCTTCGTGGGCCAATCGCTTTAAAGAGCAAAGCCTTGAGCGCGGCCGGCGCTACGCCCTGGAAAACCGCGTGCGGATCGTCGAGTCCGGCGACAGCACCATCATTGCCAGCTGCGAAGGCTCGGGCGGCAACGTCTACCGCCAGACCATTTCGCTGCGCGAATCCGCCAAGGGCACGTTGATCCTGGTGGACAGCCGCTGCACCTGCCCCGTGCACACCAACTGCAAACACATCGCGGCGGTGCTGCTCAAGGTCCAGGAAACCCTGGCCTACCCGGCGGCGGCCCAGGATGCCGAGTTGCTGGAGAAGCTCCAGGCGGTGCTGGATAACCGCGTGGTATTGCCGCAAGTGGTAATGGAAGACGTCCAACCGGTGCCGCGCCTATGGCTGGCGAGTATCGAGTTCAGCGCCTTCGAGCCGCGCAACGGCAAAATGCAGCGTTATATCCAGCATCGCGCAGCATTGTCCTTCAACTATTTGGGCAACTACGTCAGCGGTCAGAAGAACGCCGACATCATCGTGCGCCAGGAACAACAGAGCCTGCGGATCAAGCGCCACCCCGAGGTGGAGCAGCAGTTTCGCGAACAACTGCGCCTGCTGGGCTTCAAGATCGCCACGCGCCAGAGCAAGGCCCTGCCGGAAAGCGCCGGCGAGCTGTTCGAGATGGTCAATGACAGCGCCTGGCTGAACTTCACCCTGAATGCATCGCCGACTCTGCGCGCCCAGGGCTGGGAACTACAGATCGATGAAGATTTCGGCTTCGACCTGAGCACCGTCGACGATTGGTACGCCAGCGTCGACGAAATGCCGGAGCGCGACTGGTTTGATCTGGAACTGGGGATCATCGTCAACGGCGAACGCCTGAGCCTGCTGCCGATTCTGTTGAACCTGATGCGCTCCCACACCGAGATTCTCAACCCGGAAAAACTCGCGCGGCGCCGCGATGACGAACTGATCCTGGTGAACATTCCCGGCCTGCCCAACGGCCACGGCCCGCTGCAAGTGGCGCTGCCTTATGGCCGGCTGAAGCCGGTGCTGGCAACGCTTGGCGAGTTCTACCTGCAAGAGCCCGGCACCACCGCGCTGCGCCTGGCCAAGGCCGACGCCATTCGCCTGAACCCGCTGGAAGACTTGCCGCTGCAGTGGGAAGGCGGCGAAAAGATCCGCAACTTCGCCCAGCGTCTGCGGGACATCAAAGATTTCAGCTGCGAAGCGCCCGAGGGCTTGAACGCCACATTGCGTCCTTATCAGTTGGAAGGCCTGAGCTGGATGCAGTCGCTGCGCCAGCTCGACGTCGGCGGGATTCTTGCGGACGACATGGGCCTGGGTAAAACCCTGCAGACCTTGGCGCATATTCTCAGCGAGAAAATCGCCGGGCGCCTGGACCGGCCGTGCATGGTGGTGATGCCCACCAGCCTGATCCCGAACTGGCTCGACGAAGCGGCGCACTTCACGCCGCAGCTCAAAGTATTGGCGTTGTACGGCGCCGGGCGTAAGAAACATTTCCCTCAGTTGCAGGACTACGACCTGCTGCTGACCACCTACGCCCTGCTGCCCAAGGACATCGAGCAACTGGCTGCCCTGCCCTTGCACGTGCTGATCCTCGACGAAGCGCAGTACATCAAGAACCCCAACAGCAAGGCCGCCCAGGCTGCCCGCGAGCTGAACGCCCGCCAGCGCCTGTGCCTCAGCGGTACACCGCTGGAAAATCACTTGGGCGAGCTGTGGTCGCTGTTCCACTTCCTGCTGCCGGGTTGGCTGGGGGATGTGAAAAGCTTCAACCGCGATTACCGTGTGCCAATCGAAAAGCGCGGCAGCGATGTGCGATTGCAGCACCTTAATGGTCGGATCAAGCCGTTCCTGCTGCGCCGTACCAAGGAGCAGGTGGCGACGGAATTACCGCCCAAGACCGAGATCATTCATTGGGTCGACCTCAACGAAGCCCAGCGCGACGTGTACGAGACCATGCGCCTGGCGATGGACAAGAAAGTCCGCGACGAGATTACCCGCAAAGGCGTGGCCCGTAGCCAGATCATCATCCTGGAAGCGCTGCTCAAGTTGCGCCAGGTGTGCTGTGATTTGCGTCTGGTCAATGATGCGACGTTGCCGGCGAAGGGCAGCAGCTCGGGCAAGCTCGACAGCTTGATGGAAATGCTCGACGAGCTGTTTGCCGAAGGCCGCAGGATTCTGCTGTTTTCCCAGTTCACCTCGATGCTGAGTCTGATTGAGTCTGAGCTGAAGAAGCGTGGCGTTGCCTATGCGCTGCTGACCGGGCAAACCCGGGACCGACGCACGCCGGTGAAGGATTTCCAGAGCGGCAAGCCGCAGATCTTTCTGATCAGCCTGAAGGCCGGTGGCGTCGGGCTTAACTTGACGGAAGCGGACACGGTGATTCACTACGACCCGTGGTGGAACCCTGCCACGGAAAACCAGGCAACCGACCGTGCGTATCGGATTGGCCAGGAGAAACCGGTGTTCGTCTACAAGATGATTGCCCGGGGCACCGTGGAAGAGAAAATCCAGCATTTGCAGAAGGAAAAGTCTGATCTGGCGGCGGGCGTTCTGGATGGGCGGACGACGGGGGATTGGAAGCTGGGGAATGAGGATATCGAGGCGCTGTTTGCGCCATTGCCGCACAAGCAGGAAAAGCGCTGACATTAAGATCGCCATCGCGGGCAAGCCCGCTCCCACATTTGGAATGCATTTCCCTGTGGGAGCTGGCTTGCCTGCGATGGACGCGACGCGGTCTTAATCAATCAATTGAGCATCTCGCAGCGCACCCAACGCTGCCAACCAACGCGGATCCTGCTTGTACTCGGTCGAAGCCACAGCTTGTCCACGCATCCGCGCAATACGCGCCGATGGCGTGACCTTCATGCGCTGGGCAGCACTCAGGGCCAATTCAGCGGCAGCGCGATCGTTGCACACCAGGCCCATGTCGCAGCCTGCAGTCAGCGCCGCCTCGATACGGCTCGCAGCATCACCGACCACGTGAGCGCCAGCCATCGACAGGTCATCACTGAAGATCACCCCATCGAACTGCAACTCACCGCGCAGGATGTCCTGCAGCCAGCGCCGGGAAAAGCCGGCCGGTTGCGCGTCGACCTGTGGATAAATCACGTGGGCCGGCATGACGGCCGCCAACTGCTTGCTCAGGCGTGCGAACGGCACCAGGTCATTGGCGCGAATCTGTTCCAGGCTGCGCTCATCATTGGGAATCGCGACGTGGGAATCGGCTTCGGCCCAGCCGTGGCCGGGGAAGTGTTTGCCGGTAGCGGCCATGCCAGCGCTGTTCATCCCGCGAATAAAGGCACCGGCAAGCACCGCGGCGCGCTCGGGGTCGCCTTCGAATGCGCGCGTGCCCACGACTGCGCTGCGTTGGTAATCGAGGTCCAGTACCGGCGCGAAGCTCAGGTCCAGGCCGACCGCCAGTACTTCTGTCGCCATGATCCAACCGCACTGCTCGGCCAGTTGCTCGGCATTCGGGTTGTCGGCCAAGGCGCGCATCGCCGGCAGGCGGACGAACCCTTGGCGCAAGCGCTGCACCCGGCCGCCTTCCTGATCGACCGCCAGCAGCAGGTCCGGGCGCACGGCGCGAATCGAGGCGCTCAACTCACGCACCTGGCGCGGATGCTCAATATTGCGCGCAAAAATGATCAGGCCGCCCACCTCGGGCTGGCGCAACAAGTGGCGGTCTTCAGCCGTCAGCCAGGTACCGGCGACGTCCACCATCAAAGAGCCTTGCAGGGCTTGGGTCATAAAGCTTCCTTAAATAACGCACGCAGCCCGGAGCCCTCGCGAGATCGCATCGCCAGGGTTGAATCTGGAGACGGACGCTCAGCGAGAGCAACGGGCTGTGGGTAAATAGCTGAAATCGGCATGGGCGGCTAGCTTAGCGGATGCAAGCGGCCGCGCACACCCGGACCGGGTTAAACCTTGGCCGGGATGGGTACCGACTTGCTGCGGGGACGCAACTGGGCGGCGGCCATGGCCTGGTCGGTGACGCCGGTTTCGGCACGCATGCCGGCGGCGAGAAACGGCACCATCAGGCGCATCACCTGCTCGATGGAGGTGTTCACGCCAAAGTCGGTCTCGGCAATCGCACGCAGGGCCTTGATCCCGGACATGCTGAACGCAGCAGCACCGAGCATGAAGTGCACGCGCCAGAACAGTTCGATCGGCGGAATACGCGGTGCCGCTTCGTTGACCAGCAACATATAGCGGCGGAACACCTTGCCGTACATGTCTTCAAGATAGCGACGCAGGTGACCCTGGCTCTGGCTGAACGCCAGGCCCAGCAGGCGCATGAAGATCGACAGGTCGTTGCCGCTGCGAGGCTGGACCACCAGGGCTTGCTCGACGAGGATTTCCAGCAGGTCTTCCAGGCTTGGCTTGTTTTCAGGCTTGGCCTGGCGACGTTCCAGCTCACGGTCGAGACTGATACAGAAAGGCCCCAGGAAACGTGAGAACACGGCCTGGATCAGCGCCTTCTTGGAGCCGAAATGGTAGTTCACTGCTGCCAGGTTGACCCCGGCCTTGCTGGTAATCAGCCGCAATGAGGTTTCAGCAAATCCTTTTTCCGCGAACAACTGCTCGGCAGCATCGAGAATGCGTTCAACGGTTTCCGACTGGGCCATGGCTACTCCGCCTGACAAACACTTGTTTGAAACATACGTTTCAAGCTATGTCTTGTCAAGCCTGCAGGTCGGTTTGCGGCTGGTCGGTCAGCTATTTCATGGCCATTTAATCACATTCGCCAAGGTCTGTAGGCAGCGCTGTTTTCAGCCTGTAGGACGTATGACAAACGACCGTCCAGCGGAGTGACTGAAAACGGTGATTGCCAAGCGCAGTCCACTGTATATAATCCCAGTCACTGTATAAAAAGACAGAGCGATCAACATGCTAAAACTGACGCCACGCCAAGCTGAGATTCTGGCTTTTATCAAGCGCTGCCTCGATGACAACGGCTACCCGCCGACCCGAGCGGAAATTGCGCTGGAACTGGGATTCAAGTCGCCCAACGCCGCTGAAGAACACCTCAAGGCCCTCGCCCGCAAAGGTGCGATCGAGATGACCCCAGGTGCCTCACGGGGCATTCGCATCCCTGGCTTCGAAGCCAAGGCCGACGAGTCGACACTGCCGATTATCGGGCGGGTCGCAGCCGGTGCGCCGATCCTGGCGCAACAGCACGTCGAGGAATCCTGCAACATCAACCCAACGTTCTTCCATCCCCGTGCCGACTACCTGCTGCGAGTCCATGGCATGAGCATGAAGGACGTGGGTATTTTCGACGGCGACCTGCTGGCCGTCCATACCACACGTGAAGCCCGCAATGGCCAGATTGTCGTCGCCCGTATTGGCGATGAAGTGACGGTCAAACGCTTCAAGCGCGAAGGCAGCAAGGTCTGGCTACTGGCCGAGAACCCTGAGTTTGCGCCGATTGAAGTGAACCTGAAGGATCAGGACCTGGTGATTGAAGGCTTAAGCGTCGGCGTTATTCGCCGCTAACGGAGGCATCATGCAGTTCCTACAGACCCCACAACACACTCAGCTGTCGCTGTTTGAGGCCTTTATGGCCCAGCCCCTTGCGCCCATCCTCAAGGAAACGGTCGAAGCGCCCTGGAGCGCCGAACCCGAGGCGTTCAGTGAACTGTCGTTGCGCGGTGCTGCCGGGAGCTGCCTGAGCCTGCTGGCGCCGATCCTTCGCGAATTGAGCGAGGAACAGGATGCACGCTGGCTGACGCTGATCGCCCCACCGTCCAGCCTGACCCAGGCCTGGCTGCGGGACGCCGGCCTTAACCGCGAGCGCATCCTGTTGCTGCAACCCCGCGGCACCCAAAGTGCCCAGCAGCTGACCTGCGAAGCCTTGCGCCTGGGCCGTAGCCACACGGTAGTCAGTTGGCTGAACCCGCTGACAACAGCGGCCAGGCAGCAACTGATCAGCGCCGCACGTACGGGCGATGCGCAGAGCTTGAACATTCGGTTGGGATAAAACGATGCGCGGATAACTGACTCTGTCAGGATCCGCCATGACGCGAGGCTTCTTCAGGCTTGAGAAGCCGATCTGCACGACTAAAGCTTACAAAAAAGCCGACAAACGGACTCAGTGAAGAATCCGTGGGCCGTCTTCCTTCTCCGGCTCGCCCTCAGCCAGGCGCCCTGCCATCTGCACACCTACGCTCAACATGGCTTTTGCCACTTCCACGTGCTGGCCCTGCAGGAATGCTTTTGCATCTTCGGAAAAATCCAAAATTACCAGAGAACCCTCGTCCTCAGCCCGGCGCAGCTCAATTCGGCCGTCGGGCAGTTCAACAATTTCCAGAAAGGACGTTGGCATAAAAGTCTGTTCTCCACGAAAGGCCGGCATTATATCAGTCATCAGCGCGGCCTCGCTCAGGATCTGAACAGCTTTCTTTACGGCTTGATGAATGGTGCCTGACTTAACTCAGCACTCGTTCAGCCCATCCCGAAAACGAATGGCCAACTTCTTCAACTCCTGTCGCCAGCTTTCCAGCTCTTCACGGCTTAATGGCGCAGGCCCCTCTTCTTCCAGGCTCACGGCCAGGATCAGCGGCTGGGTCACATCCCCCTTGGGCTTGTGAGGTACACGAGGCGGCTGGAACATCTCGGCGTGAGCTACCAGCAAGCGTGCCAACCAGCTGTCCGGGCTCTGCGCCATTTCCACCAGCTCGGCCAACTCCGGAATGGCCATGGACTCCAGCACATCACGGTTGATGATCATCTCTGCACGCGGTGAACCGGCCTGAGGCAAGCGGTAGAACCCGGCAATTTCATGGCACAAGCCAAGCAAGGCACCATACAGGTGAAACAGCGCCGCTTCACGCCCGGCCTGCACCAGCGCGATAGCGTTCATCTCCTTTCCTTCCTCGGCGCGGCCAAGTGCTTCCAGGGACAAACCCGCGAAGTAAATTTTCTGGTTGGTACGGGTATAGAGTTCGTTGGCCATGAAGGCAGTCTCCACAACGAATAAGGCGTGATGCTGGCTGAACAGTGTCACGGATCAGCCAAGTCCACTGCAAGCGCAAAAAAAGGCCGCCTATAAAGGCGGCCTTTGTTCATATGGCTGATCGTATCAAGCGCCCTGGCGCTTGTCCTCGACCTTCCACTTGCCACCGTCGTAGAACGCTTTCCAGCCGGTAGGCTTGCCTTCCACTTCGGTCTGCACGTACTGCTCCTTGGTCTTGCGGCTGTAGCGGATCACGGACGGGCGACCGTCCGGGTCCTTCTTCGGCGCTTCACAGAGGAAGTGGTACTTCGGATCGATCTCGTCCTTGTGGGGCACGATCTCGATCACCAGCGGAGCACGGGTTTCGCGGTTTTTCGGGAACTGGCTGGCAGCCAGGAACAGCCCCGAAGCGCCATCACGCAGGATGTAGGTGTCGTTGACCTTCTCGCACTTGAGTTCAGGCATCTTCACCGGGTCCATCTTCGGCGGCGCCGCGTCACCGCTTTTCAGCAGTTTGCGGGTGTTCTTGCACGTCGGGTTGGTGCAACCGAAGAACTTGCCGAAACGGCCGGTCTTGAGCTGCATCTCGCTGCCGCACTTGTCGCATTCCAGGCTCGGACCTTCGTAGCCCTTGATGCGGTAAGTGCCTTCTTCGATCTCATAGCCGTTGCAATCCGGGTTGTTACCGCAGATGTGCAGCTTGTGCTTCTCGTCCAGCAGATAGGCGTCCATCGCCGTGCTGCAGATCGGGCAACGGTGCTTGCCACGCAGTACCAGCGACTCGGATTCACCCTCGTCATCGGCAGCGATTTCATCGCCTGGCACCAGGTTGACGGTGGCCTTGCAACGCTCTTTCGGCGGCAGGCTATAACCCGAGCAACCGAGGAACACACCAGTGGACGCGGTACGAATCTGCATCGGACGACCGCAGGTGAGGCACGGAATGTCCGTCATCACCGGCTGGTTGGCACGCATGCCGTTCTCGGCGCTTTCAGCCACTTCGAGTTTCTTCTTGAAGTCGCCGTAGAACTCGTCGAGCACGTTTTTCCAGTCGCGTTCGCCCTGGGCCACGTCATCGAGATTCTCTTCCATGCCGGCGGTGAAGCCGTAGTCCATCAGGTTGGAGAAGCTCTCGGACAGGCGCTCGGTGACGATGTCGCCCATCTTTTCCGAGTAGAAACGACGGTTGTGCAAGGCAACGTAGCCGCGGTCCTGGATGGTGGAAATGATCGCCGCATAGGTCGAAGGACGACCGATACCGCGTTTTTCCATCTCCTTGACCAGGCTGGCTTCCGAATAACGCGCCGGCGGCTTGGTGAAGTGCTGGGACGGGTCGAGCTTGATCAGCTTCAACACATCGCCCTGGGCCATGTCCGGCAGCACGTCATCGTCGCCCGGCTTGGCAATTTGCGGCATCACGCGGGTGTAACCGTCGAACTTGAGGATACGGCCCTTGGCACGCAGCTCGAAGTCACCAGCCCCCACGCTGACAGTCGTCGACAGATATTGCGCCGGCAGCATCTGGCACGCCAGGAACTGGCGCCAGATCAGCTCATAGAGGCGCTCAGCGTCGCGCTCCATGCCGCTCAACTTGCTTGGCTCGGTGTTGGCGTCGGAGGGACGAATCGCTTCGTGAGCCTCTTGTGCGCCTTCCTTGCTGCTATAGACGTTCGGCTTCTCCGGCAGGTACTTCTTGCCGAACTCGCTTTCAATATAAGTGCGCGCCATCGCCACCGCGTCTTGCGACAGGTTGGTGGAGTCGGTACGCATATACGTGATGTAGCCCGCTTCATACAGACGCTGGGCCATCATCATGGTCTTCTTCACCCCGAAGCCCAGGCGGTTGCTCGCAGCCTGTTGCAGGGTGGACGTGATGAATGGCGCCGACGGTTTGCTGCTGGTGGGCTTGTCTTCACGCTTGACGATGCTGTAGCTGGAAGCCTTGAGCTTCTCCAGCGCGGCCATGGCCTGGGCTTCGTTGAGCGGCTTGAAGGCCTCGCCTTTCTCGCGGGCCACTTCAAAGCGCACGTTGTTGCCCTTGGCAGTGCCCAGGTCAGCGTGCACTTCCCAATATTCTTCAGGGTTGAACGCACGAATCTCGCGCTCACGCTCCACCACCAGCTTTACCGCAACCGATTGCACACGGCCGGCGGACAGGCCACGGGCGATCTTCGCCCACAGCAGCGGCGAGACCATGTAACCCACGACGCGGTCGAGGAAGCGACGGGCCTGCTGGGCATTGACGCGGTCAATGTCCAGTTCGCCCGGCTTGGAGAAGGCTTCCTGGATCGCCTTCTTGGTAATTTCGTTGAACACCACGCGCTTGTAGCGGCTGTCGTCACCACCGATGGCTTCCCGCAGGTGCCAGGCAATAGCCTCCCCTTCGCGGTCCAAGTCGGTTGCGAGATAGATGGTGTCAGCATCTTTGGCGAGCCGGCGCAGCTCTTCGATGACCTTTTCCTTGCCCGGGAGGATCTCGTACTTGGCTTTCCAGCCATGATCGGGATCGACACCCATGCGCGAGACCAGCTGCTTGCGCGCTTTCTCTTTAGGCGTGAGCACCGGACCTTCGCCCGCAGCCGCCTTGCCGCGCTTGGCGGCAGGCTCCTTGCTGGCGCTAGCCGAACCGCTGGTGGGCAGGTCTCGGATATGGCCGATACTCGACTTCACCACGTACTCGTTACCCAAGTACTTGTTGATGGTCTTGGCCTTAGCCGGGGATTCCACAATGACCAGCGATTTGCCCATGGATCGGAAAATTCCTGAATTCGAGAAGTGAAAGGCGGTTGGCGCCTGACGCGGCAACGCTATATATAGTGGCAACAAGGTGAGGTCAAGCGCAGCATTCTGCGCGGCCTGCCTTTATTGCGCGGAAAAAAGGCTGGGTTCGACCTGGATCAAAGCAAAGCGCGGGACCTGTTCGCCGTCAACTTCGACGGTCTCCAGGAACATGCTCAAGGGACGCACCCAAAAGCCGTAATCGCCATACAGTGCTTGGTAAAACACCACTTCCTCTTCGGTCTCGGAATGCCGCGCCACATTAAAAACGCGGTACTGCGGACCTTTATAATGCTGGTAGAGCCCTGGTTCGACTTTCATGCTCTGGCCCTCTTACAAAATTTGTTAAAAAAAAATATAAAAAATTCCAAAAAACAAAAACCGGGGCACTGGGCCCCGGCTTCCGTCAGCGAAACGTTTAGATACGTTCGAAGACGGTGGAGATGCCTTGGCCGAGGCCAATGCACATGGTCGCAACCCCAAGGTTGCCGCCATTTTGCTTCATCACGTTCAGCAACGTGCCGGAGATACGAGCACCGGAACACCCAAACGGGTGACCCAGGGCAATCGCGCCGCCGTGCAGGTTAACCTTCTCGTTCATCTTGTCGAGCACTTTCAAATCTTTCAGCACTGGCAGGGCCTGTGCGGCGAAAGCTTCGTTGAGCTCGAAGAAGTCGATATCGGAGATGGTCAGGCCCGCGCGCTTCAATGCTTTTTGTGTGGCCGGTACTGGACCATAGCCCATGATTGCCGGGTCCACACCTGCGACTGCCATCGAACGGATCACGGCCATCGGCTGGATGCCCAGGTCCTGGGCACGCTGGGCCGACATCACGATCATGCACGAAGCACCGTCGGTGATCTGCGACGAAGTACCGGCTGTCACGGTGCCGCCCTTTGGATTGAAGGCAGGCTTCAAGGCCGCCAGGCTTTCCAGGGTGGTGTCCGGACGAATGGTTTCGTCGTAGTCGAACAGTTTCAGGAAACCGTTCTCGTCGTAGCCGTTCATCGGGATGATTTCATCCTTGAACTTGCCTTCCACGGTCGCCTTGTGGGCGAGCTGGTGGGAACGCAGGCCAAATGCATCCTGGGCTTCGCGGGTAATGCCGTGCATTTTACCGAGCATTTCAGCGGTGAGGCCCATCATGCCCGAGGCTTTCGCCGCGTACAGGGACATGTGCGGGTTCGGATCGACACCGTGCATCATGCTGACGTGGCCCATGTGCTCCACGCCGCCGACCACGAACACATCACCGTTACCGGTCATGATCGCCTGGGCAGCGGTGTGCAACGCGCTCATGGACGAGCCACACAGGCGGCTGACGGTCTGGCCGGCAGCGGTGTGCGGGATCTGCGTCATCAAGGAAGCCATGCGGGCGATGTTCCAACCCTGCTCCAGGGTCTGGTTGACGCAGCCCCAGATCACGTCTTCGACTTCGTTCGGATCGACCTTGACGTTGCGTTCCAGCAATTTGCTGATCAGGTGCGCCGACATGTCTTCAGCGCGGGTGTTGCGGTGCATGCCGCCCTTGGAGCGGCCCATCGGCGTACGACCGAAGTCGACAATCACGACGTCTCTTGGATTCAAGCTCATAAATATTCTCGCTCTAGTCGTCTGGGCACTTAACCGAAGAAGCTCTGGCCGTTCTTGGCCATCTCACGCAGCTTCGCAGTCGGGTGGTACAGCGGGCCCAGATCAGCGTATTGATCAGCCAGGGCAACGAACTCGGCCACACCGATGGAATCGATGTAACGCAGCGCACCACCACGGAATGGAGGGAAACCAATACCGTAGACCAGGCCCATGTCGGCCTCGGCTGCGGTTTCAACGATGCCATCTTCCAGGCAGCGCACGGTTTCCAGGCACAGGGCGATCATCATCCAGTTGACGATGTCCTCGTCGGACACTTCACGCTGTTCGTAGATGACCGGCGCGAGTACTTCGTGAACCGATGGGTCGGCCACTTTCTTCTGCTTGCCCTTCTTGTCGGTCTCGTAAGCGTAGAAACCCTTGCCATTCTTCTGGCCCAGGCGCTTGGCTTCGTAGAGCGCGTCGATCGCCGAGCGGCGGTCGTCTTTCATGCGGTCCGGGAAGCCTTCAGCCATTACGTCACGACCGTGGTGGCCGGTGTCGATGCCGACCACGTCCATCAGGTACGCCGGGCCCATTGGCCAGCCGAATTTTTCCATGACCTTGTCGATGCGCACGAAGTCCACACCGGCGCTGACCAGCTTGGCGAAACCGCCGAAGTACGGGAACAGCACGCGGTTGACCAGGAAGCCCGGGCAATCGTTGACGACGATCGGGTTCTTGCCCATTTTCTTGGCATAGGCAACGGTGGTGGCAACGGCCAGTTCGCTGGACTTCTCACCACGGATCACTTCCACCAGCGGCATCATGTGCACCGGGTTGAAGAAGTGCATGCCGACGAAGTTTTCCGGACGCTTGAGGGCCTTGGCCAGCAAGGTGATGGAAATGGTCGAGGTGTTGGAAGCCAGGATAGTGTCTTCTTTAACCTGGGCTTCAACTTCAGCCAGTACCGCCTGCTTGACCTTCGGGTTCTCGACAACCGCTTCGACCACCAGGTCGACGTGGCCGAAATCGCCGTAGGACAGCGTAGGACGAATGCCGTTAAGCACTTCAGCCATTTTCGCTGCCGTCATGCGGCCTTTATCCACGCGGCCTACCAGCAGTTTCGCGGCTTCTGCCAGACCCTGTTCGATACCGTGTTCGTTGATGTCTTTCATCAGGATCGGCGTGCCTTTGGACGCCGACTGATAGGCGATACCGCCACCCATGATACCGGCGCCGAGTACGGCAGCCTGTTTCACATCGCGGGCGATTTCGTCGTAGGCCTTGGCCTTTTTCTTCAGTTCCTGGTCGTTCAGGAACAGACCGATCAAGCTCTGCGCCGCAGAAGTCTTGGCCAGTTTGACGAAGCCGGCAGCTTCGATTTCCAGGGCCTTGTCGCGACCGAAGTTCGCGGCCTTCTGGATGGTCTTGATCGCTTCAACCGGCGCCGGGTAGTTCGGGCCGGCCTGGCCAGCCACGAAACCTTTGGCGGTTTCGAACGACATCATTTGTTCGATGGCGTTGAGCTTGAGTTTTTCCAGCTTTGGCTGACGCTTGGCCTTGTAGTCAAATTCGCCGCTGATGGCGCCTTTGATCAGGTTCAGGGCGGCTTCTGCCAGCTTGTCGGGAGCCACCACGGCATCCACGGCGCCGACTTTCAGCGCGTCTTCAGCACGGTTTTCCTTGCCGGCGGCAATCCACTCGATGGCGTTGTCGGCACCGATGATGCGCGGCAGGCGCACGGTACCGCCGAAGCCTGGGTAGATACCCAGCTTGACTTCCGGCAGGCCGATTTTCGCGGTGGCAGACATCACGCGGAAGTCGGCGGCCAGGCACATTTCCAGACCGCCACCCAAGGCGATGCCATTGATCGCGGCAACGGTCGGCACGTTGAGGTCTTCGAAATCGCTGAAAATCTTGTTGGCTTCGAGGTTGCCAGCCACAAGCTCGGCATCGGGCAGCTTGAAGTTGTCGACGAATTCGGTGATGTCAGCGCCGACGATGAACACGTCCTTGCCGCTGGAGACGATCACGCCCTTGACCGATGCATCTGCTTTGATGGTGTCTACGGCCTGACGCAATTCATTCAGGGTTAGACGGTTGAACTTGTTGACGGACTCACCCTTGAGGTCGAATTTCAATTCGACGATGCCACTTTCAAGAGCCTTAACCGTGATGGCTTTACCTTCGTAAATCATCAACTGATCTCCACGATATGGAAGCTGAACAGTACACGTCGGACGCAGGATTCAGCGTAGACACTGACGTTACCGTCGATGCTAACGCCAATTTGCCAGGCACACCCGCCAACGCGATAGTCGGGATTCTGTACGAACGGTCTGAAAGACAAACGCTCAATTCATACGCCCGTTTGATTTGGGTACGTCACCTTCAGCCAAATCCGATGAATTGTCAATCGCTCGAAAGGGCCGCTAAAACGCGACTTTTCAGTCATTTCAGAACCCGAAGCAGCCGGCATCGCCCCGCCAATGTTTAATCATTCGCGAAATCAATAATGAGAAATATGATTTAAAGGGCTGTACAGAACCGAATATGCGGCTAGGCTAGCGGCACGTAAAACGAATTACCGGCCTGCCTGGCCAACTCCAGCCCGATGATGCTTTCGGGCTTTTTAATGCCTGCAGGAATCTCAGGCCAGCGCCTTGAGCACCGCGTCAATGTCCTGCAACACGCTCAACTCGCCCTTCTCGCCCCAGTACAGGGTGATCATTTGCTTGTCGGCTTCGACTTTGTAGACGTTCTCAGGCAGCGTCGCAAAATGCGGCAACAACTTTTCATCAACGCAGATTTCCTGCCACTGATTGACCCACACCCCCGGTTCCAACTGCCAATAACTCCAGGTCACAAGCTTGGTGCCGCGTCGCGGCCGGTGATACTGCGCGCACGGGCTCGGCGGCTCGTGCTTGAGCCAGTGCGGCCACTCCTGAGGTGTCAGTTGCATGGCCAAACCGATGCGCCGCGCCTCCATGCGTAACGCCATGCGCCCGCTCGAATGGCGCGAAGGACGCAGCCACGCCAGCGGACTCAAAACCAGCGCAAGGATTGACACCACTATCCAGACCGTCATATGTGTACTCCCGAATTTCTTGATGAGCGGATTTGACCTGACGCAACCCCATCCGCTTGAAACAAGCCATACTGAACTTATCGCTTTCCTTTGGAGAAACTCCTCATGCCCTACGAACATATTCTGGTCGCCGTGGACCTGACCGAAGAATGCGACCCCGTGATCAAGCGGGCCGTAGGCCTTGCAGGCGATTCGGTGAAGCTGTCCCTGGTGCATATCGTCGAACCGATGGCCATGGCCTTTGGTGGCGACGTGCCAATGGACCTTTCCCAGCTGCAACAGCAGCAGTTCGACCAGGCCAAGGAACGCCTTGATCGACTGATCAACAAGTACCCCGCCCTGAAAAAAGACCAGAGCCACCTGACCTACGGCCAGCCGCGCCAGGAAATCCACCACCTGGCCAAGGAACAAGGTTGCGACCTGATCGTGGTCGGGAGCCATGGCCGCCACGGGCTGGCCCTGCTGCTGGGCTCCACCGCCAATGACGTGCTGCACGGCGCACCTTGCGATGTGCTGGCAGTGAAACTGGTAAAGAGCTCGTAAGACCAACAGCAATTTAATATGGGAGCGGGCTTGTGTGGGAGCGGGCTTGCTCGCGAAAGCAGTGGATCAGTCGACAAATATATGGACTGACACACCGCATTCGCGAGCAAGCCCGCTCCCACATTTGAACCGCGTTTCATACAAAAAACCCGGCGCTCATACAAATGAGCGCCGGGTTTTTTATTGCGCTTGAATCACTCAGGCATCCAGCTCGGCCCAGCGCTCAACCAGGGCTTCCAGCTCGCTGTTCAACTGCTCGAGGGATGCAATCACCTTGGCGGTTTCGGCAGCAGGGCGCAGATAGAAACCCGCGTCCGCCATTTCAGCTTCAACGGCAGCGATCTGCTGTTCCTTGGCATCGATATCGCCCGGCAGTGCTTCCAGCTCGCGTTGCAGCTTGTAGCTGAGCTTCTTCTTGGCCGCAGGCGCTTCTTGCGCAGGGGCAGGAGCAGCAGCCACCGGGGCAACCACGGCCGAGGTCAGGTCAGCCTTGCCGGATTTGCTTTCGGTCACGCCCAGCAGGCGCGGCGAACCGCCCTGACGCAGCCAGTCCTGATAACCACCGACGTATTCACGCACCTTGCCCTCACCTTCAAAGACCAGGGTGCTGGTGACCACGTTGTCGAGGAAAGCCCGGTCGTGACTGACCATCAGCACGGTACCGTTGAAGGTCAGCAAGACCTCTTCCAGCAGTTCCAGGGTTTCAACGTCGAGGTCGTTGGTCGGTTCGTCGAGCACCAGCAGGTTGGCTGGTTTGCTGAACAGCTTGGCCAGCAGCAGGCGCGCACGCTCACCACCAGACAAGGCTTTAACCGGTGTCCGTGCACGCTGCGGGCTGAACAGGAAGTCGCCCAGGTAGCTCAATACGTGGCGGCTCTGGCCGTCGATGTCGATAAAGTCGCGACCTTCGGCGACGTTGTCGATCACGGTTTTTTCCAGGTCCAACTGGTGACGCAACTGGTCGAAGTAGGCCACGTCGATGCGCGTGCCCTCTTCCACTGTGCCGCTGGTCGGTTGCAGGCCATTGAGCATCAGCTTGAGCAAGGTGGTCTTGCCGGTACCGTTGGCGCCGAGCAGGCCGATACGGTCGCCGCGCTGCAGGACCATGGAGAAGTCCTTGATCAGGAACGGGCCGTCCGGGTGATGGAAGCTGACGTTTTCCAGGACCATCACTTGCTTGCCGGACTTGTCGGCGGTATCCAGCTGAATGTTGGCCTTGCCGGTGCGCTCGCGACGCTCGCTGCGCTCAACGCGCAAGGCTTTCAGGGCGCGTACGCGGCCTTCGTTACGGGTGCGACGGGCCTTGATACCCTGGCGGATCCAGACTTCTTCCTGAGCCAGCTTTTTGTCAAACAGCGCATTGGCGGTTTCTTCGGCGGACAGTGCAGCTTCTTTATGCACCAGGAAGCTGGCGTAGTCGCCATTCCAGTCGATCAGGCCGCCACGATCCAGTTCGAGAATGCGTGTGGCGAGGTTTTGCAGGAAAGAACGGTCGTGCGTGATGAACAGGACGGCGCCCTGGAAATCCTTGAGGGCTTCTTCAAGCCAGGCGATTGCGCCGATGTCCAGGTGGTTGGTCGGTTCGTCGAGCAGCAGCAGATCCGGTTCGGAAACCAGGGCCTGGGCCAGCAGGACGCGGCGACGCCAGCCGCCGGACAATTCGGCGAGGGTCTTGTCGGCCGGCAGTTGCAGGCGGCTCAGGGTGCTGTCGACCAATTGCTGCAGGCGCCAGCCGTCACGGGCTTCGAGGTCTTGCTGGACGTGCATCAGCTTGTCCAGGTCTTCTTCAGTGACGCAGTTCTGTGCCAGGTGATGGTATTCGGCGAGCAATGCGCCCACGCCATCGAGGCCTTCGGCGACCACGTCGAACACTGTCCGTCCGTCGGCCACCGGCAATTCTTGCGGCAATTCGCCAATCTTGAGGCCCGGGGCGCGCCAGACAGAGCCGTCATCGGGCTTCTGGTCGCCTTTTACCAGCTTCATCATGCTGGACTTGCCGGTGCCGTTACGGCCGATGATGCACACCCGCTCACCACGGGCGATCTGCCAGGACACCTTGTCCAACAACGGCATAGCGCCGAAAGCAAGGGACACATCGCTGAATTTGAGCAGGGTCATACGCTTCTCCAAAAACTGGGCGCGCATTCTACCTGACTTAGGGCGCGAGGCGGCCGGCATTTTCGCCGTTGACATGTTCTGTTGGACATTTCAGATGAACTTGAACGAAGCGACCGGCAAAGCTTTCACCGGTTGCAGCCAAAAGGCTAAGCTAGGGGCAATCAGTGTCGGCGACGTCGGCACTAGTCCAGATTTCTCTGCACGGACGTCTCATGCGCAGTCGCCTTTTCAGCTTTTTATCTTGTCTGCTTCTTTCTGCCACCGCCGTTCAATCCGCCCAGGCCGTGGACCTCACCACCCAACGTCAATATTACGATGAAGCCAAACGAGCCCTCGCCAAAGGCGACAGCGGCCCGTACTTCCAGTACAGCCAGGCCCTGGCCGACTACCCGTTGACGCCATACCTGGCCTACGACGAACTGACCGCGCGCCTGAAAACCGCGAGCAACGAGGAAATCGAACAATTCCTCGCCAAGAACGGCGACCTGCCCCAGGCCAACTGGATGAAACTGCGCTGGTTGCGCTGGCTGGCCGACCGTGGCGACTGGCAAACCTTTGAAAAGTACTACGACCCAAAACTCAATTTCGTCGAACTGGACTGCCTGCACGGCCAGTTCCAGCTGACCCATAACCAAAAAGCCGAAGGTTATAAAACCACCGAGAAGCTGTGGCTGACCGGTAAATCCCAGCCTGCTGCCTGTGATGCGACCTTTGGCCAGTGGGCCGCCGACGGCCAACTGACCGAACAGAAAATCTGGGACCGCGCCAAACTCGCCGCCGAAGCCCGCAACTACCCGCTGGCCAACAGCCTGGTAAAAACCCTGCCGACCCTCGGCGCCCAAGGCCGCCTGATGGTAGACGTGGCGCAGAAGCCCGACATGCTCAGCGCCCCGTCGCGCTTCCTGCCGGCCAACGAGGCGATGTCCGACGCCGTCGGCCTGGGCCTTCGCCGCCTGGCCCGCCAGGACCCGGACAAGGCCATGGCCCTGCTCGACGGTTATGCCAGCAGCATGCACTTCTCTCGTGACGAAAAAGTGTCGATCGCCCGGGAAATCGGCCTGACCCTGGCGCGCCGCTACGACCCGCGCGCCCTCGACGTGATGACCAAATACGATCCGGAACTACGGGACAACACCGTTTCCGAATGGCGCCTGCGCCTGCTGCTGCGCCTGGCGCGATGGGAAGACGCCTACCAGTTGACCCGCAAGCTGCCACAGGACCTGGCCACCACCAACCGCTGGCGCTACTGGCAGGCCCGCAGCCTGGAACTGGCAGAGCCGAAAAACCCGCAAGCCCTGGTGATGTACAAGGGCCTGGCTAAGGAACGTGACTTCTACGGCTTCCTGGCGGCGGATCGCTCCCAGTCGCCGTACCAACTGAACAACAAGCCGCTGGTGATGAGCCAGGCGCTGATGAACAAGGTGCGCAACACCCCGGGCGTACGCCGCGCCCTGGAGTTCTACGCCCGCGGCCAGATCGTTGATGGCCGTCGCGAGTGGTACCACGTGAGCCGGCACTTCAATCGAGACGAAATGGTCGCCCAGGCCAAGCTGGCCTATGACATGAAATGGTACTTCCCGGCGATCCGCACCATCAGCCAGGCGCAGTACTGGGATGACCTGGATATCCGCTTCCCGATGGCCCACCGCGACACTCTGGTGCGTGAAGCCAAGGTCCGTGGCGTGCATTCAAGCTGGGTGTTTGCGATCACCCGCCAGGAAAGCGCCTTCATGGACGACGCCCGCTCCGGCGTCGGCGCCACCGGCCTGATGCAACTGATGCCCGGCACCGCCAAAGAGACCGCACGCAAGTTCAGCATCCCGCTGGCCTCGCAACAGCAGGTGCTCGACCCGGACAAGAACATCCAGCTCGGCGCGGCGTACCTGAGCCAGGTCCATGCCCAGTTCAACGGCAACCGCGTGCTCGCCACCGCCGCCTACAACGCCGGCCCGGGCCGTGTACGCCAATGGCTGCGCGGCGCCGATCACCTGAGTTTCGATGTGTGGGTGGAAAGCATCCCGTTCGACGAAACCCGCCAGTATGTGCAGAACGTGCTGTCTTATTCGGTGATCTACGGGCAGAAGCTCAATGCGCCACAGCCGCTGGTGGATTGGCATGAGCGGTATTTTGATGATCAGTAAGTAACGCTGTCCCATAAAAAATGCCCGCATTGAGAGATGCGGGCATTTTTTATGGGCGGTGATTTAGTGGGTGCTCGATTCACCATCACTGAACTGCAACGCCGCCAGCCGTGCGTACAGTGGATTACTCGCAATCAGTTGCTGATGCGTCCCCACCGCCACCAGCTTGCCTTGGTCCATCACGGCAATCCGGTCGGCGTTCTTCACGGTGGCCAATCGGTGGGCGATCACCAGGGTGGTGCGCCCTTCCATCAACTGCGGCAGCGCTTGCTGGATCAAGTGCTCACTCTGGGCGTCCAGCGCGCTGGTGGCTTCGTCCAGCAGCAGGATCGGTGCATCCACCAACAAGGCCCGGGCGATGGCCAGGCGTTGGCGCTGGCCGCCGGAAAGGCCCATGCCGCCGTCGCCCAGGTGGGTCTGGTAGCCGTCGGGCATTTGCAGGATGAAATCGTGGGCGTGGGCGATGCGCGCCGCTTCTTCGACCTGGGCAAAGGTGGCCGATGGATTGCCGTAGCGGATGTTCTCTTCGACCGTGCCAAAGAACAGCGCCGGGCTCTGGGACACCAGGGCGAAACAGCGGCGCAGGTCCAGCGGGTCCAGTTCGGTCAGCGGCTGACCTTCAAGCAGGATGCGGCCTTGCTGAGGATCGTAGAAACGCAGCAACAGATCGAAGATCGTCGATTTTCCCGCGCCCGACGGGCCGACCAGGGCCAGGGTTTCACCGGCATTGATGCTCAGGCTCAATCCGTCGATAGCAAAACGATCCGGGCGCGACGGATAGGAGAAACGCAAATCCTGGACTTCCAGGCGGCCGCTGACCCGCTCCGGCAGCTTGACGACGTTTGCCTCGGGCGCCTTGATCTCGTTGCTCGACTGCAGCAACTCGCCAATCCGCTCTGCTGCACCGGCCGCTCGTTGCAACTCGCCCAGCACTTCACTCAAGGTGCCGACGGCACTGCCGACGATCAGGCTGTAGAACACGAACGCGGCCAGTTCACCACCGGAAATCCGCCCGCTAATTACGTCCATGCCGCCGACCCAGAGCATCACGCCCACGGCGCCCAGTACCAGCATGATTACCAGGGTAATCAGCCACGAACGCTGCAGGATGCGTTTGCGCGCGGTGGTGAACGCCTCCTCCACTGTCACCGCAAAGCGCCGCTCGTCCTGCACCTGGTGGTTGTAGGCCTGCACCGTCTTGATTTGGCCAAGGGTCTCGGACACGTAGCTGCCCACGTCGGCGATGCGGTCCTGGCTCAGGCGCGACAGGCTGCGCACCCGGCGGCCAAAGATCAAAATCGGCGCCAGCACCAGCGGCAGCGCGATCACAACGATGCTGGTGAGCTTGGGGTTGGTGACAAACAACAGCACAATCCCGCCGATCACCATCAGGGCGTTGCGCAGGAACAGCGACAGCGAGGAGCCGATCACCGATTGCAGCAAGGTGGTGTCGGTGGTCAACCGGGACTGGATTTCCGAACTGCGGTTGTTTTCGTAGAAACCCGGATGCAAGTAGATCAAGTGGTTGAACACCTGCCGCCGGATGTCGGCCACCACCCGCTCGCCGATCCACGACACCAGGTAAAACCGCGTAAAGGTGCCCACCGCCAGGCCCAGCACCAGAATCATGAACAGGCCGATGGACTGGTTGAGCAGGTGCGGCGACTGGGTCATGAAGCCTTGGTCCACCAGCAGGCGAATGCCCTGCCCCATGGACAAGGTGATGCCAGCGGTGACGATCAACGCCAACAAGGCCCCCAGGGCCTGCCAGCGGTAGGGAGCGACGAAGCGGCTGGCCAGGCGAATCGCGCGGCGTTGACGGGCTGAGAGCATGGCGAGTTTCACCTGAGGGTGGGAGACGGGAACCTACGTAACTACATGGGGGGAACTTGAGCGAATCACAATGAGTCAGGTTAATTATGCTTACCGAACCTAGCCCCTAGAGGCTATCGGTCTAAGGCCTGGCTGGAAATTTGTATCGGTTTCTGCTGGACTGGGCATTCGATCTGCTGACCGCGCAAGGAGTTGTAACAACGCGGTCACGCAGTGATTTTAAGGTAGGTACACAACCTGATGAGGAGACGGGCCATGTCCTTGCAAAACAGCAGCAACGCCAAAATTGAAGTGATCCGCCAACCGCAGCAGTTGCCTTGCTCGTACATCGACGCTCAAGGCCGCGAAGTGCAAATCACCGAAGAGATGATCCAGAGCGCCTGCGCCGAACTGGAACAGAAATTGGTCAAGCCTGCCAAGCGAGGCTGAATCGCCCACGCTCTTTTAAACCCGGCCTTGATGGCCGGGTTTTTTATGCCTTCAGATTGCCTGCGCGCCCAATGCCGCCACGATGTTAGACAAGGCCGCAGAGTCGCCGCTGATTCGCACCTTCAAACCCTCAATCTCGCGCCGCGGCGGGTAGAGCTTGCGCAGTTGGTCAAACGCCTTGCGCTGCTCGTCCACGGTGCCTACCAGGCTGCGGCGAAAATCCGCGTCATCACGGCGCGGGTCGTAAACGCCACGGCATAGGGCCGCCAGCGCCCAGGCCGGGTCGGTATTGGCGTTGAGGGTAACTTCGGCCAACCACGGCTCCGGCAGCAAGTCGCTGAGTTGAATGATCGCCTCCTGGCCAAGATACCGGCATAACGCCTGGTAGATCTGCGCCGTACCGCGCTGCCTGCCGTCCAGGCTGTAGCCGGCGATATGCGGGGTGGCCAACACACACAAGTCGGCCAGGTCGACGTCCACCTGGGGCTCGCCTTCCCACACATCCAGCACGGCCTGCAGGTCTTCGCGTTCCAGCAGCACCTCCTTGAGGGCGGCGTTGTCCACCACCGGGCCACGGCTGGCGTTGATCAGCCAGGCGCCGGGCTTGAGCTGGTTGAGGCGCTCGCGGTCGAACAAGTGCCAGGTGGAACCGTTGCCGGATTTGTTCAGCGGCGTGTGCAGGCTGATCACATCGCATTGCTCGACAATCTGCTCCAGGCTGACGTAATCACCGTCCTCGGCGATTTGCCGGGGCGGGTCGCACACCAGCACCTTCCAGCCCAACGCCTTGAGCACCTTGACCAGACGCCCGCCGACTTCACCGGCACCCACCACGCCATAGGTGCGTTGGGCCAGGTCGGCGCCTTCGATTTCGGCCAGAGTCAGCAGGCTGCCCAGCACATAGTCGACCACGCCACGGGCGTTGCAGCCGGGGGCACTGGACCACTGGATGCCGGCGCGCTGGAAGTAATCAAGGTCGAGGTGGTCGGTGCCGATAGTGCAGGTGCCGACAAACCGCACGGGTGTGCCTTCGAGCAAAGCCCGGTTGACGTTGGTCACCGAACGCACCAGCAGCACATCGGCCTGTTCGATCGTCGCGCGGTCGATGGACCGGCCTGGAACCCGGCGAATCTCGCCAAGTCCTTCGAAGAATGCATCGAGCAGCGGGATATTTTCGTCGGCAACAATCAGCATGGCAGGCTCCTTTCGCGGATCAGCAGTGTACAGCGGTTTTCCTTGTGGTGAGGGAGCAAGCTCCCTCGCCACAAAAAGCAACACTTGCGCTGGGCTGTGTTTACAAATCCACAACACAGGTTTTTTCCTGACCAACACGTCAAGGCGTAGAATGCGCCGTCCTGCGCTCCCCCTATCGGACATCCGTACGTGAACACTGCCACAACCACCACCGCCCTCTCCCGCCCCGCCCGCGTCAGCCTTGAAGTGCGCAATCTGCTGGCCCTGGCCCTGCCGATCATGATCGGGCAACTGGCGACCACCGCCATGGGCTTTGTCGATGCCGTGATGGCCGGGCGTGTCAGCTCCCGGGACCTGGCGGCGGTCGCCCTGGGCAACTCCATCTGGATCCCGGTGTACCTGCTGATGACCGGCACGCTGCTGGCCACCACACCGAAAGTTGCCCAACGCTTTGGCGCCGGCACCCACGGTGAAATCGGCCCGCTGGTGCGCCAGTCGATGTGGCTGGCGTTGGTGGTGGGAATTACCGCGCTGCTGTTGCTGATCAGCGCCGAACCGATCCTGCACCTGATGAAGGTCGATCCCGAACTGATCAAGCCGTGCATGGGCTACCTGCACGGCATCGCCTCGGGCATGCCGGCCATTGCGCTGTATTACGTGTTGCGCTGCTTCAGCGACGGCCTGGGCCGAACGCGGCCGAGCATGGTCATGGGCCTGTGCGGGCTGGCGCTGAATATTCCGCTGAACTATGTGTTCATCTACGGCCACTTCGGCGTGCCGGCCATGGGCGGCATCGGTTGTGGCTGGGCCACGGCGATCGTGATGTGGGTGATGATGCTCGGCCTGGCCGCCTGGACCCGCTGGGCGCCGGTGTATCAGAGCAGCGAGCTGTTCAAGCGCTTTGACTGGCCGCAATGGTCGGTGATCAAGCGCGTGCTGAGCATTGGTTTGCCCATCGGGATTGCGGTGTTTGCCGAGTCGAGCATCTTCGCGGTGATCGCGCTGCTGATCGGCAGCCTCGGCGCCACGGTGGTGGCCGGGCACCAGATTGCGCTGAACTTCAGCTCGCTGGTGTTCATGATTCCGTATTCCCTGAGCATGGCGGTCACCGTGCGCGTCGGCCAGGCCCTCGGCCGCGGCGAACCCCGTGAAGCGCGCTTCGCGGCAGGTGTCGGCATGGGCACGGCGCTGGTGTATGCCTGCCTGTCCTGCAGCCTGATGCTGTTGTTTCGCGAACAGATCGCCACCATCTACACCCAGGATCCGCTGGTGATCCAGGTGGCGGCGATGCTGATTGTGTTTGCGGCGCTGTTTCAGTTCTCGGACGCGATCCAGGTCACGGCCGCCGGCGCGTTGCGCGGTTACCAGGACACACGGGTGACCATGGTGCTGACGCTGTTTGCGTATTGGGGCGTGGGCTTGCCGGTGGGCTACGCGCTGGGGCTGACCGAGTGGCTGGGCCAGGCGCGCGGCCCGAGCGGCTTGTGGCAGGGGCTGATCGTGGGCCTGAGCTGTGCGGCGGCGATGCTGGTGATCCGCCTGGTGCGCAGTGCACGCAAGCGGATTCGCCGGGCCTAAGCGGACTTCTTGCGGATCCAGTACAGGTAGGTGCCCGCCTGTTCCTGCTGGCCCACCAGTTCATGGTCGAGAAACACGCAGAACTTGGGAATATCGCGACGGGTCGACGGATCGGTCGCGATCACCTTGAGCAAGCCGCCGGGCGCCAGGTCACGGATGTGCTGGTGCAGCATCATCACCGGTTCGGGGCAGTTGAGGCCGGTGGCGTCCAGGGTGCCGTCGACCGGGGTGTCAAAAATGTCGCTCATCATTCACTCCTGAAACAGGCCGCCAGTTTACCGGGCCTTTGGCTTCTTCACATCCAACCGGCGCAAATGGCAGGTCACTTCTTCACGGTCGTGGTACAGCTGCTTACAGCCAATCTCCACTCGAATACCCCGTTCCTTGAAGCCTTCCGCGATGCGTTCAAGCAGGCGCTTCACTTCGGCATAACGCTGCTTCATCGGCAACTTCAGGTTGACCACCGCCTCGCGGCAATGTCCCTCGCCAATCCAGGTTTCCAGCAGGGCCGCGTTACGCGCCGGTTTCTCGACGATGTCGCAGACCATCCAGTCCACCGGCTGCTTGGGGGTGTAGATGAAGCCGTCGGCCATCAAGTGCTGCACCAGGCCGGTGTCCATCAGGCTTTCGGCCATCGGGCCGTTGTCGATAGCGGTCACCAGCATGCCACGGTTGACCAGTTGCCAGGTCCAGCCGCCAGGCGCTGCGCCGAGGTCGACGCCGGTCATGTCGCTGTGCAGACGCTCGTCCCACTGATCACGGGGGATGAAGTGGTGCCAGGCCTCCTCCAGCTTCAGGGTCGAGCGGCTTGGCGCGTCCCGCGGGAATTTCAGGCGGGGGATGCCCATCGGCCACATGGCCGAGTTGTTCGACTCGGCCAGGCCCATGAACACTTCGCGGCCACTTTTGAAGGTTAGCAACAGGCGCGGCTTGCTGGCGTCTTCCACCAGCTTGCCGGCGGCCATCAACGCTTTGCGCAGGTGCACTTCGAATTTCTTGCAGAAGTTCGACAGCTCCTTGCCATCGTTGGTGTCGACCATCTCCAGCCACAGGCTGCCGCACACCGGGAAATCCCGCAGGTGCGCCAGGATCACGCTGATGCGGTCGGTTTCCGGCAAATCGATGAACACCCCGCGCGCCCACTGCCTTGGGAAGATCAGCTCGGCAAAGCGTTGGCCGCGCATCAGGCGCTGGGCGCCGTCTTCTTCGGTGCAGACAAATTCGGCGCAGGCGCTGCCGGTCTTGGCCTTGGCGTAGCCCGAAACGTTCAGGCGAGCGGCGTGTTCCGCGATCTCGGAACAGACTTCGCCTTCAAAACCCGGGCGGCAGTGCATAAAAAGGGTGTTCATCAACTCTCCTGGATCACGGGCTTGCTATAGCGCAATGCCTGTCATGAAAACGCGCGCATGATAGCCGAGTTCGGAACCTTGGACTTATTGATAGAGTCCAGTAATTAGCCAGCTACTTAAAACAGGGCTAATTTGTAAGCTCTGTTCGTCCCGTCAGGTCCGTAGCCGTGCGGACCATAAGGAGTCATGTAATGTCATCCCTTGATAGTCTGAGAACCCTTAAAACCTTACAGATCGACGACAAGACCTATCACTACTTCAGCCTGCCCGAAGCCGCCAAGAGCCTGGGTGATCTGGACAAGCTGCCGATGTCCCTCAAGGTACTGCTGGAAAACCTGCTGCGCTGGGAAGACGAAAAGACCGTCACCGGCGCCGACCTCAAGGCCATTGCCGCCTGGCTCAAGGAGCGCCGCTCCGACCGCGAGATCCAATACCGCCCCGCCCGGGTGCTGATGCAGGACTTTACCGGCGTGCCCGCGGTGGTCGACCTGGCCGCCATGCGCGCCGCCGTGGCCAAGGCCGGCGGTGACCCGCAGCGCATCAACCCGCTGTCACCGGTGGATTTGGTGATCGACCACTCGGTGATGGTCGACAAGTTCGCCACCACCGGCGCCTTCCAGGAAAACGTCGACATCGAAATGCAGCGCAACGGCGAACGCTACGCCTTCCTGCGCTGGGGCCAGAGCGCCTTCGACAACTTCAGCGTAGTACCGCCGGGCACCGGCATCTGCCACCAGGTCAACCTGGAATACCTCGGCCGCACCGTCTGGACGAAAGATGAAGATGGCCGCACCTACGCCTTCCCCGACACATTGGTAGGCACCGACTCCCACACCACCATGATCAACGGCCTCGGCGTACTGGGCTGGGGCGTGGGCGGGATCGAAGCAGAGGCCGCGATGCTCGGGCAGCCGGTGTCGATGCTGATCCCGGAAGTGATCGGCTTCAAGCTCACCGGCAAGCTGAAAGAAGGCATCACCGCCACCGACCTGGTGCTGACCGTCACCCAGATGTTGCGCAAAAAAGGCGTGGTCGGGAAATTCGTCGAATTCTATGGTGATGGCCTGGCTGACCTGCCCCTGGCAGACCGCGCCACCATCGCCAACATGGCCCCGGAATACGGCGCCACTTGCGGCTTCTTCCCGGTGGACGACGTGACTCTGGACTACCTGCGCCTGTCAGGCCGTCCTGCGGAAACCGTCAAACTCGTAGAGGCGTACACCAAGGCCCAGGGCCTGTGGCGCAACGCCGGTCAGGAGCCCATCTTCACTGACAGCCTGGCACTGGACATGGGCAGTGTCGAAGCCAGCCTCGCGGGGCCAAAACGCCCACAAGACCGTGTTTCCCTGCCGAACGTCGGCCAAGCCTTCAGCGACTTCCTCGACCTGCAATTCAAACCCACCAACAAGGAAGAAGGCCGCCTGGAAAGTGAAGGCGGCGGTGGTGTTGCGGTGGGCAACGCCGACCTGATCGGTGAAGCCGACTACGACTTCGAAGGCCAGACCTATCGCCTGAAAAACGGCGCGGTGGTGATCGCCGCGATTACCTCCTGCACCAACACCTCCAACCCCAGCGTGATGATGGCAGCGGGCTTGGTGGCGAAAAAGGCCGTGGAGAAAGGACTGAAGAGCAAGCCATGGGTGAAAACGTCCCTGGCGCCTGGTTCCAAGGTGGTCACCGACTACTACAAAGCGGCGGGGCTGACCCAATACCTCGACAAGCTGGGCTTCGACCTGGTGGGTTATGGCTGCACCACCTGCATCGGCAACTCCGGGCCGCTGCCCGAGCCGATCGAAAAAGCCATCCAGAAAGCCGACCTGGCGGTAGCGTCGGTGCTTTCGGGCAACCGTAACTTTGAAGGCCGGGTGCACCCCCTGGTGAAAACCAACTGGCTGGCGTCCCCGCCCCTGGTGGTGGCCTATGCCTTGGCCGGCACCGTGCGCATGGACATCAGCAGCGAACCGCTGGGTACCGGCTCTGACGGCAAACCGGTGTACCTGCGGGACATCTGGCCCAGCAGCAAGGAAATCGCCGACGCCGTCGCGCAAGTCAGTACCAAGATGTTCCACAAGGAATATGCCGAAGTGTTTGCCGGCGACGAACAGTGGCAAGCCATTGAAGTGCCGCAGGCCGCCACCTACGTCTGGCAAAAGGACTCCACCTACATCCAGCACCCACCGTTCTTCGACGACATTGGCGGCCCGCTTCCGGTGATCGAGGACGTCAAGGGCGCCAACGTGCTGGCACTGTTGGGGGACTCGGTGACCACCGACCACATCTCTCCTGCCGGCAACATCAAGACCGACAGCCCGGCCGGCAAATACCTGCGCGAGCAAGGCGTCGAACCGCGGGACTTCAACTCCTACGGCTCACGTCGCGGCAACCATGAAGTGATGATGCGCGGCACCTTCGCCAACATCCGCATCCGCAACGAAATGCTCGGCGGTGAGGAAGGCGGCAACACGATCTACATCCCTACCGGCGAGAAAATGCCGATTTACGATGCCGCCATGAAATACCAGGCCTCGGGCACCCCGCTGGTGGTGATCGCGGGCCAGGAATACGGCACCGGCTCTAGCCGTGACTGGGCGGCAAAGGGTACCAACCTGCTGGGGGTCAAGGCGGTGATCGCCGAGAGTTTCGAGCGGATTCACCGCTCCAATCTGGTAGGCATGGGCGTGCTGCCCCTGCAGTTCAAGCTGGACCAGAACCGCAAGGCACTCAAGCTGACCGGCAAGGAGAAGATCGACATCCTCGGGCTGACCCACGCCGAGATCGAGCCGCGCATGAACCTGACGCTGGTGATCACCCGTGAGGATGGCAGCAGCGAGAAGGTCGAGGTGCTGTGCCGCATCGACACCCTGAATGAGGTCGAGTACTTCAAGGCGGGCGGTATCCTGCACTACGTGTTGCGGCAGTTGATTGCCTCGTAACTGACACGCGCTACACAAAACACCGCCTCCCCAGGCGGTGTTTTCATTTTTACCGTCGGTGACGCTCGTTATACTGCCGCCCTCAGATTTTGACTGTCACAAGGATTTCCCATGCTTGCATTGCCATGGCTGTACCTGGCGCTTCTTTCCATCGGCTATGTATTCGCCTTGAGCTACGGGCAATTGGGTTTGATGGCGGCGTTGTCCGTCGCCATGTTGCTGTTGGCCGGATTTGCCGTGCGCCAGCAGCGAAATCCTTGGGTGCGCTATCTCGGCCACGGCCTGTTTATCGTATTGGCGCTGGGGTTGGCGATGCATTGGCTGCCGGGCTTCTACAACGGTCGCGGGATCGCCCCGCAGCGCTTTACTGACGATGCCGTGCCGTTTTCGATGTACTTGAACCAGGACAAGCCGCTGATCGGCTTCTGGCTGCTGCTGGCCTGCCCGTGGATTGTTGCGCGCCGGTCATTGCGCCTGTCGATCTATGCCACGGCGCTGGCATTGACCCTGACGGCGATTGCCGCACTGGGCGGTGCTGCGTTGCTGGGAGTTATCAGTTGGGCGCCGAAGTGGCCGGAACAGGCATGGCTGTGGGTGCTGAATAACCTGCTGCTGGTGACTCTCGTGGAGGAAGCGCTGTTTCGCGGTTACATCCAGGGCGGGCTGAGCCGGCGCTTCAAGCAGTTGCCCTATGGTGAAAACCTCGCGCTGTTACTGGCAGCGCTTTTGTTCGGCCTGGTCCACCTTGGCGCAGGCTGGCAGTGGACCCTGCTGGCAACCATCGCCGGCCTGGGATACGGCCTGGCGTATCGCTTTGGTGGGTTGGGCGCGGCGATCGTCACGCACTTCGGCTTGAACCTGCTGCATTTCGGGTTGTTTACCTATCCGATGCTGGCGGGCTGACGCTGAGCCGATTGTTGCAAAAATAAGTTAAATAAAACCCCGCAGCGGCCGACAACCCATCAAAGCCTTGCGGATTGAACAATCATGCGTAATAACCAACCCGTTACCCAGCGCGAACGTACCTTCCCCGCTCAGCAACGGTTGATCTCCACCACGGATGCCAAAGGCGTGATCACCTACTGCAACGACGCCTTTGTCGAGATCAGTGGGTTTTCCCATGACGAACTGTTGCGTGCCCCGCACAACCTGGTTCGTCATCCGGATGTTCCGGCGGCAGTGTTCGCACACATGTGGTCGACGCTCAAACAAGGCTTGCCATGGATGGGCATCGTCAAGAACCGCTGCAAGAGCGGTGATCACTATTGGGTCAACGCCTATGTGACACCGGTCTTCGACGGCAATCAGGTGATCGGCTACGAGTCGGTTCGGGTCAAGCCCACCGCCGAGCAGATTCGCCGTGCCGAGGCGCTTTACCAGCGCATCAACCAGGGCAAGCCGGCCATCCCGCGCCGCGACAAGTGGCTGCCGGTGTTGCAGGACTGGCTGCCGTTTATCCTGGTCAGCCAGTTGAGCTTTCTGATTGGCGTCTGGCTCAATTCCCACTGGGGCTTTGCCTTGGCCGCCGCGCTGTCGGTACCGCTGGGCCTGCTGGGCCTGAGCTGGCAACAGCGCGGGCTCAAGCGTTTGCTGCGCCTAGCCGAGCAGACCACGTCCGACCCGCTGATTGCGCAGATGTACACCGACAGCCGCGGCGCCCAGGCGCGCCTGGAGATGTCGATCCTCAGCCAGGAGGCGCGCCTGAAGACGTGTCTTACCCGTTTGCAGGACACGGCTGAACACCTCAACTCCCAGGCTGCGCAGTCCAACACCCTGGCGCATAACAGCTCCAGCGGTCTTGAACGCCAACGCGTGGAAACCGAACAGGTGGCCACGGCAGTCAACCAGATGGCCGCGACGACTCAGGAAGTCGCCAGCCATGTACAACGCACCGCCGACGCCACTCAGGAAGCCAATCGCCTGACCGGGCGTGGCCGTGATATCGCCGGCGAAACCCGCGAGGCGATTCAGCGCCTGTCGGTGGCGGTCGGGGAAACCGGTGTGACCGTGACCCAACTGGCCAAGGACAGCGATGAGATCGGCGGCGTGGTGGATGTGATCAAAGGCATCGCCGACCAGACCAACCTGCTGGCGCTGAACGCGGCCATCGAAGCGGCCCGTGCCGGCGAGATGGGCCGGGGCTTCGCAGTGGTGGCCGACGAAGTGCGGCAACTGGCCCAGCGTACCAGCGAGTCCACCGGGCAGATTCACGCGCTGATCGCCAAGCTGCAACAGACCGCCAACGCCGCCGTACAGACCATGGACGCCGGGCATCGCCAGGCGGAGGAAGGTGTGGCGCGGGTAATGGAGGCGGACCAGGCGCTGATCGGGATCAGTGAAGCGGTAGCGCATATCACTGACATGACGGCGCAGATTGCGGCGGCGACCGAAGAGCAAAGCTCGGTGGCTGAAGAGATCAGCCGTAATATCAGCACCATTGCGTTGCTGGCGGACCAGACGTCGGAACAGGCGTTGAACTCGGCACAGTTGAGTGAAGAGCTGACGCATACCGCCAATACCCAGTACTCGCTGGTAGAGCGGTTTAACCGGTAAATCGCTATCGCAGGCAAGCCAGCTCCCACATTTGACTGTGTTCACACATCAAAATGTGGGAGCTGGCTTGCCTGCGATGAGGCCCTAAAGGCCAGCAAGAAAGCTTGAGACCTTCACCGCCGCAGCCTCCAGATGCTGCTCATGACTAAACCCCGAAGCCTTCAACGGCTTCAAATCATGATCCCCCGCTACCCGCCACATCACCTCGATACTCGGCGACAACACATACCCTTCCACCGCCGCCCGATTGCCCAGCGCATCCCGCTCGCCCTGCACAATCAACGTCGGCGTCTTCAGCCCGGCCAGATGCTCGGTTCGTGGTTTCTCCGGCTTGCCCACCGCATAAAACGGATAACCCAGGCACACCAGCGCATCCGCGCCCAATTCATCCGCCAGCAAACTGGCCATCCGCCCGCCCATGGACTTGCCGCCAACCGCCAGTTTCCCAGCGACATGACGTCGCACCTCGGCATACACCTCACGCCAGCATTCCAGCAGTTTCGGGGCTGGATTGGGTGGGCGTTTACCGCCGTCCACACGGCGCTGGGCCATGTACGGAAACTCGAAGCGCAACACGTTCACGCCATGCCCGGCAAGGCGTGCAGCCATGTCGTTCATGAAGCCCGAGTCCATCGGCGCACCCGCGCCGTGGGCCAGGATCAACGTCGCGGGCGTACCCGCGATAGACCCTGTCGCGGCATCCCACAACCAGCCGCGTTCCCGCACACACTGCGCCCATTGATCCCCGTCAATACTGGCCTTGTGCTCTTTGCCCATGCTTGCCTCGCTTTTTAGTCTGCCTATAACTCCAGCCCAAGTGCCGCATTTGCTTGGGTTGAACCGTGGATGGGGAACCATGAACACTACTTTAAGTACCGCCTATAACTACAAGGTGGTCCGCCAATTCGCCATTATGACGGTGGTGTGGGGCATCGTCGGCATGGGGCTCGGGGTTTTTCTCGCAGCCCAGTTGGTATGGCCCGAACTCAACTTCAATTTGCCCTGGACCAGTTTCGGCCGTTTGCGCCCGCTGCACACCAACGCGGTGATCTTTGCCTTTGGCGGTTGCGCGCTGTTTGCCAGCTCCTTCTACTCGGTGCAGCGCACCTGCCAGACCCAGCTGTTCGCGCCCAAACTCGCGCAGTTCTGCTTCTGGGGCTGGCAGTTGGTGATTGTGCTGGCCGCGATCAGCTTGCCGCTGGGCTACACCACCTCCAAGGAATACGCCGAGCTGGAATGGCCGATCGCCATTCTCATCGCCGTGGTCTGGGTGGCCTACGGCGTCGTGTTCTTCGGCACGGTGATGAAGCGCAACACCAAGCATATCTACGTCGGTAACTGGTTCTTCGGTGCGTTCATCATCACCGTGGCTATCCTGCACATCGTCAACCACGCGTCCCTGCCGGTGAGCTGGACCAAGTCCTACTCGGCCTACGGCGGTGCGACGGATGCCATGGTGCAGTGGTGGTACGGGCATAACGCGGTAGGCTTTTTCCTCACCGCAGGCTTCCTTGGGATGATGTACTACTTCGTGCCGAAACAGGCCGAACGTCCGGTGTATTCCTATCGCCTGTCCATCGTCCACTTCTGGGCACTGATCACCCTGTACATCTGGGCCGGCCCCCACCACTTGCACTACACCGCGTTGCCGGACTGGGCACAGTCTCTGGGCATGGTGATGTCGCTGGTGCTGCTGGCACCGAGCTGGGGCGGGATGATCAACGGCATGATGACCTTGTCGGGCGCCTGGCATAAGTTGCGCAGCGACCCGATCCTGCGCTTCCTTGTCGTGTCTCTCGCGTTCTACGGCATGTCGACCTTCGAAGGGCCGATGATGGCCATCAAGACGGTCAACGCCCTCTCCCACTACACCGACTGGACCATCGGCCACGTACATGCCGGCGCCCTCGGTTGGGTGGCGATGATTTCCATCGGCGCGCTGTACCACATGATCCCGAAAGTCTTCGGTCGCGAGCAGATGTACAGCGTCGGCCTGATCAACGCGCACTTCTGGCTGGCCACCATCGGCACCGTGCTCTACATCGCTTCGATGTGGGTCAACGGCATTGCCCAGGGCCTGATGTGGCGTGCGGTCAATGAAGACGGCACCTTGACCTACTCCTTCGTCGAAACCCTGGTGGCCAGCCACCCAGGCTTCATCGTGCGGCTGGTGGGTGGGGCGATCTTCCTCAGCGGCATGTTCCTGATGGCTTACAACACGTGGCGCACCGTGCGTTCGGCACAACCCGCCGAAGTCGCCGCTGCGGCGCAGATGGCCTGAGGAGTCGATGATGAAACACGAAACCATTGAAAAGAACGTCGGCCTGCTGATGCTGCTGATGGTGCTCGCCGTGAGTATCGGCGGCCTGACCCAGATTGTGCCGCTGTTCTTCCAGGACGTGACCAACAAGCCGGTGGAAGGCATGAAGCCCTACACCGCGCTGCAACTGGAAGGCCGCGACATCTACATCCGCGAAGGTTGCGTACAGTGCCACTCGCAGATGATCCGCCCGTTCCGCGCCGAAACCGAGCGCTACGGCCACTACTCGGTGGCCGGTGAAAGCGTGTGGGATCACCCCTTCCTATGGGGCTCCAAACGCACCGGGCCGGACCTGGCCCGCGTCGGCGCGCGCTACTCGGACGACTGGCACCGCGCGCACTTGTACAACCCGCGCAACGTGGTGCCGGAATCGAAGATGCCGGCGTACCCATGGCTGGTCACCGCTCCGGTCGACAGCAGCCACACCGAGACCAAGCTCAAAGTGATGCGCACCCTCGGCGTGCCGTACACCGACGACGACATCGCCGGCGCCGTGGCCACCCTCAAGGGCAAGACCGAGATGGACGCACTGGTTTCCTACCTGCAAGTGCTCGGCACTGCCATCAAGAGCAAGAGGTGAGCCATGGGATTTGAATTCGATGCTGGAACCATCCGCGGCCTCGGCACACTGGTCGTGGCCATCGCCTTCATCGGCCTGTCGCTGTGGGTGTTCAACTCCCGGCGCAACGCGGAGTTCGCCGAGGCCTGCCTGCTGCCGTTTGCCGATGAACCGCTACCGCCAACCCCCGACGCTCAAGAAGAGCCTGCAACAAGGAGCAACCGGCCATGACTACCTTCTGGAGTACATGGATCTGTGTACTGACCCTCGGCAGCCTGATCGGCCTGACCTGGCTGTTGATCGGCACCCGCAAGGGCGAGACCAAGGGCAGCGTGGACCAGACCATGGGCCACGCCTTCGACGGGATCGAGGAGTACGACAACCCGCTGCCGCAGTGGTGGTTCATGCTGTTCGCCGGCACTCTGGTGTTTGCGGTCGGCTACCTGATTCTCTACCCGGGCCTGGGCAACTGGAAAGGCGTGCTGCCGGGCTATGAAGACGGTTGGACCTCGGCCAAGGAATGGGACAAGGAAATGGCCAAGGCCGACACCAAGTTCGGACCGATCTTCGCCAAATTTGCGGCCATGCCCGTAGAAGAAGTCGCCAAGGACCCGCAGGCGCTGAAAATGGGCGGTCGCCTGTTTGCCTCCAACTGCGCGGTTTGCCACGGCTCGGATGCCAAGGGCGCCTACGGCTTCCCAAACCTGGCGGACAACATCTGGCGCTGGGGCGGTTCGGCGGACGCCATCAAGATGACCATCATGAATGGCCGTCATGCCGCGATGCCGGCCTGGGGTGAAGTGCTGGGCGAAGACGGTGTGAAAAACGTCGCGGCCTATGTGCGCCATGAACTGGCGGGCCTGCCGTTGCCGGCAGACAGCACCGCTGACGTTGCGGCGGGCCAAGTGGCGTTCAGCACCACCTGTGTCGCCTGCCACGGTCCGCAAGGCCATGGTGTGGAAGCCATGGGTGCGCCGAACCTGACGCAACCCAGCGGCTTTATCTACGGCACCAGCCTGGCACAGTTGCAGCAGACCATTCGCCACGGCCGCCAAGGCCAGATGCCCGCGCAGGAAGTGCTGCAAGGCAATGACAAGGTGCATTTGCTTGCGGCCTACGTCTACAGCCTGTCCCATAACGCCGATGGCGCGACGCCTGACAGCCAACCCGAGTAATCCTGCACTCCCCAAAAGCCGCGCCTGCTTCAGGTGCGGCTTTTTTGCGACCCATTGTCGCACCCTTCCGATCAGCGACTTTCCCCTCCTGCCATTCGGGTCTACGCTTGTTTGCACAGTGGACCGGCATTGGCCGGTCGATGGCCGACTTGCACTCGATGGGTTGAAACATTTCTGCTCGATGACAGGCGCAAAGGCTGGTACTTACCGGCTGTCGTGCCACTAACCACTCGTCACCCGAGCGGCTTGTTTACACACACTCAGTTACAAGTACCTTCGACCCGCTTAAAATCCTGTCCAAGTCGTCAGCTTTTAACCCTGAATTTTGTCCTTACGCCAAACATGGAAAGGGCGCAGAATCTGGTTTGGAACGCATTGACGCAGGTCACCTTGCGTTGCAATGGAATCTTGCTTTCTCCATACTTGCGACCGATTTTTACCCTATAAAAAAACCTAAACCGTGGAACCTTAGAATGAGCACAGCAATCAGTCCGACTGCTTATAACTATAAGGTAGTCCGCCAGTTCGCCATCATGACGGTGGTCTGGGGGATCCTTGGCATGGGGCTCGGTGTCTTCATCGCCTCGCAACTGGTTTGGCCAGAGTTGAATTTTGGCCTGCCATGGACGACGTTTGGACGCCTGCGCCCGTTGCACACCAACCTGGTGATTTTTGCCTTCGGTGGATGTGCACTGTTTGCCACTTCTTACTACGTCGTGCAGCGAACCTGCCAAACGCGACTGATTTCCGATGCATTGGCTGCCTTTACCTTCTGGGGCTGGCAAGCGGTCATCGTTGGCGCGATCATCACCCTGCCGCTGGGCTACACCACCACCAAGGAATACGCCGAGCTGGAATGGCCGATCGCCATTTTGCTGGCGATTGTCTGGGTGACCTACGCGGTGGTGTTCTTCGGCACCATCGTCAAGCGCAAGACCAAGCACATCTACGTCGGCAACTGGTTCTACGGGGCGTTTATCCTGGTGACGGCGATGCTGCACATCGTCAACCACGCCTCCTTGCCGGTGAGCTTCTTCAAGTCCTACTCGGCCTACGCCGGTGCGACGGACGCGATGATCCAGTGGTGGTACGGCCACAACGCCGTAGGCTTCTTCCTCACCACCGGCTTCCTGGGGATGATGTACTACTTCGTGCCGAAACAGGCCGAGCGTCCGATCTACTCCTATCGCCTGTCCATCGTGCACTTCTGGGCGCTGATCACCCTGTACATCTGGGCCGGTCCGCACCACCTGCACTACACCGCGTTGCCGGACTGGGCCCAGTCCCTGGGCATGGCCATGTCGATCATCCTGCTGGCGCCAAGCTGGGGCGGCATGATCAACGGCATGATGACCCTGTCGGGCGCCTGGCATAAATTGCGCACCGACCCGATCCTGCGGTTCCTCGTGGTATCCCTGGCGTTCTACGGCATGTCGACCTTCGAAGGCCCGATGATGGCCATCAAGACCGTCAACTCGCTGTCCCACTACACCGACTGGACCATCGGCCACGTACACGCCGGCGCCCTCGGTTGGGTAGCGATGATCTCCATCGGTGCGCTGTACCACATGATCCCGAAACTGTTCGGCCGTGCGCAGATGCACAGCGTCAGCCTGATCAACACACACTTCTGGCTGGCCACCATCGGTACCGTGCTCTACATCGCCTCGATGTGGGTCAACGGCATCACCCAGGGCCTGATGTGGCGTGCGATCAACGACGACGGCACCCTTACTTACTCCTTCGTCGAAGGGCTGCAAGCCAGCCATCCGGGTTACATCGTGCGCGCCCTCGGCGGTGCGATCTTTGCCAGCGGCATGCTCTTCATGGCCTACAACGTCTGGCGCACCGTGCGTGCCTCCGACCCTAAAGAAGCCGAAGCCGCCAGCCAGATCGCCGTTGTGGGAGCTCACTGATGAAGCATGAAGTAGTCGAGAAGAATATCGGCCTGCTGGCCTTCTTCATGGTCATCGCCGTGAGTATCGGCGGCCTGACCCAGATCGTTCCGCTGTTTTTCCAGGACGTGACCAACAAACCGGTGGAAGGCATGAAGCCGCGCACCGCCCTTGAACTGGAAGGCCGCGACGTCTACATCGCCAACGGCTGTGTCGGCTGCCACTCGCAGATGATCCGTCCATTCCGCGCCGAAACCGAACGCTACGGCCACTACTCGGTGGCCGGTGAAAGCGTGTGGGACCACCCGTTCCTGTGGGGTTCCAAGCGTACCGGCCCGGACCTGGCCCGTGTCGGCGGTCGTTACTCCGATGACTGGCAGCGTGCGCACTTGTACAACCCGCGCAACGTCGTGCCCGAGTCGAAAATGCCGGCGTACCCGTTCCTGGTCGAAAACAAACTCGACGGCAAGGACACCGCCAAGAAGATGGAAGTCTTGCGCACCCTCGGCGTGCCCTACACCGACGAAGACATCGCCGGCGCGGCAGCTGCCGTGAAGGGCAAGACCGAAATGGACGCACTGGTGGCCTACTTGCAAGGCCTTGGCACCATCATCAAAAGCAAACGGTGATCACGATGGATATCGGGATGATTCGAGGCCTGGGCACCGTTGTCGTGATGGTGGCCTTTATCGGCCTGGCGTTGTGGGTGTTCAGCCCCAAGCGCAAGTCGGAGTTTGAAGACGCGACGTTGCTGCCCTTCGCGGATGATCCCGAAGCCATCAAGCACGTCGTAGAAGCGTCTAGGAGTAACAAAGAATGACTACGTTCTGGAGTCTGTACGTCACAGTCCTCAGTCTGGGTACCATTTTCGCCCTGACCTGGCTGCTGCTGTCGACCCGCAAGGGCCAGCGCGCCGAGCAAACCGATGAAACCGTCGGCCACTCGTTCGACGGCATCGAGGAGTACGACAACCCGCTGCCGAAATGGTGGTTCATGCTGTTTGTCGGCACCATCATCTTCGCCCTCGGTTACCTGGCGCTGTACCCTGGCCTGGGCAACTGGAAAGGCCTGCTGCCGGGCTATAACTACCTCGACAACGACAAGCAAACCCCCTTCGCCAACGGCCAGACGGGCTGGACCGGCGTGCACGAATGGGAAAAGGAAATGGCCAAGTCGGACGCCAAGTTCGGGCCGATCTTCGCCAAGTTCGCCGCGATGCCGATTGAAGAAGTGGCCAAGGACCCGCAAGCCTTGAAGATGGGTGGCCGCCTGTTCGCCTCCAACTGCTCGGTGTGCCACGGTTCCGACGCCAAGGGGGCCTACGGCTTTCCCAATCTGACCGACGCCGACTGGCGCTGGGGCGGCGACCCGGCCACCATCAAGGAAACCATCATGAAAGGTCGCCACGCGGTGATGCCGGCCTGGGCCGAAGTCATTGGCGAGCAAGGCGTGGCCGATGTGGCCGGCTTTGTGGTGACCAATCTCGATGGCCGTAAACTGCCGGAAGGCGCCAAGGCTGACGTGGCCAACGGCGAGAAACTCTTCGCCGCCAACTGCGTGGCGTGCCACGGTCCCGCCGGTAAAGGTACACCCGCCATGGGCGCACCTGACCTGACCCACCCGGGCGCCTTCATCTACGGTTCGAGCTTCGCGCAACTGCAGCAGACCATCCGTTATGGCCGTCAGGGCCAAATGCCTGCGCAGGAGCAATTGCAGGGCAATGACAAGGTGCATTTGCTGGCGGCGTATGTTTACAGCCTGTCCCATGGGGACAAGCCGGCGGACGCCGAGTAAGGCAAAACGGCCATAAAAACGGCTCTGTCAGCGGAAGCTGACAGAGCCGTTTTTGAAACCACCAAAGATCCAATGTGGGAGCGGGCTTGCTCGCGAATGCGGTGTATCAGTAACCAATAAGTTGACTGACACTGCGCATTCGCGAGCAAGCCCGCTCCCACATCAGACCTGCCTTGTTTTGAAGATCTGGGTCTCTTGGCTGACTGCATTGAGGACCTGCCGGCCCACCGCAACAGCAAAAACCGTCCATACTTCACAAGTCAATTGATCCAGATCACGTACACCATCAATTGACTTCCCCCAACGCGACCAAAGGTCGCACCCGTCAAAGGGTATCCGGGGCGTATCATTAGGCCACTGCAACACCCCTATTTTGACCCCGGTTGGCACGTACTGGCCGAGGCAAATCTCCACTGCCGTGGGATGCAATGATGAGCAACCAGATTCCGGTACATGACGTTACCCCGCCTGCCAAAAAATCAAGCAACACTGTCGATCTCTACGCATCACGGGAGAAAATCTACACCCGCGCCTTCACCGGTTTGTTCCGCAATTTGCGGATGCTCGGTGGCGCCGGTTTGTTCCTGCTCTACTTCGGCACCGTGTGGCTGAACTGGGGTGGCCACCAGGCCGTGTGGTGGAACCTGCCGGAGCGTAAATTCTTCATTTTTGGCGCGACCTTCTGGCCCCAGGATTTCATCCTGCTGTCAGGCATCCTGATCGTGGCGGCGTTTGGCCTGTTCTTCATCACCGTGTATGCCGGCCGCGTCTGGTGCGGCTACACCTGCCCGCAAAGCGTGTGGACCTGGATCTTCATGTGGTGCGAAAAAGTCACCGAAGGCGACCGCAACCAGCGCATCAAGCTGGACAAGGCGCCGATGAGCGCCAACAAGTTCCTGCGCAAATTCAGCAAGCACAGCCTGTGGCTGATCATCGGCTTCGTCACCGGCATGACCTTCGTCGGCTACTTCTCGCCGATCCGTGAGCTGGTGTTCGACTTCTTCACCGGCCAGGCCGATGGCT
The DNA here is from genome assembly GCF_016650865.1 of Pseudomonas sp. TH34. Taxonomy (NCBI): domain Bacteria; kingdom Pseudomonadati; phylum Pseudomonadota; class Gammaproteobacteria; order Pseudomonadales; family Pseudomonadaceae; genus Pseudomonas; species Pseudomonas sp. TH34. The sequence goes on from NZ_JAEKFB010000033.1 coordinate 314,388, forward strand.
GGTCGTATTTCTGGGTCGGCTTCTTCACCCTCGCCACCTACGGCAACGCCGGTTGGCTACGGGAGCAAGTGTGCATCTACATGTGCCCATATGCGCGTTTCCAGAGTGTGATGTTCGACAAGGACACCCTGATCGTGTCCTACGACCCACGCCGTGGCGAAACCCGTGGCCCGCGCAAAAAGGTATCGACTACAAGGCCGAGGGCCTGGGGGATTGCATCGATTGCACGATGTGCGTGCAGGTGTGCCCCACCGGCATCGACATCCGTGACGGCCTGCAGATCGAATGCATCGGCTGCGCGGCCTGCATCGACGCCTGCGACAACATCATGGACAAGATGGACTATCCGCGCGGGCTGATCAGCTACACCACCGAGCACAACCTGTCGGGGCAGAAAACCCATAAACTGCGCCCGCGCCTGATCGGTTATGCCCTGGTTCTGCTGGCGATGATGGGCTTGTTGGCAGGCGCATTCTTCATGCGTTCGCTGGTGGGTTTCGACGTCAGCAAGGACCGAGTGCTGTACCGCGAAAACGCCGAAGGCCGGATCGAAAACGTCTACAGCCTGAAGATCATGAACAAGGACCAGCGCGACCACACTTACGTGCTGGAAGCCGCAGGCCTGCCGGACCTCAAGCTGCAAGGCCGGCGCGAGATCAAGGTGGCTGCCGGGGAAATCTTCAGCATGCCGGTGGAGCTGTCGAGCGCGCCGGAACAGCTGCCGTCGAGCACCAACGAGGTGAAATTCATCCTCAAGGATGCCGATGACGACAGCGTTCACATTGAAGCCAAGAGCCGATTCATCGGCCCACAAGTCCGTTAATAGAGAGCCGAACAATGCCCGCAGCTACTGCCGCAAGCCCCTGGTACAAGCACCTCTGGCCCTGGATCATCATCGGGATCCTGACCTGTTCGGTGACATTGACCTTGTCCATGGTGACCATCGCGGTGAAGAACCCCGACAACCTGGTCAACGACAACTACTATGAGGCGGGCAAAGGCATCAACCGTTCCCTGGACCGCGAACTGCTGGCCCAGACCCTGCAACTGCGGGCCAAGGTGCACCTGGACGAGCTGACCGGCGAAGTCGAGGTGCACCTGACCGGCAACAGCGGGCCCGGCACCCTGGAACTGAACCTGATTTCGCCGACCCAGCCAGAGAAGGACCGCAAGATCATCCTGACCCGCAGCGACAGCGAACCTGGCCGCTACATCGGCCAAGTGACCGACAAGGTCGAAGGCCGCCGCTTCGTCGAACTGCTGGGGGTGGAAGGCGACAGGACCTGGCGCATGTTTGAAGAAGAACAGGTCAGCCATGACAAGGACTTGCTGCTGGGTGACGAGCCGCTGCAGGGTGCTGAAGACCTGAAAAAATAGAGCGGCACCTGTTTGATCGTTCCCACGTTCTGCGTGGGCATGCATTCCGTGACGCTCCGCGTCACAAGAGCGGACGCGGAGCGTCCAACGAAGCGTTCCCACGCAGAGCGTGGGAACGATCATCGGAACTGAGCCATGACCACCCCAACCCCCTGCTACCACTGCGCCCTGCCCGTGCCGCCCGGCAGCCGGTTCACTGCGGTGATCCTCGGCGAGCCCCGCGAGCTGTGTTGCCCGGGCTGCCAGGCGGTGGCCGAGGCGATTGTCGCCGGTGGCCTGGAAAGCTATTACCAGCACCGCAGCGAAGCCTCGGCCAACCCCGAGGCACTGCCGGTGCAACTGGTGGACGAGCTGGCGCTGTATGACCGCGCGGATGTGCAAAAGCCTTTCGTCCGCCACGACGGCGGTCTGTCGGAAGCCACGCTGTTGATGGAAGGCATCAGCTGCGCCGCCTGCGGCTGGCTGATCGAAAAACACCTGCGCAGCCTGCCCGCCGTGGCCGCGGCGCGGCTGAACCTGTCCAACCACCGCCTGCACGTGCGCTGGGCTGACGGGCAATTGCCGTTGAGCCAACTGCTCGGCGAGTTGCGCCATATCGGCTACGCCGCCCACCCGTACCAAGCTGATCGCGCCGCCGAACAACTGGCCAGCGAAAACCGCCTGGCCTTGCGTCAATTGGGGGTGGCCGGGCTGCTGTGGTTCCAGGCGATGATGGCAACGATGGCCACCTGGCCGGAATTCAACATCGACCTGAGCCCGGAGCTGCATGTGATCCTACGCTGGGTCGCGATGTTTCTTACAACGCCCATCGTGTTCTACAGCTGCGCCCCCTTCTTCAAAGGTGCGATGCGCGACCTGCGTACCCGCCACCTGACCATGGATGTCTCGGTGTCGCTGGCGATTGGCGGTGCATACCTGGCCGGGATCTGGACCGCCATCACCGGCACCGGTGAGCTGTACTTCGATGCCGTCGGCATGTTTGCCTTGTTCCTGCTGGCCGGGCGCTACCTGGAACGCCGCGCCCGGGAACGTACGGCGGCGGCGACCGCGCAGTTGGTCAATCTGTTGCCGGCTTCGTGCCTGCGCATGAGTGCCGATGGGCAAAGTGAGCGGATCCTGCTCAGCGAACTGGCCTTGGGGGATCGGGTGCTGGTGCATCCGGGTGCGGTGCTGCCGGCAGATGGCATCATCCTCGACGGCCAGTCGAGCATCGACGAGTCCCTGCTGACCGGCGAGTACCTGCCGCAACCGCGACAGGTCGGCGATGCGGTGACCGCCGGCACCCTCAACGTCGAAGGCGCGCTGACCGTCGAAGTCCGCGCCCTGGGCCACGACACACGCCTGTCGGCCATCGTGCGCCTGCTGGAGCGGGCCCAGGCGGAAAAACCCCGGCTGGCGGAGATCGCCGACCGCGCCGCCCAATGGTTCCTGTTGTGCTCGCTGATCGCGGCCGCAGTGATCGGCCTTGTATGGTGGGAGCTGGACTCTTCACGGGCCTTCTGGATTGTCCTGGCGATGCTGGTTGCGACCTGTCCTTGCGCCCTGTCCCTGGCGACGCCAACCGCCCTGACGGCGGCCACCGGCACCCTGCACAAGCTCGGCCTGCTGCTGACCCGGGGCCACGTGCTGGAAGGCCTGAACCAGATCGACACGGTGATTTTCGACAAGACCGGCACCCTCACCGAAGGTCGTCTGGCCTTGCGCGCGATCCGCCCGTTGAGCGTGCTGGGCAGCGACGAGTGCCTGAGCCTTGCCGCCGCGCTGGAACAACGCTCGGAACACCCGATTGCCCGCGCATTCGGCCGCGCACCACTGGCGGCGGATGAAGTGCTCAGCACACCGGGACTGGGGCTGGAAGGCATTGTCGGTAAACGCCGGTTGCGCATTGGCCAGCCGGGTTTTGTCTGCGAATTGAGCGGCTGTGCCCTTCCCGCCTCGCCAACGGAAGCCGGGCAATGGTTGCTGCTGGGGGACACCGACGGCGCCCTGGCCTGGTTTGTCCTGGATGATCGCCTGCGCAGCGACGCCCCCGCCTTGCTCGCCGCCTGCAAGGCCCGCGGCTGGCGCACCTTGCTGCTGTCGGGCGACAGCTCGCCAATGGTCGCCAGCGTCGCCCTTGAGCTGGGCATCGACGAAGCACACGGCGGCCTGCGCCCCGACGACAAGCTGCAAATGCTGCAACAGTTGCACATGGAAGGCCGCAAGGTGCTGATGCTCGGTGACGGCGTCAACGACGTGCCGGTGCTGGCCGCCGCCGATATCAGCGTGGCTATGGGTTCGGCCACCGACCTGGCCAAGACCAGTGCCGACGCGGTACTGCTGTCGAACCGCCTCGACGCCCTGGTACAAGCCTTTACCCTGGCCCGGCGCACTCGCCGGGTAATCATTGAAAACCTGCTGTGGGCCGGGCTGTACAATGGCCTGATGTTGCCGTTTGCCGCCCTCGGCTGGATCACCCCCATCTGGGCAGCGATCGGCATGTCCCTCAGTTCGTTGACCGTGGTGCTCAACGCCCTGCGCCTGACTCGCATGCCGAGCACGCCAGCCGCGAGCGTCACCCCCGTTAACCGTCCGCTGCCGGCTTGAGCCGCGCGGGCATGGAGTGCAGATGCCAGCTCTTTACGTGATGATCCCGGCGGCGCTGTTGATTGTGGCCATCGCCATTTACATCTTCTTCTGGGCGGTGGACAGCGGCCAGTATGACGACCTCGATGGCCCGGCCCACAGTGTGCTGTTCGACGACCAGGACCCGAATCACCTGGCCGCCATCGACGAAGCCAACGGCCCTGAGCAACCGCCCAAGCCCAAAGACCCGCCCCATGCTTGAACTGGCGCCCCTGCTGGTCTCGGCGGTGATCCTCGGCCTGCTGGGCGGGGGCCATTGCCTGGGCATGTGCGGCGGCCTGATGGGCGCGCTGACCCTGGCGATTCCCAAGGAGCAACGCAGTCGGCGCTTTCGCCTGCTGCTGGCCTATAACCTGGGACGCATCCTCAGCTACGCCACCGCCGGCCTGTTGATCGGCTTGGCCGGCTGGGCCGTGGCCAACAGCCCGGCGGCGATGTTCATGCGCATCCTCGCCGGGCTGTTGCTGATTTGCATGGGTTTGTACCTGGCCGGCTGGTGGAGCGGCCTGACCCGTATCGAAAGCCTCGGTCGCGGCCTGTGGCGGCATATCCAGCCGATCGCCAACCGTTTGCTGCCGGTGTCCAGCCTGCCCCGGGCGTTACTGCTGGGTGCGCTCTGGGGCTGGCTGCCGTGCGGGTTGGTCTACAGCACCCTGCTGTGGGCGGCCAGCCAGGGCAATGCGCTGGACAGTGCAGTGCTGATGCTCGCCTTCGGCCTCGGCACCTGGCCGGTGCTGCTGGCCACGGGGTTAGCCGCTGATCGAGTAACAGCGTTATTGCGTAAACGTAGCGTGCGGATGACGGGAGGCCTGTTAGTCATCCTGTTCGGCATCTGGACCTTGCCCGGGCCGCACCAGCACTGGCTAATGGGCCATTAAAAGGCCATGTGGCATAGCGCCGCTCCCCGTTGATGCAAATCAAGATGGCCTCTGCACCCAGCCCCTAGACTCGGCCCACTAGCCTATCCGGGGGAACGCCCGCATGCTCGACGCCATTCGTTGGGACACTGATCTGATTCACCGCTACGACTTGGCGGGGCCGCGCTACACCTCGTACCCCACCGCCGTACAATTCGACAGCCAGGTCGGCACCTTCGACCTGCTCCACGCCCTGCGTGACAGTCGCAAGGCCACTCGGCCATTGTCGCTGTATGTGCATGTGCCGTTCTGCGCGAATATTTGCTACTACTGCGCCTGCAACAAGGTCATCACCAAGGACCGTGGGCGGGCCCACGCCTATCTGCAACGCCTGGAGCAGGAAATCCAGCTGGTGGCCTGCCACCTCGACCCCAGGCAACCGGTGGAGCAACTGCATTTCGGCGGCGGCACCCCGACCTTTCTCAGCCATGACGAGCTGCGTCAGGTCATGGGCCGGCTGCGCCAGCACTTCAACCTGCTGGACGATGACTCCGGCGACTACGGGATTGAAATCGACCCACGGGAAGCCGACTGGGCGACCATGGGCCTGCTGCGTGAGCTGGGGTTCAACCGCGTCAGTATTGGCGTGCAGGACCTGGACCCCGAAGTGCAGCGTGCGGTGAACCGCCTGCAAAGCCTGGAAGAAACCCGGGCAGTGATCGACGCAGCGCGCACCCTGCAGTTTCGTTCGATCAATATCGACCTGATCTACGGCCTGCCCAAGCAGACACCGCTGAATTTTGCGCGCACGGTGGAGGAAGTGATCAGCCTGCAACCGGACCGGCTCTCAGTGTTCAACTACGCACACCTGCCGGAACGTTTCATGCCCCAACGGCGGATCAACACCGCAGACCTGCCGACCCCGGCGGAAAAGCTGCTGATGCTGCAAACCACCATCGAGCAGTTGACCCAGGCCGGCTACCGTTACATCGGCATGGACCACTTCGCCCTGCCGGATGACGAACTGGCCATCGCCCAGGAGGAAGGCAGGCTGCAACGCAACTTCCAGGGCTACACCACCCATGGGCATTGCGACTTGATCGGGCTTGGGGTGTCGGCGATCAGCCAGATTGGCGACCTGTACTGCCAGAACAGCAGCGACCTGAACCACTACCAGAACGCCCTGGCCGGCGCGCAGCTGGCCACCAGTCGTGGGCTGTTGTGCACCACGGATGACCGGTTACGGCGGGAAGTGATTCAGCAGTTGATCTGCAATTTCAGCTTGGCATTCGAGAAAATCGAACAGGCCTTCAACATCGATTTTCGTGGTTACTTCGATGAGCTGTGGCCACAACTGGAGGCAATGGCCGAGGACGGGCTGATCGAACTCGACCCACTAGGCATCCGCGTATTGCCGGCTGGACGCCTGCTGGTGCGCTCGGTGTGCATGGTGTTCGATGCCTACCTCGAACACCAGAACCGGCAGCGCTTCTCCAGGGTTATCTGAGTGTTACTTCGCCATCAGGCTCATCGCTTCCATCTGAGCCTGAGGCGGCTCGTCTTTCAGGACTTTGGACAATTGCGTCTGGGCCGTCATCAAGCCGGACTGGATGGTCGCCACGTCGCCCTGCAAACCGGCCACCTTGGCCTGGCGCGCCTCGGGGCTCAGGGAGGTGTCAGCCATGGCCGCAGAGAGTTCGGCCATCTTCTCGGCCAGCTGCTTTCTCAATTCGCGGATCATCTTCAACAGCTGCTTGGCGCTGTCGCTCAGGCTGCTTTCATCAATATCGCTATTGGAGGATTTCGCTGCCGAGGCCATGCCCATCCCCGCACCGGAAATGACCACCTTCACGCCCTCAGTGACCGTAGGCTCGGCAGCCTTGGTTTCCAGAGCCGGCGCCTTGGCAGCGGCTTCTTTTTCCTTGGCTGCATCAGCAGCCTTCCAAACGGCCACTGCGGACACGTTGATAAGCGGGTTTTGGACAGTGCTGACTGACATGATCTGAGCTCCAGCTCCTAGAGAGACATCTATGTATCGACGCCGATACATAAACCTTTATATCGCTGCTGCTTTTTTGTACACGCTGGCCTGATCGTCCCCCAGTGCGGTACCCTTACGTCTTATGTGTGTTTTCCCACAAGGATTTAAGAAATGTCCGAGCCAGTTAAACTGCGCGCTCATAGCCAGGCTCATTGCAAGGATTGCAGCCTGGCCCCCCTCTGCCTGCCACTTTCGTTGAATCTGGAAGACATGGAAGCGCTGGACGAGATCGTTAAACGCGGTCGCCCACTGAAAAAAGGCGAGTTTCTGTTTCGCCAGGGCGATAAGTTTGATTCCGTTTATGCAGTACGTTCTGGCGCGTTGAAAACCTTCAGCCTGAGCGATGGCGGCGAAGAGCAGATCACCGGTTTCCACCTGCCCAGCGAATTGGTGGGACTCTCGGGCATGGACACTGAGATTCACCCGGTATCGGCCCAGGCCCTGGAAACCACGTCCGTCTGTGAAATTCCGTTCGAGCGCCTGGATGAACTGGCCCTGCAGCTACCGCAATTGCGTCGCCAGTTGATGCGCGTGATGAGCCGGGAAATCCGCGACGACCAGCAGATGATGCTGCTCTTGTCGAAGAAAACCGCCGACGAGCGGATCGCTACCTTCCTGGTCAACCTCTCCGCGCGTTTCCGTGCGCGGGGTTTCTCGGCCAATCAGTTCCGCCTGAGCATGTCGCGCAACGAAATCGGCAACTACCTGGGCCTGGCGGTGGAAACCGTGTCCCGGGTATTCACCCGCTTCCAGCAGAACGAGCTGATTGCCGCTGAAGGCAAGGAAGTGCATATCCTCGACCCGATCCAGCTCTGCGCCCTCGCTGGCGGTTCGCTCGACGGTTGATCCAGACGCTTGCGGCCGAGCCAATCGGCTGGGCCGCAGGTATACTTCGAGTCCGTTTTCCTCCCCAGGACTCCTCGACGATGGTCTTCGATTCGTTCGACATCAAATCCCTGATTCGCCCAGTCATCGACTTCCCCAAGCCTGGGGTGATCTTTCGTGATATCACGCCGCTGTTTCAGTCGCCCAAGGCTTTGCGCCTGGTGGCCGATACCTTTGTGCACCGCTACGTCGAAGCCGAGTTCACCCACATTGGCGCGATGGATGCCCGGGGCTTTTTGATCGGTTCGATCATTGCCTATCAGTTGAACAAACCGCTGATCCTGTTCCGCAAGCAAGGCAAATTGCCGGCTGACGTGCTGGCCGAGGGTTACCAGACCGAGTACGGCGAAGCCTTCCTGGAAGTGCACGCCGACAGCCTGTGTGAAGGTGATTCGGTGCTGATGTTCGATGACTTGATTGCCACCGGCGGCACGCTGATCGCGGCAGCCAACCTGGCCCGGCGCATGGGCGCACGGATTTTCGAAGCGGCGGCGATCATCGATCTGCCGGAGCTGGGTGGTTCCCAGCGCCTGGAAGACATGGGCATTCCTACCTTCTGCCTGACGCAGTTTGCGCTGACAGACCAATAACCCGGGATTCGTGTGGCGAGGGAGCTTGTGTGGCAGGGAGCTCCCTCGCCACAAAAGCGCTTTCTACAGGCCCATCTGCTTGCTGATGATTTCGTTCATCACTTCCCGAGTCCCGCCACCGATGGACAGGATGCGGTTGTCGCGATACAGCCGCTCCACCAGGTTGCCGCGCATGTACCCCTGGCCGCCGAGAATCTGCACGGCATCGTAGGTCACGCGGTCGGCGGTATCAGTGGCGAGGTTCTTGGCCATGGAAATCTCCTTGATTACACTCTTGCCCGCGGCCATCTTGGCGGCCTGGCGGTAGGTGAACTCCCGAGAGACTTCCACCGCCGTGGCCATTTCCGCCAAGCGATGCTTGAGCACCTGGAACTTGCCGATGGGTTTGCCGAACGCTTCTCGCTGGGTGGCCCATTTCAGGCTCTCTTCCAGGGCCATCTGCGCCGTCATGTTGGCCATCAAGGCCAGGGCCAGCCGCTCGCTCTGGAAGTTGCCCATGATGCAGGCGAAGCCCATGTTCTCGACGCCGATCAGATTGCCTACGGGTACGCGGCAATCATCGAAAAACAATTCGGCAGTGTCCGACGCCCACCAGCCCATTTTCTTCAGCGGTGTACCGGTGGTAAAACCAGGCGTGCCCTTTTCGATCAACAACAGGCTGATGCCGGCAAAGCCCGGCCCCCCGGTACGTACCGCGACGGTGTAGAAGTCGGCGCGCTGGCCGCTGGTGATAAAGGTTTTGCTGCCGCTGACCCGATAATGATCACCGTCGCGCACGGCACGGGTTTGCAGGCTGGCGACATCGGAGCCGCCTCCGGGCTCGGTGACCGCCAGGGCGGCGATCTTCTCGCCGGACAAAACCTGCGGCGCGACACGATCGCGCACTTCAGGCCGGGCCCATTTGACGATGGGTGGCAAGCCGATATCCAGTGAGCCCAACCCCGCCACCACACCGCCGGAGCCGCAGCGCATCAGCTCTTCGCTGGCCGCGACCTTGGCGAACAGATCACCTTCATGACTGCCGCCGAGGGCGTCGGGGTAACCGATCCCCAGGATCCCCGCCGCGCCGGCCTTGAGGTACAACTCCCGGGGGAAGCTCTCGGCTTCCTCCCACTGCTCGATGCCCGGCAACATCTCGCGTTCGACGAAACGGCGCACGCTGTCGCGGACCAATTGGTGGCTGGGGTCGAAGTATTCCTGATAGGCAGACATCGGCAAGCTCCACGGGACGGTGGAACGAACTTACCAAGCGCTTGCTTGGCTATCAAGGCACAAGGCAGAGCCTGACGAAGACTTAGATGAACAGTAAAGATCAAATGTGGGAGCTGGCTTGCCTGCGATAGCATCACCTCGGTTTAACTGAAAGACCGAGTTGTTTGCATCGCAGGCAAGCCAGCTCCCACATAAAGCCCAGCTCCCACATGTTGTCCTGCGGTGTTTGTTACAGAGCGATCGGCTTACGTCCGGCAAACGAATGCGCCAAGGTCCCGCCATCCACCAGTTCCAGCTCGCCACCCAACGGCACACCGTGGGCGATGCGCGAGGTGATCAGGCCTTTGTTGGTCAGCAACTGCGCGATGTAATGGGCCGTCGCTTCGCCTTCCACCGTAGGGTTGGTGGCCAGGATCACCTCGACGAAGGTGCCCTGCTCCTCGATCCGCGTCACCAGTTGCGGAATACCGATCGCTTCCGGCCCCAGGCCGTCCAGCGGCGACAGATGGCCCTTGAGCACAAAGTAGCGCCCGCGGTAACCGGTCTGCTCCACCGCGTACACGTCCATCGGTCCTTCAACTACGCACAGCAGTGTGTCGTCGCGACGCGGGTCGGCGCATTGCGGGCAGAGTTCTTCCTCGGTCAAGGTGCGGCACTGGCGGCAGTGGCCTACCCCTTCCATGGCCTGGCTCAACGCCTGGGCCAGTCGGGAGCCGCCGCTGCGATCACGTTCCAGCAGTTGCAGCGCCATACGCTGGGCGGTTTTCTGACCCACACCTGGCAAAGTGCGCAGGGCGTCGATCAGTTGACGAATCAGGGGGCTGAAGCTCATGGGGAAAGGTCCGACAAAACAACGAGACGCGGTTTATACCCGCGCCCCGGATTAGCGTCAAATGCTCAATCTTGTGCGACGTGCACCACCAACTTGCCGAAGTTGCGCCCCTCCAGCAAACCGATAAAGGCTTCTGGTGCCTGCTCCAGGCCTTCCACCACGTCTTCGCGGAACTTGATCTTGCCATCCCGCACCCACGGCGCCATGGCGCTGAGGAATTCCGGCTGACGGTCGCCGTAGTCGTCGAACACGATAAAGCCCTGAATGCGCACGCGCTTGGTCAACAGGGTGCGTTGCAGCGCCGGCAGACGGTCGGGACCGCTGGGGGCTTCGTGGGCGTTGTAGCCGGCGATCAGGCCGCACAAGGGAATGCGCGCCTTGGCGTTCAGCAACGGCACGACCGCATCGAATACCTTGCCGCCGACGTTTTCAAAATAGATGTCGATACCCTTGGGGCAGGCCTGAGCCAGCTCCTCGGCAAAGTTGTCGCTCTTGTGATCGACACAGGCATCAAAGCCCAGCTCGTCCACCACATAGCGGCACTTCTCGGCACCACCCGCCACACCGACCACCCTCAGGCCCTTGATCTTCGCCACCTGGCCGACCACCGAGCCCACCGCGCCGGAAGCCGCCGCCACTACCAGGGTTTCCCCGGACTTGGGTTGGCCGATATCCATAAGGCCCATGTAAGCGGTCATGCCGGGCATACCCAGCACACCCAACGCCATGGACGGACTGGCCAGACCCTTGGGCACCGGCACCAGGTTGCGGCCATCGGAGATGCTGTGGCTCTGCCAGCCGGTGGAACCGACCACCAGGTCACCCACTTCGAACTTGGTGTTGCGGGACTGTTCGATACGGCTGACAGCGCCACCGGTCATCACCTCGTCGATTTCCACCGGCGCGGCGTAGGACGGCGCATCACTCATGCGTCCGCGCATGTAGGGATCCAGCGACAGGTAAAGGGTTTTCAGCAGGACCTGGCCGTCGGCCAGTTCCGGCAGCGCGACGCGCTCCAGGCGAAAGTTTTCCGGCACCGGTGCGCCGTGGGGGCGTGAGACCAGCACAATGCGCTGGTTGAGGGTCAATGCTTCGGACATCAGCGAGGCTCCTTCTATCGGTGATTGAATTCAACGGTATAGGGTGCAGACCCCAACACAGGGCCCAGGGTTCGACAAAACTCTCGCAGTAGCAGTTGTCGAGCGCCAGCGAGGCTACGTTAGCCGCACCGCTGCGTTCATGCCAGGCGTGGGACCGAGTCGCTGCCGACGCAGCCTCGCTGGCGCTCGACAGCTGCTACGAGTATGGAAAATAGACGGCCAAAAAAATGCCAGGCACGGGACCTGGCATTTTCGGTGCTGCGCTTGCCGATCAGAACGGCAGCTTCATACCCGGTGGCAGTTGCATGCCAGCGGTCACGCCGGACATTTTGTCCTGGCTGTTGGCCTCGATCTTGCGCACGGCGTCGTTGACGGCCGCGGCAAACAGCGCTTCGAGCATTTCCAGGTCGTCTTCGCCCACACCTGGCAATACGCTTGGGTCGATGCTCACGCGCTTGATGTCGTGACGACCGGTCATCACCACACTGACCATATCGCCACCGGCTTTACCGGTGACTTCGGCGTTGGCCAGTTCTTCCTGCATCTTGGCCATTTTTTCCTGCATCTGCTGTGCCTGCTTCATCAGGCCGGCCATGCCACCTTTCATCATGGGAATCACCTCAAAAGTACGTGGATCAATTATTGGCCCCGGCTTATGACGCCTGAACCGGGGCTTCTACAGGTTCAATAGTATCGTGCCGCACCACCGCACCAAACTGCTCCATCATCTGCTGGATGAGCGGATCACCGTGGATCGACTCTTCAGCCTCGCGCTGGCGGTTGACCCGGCGGCGGGACGCCGCCTGGGCCGGGGTTTCCTGCTCGGGCTTGATCAGTTCGATGCTGATAGTCAGTGTGCGCCCGTGGAACTGGTTCAGGGCATCGTTGAGCCGACGTTGCTGGGTCGCGTTGAACAGGGCGCTGTGGGCCGGGTCCAGGTGCAACAACCAATTGTCACCATCCACGGCAATCAGTGTGCAGTTGGCGGCGATGCTGCCGGTCATGCCGGAGATCGGCAGTTTCGGGAACAGCTCCAGCCATTGCAACGCCAGGCCGGTGGCCGGCATCGCCGCGGGTTCAGGTTCCGGCTCCGGGGCAGGCTCGGCGGTGTGTTCGCTGGCCAGGTCGTCCAGGTAGCTGTAGGCCGAATCGATGTCCGGCTCGATGTAGTCTTCGTCCAGCGGCGGCTCGTCTTCGAGGTCAGTGCCCGGTGTGGCGGCGTCCACTTGCGCGACAGTCGGTTCCGGCACCGGGGCCGAAACCCACTCGGGGGCGTCCGGCACTACGCTGTCCGGGGTCGGCGCGGGCATGGGTGTCAGTTCAGGCTGCTCGCTGGTGGTTTCCAGCACCGGCTCGACGGCAGGCTGCAGCTCGACCTCGGCCTCTACCGGGTCATTCCACGGCAGGTCGACTTCAGGCACGGGCGCAGGCTCGATCACCGGCTCAGGCACGACCACAGGCGCCACCGGCTCAGCGACAACCGGGGCTGGCGCGGGAGCAACAGCCGCAGGCGGCGCAACCCCTGGCGCGACGACAGCCGGGCCAGCCACTGGTTTGGCGGAATCAACTGTGGCCTGGCTGATCCCCACTGGCTTTAGCGGCTGTCTCGGGGCATCCGCCGTGTCGGCGGGCCTGAAGGCCAGCATTCGCAGCAGGACCATTTCGAAGCCGCCGCGCGGGTCAGGTGCCAGCGGCAAGTCACGCCGGCCAATCAGGCCCATCTGGTAGTAGAACTGCACGTCCTCGGCCGGCAACGCCTGGGCCAGGGCCAACACGCGGTCGCGGTCGCCGTGGCCGTTGTCGACACCTTCAGGCAGCGCCTGAGCAATGGCGACGCGGTGCAGCACATTAAGGATTTCCGAGAGCACGCCATTCCAGTCCGGGCCTTTCTCGGACAGATGGCGCACGGCCTCGAGCAACGCCTTGGCGTCGCCTTCGATCAGCGCGTGCAGCACATCGAACACTTGGCCGTGGTCGAGAGTGCCGAGCATCGCCCGTACGTCGGCGGCCATGACCTTGCCTTCACCAAAGGCGATGGCCTGGTCGGTGAGGCTCATGGCGTCGCGCATCGAGCCGTCGGCGGCGCGGCCCAGCAACCACAGGGCGTCGTCTTCGAACGGTACGTTCTCGACGCCCAGCACGTGGGTCAAATGCTCGACCACACGCTCCGGGGTCATGTTTTTCAGGGAGAACTGCAGGCACCGCGACAGAATCGTTGCAGGAAGTTTCTGCGGGTCGGTGGTGGCCAGGATGAATTTGACGTAGGGCGGCGGCTCTTCCAGGGTTTTCAACAGGGCGTTGAAGGAGTGGCTGGACAGCATGTGCACTTCGTCGATCAGGTAGACCTTGAAGCGGCCACGGCTCGGTGCGTACTGCACGTTGTCGAGCAGTTCGCGGGTGTCTTCGACCTTGGTGCGGCTCGCGGCGTCGATCTCGATCAGGTCGACAAAGCGCCCTTCGTCGATTTCCCGGCACACCGAGCAGGTACCGCACGGCGTCGAGGTGATGCCGGTTTCACAGTTCAGGCACTTGGCGATGATGCGGGCAATGGTGGTCTTGCCCACACCGCGGGTACCGGTGAACAGGTAGGCGTGGTGCAGCCGTTGGCTGTCCAAGGCATTGATCAGAGCCTTGAGCACATGGGTCTGGCCGACCATTTCGCGGAACGAGCGCGGACGCCATTTACGTGCAAGAACCTGATAACTCATCGAAAACCGTCGCAACTGGGAAGCGGAAGCGGGTAATGCTAGCGGAGCAAGGGGGAAATTGCATCCGGCACGCTCGTCTAATCTGACTAAGCTGGTCTAACCAAGCCTGTAGAAGGCTGAACCCGGAGAGTTTATGCGCGCAGTCCTGGGCGCCTTGTGGATGATTGCCACGGTCAGCCTGGCGGCACCCGCACCTCTGCGTTTCTCCATTTCCGACAGCTGGACCATGCCCATGGTGCAACTCGACCAGGGCCAGCCAACCCAAGGGATTTTGTATGACCTGATGTTGAGCCTGGCCACCCAGGTCGGCCGCCCTGCGAAATTCCATGTGCTGCCCCGTGCGCGCATCGATACCGCCATGGAACGCGGGGATGTGGATGTGCGCTGCTACGTGACGCCGGCGTGGCTGAACAACCTGTCCGGTGATTACACCTGGAGCATTCCACTGCTGGTGCAACGCAATGTGTTGGTCACCGCGCACGTGCCGCCGCTGTCAGTGGCGCTGGACAGCCTGGCCCCGCAACATATCGGCACGGTACTCGGCTATAGCTACCCGACCCTGGAGGCACGCTTCGCCAGCGGCCAGTTCAGCCGCGAAGACAGCCGCAGTGAAGAGCAGGTGCTGCAAAAGCTGGTGGCCGGACGCTTCAAGTATGCGGTGATCAACGAATGGATCCTCGACCGCTTCAACCAGCAATTACCGCCCACAGAGCGCCTGCACACGGTGGCCGTGATCGAGGAGCAAAGCCTGGGGTGCTATGTGCGTAACGACCCGCAGGTGCCGGGGCAGCAGATCCTGCGCACATTGCTGCGGATGAAGATGTCCGGTGAGATTGATGAAATCATCCAGCTGTATATCGGGAACAGCGCACCCTCCCCTTAAGATCACCTGATTTACCTTGCGGCGAGGGAGCTCCCTCGCCACAGTAAACATCACTCAAGCTTTTGCCACTGCGCCGGCGGCCTGAACCCCTCCACCCAACCAGGGACCTCCCCCGCCGGCATCGGCCGGGCGATGAAATAGCCTTGGGCCACTTCGCAGCCCATGCGCATCAACAACTGGCCATGCTCCAGGGTTTCCAGGCCTTCGGCGATCACTTCGCGGCCAAACGCACGGGCCAGGCCGATCACCGCCTTGGTCAACGCCAGGTCGTCCTTGTCGTGCAGGATGTCCCGCACAAACGACTTGTCGATCTTGATGGTCTGGGTCGGCAGGCGCTTGAGGTAACTCAGGGAGGAATAGCCAGTGCCAAAGTCATCCAGGGAGAACTGCACGCCCAGGGCCTGGCACGCTTCCAGGTGCTGGGTGACGCGCTGGATATTGTCGATGGCCACCGACTCGGCAATTTCCAGGTCCAGCCGGTGCGGCTCCACCTCGGGCCATTGCTCCAGCAACTCTTGCAGCCGCTCAACAAAATCCTCCCGCTGGAAATGCCGTGCCGCGATATTCACGCTCACCGACCACCCGTGCCCATGGGCCTGCCAGTGATGCATTTGCGCCAACACCTGGGCGATCACCCATTCCCCGATGTCGACAATCAGGTCGGTCTGCTCGATCAGCGGCAGGAAATCCCCCGGCGCCACCAACCCGCGCTCGGGGTGCTGCCAGCGCAATAACGCTTCGAACCCCACCACCGTGCCGCAGCGCAGATTGACCTTGGGCTGGTAATGCAGGCACAACTGGCCCGCCGCCAACGCCTGGCGAATCTGCTGCACGGTCTGGTGGCTGGCCTTCACCTCCTGCTCCAGGGACACATCAAACAACTGGTAACGGTTGCGCCCGCTCTGCTTGGCCACATACATCGCCTGGTCGGCATGGCGCAGCAGGGTGTCGGCGTCCTCGTCATCCAGGGGAAACAGCGTGACGCCGATGCTGGCGAACACGTTCAACTCGGCCCCCTGGATCGAGTACGGCTCGGAGATCGCCTTGAGAATGCGCAGCAAGGCGGCGTTCAGCTCGTCGATGTCACGCACGTAACGCAGGATCAGGACAAATTCGTCACCGGCCAGCCGGGCGACCACGTCCTCGCCGCGAATGATCTCCCGCAAGCGCGTGGCCACTTCCACCAACAACAAATCACCGCAGGCATGCCCATAGCCATCGTTGACCGCCTTGAAGCCGTCCAGGTCGAGCATGCACAGCGCCAGCGGGATGTCTTCGCTGCGGGAGAATTCCAGGGACTGGTTAAGCAACTCGGACAGATAGGCACGGTTCGGCAAGCCGGTCAGCACGTCGTGGCCGACCCGCCATTGCAGGGTGTGCAACAACTGGCGTTTTTCGCTGACATCAAAGCGGATCGACACGTACTTCTGCACCCGCCCCGTCTTCTCATCGATCAGCGGCACCATGGTGCTGTCTACCCAATACAGGGTTCCGTCCTTGGCCCGGTTGCAGATTTCCCCACGCCACACCCGGCCTTCGCTGATGGCTTGCCACATGCCCTGGAAGAACCCCACAGGGTGCAGTCCCGAGCTAAGAATACGGTGGTTTTGCCCCAGCAACTCGTCACGCCCGTAGCCGGACATGCCGCAGAACTGGTCATTGACGTAAGTGATGCGGCCCGCCAGGTCTGTCTCGGAGAAAATGGCGGCTGCATCCACGGCCCTGCGGTATTTCTCGTCCATGAGTCAGGCTCACTGTGGCTAGCGGTTGAACCGCTCGACCAGGGCGCGCAACCCGGAAGAGATGCTTTCGAGTTCCCTGCCACGGGTGACTGCAGCGTTGGCATTGCCCGCTGTCTTTTGCACCGTGGCGGCGACGTTATTGATCTGTTGTGAAACTTCCTCGGCGACGTGGGATTGTTCCTGGGAGGCAGCAGCCATTTGCTGACTCATGTTGGTAATACGTTCCACCGCATGGCGAATGCCCTGCAACGCCTGCTGGGCCTCAAGCACCTGCTGCACGCCCTGCTCGGCTTCGTGAATGCCCAGGCTCGCGATCTCGACCGCCTCATCGGCGCCGGCCCGCAGGTTCTGGATAATGCCCTGGATCTGCTGGGTCGACTCGCGGGTCTTGCCCGCCAGTGCACGCACCTCGTCGGCCACCACGGCAAAGCCGCGGCCCTGCTCACCGGCGCGTGCCGCTTCAATGGCCGCGTTGAGGGCCAGCAGGTTGGTCTGGTCGGCGATCGCCTGGATCATGCTCGCGGCTACCTGGATTTGCTGGGTCTGCCCGGCCAGGTTACCCACCGCCTGGTTGATCTGGGTGACGGTGCCGGCCAGCAACTGGATCGCCTCACGGGACGTGCCCGCCACCTGGCTGCCTTGCTCGGCGAGGGTGTTGGCGGTGTGGGCTTCACTGGCGGTTTGTTGAACGTGCACCGCCACTTCGGCGATGGACGCGGCCATTTCGGTCATGGCGGCGGCAGTCATGTCGGTCTCGGCGCGTTGCTCCAGCAGCGCCGATTCGGTGGTGCTCGACAGCACGCTGGAGTGGGCAGCGGCTTCGGCCATCTGGTTGGCCAGGTCACTGAGGCGCGTCAGGGCGGTTTTAAGCCGCGCTTCTTCGCTGATCAGGATCATTTCCAGCTGCGCGGTCGGCCCCAGCGCATCGCTGTAGGTCATGGCGCTGATGGGGTCGGAAAAGGTATTGGGCGTGTTCTGCACAATCCGTTTGAGCTGTAGTCCCAAGCGTTGATGGGCCCAGATACCTGCGCCGAGAAACAGGCCAACGGTCACCGCCTGCCCCCACACACCCGGAAGCCATTGAAAGGCGGCGACGCTGGCGGCGGCGGCCACCAATGGCAAAGCCAGGGCCTGAGCCATGGACGCCAGGCGCCGCACTGGCGCGACCGCCGCACCACCAGCCTGCAAACGTGCGTACAGCGCTTCGGCGCGCCGTACCTGTTCGCGGGTGGGCTTGACCCGCACCGACTCGTAGCCCGTCAGCCGCCCGTCTTCGAGAATCGGCGTCACATAGGCACTGACCCAATAGTAGTTGCCGTTCTTGCAGCGGTTCTTCACCACGCCCATCCAGCTCTGCCCGGCCTTGAGGTAGCTCCACATCAGTTGGAAAACGGCGGGCGGCATGTCCGGGTGGCGCACCAGGTTGTGGGTGCTGCCGATCAGCTCGGCCTGGGTAAAGCCGCTCATGGCGGCAAACTCGGCGTTGCAGTAGGTAATGTGGCTGTTGACGTCAGTCGCGGAAATTAGCCGTTGCTGCTCCCCAAAAGTCTGTTCAACAGCAGTGACCGGCAAATTGAGACGCACGTTAAAGCTCCATGGACAGCATTCGATCGCCCTCTCGACCACCGGGTAGGCAGGACAGGCGGATTCGTATTTCCAGTCGGGCTGCGCCGTCGATCGGCTGGTTGGCCGCAAACGGGCGCAAACCCACGATTTTGCACAGCAATTCATCATCCATTCAGTGATGATCAACTAGGCTTGAATTCGGGTATCCGGCACGTGAGGCGCAATGAAGCGTGGCACTGACGAGCGACATTTCAGTCTCTGCCAAGCGTCCGTTTTATGGGCACATTTATGAGAGTAAGGAGAGAGCAATGATTTCCTGTTTCATAAACCTGCCTTCTGAAACGAGACCACCAAATACTTGTCCTAGATGCCGATTCTACGAATTACATCACATTTTGCAAGAAAAGGTGATGGTACATGCGGTTGTCTAATTTTAAGATTTATCGTTAAGTTCTTGATTCTAAATGGGAATTGAGCGATGCACATTTCAAGTTTGGGTCCAGCCATCAGACGTTACCGCAAGGTCGCAGGGCTTACTCAGGCTGAACTAGGTGAAAAAACCGGTTTTGACCCTAAAACCATCAGCCGCTTCGAAACCGGCACCTATACACCCAGCGTCGAGGCTCTGTTCTTGTTTGCAGAGGCGCTGGGAGTGAAGCTGAAAGTCTTTTTCGCAGACCTGGTCGACGAGGAGGAACAGCGCGCTTATCTGTTCGGTGTCATTCATAAAGCCACCCCGAAGGATCTGGGAAAGCTGATCGCAGCGGTAGACCAGGCCTTGTCCAAGCCTTAGAGCTCGCAACACACGTGCACGCAACAAAAAGAGCAGACAGCGAGACTGTCTGCTCTTTGCTTGATGACTCCTGACATGAACTGACAGGACAGCCCCTTAGACTAGGGACTGAGCCGCGCCATTGCCGCGCAATATCAGGGATATCATCATGAATAGCATTGCCCATTACTTTTTGTTGTACGTCGACAGCCCGGCCACCAGTGCCAACCTCTATAGCCGCCTGCTGGACAACGCACCTGTAGAGCTGGGGCCGACCTTCGCACTGTTCATCCTCGACAACGGGGTGAAACTCGGCCTGTGGTCGCGCCACACCGTGGAGCCTGCGGCCCAAGCCACGGTCGGCGGTAGCGAGGTGGGTTTCTGCGTCGCGGATATCGCAGCGGTCGACGAGCTGCACACGCGTTGGGTGCAACTCGGGATGAGCATCATCCAGTCACCGGTCGAGGCGGACTTCGGCTACACCTTTGTCGCCCAAGACCCCGACGGTCACCGCTTGCGGGTGTTCACCGTGAACCCGTGACGGCTTGCGGCGCCAGCGTCCTTCCAGGCTGATGGCGCCGACACTGGCCAGCACGATCAGGCCACCCAGCACGACTCGCATCGAAACCTGCTCGCCCAGCAGCGTGGCAGCCATCACCATTGCCACCGGCGGCACCAGGTACAACGCCACTGAAGCGCGGCTGACCTCGACATGCCGCAACACATAGGCCCAGGCCAGGTAGGCCATGGCGCTGGGGAACACGCCGAGCAACAACACCGCCCAATTGGCCTGGGTTGATGATTGCGCCACCACCGCCGGCAAACCCGGCAAATAGACACACAGCAGCAAGGTGCCCGACCACACCGTGTAGCACACCGTGGTCAGCGGGCTATAGCGCCGGGAATAGTGTTTCTGGAGGGTGAAGTAAAGGCTCCATGACAGCGCCGCCACCAGGATCATCAAGCCACGGGGATCAATCTTGCCCAGGCCATGCTCGCCCCAGATCACTACCAGCACCCCGCTCAAACCCAGCAACACGCAACCCCAGCGCCAGCCGGTCACCCGCTCCTTCAAGCCGAAAAACGCCACCAGCACCGTAAACAGCGGGACGGACTGCGCCAGCACACTGGACGCGGCAGCCGTGACAAATTGCTGACCGAAATTGATGGTGAGGTGGTGCAGGAAAATCCCGAAGAACCCCAGCACCAGCAGCCACGGCAGGTCCCGCAGCCGTGGGCGCTCGATCTTCGCCGTCAGCGCGACTCCAGCCATCAACACCGAAGCAATCAGAAACCGCCCCAAGGCCAATTGGCCCGGACTGTAACTGTGCAAGGCCATGTGCACACCAATCGGCGAATACGCCCAACAGAGGATGACGCTGGCAGTGACTAGCGTAAGCTTTACGGGTGACGGGGCATTCATGAACGGCGTCCAGCAGTGGGAATGCCGTCAGTCTTGGCCCCGGCAAGGCGCAGGACAATTAACCGTTTCTGACTTCTGTAATCACTGGAACTGAGCGATGGAACTGGCCCAACTGAAAATGGTGAAAGCCGTGGCGCAAACCGGCAGCGTGGCCCAGGCCGCCCTGCAACTGCACTGCGTGCCGTCCAACATCACCACGCGCATCAAGCAACTGGAAAGCGAGTTGGGTACCCCGCTGTTCATTCGTGCCGGGCGCGGGTTGGCGATCAGTGCCGCCGGCGAAGTGTTTCTCGACTACTGCGAGCGCATCCTGGCGCTGGTGGAAGAGTCCAAGCGCGCCGTCGACAGCAACGCGATTCCCCGCGGCAAGCTGCGCATCGGCGCAGTGGAATCCAGTGCCAGTGGCCGCCTGCCGCCGTTGCTGGCTGAATACCATCGGCGCTATCCACAGGTGGAATTGGAACTGGTGACCGGCGCCTGGGCGCAGTTACTCGATGACTTGCAACATCACCGCATCGATGCGGCGCTGGTGGCCGCCGGCGGCAAACGCCCGAAGCTCGAACAAAGCGTGGTCTACAGCGAGCGCCTGGTGCTGATCACCAGCGCCTCCAGCGCGCCCATTGAGGACGCGCGGGACCTGGCCGGCCGCACCTTGCTGGTCTGGCCGCCCGGCTGCCCGTACCGCGCCGCCTTGGAAAACTGGCTCAAGCCCCACGACATCAAGCCCGCCATCGCCAGTTACGCCAGCTGGGGCACGATCATTGGCTGCGTCAGCGCGGGGATTGGCGTGGCACTGGCGCCAGAAGGCATCCTGGCGCGCTACGAGCAGGCCAACCAATTAACGTCCTACCGCTTCGACGAATTGGCTGCGGTGGATAACCTGCTGTTCTGGCACAAAGACACCCAACGCCACCTGGCGCGGGATGCCTTTGCGGGGCTGCTGCGGGAGACATTCGGCTAACCCGTTGCAACATGTTTCAGTTATCCTCCCGCGAAATTAATTCAAATTGTAAGGGACTACCATGAATTACTTCCGCCTGTTGCTGGCGGCGGCTGCCCTGAGCCTGCCTGTCGCCCCCGCCATTGCTGCCGCCAAGCCGGCCCCCGTTGAAGCCGCTGCACCCGCCGAAGCGCCCGAAACCGCCGAGCACTTTCTGGGCTCTCTCAAACAGAAGACCGGCACCGTCACCCTGCCCGGCGGCATTGCAACTCTCAAGCTCAACGACGAGTTCTACTACCTCGACCCCACAGACACCGAGCGCCTGCTGACCGATGGCTGGGGCAACCCACCGGGCTTCAAGACCTTGGGCATGATCGTGCCGAAATCCGTCAGCCCGCTGTCGGAGCGCGGTTGGGGCGTGATCGTCAGCTACAAGGCCGACGGGCACATTTCTGACGAAGACGCCGCGAAAATCGACTACACCGAACTGCTCAAGCAAATGCAGGAAGAAGACGTCGAAGACAACAAAGAACGCCAGAAACAAGGCTACGCAGGCCTGCACCTGCTGGGCTGGGCCGAGCCACCGCACTACGACGACACCACCCACAAGATGTACTGGGCCCGTGAGCTGAAAGCCGACGACGCCAAGCAGACCACCCTCAACTACAGCATCCGCGTGCTGGGCCGTGAAGGCGTGCTGGAACTCAACGCCGTCGCCGCCATGGCCGACCTGGCCACCATCAAGCAGGAGTTGCCCAAGGTTCTGGCCTTTACCAACTTCACCGATGGCAACCTGTACACCGACTTCAACCCGAAGACCGACAAACTCGCGACCTACGGCCTTGCCGCACTGGTTGCCGGCGGGATCGCGGCCAAGGCCGGGCTGTTCGCCAAGATCGGCATCTTCCTGCTGGCGGCGAAGAAATTCCTGGTGGTGGGCGTCGTCGCGCTGTTTGCCGTTATCCGCAAGCTGTTCAACCGTAACAAGGCCTGAGTTGCGGGCGTAAAAAAGCCGCGGCGTGCCTGGCACACCGCGGCGCGGGGAACAGCTTCAGCCTTTAGGGGCCAGCCTGGCGTACTGGTCCTGGCTGATCCAGCCCTTGGAAGAGCGGCCTTCGCCATTGATGTACTCGACCTGGGCCCAGCCTTCCTTGAAGGCCAGCACCGCGACCACATCGTCCTTGACCACGTAGGCACGATGACTGGCCTTGGCGTCCGGGGTCTTCTGCAGGAAAGCCTTGTCGGCCGAAACGGTCACCAGGCCAATCCACTTCTTGGCAGCGGTCTGGGTCAGGTCCAGGCCGGTGGCTATTTCCGGCATCAGCACGCTGATGCAGCCGGGATGTTCGCGACCCTTCTCCACCGTCAACGTCACGCCGTCCGAGGAAGCCGCAACGGTTCCCGGATAGGCCGCATCCAGCCACGTGGACACCGACGCCTTCGCGCCGTCGACCTTGCCCTGCAGGAAGAACGTACACGTGCGAGTCACGCCCTCGCCCATCTCCTCAGCATAAAAACCTTCTACCTGATGCTCAGGCGTCACGGCCAGCATCAGCCCTTCGTACTTGCCAGAATGCAACGTAGCGGCAAAGGCCGGCGATCCCGCCGCAACACACACGAAAGAGGCAACCAACAATCGGGACAGGCAACGTTTGAACGGCATTCTATTTTTTCCCTTCAAGTGCTTCGTAGGCTTTTTTGATTCGATGGTCATAGTCGCCATAATCCTTGCCGTTATAGTTCAGCGCCATGGCGGCGTAATCCTTGTTCTTCATGGCCTTGACCAAAGCAGGGCTCTGGCTGCAAAAACCGAGGAAGGCCTTGAGTTGATGCCCGGCGTTTATCTTCATGGCCACGACAAACTCAAACACCGTTTTATAACCACATGCCGTGAAGTTGGAGCCCATTATCTGAAACATCCCCCAGGAAGCCGACTTCAAGGCCGCTTCCTGATCCAGCGCAAAGGCCGTGGCCATGGTTTCCCAGGCTTTGGTCTGGTCCTTGTTGTTGGCCTTCCACTGGGGGCCGGCTTTTTGCACGTAGGGGTACGACAACAGCGGGTGGGTCTGATCGTATTTCTGGTGGGTGTACTTGCGAAAGTGATGCCCTTCAAAAGCGATCACCGGCAACTTGGCCGGCCCGAACCCGGAGCGCCCGCCCGACTCCACCGTGGCAAACGCCTTGATGATATTGACCGAAATTCCGCTGCCTAACTGTGTGGCGGCGTTCTGGAAGTCGGTGTCCGTCAGCGTCGTACCGCCGTCGCACGTGGCCTGGAGCATCATCTGCCGGTTGCGCCGCTCGGCCTCGATCATCGCCCGCATGCGGTCAAGGTAATGGTTGACCGTCGCCTGGACCATATCGGAACTGGTGTTGCCGAACACATTCAGGAAGGTCGGAATGCGCAGGGCCGGATTCGACTTGACCGGCACCTTCACCGCCTCTTCGATCAGGCTATTGAAGGTACGCCCGGTGGGGTCGATCACCCCATCGGGATGGGCGTACTTGAGATAGCGGAACTGATACTGGCTGATGCACTGCACCAACTGGCCGTCGCACTTGCCGTTTTCGGCCAAGGGGAAACCCAACTTGGGAGTGATCAAGTTGAACAAATACTGGATGCACTGAACGTCGGCGGGCAAGTTGCGGGCTTTGCCGGGGGCACCGACGGAAGCGCTGATAAGCGTGGGCAACCCTTGCAGGCTTTTCATGACCGACATCCTTGTTAGTTGAGGTGAATGAGCCATAAAGCGCCATCACTTTAATATCATCCATGTGCCATCGACATATTTTGAAATATGTGACTGGCGCAAACTAGCAAGGTGGTTTTGGGTTGTCCAGAGTGGAAGCTTGAAGTTGTGAAAGAGCCCTCACAGTCTTTTGCCGGTAACGATTGCTTTCGGGCTTGTGAGCACTGTGCTGAAGGACGAACAGCAGAAATCGCTTCGCAGATGACGATTGTCAGCGAAGGGCTTCATAAAAGTATTTTTTTGAATCAAGGAGGGTGGCGTTATGGAGGCAACCCCACCAGCCACACCCCGGCACACAATGTTCCCGCTGTGGCTGCTGCCTTCCGGCTCTGACCAGGTTCACGGGTAATCGTTGCGGGGGGACCGATGGGATCACCATAACGACGCTCGCCTCTCGGCAAGCGGGGCCATTGTACCGATCTCATCGGAAGTTACAACCGTTCCTGCGGGATTAAAATATGAAGGGCTTCAAGCACTTGCCTACTGGGCCTGCAACACCTCGTCCGCCCTGCCGCCCTCTTGCTGGATCACCAGGTGAATGAAGTGCAGCTTGGCAATCACCGCCGGCGGCAGGACGAACGGATAGAAATCCGGCTGGCCCATGCTGCGGGACAGTTCGTTGAGCATGCCGGCCAGTTCGATCCATGCGTTGACGAATGACAGGAACGCCGTGCCACCGGGATGTTCAGGGTCATAGAGGGTGCTCAGGGGGAACGGCTGGTAATCCAGGTCCATCTCCCGAGCACTCATGCCGAATCCCAGCGCGGTGTCGACGGCGTCCATCATGTGCAGGTAATGCGCCCAGGTTTCCGCCCAATCTTCCCACGGGTGCATGGTGGCGTAGGCACTGACGCAGGTTTGCTGCCAGTCCGGGCGCGGGCCGTTCTGGTAGTGCTGGTCGAGGGCATCAGCGTAGCTGGCGCGCTCGTCGCCGAACAGCGTGCGGAACGGTTCCAGCCAGTGGCTGTTGGCGATCAGGCGGTCCCAGTAGTAGTGGCCGACCTCATGACGAAAATGGCCGAGCAAGGTGCGGTAAGGCTCGCGCATCTGCACACGGATTTTTTCCCGGTGGGCGTCGTCGGCTTCCTTGATATCAAGGGTGACCAGGCCATTGGCGTGGCCGGTGGTGGGCGCGTTGCCTTCCAGGTCGATGCCGACGAAATCGAAGGCCAGGCCAGTGTCTTCATCGACGGTCTTGGGAATGACCTGCAAGCCCAGGCTGATGAGTTGCGCCACCAGGCGGCGCTTGGCGGTCTCGACCTTGCGCCAGCGTTCGGGGTTTTCAGGAATCGACAGGTCGGGGATGGTTCGGTTCAGGCTGCAGGCCACGCACAAGGTCTGGCCATTGTCGGCGGGCAGCAACCAGTTGCAGGCGGCCGGCGTGTCGAGGTTGGCGCAGCGGCGAAAGGCACCGGCTTGAGGGTCGGCGTCCAGCAGCCAGGTATCGGCGTACGGGCCGGGCTGCAGGGATGACAGGCGACTCTGCTCCGGCTGGTAGCCCAGCAGCGCCGAACAGGCCAGGCACTGGCTGTTGCGAAAGAACAGGGACTGCCCACAGCGACACTGCCAGACCTTGCTGTTGCGCGAGGTCTCGGCCATGAACGGTGCGGCAATACGCGAACTGAGTTGCTCGAAGAAGCGGTACATGGCGATCTCTCCCGGAAGCTTGCCAATACTAGAGCATTGCCCGGGAGAGATCGTTCCCACGCTCTGCGTGGGAACGATCATCAGACCGTGATGTTGTGCTTGGCCAAAAATGCCACGAACGCTTCTTCATCCAGCACTTTCAAGCCCAGCTCAGTGGCCTTGGCCAACTTCGAACCGGCACCCGGCCCGGCCACCACGCAATGGGTTTTCGCCGACACCGAGCCCGCCACCTTGGCACCGAGGCTTTCGAGTTTTTCCTTGGCGACATCGCGGCTCATCAGTTCCAGGGAGCCGGTAAGCACCCAGGTGTGACCCGCCTCGGGCAAGCCTTCGACGACCTTCTTCTCGCTCTGCCAGTGCATGCCGAAGTCCTTGAGCTGTTGCTCGATGGCCAGCGCACGATTGGCGTTTTCTTCGATGTCGAAGAAATCCCGGACGGCCTTGGCCTGCTTCTCCGGCAACGCCTGGCGCATGTCGAGCCAGTCGGCCTTGATCACACCTTCGAGGGAGCCAAACTTGTCCGCCAGTTTCTGCGCAGCACCTGGGCCTACGGACGGCACGTGCAGTTTGTCGAGCAAGCCGCCCAACGTGGTGCTGGCCGCAAACTCGGCGCTCAGTTCACCCTGCTCCTGCAACTCCAGTCCGCACTCGTCCTTGGAGATCAAGGCACCGATCACGTCCTGGTTATGGCTGTCTTCAAAGAAACTGTGAATCTCGTGGGCCACTTCCAGACCGACATCCGGCAAGTACGTCAGCACTTCCGGCAACGCCTGCTGCACGCGCTCCAGGGACGCCAGGGAGCGCGCCAGCACCTTGGCGGTCTCCTCGCCCACATCGGGAATGCCGAGGGCGTAGATAAACCGTGCAAGGGTTGGCGTCTTGCTGTTTTCGATGGCGGTGATCAGCTTCTTGCTGGAGACATCGGCAAAGCCTTCCAGGTCGATGATCTGTTCGTACTTGAGCTTGTAGAGGTCAGCCGGCGAGCCGATCAGTTTCTCGTCCACCAGTTGCTCGATGGTCTTGTCGCCCAGGCCATCGATGTCCATGGCCCGGCGCGAGACGAAATGAATGATCGCCTGCTTGAGCTGCGCACCGCAGGCCAGGCGCCCAACGCAACGGTATACCGCGCCTTCGCTGACGGTTTCCTTGCCCTTGCTGCGCTTGACCAGTTGCGTGCGCTCAACGTGGGAGCCGCACACCGGGCAGCCCTCGGGGATCTGCACCGCGCGCGCGTTTTCCGGGCGGCGCTCGGTCACCACCGATACCACTTGGGGAATTACATCACCGGCACGGCGGATGATCACGGTGTCGCCGATCATCAGGCCCAGGCGCGCCACTTCGTCCATGTTGTGCAAGGTGGCGTTGGACACGGTCACACCCGCAACCTTGACCGGTTTCAAGCGTGCAACGGGCGTCACAGCGCCGGTACGACCCACCTGGAACTCAACGTCCAGCAGTTCGGTCAGTTCCTCCATCGCCGGGAACTTGTGGGCGATTGCCCAACGCGGTTCGCGGGCACGGAAGCCCAGTTCACGTTGGTAGGCAATGCTATTGACCTTGAACACCACACCGTCGATTTCATAGGGCAAGGCATTCCGTCGCTCACCGATATCGCGGTAGTAGTCGAGGCAATCCTGAATCCCTTTGGCCAGTTTCAACTCATGGCTGATGGGCATGCCCCATTTCTTCAGCTGTTGCAGATTGCCAATGTGGGTGTCGCTGATATCCGTGGTCACGCCGTAGCAGCAGAATTCCAGCGGACGGCTGGCGGTAATCTTCGAATCCAGCTGGCGCAGGCTGCCCGCAGCCGCGTTGCGCGGGTTGGCGAAGGTCTTGCCACCGACCTCCAACTGCGTGGCGTTCAGCCGCTCGAAGCCGGCCTTGGACATGAACACTTCGCCGCGCACTTCGAGGGTCGCCGGCCAGCCGGTGCCGTGCAGTTTCAAAGGAATATTGCGCACGGTGCGCACGTTGACGCTGATGTCTTCGCCGGTGGTGCCATCGCCGCGCGTGGCGCCACGCACCAGTTCACCGTCCTGATACAGCAGGCTGACCGCCAGGCCATCGAGCTTCGGCTCGCAGCTGTATTCCACCGCCGCGCCGCCGCCAAACAGGTCACCCACCGGCAGGTCCAGGCCCTCAGTGACCCGGCGATCGAATTCAAGCATGGTGCTTTCATCGAAGGCGTTGCCGAGGCTGAGCATCGGGATTTCGTGACGCACTTGAGTGAACGCCGACAATGCCGCACTGCCGACCCGCTGCGTCGGTGAATCACGGGTTACCAGATCCGGGTGCTCGGCTTCCAGGGCCTTGAGCTCATGGAACAGCCGGTCGTACTCGGCGTCCGGGATGCTCGGCTCGTCGAGGACGTGGTAACGGTAGTTATGCTGATCCAGTTCAGCGCGCAGTTCGAGGATACGGGTGTGGGCGGCGGTCATGGGTGTTCTCTCATAAAGCAAAAGAGCAGCCGAAGCTGCTCAATATGTTAGTGCATGAATTCTACAGGCAACGCTTAAGCTTGGACCTCAGCGCTTCTGTGTCAGGGCGCGACGCTCGAACTCGACGATGCGCTGACGGTAATGCTCGATGGTCTGGGCGGTCAGGACGCTGCGTTGGTCGTCCTTGAGCTCGCCGTTGAGTTCCTGGGACAGCTTGCGGGCAGCGGCCACCATCACGTCGAAGGCTTGTTTCGGGTGACGCGGGCCTGGCAAACCGAGGAAGAAGCTCACGGCCGGAGTGCTGAAATGGTCGATGTCGTCCAGATCAAAGATGCCCGGCTTGACCGCGTTGGCCATAGAGAACAGGACTTCGCCGTTACCGGCCATGCTTTCGTGGCGGTGGAAAATATCCATCTCACCGAAACGCAGGCCGCTTTCCAGAATGTTTTGCAGCAAGGCCGGGCCCTTGAAGCCGGCGGCGTCGCGGCAGATCACGCTGATCACCAGCACCTCTTCGGCAGCCGGTTGATCCTTGACGGATTCTTTATGGGCGCTCTTGACCGGGGTTTCATCCGGGAAGTCACCGTCACGGCTGCTGAAGCTCGGACCTTCTTCCAGGTCCAGGTTCAGGTCACCCTGGGATGGCTCGCTGGCCGCACTGCGCTTGCCGCGCTTGGGTTCACGGGCCTCACGCACGGGTGCGCTCATCGACGGCAGGTCGTGCTCGTCCAGGTGCGGCTCTTTATGGTTATCCAGCACACGTGGAGGCCCCAGCAGCTCGGCGCTACCGTCGTCGTCCGGCAAATTGGACAGGTTGCGGTCCAGGCGAAATTTCAACTTGCCCTTGCCGCCGCGCATCCGACGCCAGCCATCAAAAAGAATACCGGCAATGACAATAATGCCGATGACGATCAGCCACTCGCGCAGACCGATTTCCATGTAATCCCGTGCCTCTAATAAAAAATGCTGAAAAATAAGGGGTTTAGCA
Organism: Pseudomonas sp. TH34; assembly: GCF_016650865.1. Classification (NCBI taxonomy): domain Bacteria; kingdom Pseudomonadati; phylum Pseudomonadota; class Gammaproteobacteria; order Pseudomonadales; family Pseudomonadaceae; genus Pseudomonas; species Pseudomonas sp. TH34. The sequence continues at coordinate 343,764 of NZ_JAEKFB010000033.1, forward strand.
CCGTGCAAACCGCTTTAAAACGTGGCGCCAACTCTATGTTCTGAATGACGTTTTGCCCACGCATACGAAAATTTGACATTAAACTAGCACGACCAAAGATAACTTTACACCGTCTGTCAAAATGCCTTGAACAAATATGTCCATTTGCCACTTTTCCCAGACCGGTAAATCACCTTACATCCTGCTGGAAATCCTCCTGCGAAGTGCGCCTCAGGATTCCACCAGCGCCATCGCCTCTTCGACATCCACCGCCACCAAACGCGAACAGCCCGGCTCGTGCATCGTCACACCCATCAATTGATCAGCCATTTCCATGGCGATCTTGTTGTGGGTGATATAGATGAACTGCACCGTCTGGGACATCTCTTTAACCAGTCGGGCGTACCGTCCAACGTTAGCGTCATCCAGCGGAGCGTCAACTTCGTCGAGCATGCAGAACGGCGCCGGGTTCAACTTGAAGATCGCAAATACCAGGGCCAATGCCGTCAGTGCCTTCTCGCCACCGGACAGCAAATGGATGGTGCTGTTCTTCTTGCCCGGAGGCCGCGCCATGATCGTTACCCCTGTATCGAGTAGATCTTCGCCCGTCAGTTCCAAGTAAGCGCTGCCACCACCGAAAACTTTCGGGAATAACGCCTGTAAACCGCCATTAATCTGATCAAAGGTATCTTTGAAGCGATTACGGGTTTCCTTGTCGATCTTGCGGATCACGTTTTCCAGGGTGTCCAGGGCTTCCACCAGATCGGCGTTCTGCGCGTCCAGATAGCGCTTGCGCTCAGACTGCTGCTGGTACTCGTCGATGGCCGCGAGGTTGATCGCGCCGAGTCGTTGAATGCGTGCGGCAATCCGTTCAAGTTCTTCTTCGGCTTCTTTCTCGTTGGCCTCGGCGGTCAGGGTATTGAGCACGCCGTGCAGGTCGTAGCCGTCTTCCAGCAACTGGTCTTGCAGGGTTTTGCGTCGAACCGTCAGGGCCTGCCATTCCATGCGCTGCTGTTCGAGCTGGCCACGGATCAGCTGCGATTGCTGCTCGGCCTGGGTCCGGCGCTTTTCGGCGTCGCGCAGTTCGCGGTCGGCATCTTCCAGGGCGATTTGTGCGGTCTTGAGCTCTTCGTCGACGGTCATGCGCTTGTCGAGCAACTCTTCAAGTTTCAGGCGCAGCTCTTCCAGCGGGGCTTCGCCCTCCTCCAGGTTGAGGCTCAGTTGCTCGCGCTTTTCGGTCAGGCGTTCGGACTGCATTTCCAGACGTTCAAGGGCCTGGCGCGTGGAGTCGTGTTGCGCCCGCAGGGAGCCGAGGCGCACGGCCAGTTGATGGGCATGGTCCTTGTGCTGGCGGGCTTCTTGACGCACCCGGTCGAGGCGCTCGCGCAAGCTGTCGCGCTGGGCCAGCAGCAACTCGCGCTGCTCGGTGTCCAGGGCCATGCTGTCGAGGGCTTCCTGCAGTTGCAGGCGCGCTTCACCGACTTGTTCGTGTTCGAGGGCGCGTTGCTCGCCCATCTCCGCCACTTCTTCGTCGAGCCGGGTGCGGCGCAAGGTCAGTTGCTCGACCTTGGCCTTGCTCGCCGAGAGCTGGGCTTTCAATTCGCCTTGCTGGCGCGCTTCGTCCTGCAACAGCCGGCGCAGGTGTTCGCGGCCGGTCTCTTGCTGGCGCTGGGTGGCGCGCAAGGTTTGCAGCTGGTTTTCCAGGGATTCAAGGGTGGCTTCGCGCTCTTCCCGTTCGGCGGTCAGGTTGACGATTTCCTGGCCACGGGCCAATACGCCGCTTTCCGCTTCGCTGGCACGACGCACCCGCAGGAAGTGCCGGCCGACCCAAAAACCGTCACGGCTGATCAGGCTTTGCCCGGCCGCCAATTGGCCACGCTGGGCCAAGGCCTGCTCAAGACTGTCCACCGGTTTGACCTGACCCAGCCAAGGCGACAGATCAATCGCCGCCTCGACCTTGTCCAGCAGGCTGCCCGGTACGCGTGTGCCGTCTGCCGCGGGGCTAAGCAATCGCAAATCACCCTGGGTAAAGCCCGCCAGATCGAAACCGCCAAAATCATCCACCAACACGGCTTGCAGGTCGGCACCGAGGACGGTTTCCACCGCCAGCTCCCAACCGGCTTCAACCTTCAAGCCTTCGGCCAGGCGCGGGCGCTCGGCCAGGTGTTGATCACGCAACCATTCGGCAGTGCCGGTGCCCGGGTCGAGCGCCGCTTGCTGCAAGGCTTCAAGGGAGGCCAATCGACCGTTAAGCCGCTGCAAATCCCCCTGGGCGGTTTGCTGCGCCTGGGTCGCCTGCTGCAGTTGCTGACGCAATTGCTCCAGGCGCTCCACTTGTTGTTCTTCGCTGGCTTCCAGCTCTTCCAGGGTCATTTCGCTTTCGGCGAGTTTCTCGCTCAGCTCGAGGATCGCCGCGTCTTCCGGGTCGGCCGCGAGCAACACGCGCTCTTCCACCAAACGCCGCTGACGCTCGGCCAGGCGCTCCATGCTGGTTTCCAGTTGCTGGATGCGCGACTGCTGCACCTCAGCCTGACGGCGCGGCTCGGCGGATTGCAGGTTGAAGGTGTCCCACTGCTCCTGCCAGGCGTGCATGGTGGTTTCGGATTCTTCCAGGGCCGCAGCGGCTTCCTCGGCGGCGGCGCTGGTGACTTCCTGCTCCGGGGTGAGCATGTCCAGCTCCTCCCCGAGGGTCAGCAGCAAGGTGCGGTCGTGGCCCAGGTGCGATTCGGTTTCCAGGCGCGCGCGTTCGGCCTCTTTCAGGTCGTCCTGCAACTGGCGCAAGCGTTGCTGGCCGTGCTGGATGCTCTGCTCGACCCGGGCGATGTCGCCGCCCACCGAATAGAAGCGTCCCTGCACCAGATTGAAGCGCTCGGACAGGTCATGGTGACCGTCCCGCAGGCGCTCGATGCTGGCGTCGGCATTGCGCTGCTCAGCCACTAACGCTTCGAAGCTGATTTCCTGGGTGCCGATGATCGCTTCGCGCTGGCCCACTTGATCATTCAATGCCTGCCAGCGCAGGGCTGACAGTTGCGCTTTGAGCTGACGCTCCTCGCCCTTGTATTCCTGATACTTCTCGGCCGCCTGGGCCTGACGGTGCAGGCGCTCCAACTGGCGCTCCAACTCTTCACGCAGGTCGGTCAGACGGGCAAGGTTTTCATGGGTGCGACGGATACGGTTTTCGGTCTCGCGCCGGCGCTCCTTGTACTTGGAGATGCCGGCCGCTTCCTCGATAAAGTTACGCAGGTCTTCGGGCTTGGCTTCGATCAGCTTGGAGATCATGCCCTGCTCGATGATCGAGTAGCTGCGCGGGCCCAGGCCGGTGCCGAGGAAGATGTCGGTAATGTCCCGCCGGCGGCACTTGGTGCCATTGAGGAAATAGCTGTTCTGGCTGTCGCGGGTGACTTTGCGGCGGATGGAAATTTCCGCGTAGGCCGCGTACTCGCCCACCAGGGTGCCGTCGGAGTTATCAAACACCAGTTCAATGCTGGCCTGGCTCACTGGCTTGCGGCTGGTGGAGCCGTTGAAGATGACGTCGGTCATCGACTCGCCACGCAGGTTTTTCGCGGAGCTCTCGCCCATCACCCAGCGTACGGCGTCGATGATGTTCGACTTGCCGCAGCCATTGGGCCCGACCACTGCCGCCATATTACTGGGGAAGTTCACCGTGGTCGGATCGACGAAGGATTTGAACCCCGCCAGTTTGATGCACTTGAGCCGCACGCTTAGGCTTCCGCCAACGCAGCAATAACCAGCGAGCAACTGCGCTCGCCGTAGGCCGAGAGCACCTGGCGAATCTGTGGCAGGTCACGGGCCAGCACGGCGGCTAGCAACTGCTCGAACAGCACCAGGTACTCGCTCATGGACGCCTTGCGTTGATCCAGCGCCAGGTAATAGGCACGGTTCATCGCCGGCTGCAGGTTCTCAACGGTTTCCTGCAGATACGGGTTGTTGGCGAACGGATAGGCGGCACGCATCACGTTGAAGCTTTCTTCGACGAAGGCGCGGATGTCCTGGCGTTCGAAGCTGGCGACCAGGCGCTGCTGGATCTGCACAAACGGCGCCATGTCGGCCTGGGTCTGCCAGCCGGCGGCGACCGCGTTGCCCAGCAGTATGTACAGCTCACCCATCAGCGTGCACAGGCTCTGCACCTTGTGGGCAGTCAGCTCGGTGACATGGGCGCCACGGCGCGGCAGGATTGCGATCAGGTGCCGACGCTCAAGGATCAGCAAGGCTTCGCGCACGGAACCACGGCTGACATTGAGCGCCAGTGTGACCTTCTGCTCCTGGATCCGCTCCCCAGGCTTGAGGTCGCCGCGAATGATACGTTCGGCGAGGTGGTGAGCGATTTGCTCGGCAAGACTATCCGGCGCCTTGAACGTCATGTTTTCCCTTCAAAATCTTCTATCGGTACGAGCGCGGCAGTGTAGCGCACTTGCCCATTGATGGCGTACGGCCCACAAGCACGAATTTGGCATGAAATAAGCAACCGTTAAAGTCCAGAAGCCCCTAAAAACGGCGGTTCCAGAGAACTGGACCATAATTAAGGATGTTGAGATCGCATTTTCTTGACCTTTCGGTCAGAAAATCGTTGACCGAAAAGTCAGACATGACTAGATTCGGCGCAAAGCGGTTAACAACAATAATGAGTCTGCGAGGCCTTCCGTGATCCAGTTTTTACTAAACCAGGAGCTCCGTAGCGAGCACGCCCTGGACCCGAACCTGACCGTGCTCAACTATTTGCGTGAGCACCTGGGCAAATCCGGCACCAAGGAAGGCTGCGCCAGCGGCGACTGTGGCGCCTGTACCGTGGTGGTCGGCGAGCTGCACACCGACGATCAAGGTGCGGAGCAGATTCGCTATCGCAGCCTCAACTCGTGCCTGACCTTTGTCTCGTCCCTGCACGGCAAACAACTGATCAGCGTCGAAGACCTCAAGCACCAGGGCCAACTCCACAGCGTGCAACAAGCCATGGTGGAATGCCACGGTTCGCAGTGCGGCTTCTGCACCCCGGGTTTTGTGATGTCGCTGTTCGCCCTGCAAAAGAACAGTGATGCGCCCGACAGCCAGAAAGCCCACGAAGCCCTGGCCGGCAATCTCTGCCGCTGCACCGGCTATCGCCCGATTCTTGCGGCCGCCGAACAGGCCTGCTGCAACAAGCCCCAGGACCAGTTCGACAGCCGCCAGGCCGACACCATCGCCCGCCTGAAATCCATCGCCCCGACGCAAACGGGTGAACTGAACAGCGGCGACAAACGCTGCCTGGTGCCGTTGACCGTCGCCGACCTGGCGGACCTCTACGACGCTTATCCGCAAGCCCGGCTGTTGGCCGGCGGCACCGACCTGGCGCTGGAAGTCACCCAGTTCCACCGCACGCTGCCGGTGATGATCTACGTTGGCAATATCGAAGAAATGAAGCGCATCGAAAGCTTCGACGACCGCCTGGAAATCGGCGCAGCCACTTCCCTGTCCGACTGCTACAGCGCACTCAACAACGAATACCCGGACTTCGGCGAATTGCTCCACCGCTTCGCTTCGTTGCAGATCCGCAACCAGGGCACCCTGGGCGGCAATATCGGCAACGCCTCGCCCATCGGTGACTCACCGCCACTGCTGATCGCCCTAGGCGCGCAGATCGTACTGTGCAAAGGCAACACCCGTCGCACTCTGGCCCTGGAAGACTACTTCATCGACTACCGTGTCACTGCCCGCCAGGACAGCGAATTCATCGAAAAAATCATCGTGCCCAAAGGCGTGCCGCTGTTCCGTGCCTATAAGGTTTCCAAGCGTCTGGACGATGACATTTCCGCCGTCTGCGCCGCCTTCAACCTCAAGATTGATAACGGCGTGATCACGGATGCCCGCGTGGCGTTCGGTGGCATGGCCGCCACCCCAAAACGTGCGAAAAGCTGCGAAGCCGCGCTGAACGGCGCCACCTGGAACTCCGCCACCGTGGAAAAAGCCTGCGCGGCCCTGGCCGAAGACTTCACCCCACTGTCGGACTTCCGCGCCAGCAAGGAATACCGCCTGCTCAGCGCACAAAACCTGCTGCGCAAATACTTCATCGAACTGCAAACGCCGCACATCGAGACTCGGGTGACCGCTTATGTCTAACCATCACGCTGTGGAAAAATCCCAGGCCGAACTCGCCGAACTGTTTGCCAAGGACCTGACCAGCGGCGTCGGTCGCAGCGTCAAGCACGACAGCGCCGCCAAGCACGTCTCGGGCGAGGCGCAGTACATCGATGACCGCCTGGAATTTCCGAACCAGTTGCACCTGTACGCACGCATGTCGGACCGCGCCCACGCAAAAATCCTCAGCATCGACACCGCGCCCTGCTACGCCTTTGAGGGTGTGCGCATCGTCATCACCCACGAAGACGTGCCGGGCCTGAAAGACATCGGCCCGCTGATGCCCGGCGACCCGTTGCTGGCCATCGACACCGTGCAGTTCGTCGGCCAGGTGGTGCTGGCCGTCGCCGCCCGCGACTTGGAAACCGCGCGCAAAGCCGCCATGGCTGCCGTAATCGAATACGAAGACCTGGAGCCGGTGCTGGACGTGGTCGAGGCGTTTCGCAAAAAACACTTCGTGCTGGACAGCCACACCCATCAACGCGGTGATTCGGCGGGCGCGCTGGCGACCGCCAAAAACCGTATCCAGGGCACCCTGCACATCGGCGGCCAGGAACACTTCTACCTGGAAACCCAGATTTCTTCGGTGATGCCCACTGAAGATGGCGGAATGATTGTGTATTGCTCCACGCAAAACCCCACCGAAGTGCAGAAACTGGTGGCCGAAGTACTCGACGTGTCGATGAACAAGATCGTGGTCGACATGCGCCGCATGGGCGGTGGTTTTGGCGGCAAGGAAACCCAGGCCGCCAGCCCGGCATGCCTGTGCGCGGTGGTCGCGCGCCTCACCGGCCAGCCGACCAAGATGCGCCTGCCACGCGTGGAAGACATGCTGATGACCGGCAAGCGCCACCCGTTCTACATCGAGTATGACGTGGGCTTCGACGACACCGGCCGCCTGCACGGGATTAATCTGGATCTGGCGGGCAACTGCGGTTGCTCGCCGGACCTGTCGAACTCGATTGTCGACCGCGCAATGTTCCACTCCGACAACTCGTATTACCTGGGCGACGCCACCGTCAACGGCCACCGCTGCAAGACCAACACCGCGTCCAACACGGCTTATCGTGGCTTCGGCGGCCCCCAAGGCATGGTCGCCATCGAGGAAGTGATGGACGCGATTGCCCGGCACCTGGCCCTCGACCCGCTGGCGGTGCGCAAGGCCAACTACTACGGCAAGACCGAGCGCAACGTCACCCACTACTACCAGACCGTCGAGCACAACATGCTCGAAGAAATGACCGCCGAACTGGAACAAAGCAGCCAGTATTTTGAGCGCCGCGAAGCGATCCGTCGCTACAACGCCAACAGCCCGATCCTGAAAAAAGGCCTGGCCCTCACACCGGTGAAATTCGGGATTTCCTTCACCGCCAGTTTCCTCAACCAGGCCGGTGCGCTGATCCACATCTACACCGACGGCAGCATCCACCTGAACCACGGCGGCACCGAGATGGGCCAGGGGTTGAACATCAAGGTCGCGCAGGTGGTGGCCGAGATCTTCCAGGTGGAAATCGACCGCGTACAAATCACCGCCACCAACACCGACAAGGTGCCGAACACCTCGCCGACGGCGGCGTCCAGCGGTGCCGACTTGAACGGCAAGGCTGCACAGAACGCCGCCGAAACCATCAAGCAGCGCCTGGTGGAATTTGCCGCGCGCAAGTATGAAGTCAGCGAGGCCGACGTTGAATTCCACAACGGGCATGTGCGGGTTCGCGATCACATTCTGACCTTTGAAGCGTTGATCCAGCAGGCGTATTTCGCCCAGGTTTCACTGTCGAGCACCGGTTTCTACAAGACCCCGAAAATTTTCTACGACCGCAGCCAGGCGCGTGGCCGACCGTTCTACTACTTCGCGTTCGGCGCGGCCTGTTGCGAAGTGATCGTCGACACGCTGACCGGCGAATACAAAATGCTGCGCACCGACATCCTGCACGACGTGGGCGCCTCGCTGAACCCGGCCATCGACATCGGCCAGGTGGAAGGCGGCTTCATCCAGGGCATGGGCTGGCTGACCATGGAGGAGCTGGTCTGGAATAACAAAGGCAAGCTGATGACCAACGGCCCGGCCAGCTACAAGATCCCCGCCGTCGCCGACATGCCGCTGGACCTGCGGGTGAAGCTGGTGGAAAACCGCAAGAACCCGGAAGACACGGTGTTCCATTCCAAGGCCGTGGGTGAGCCGCCATTCATGCTCGGAATTGCCTCGTGGTGTGCGATCAAGGATGCCGTGGCGAGCCTGGGTGACTATCGCCATCAGCCGAAGATTGATGCGCCGGCGACGCCGGAGCGGGTGTTGTGGGGGTGTGAGCAGATGCGCCAGTTAACCGCCGCAAAAGCTGTGGAAACGGAAACCGAGTTGGCTTCGCTTTAGACCGAGGCGCTGCCATCGCGGGCAAGCCTGGCTCCCACATTCTGATGTGTGAACCCAATCAAATGTGGGAGCTGGCTTGCCTGCGATAGCGGTCGAACTGACAACAGAGATGCTGAGGTAAACATGAACAACTGGATCAGCGCCCTCGCCGACCTGCAGAACCAGGGTGAACCCTGCGTGCTGGTGACCATCATCGAAGAGCTCGGCTCCACACCGCGCAATGCCGGCTCGAAGATGGTCATCAGTGCCGCCCACACCTTCGACACCATCGGTGGCGGGCACCTGGAATACAAGGCGATGCAGATCGCCCGGGACATGCTCGTGCGCGGCCAGCAGAACACCCACCTGGAGCGCTTCAGCCTCGGCGCCAGCCTGGGCCAGTGCTGCGGCGGCGTGACGGTGCTGTTGTTCGAACCCATGGGCCAGGTGCAGGCGCACATCGCGGTGTTCGGCGCCGGCCATGTGGGCCGTGCGCTGGTGCCGTTGCTGGCCAGCCTGCCGTGCCGGGTGCGTTGGATCGACTCCCGGGAACAGGAATTCCCGGAACACATCCCCCAAGGCGTGCGTAAAATCGTCAGCGAAGAGCCGGTGGATGAAATCGACCACTTGCCTGTGGGCAGTTACTGCATCGTCATGACCCACAACCATGCACTGGACCTGGAACTGACCGCCGCCCTGCTCAAGCGCAATGACTTCACCTACTTCGGCCTGATCGGCTCGAAGACCAAGCGCGTCAAGTTTGAACACCGCCTGCGGGATCGCGGTTTTGACACCGCGCAACTGCAACGCATGCATTGCCCGATGGGGTTGACTGAGGTCAAAGGCAAACTGCCTGTGGAAATCGCCATCTCCATCGCCGGCGAAATCATCGCCACCTATAACGCCAATTTCGGCCAGCACACTGCGAGCGCCGAACCCATTGCCAAACTGCTGCCGGTATCCCGCCGCAGCCAAGCGACTAACTGAGACGACCATGCCTTTGACACGCAAAGCCTACCGTGCCGCTATTTTGCACAGCATCGCCGACCCTGCCGAAGTGGGGATCGAAGCCTCCTACGAGTATTTCGAAGACGGCCTGCTGGTGATCGACAACGGCCAGATCAGCGCCCTGGGTCACGCCAGCGAATTGCTCGCTACCCTGCCCGCCGACATCGAAGTCACCCATTACCAGGACGCGCTGATCACCCCCGGCCTGATCGACACCCACATTCACCTGCCGCAAACCGGCATGGTCGGTGCCTATGGCGAGCAGTTGCTGGACTGGCTCAATACCTACACCTTCCCGTGTGAAAGCCAGTTCGCCGACAAGGCCCACGCCGAAGAAGTCGCGGATATTTTCATCAAGGAACTGCTGCGCAACGGCACCACCACCGCCCTGGTATTCGGCAGCGTGCACCCGCAGTCAGTGAACTCGTTTTTTGAAGCGGCCGAGAAGCTCGACCTGCGGATGATCGCCGGCAAGGTGATGATGGACCGCAACGCGCCGGACTATTTGACCGACACCGCTGAATCCGGCTACGCGGAGAGCAAGGCGCTGATCGAGCGCTGGCACGGCAAGGGCCGTTTGCACTACGCGGTGACGCCACGTTTCGCACCGACCAGTACGCCTGAACAACTGACCCTCGCCGGGCAGTTGCTGGGGGAATACCCGGACCTGTACATGCAGACCCACATCAGTGAAAACCTGCAGGAAGTGGAATGGGTGAAAGAACTGTTCCCGGAGCGTAAGGGCTACCTGGACGTGTACGACCATTACAAACTGCTGGGTGAGCGCTCGGTGTTCGCCCACGGTGTGCACCTGTGCGATGACGAGTGCGCGCGACTGGCAGAAGCAGGCTCGGCAGTCGCATTTTGCCCGACGTCGAACTTCTTCCTGGGCAGCGGATTGTTCAATCTGCCGATGGCCGAGAAGCACAAGCTGAATGTCGGCCTGGGTACGGATGTCGGTGGCGGCACCAGCTTCTCGCTGCTGCAGACACTGAACGAAGCGTACAAGGTGATGCAGCTGCAAGGGGCGCGGTTGAGCCCGTTCAAGTCGTTGTACCTGGCGACCCTGGGCGGTGCGCGGGCACTGCGGTTGGAAGACAAGATCGGCACCCTGCAACCGGGTACTGATGCCGACTTCCTGGTGCTGGATTACAACGCCACCCCGCTGCTCAGCTATCGCCTGAAGCAGGCCAACAACATTGCCGAGACGTTGTTTGTATTGATGACACTGGGGGATGACCGGGCGGTGTTGCAGACGTATGCGGCGGGGCAATTGGTGCACCAACGCTGATTTAACCAGCACCACAAACCAAATGTGGGAGCTGGCTTGCCTGCGATGCAGACACCTCGGTGTATCAGTGATACCGAGGTGATGCTATCGCAGGCAAGCCAGCTCCCACATTTTTTGATCGGGGTTACAACTTTACAGACGAGCGCCCCGGCTTCTTGGTCTGCAACAAATGCGAGAACACTGCATGCAGATCGTCAGAAGCGCTTTCCTCATCGAGGTTGAGCTTGCTGTCGATGTGATCCATGTGATGCATCATCAGGTTCACCGCCAGACCCGCATCCCGCGCTTCGATCGCGTCGATCAGCTGGGTGTGCTCATCGTAGGAACAGTGGGAGCGGTTGCCGCTTTCATACTGGGCGATGATCAACGAGGTCTGGGACACCAGGCTGCGCTGGAAGCTGATCAACGGGGCATTCTTCGCCGCCTCGGCCAGTTTCAGGTGGAACTCGCCGGAAAGCCGGATACCCGCACCGCGATCGCCCCGGGAGAAGCTGTCGCGCTCGTCGTTGACCATCTGCCGCAGCTCGGCCAGTTGCTCGGCCGTGGCATGCTGTACCGCTAACTCAGTGATCGCACGCTCCACCAGACGCCGGGCGAGGAACACCTGGCGGGCTTCCTCGACACTCGGGCTGGCCACTACCGCGCCGCGATTGGGCCGCAGCAGTACCACGCCTTCATGGGCCAGGCGCGACAGTGCGCGGCGGATGATGGTGCGGCTGACGCCAAAGATTTCGCCCAGCGCTTCTTCACTCAATTTGGTACCGGGCGCCAGGCGTTGCTCGAGGATCGCCTCGAAGATATGCGCGTAGACGATATCGTCCTGGGTTCCACTGCGACCGGCCTTACCGGCTCGCGGTTGTTTCTTGAGGGGCTGCAACTGTTCGTTCATGGGCACTCGGGTCGGGAGAACGGCGGCGAATTGACGTTGACTGTAATACGGCACAGAGGGTCGCTGGCAAGTATCGCGTAAAATCAGCGCACATTGTACACAACCCGTTGCGCCAACACACTGTACGGCTGTTTGCGGCGCCGGCTGTATTGCAATGAATCGTTACGTTTGAGTTTAGGCTTGATTCCGCACTTTCTCCTTTGTAGGAGCGAGCTTGCTCGCGAAAAACGTATAAGCACCGCATTCATTCAGGATGCCAGCGTCATCGTTAACGACCTTCGCGAGCAAGCTCGCTCCTACAGACAGCCCGGTAAAAGGAACACCGCCCCATGTCCGACGCCCCCCAAGCGCGATTACGCCCACTGGCCGACACTTCGCCTTCGGCCATCGTCGCCGGTTTCATCGCCATGATGACCGGCTACACCAGCTCCCTGGTGCTGATGTTTCAAGCTGGCCAAGCCGCCGGCCTGACCACGGCGCAAATTTCCTCGTGGATCTGGGCGATTTCCATCGGCATGGCGGTGTGCAGCATTGGCCTGTCCCTGCGCTATCGCACGCCGATCACCATCGCCTGGTCCACCCCGGGGGCGGCGTTGTTGATCACCAGCCTGGGCGGTGTGAGTTACGGCGAAGCCATCGGCGCCTACATCACCTGTGCGGTGCTGGTGACGATCTGCGGGTTGACCGGCAGCTTCGAAAAACTCGTCAGGCGCATCCCGGCGTCCCTGGCGGCGGCCTTGCTGGCGGGCATTCTGTTCAAGATCGGCAGCGAGATTTTTGTCGCCGCGCAGCACCGTACCGGGCTGGTGCTGGGGATGTTCTTCACTTACCTGGTCATCAAGCGCCTGTCGCCGCGTTATGCCGTACTCGCGGCACTGCTGATCGGCACGGCGCTGTCCGGGCTGATGGGGCTGCTGGATTTCAGCGGCTTCCACCTCGAAGTGGCAACCCCGGTGTGGACCACACCGCACTTCTCCCTGGCGGCGACCATCAGCATCGGCATCCCGCTGTTCGTGGTGGCCATGACCTCGCAAAACATGCCGGGGGTCGCCGTACTGCGGGCCGACGGCTATAACGTGCCGGCTTCACCCTTGATCACCACCACCGGCCTGGCCTCGCTGGTGCTGGCGCCGTTTGGCTCACATGGCATCAACCTGGCAGCCATCAGCGCGGCGATCTGCACCGGGCCCCATGCCCATGAGGATCGCAACAAGCGCTATACCGCCGCGGTCTGGTGCGGGATTTTCTACGGGATTGCCGGGGTGTTTGGCGCGACGTTGGCCGCGTTGTTCGCTGCGTTACCCAAGGAACTGGTGCTGTCAATTGCGGCATTGGCGTTGTTTGGCTCGATCATCAATGGCCTGAGCATCGCCATGAATGAGCCCAAGGAACGGGAGGCAGCGTTGATCACCTTCATGGTCACAGCGTCGGGGTTGACGTTGTTTTCCATCGGCTCGGCGTTCTGGGGGATTGTCGCGGGGGTGTTGACGCTGGTGATTCTGAACTGGCGCAAGGCCTGATTCTTTAGACCCAGTAACGAAAAAGCGACCCGGGCGGGTCGCTTTTTCATGACATCAGACTGCCGGGTTGATCGGCTTTTCTGGATGCCAAGCGTCCAACAGGGCGCTGACTTCAACGCGGGTCAGCTCTGGACGAGCCTTCAGCCACGCTTCAACAGCGGCACGCTGTTCTTCGTTGACCGAACCACGGGTGGCTTTGCAAACCAGACCGAAGTCATCACCGCCGACGTAGTCCAGGCCGTTGCCGTCCATTGCTTCAGTCAGGAATGCTTCGAGGAAAGCGTCAACCGCTTCATCGTCCAAACCTTCTTTGAAGTCCAGGTTCAGTTCGAAACCCAGCTCTTGAAATTCATCAACGCACAGTTTTTTGCGCAGACGCCGGGAACGGTTAGTCGCCATTGGAACAATCCTCTTAAGTAATAACGGGCGGCACTTTAGCAGTTTAAGCAGGCCTTTGCCCGATTCTCTGGGACAGGCGGCACAGTGCCAGTAAAAAAAACCGCCAATTGCAGCTATCGTTCAGCCACAAGTGCGACAGCCTTGGGGCATAATGCCGACACTTTCATGACCATTGAGGGATTTTTCGTACATACCCCTCACCTTTTTACCCCTCAGCAGTAGGGTTTTAATTCTTATGATCAAATCTTTGCGTCCATTGTTACTGGCCGGCTTTCTTCTCCCCCTGGCCTTTTCCGTTACCGCTGCCCCGATCAACACTTCCTTGCCACCCAAGGTCCAGGAAGCCCTTCAGAAAGCCAAGCTGCAAAACAACGCGCTGTCCCTGGTGATGATTCCCCTCAATGGCCCGGGCACACCCACCGTGTTCAACGCCGACGTGTCGGTCAACCCGGCCTCCACGATGAAGCTGGTCACCACCTATGCGGCCCTGGAAATGCTCGGCCCCAACCATCAGTGGAAAACCGAGTTCTACACCGACGGCACCCTCAGCGGCGGCATCCTGAACGGTAACCTGTACCTCAAGGGCGGCGGCGACCCCAAGCTGAACATGGAAAAACTCTGGCTGCTGATGCGCGACCTGCGGGCCAATGGCGTGCAGCAAGTGACCGGCGATCTGGTACTCGACCGTGGCTTCTTCATCCCGCCGCAACTGCCGGAGTTCAATGACGACGGCAACGACGAGAACAAGCCGTTCCTGGTCAAGCCCGACGCCCTGATGGTCAACCTCAAGGCGCTGCGCTTCGTCACCCGCAATGACTCGGGCAAGGTACTGGTGTCGGTCGAGCCGCCGATTGCGAGCATTCGCATCGACAACCAGGTCAAGGTCTCCAACGCTAAACAGTGCACCGGTGACGTGCGCTACAGCCCGATGACTGCCGCCGATGGCAGCGTCACCGTGACCGTCAGCGGCCAGTTGGCGGATGGCTGCAGCTCGCAGACGTATCTGTCACTGCTGGACCACGCCACCTACACCGCCGGCGCCGTTCGGGCGATCTGGAAGGAACTGGGTGGCAGCATCCAGGGCCGTGACATCCAGGCGCCGGTACCGAAGAACGCCAAAGTGCTGGCTCGTGCGTTCTCGCCGGACTTGGCGGAAATCATCCGCGACATCAACAAATACAGTAACAACACCATGGCCCAGCAGCTGTTCCTGAGCCTGGGCGCGCAGTACCGCACCGATGCCGACGGCGACGACGCCAAGGCGGCCCAGCGCGTGGTGCGCCAGTGGCTGGCGAAAAAGGGCATCACCGCACCGCACCTGGTGATGGAGAACGGTTCCGGCCTGTCCCGCGCCGAACGGGTCAGCGCCCGCGAGATGGCAACCATGCTGCAAGCAGCGTGGAGAAGCCCGTACGCGGCGGAGTACATCAGCTCGCTGCCGATTGCCGGCACCGACGGCACCATGCGTAAACGCCTGAAGACCACGGCCATGCGCGGCGAGGCCCACGTCAAGACCGGCACCCTGAACACCGTGCGTGCGATCGCCGGGTTCAGCCGCGACAACAATGGCAATACCTGGGCCGTGGTGGCGATTCTCAACGATCCGAAACCGTGGGGGGCTTCTTCAGTGCTGGACCAGGTGCTGCTGGACCTGTATCGACAGCCGAAACTGGCGGCGGCGGCCCCGGTCCTCTAACAGCAGCAAATATCAAATGTGGGAGCTGTCGAGCTTTAGCGAGACTGCGATAGGATCACCGCGGTGTACCTGGTGCACCGCGGCGCCTGCATCGCAGCCTCGCTAAAGCTCGACAGCTCCCACGCTCCGATACCTGGCTTCAGGCAAGCTCGTCAGCTCCCACACTCCGATCTGGCTTCAGGCGAGCACCCGCTCTGCCTCAACTCTATCCCTGCCCGCCTGCTTCGCCGCGTACCCCCCTGAATCCGCCCGCAGCAACAAGCCATCAACGCCCTCTTCGACTCGCCAGTTGGCGATCCCGAAACTGGCAGTCACGATACCCACATCCTCCATCGGCTCACTGCGCAACGCCTGCGACAACTCCAGGGCAACACTGAATGCCTGGCTGCCTCTTCGGTGCTGGACCAGGTGCTGCTGGACCTGTACCGCCAGCCGAAACTGGCGGCGGCCCCGGTTATCTAACAGCAACAAAGATCAAATGTGGGAGCTGTCGAGCTTTAGCGAGGCTGCGATAGGATCACCACGGTGTACCTGGTGCACCGCGGCGCCTGCATCGCAGCCTCGCTAAAGCTCGACAGCTCCCACACTCCGATCTGGCTTCAGGCAAGCACCCGCTCTGCCTCAACTCTATCCCTGCCCGCCTGCTTCGCCGCGTACACCCCTGAATCCGCCCGCAGCAACAGGCCATCAACCCCCTCTTCGACCCGCCAACTGGCGATCCCGAAGCTGGCAGTCACGATCCCCACATCCTCCATCGGTTCACTGCGCAACGCCTGCCACAACTCCAGGGCAACGCTGAGCGCCTGGCTGCCGTCGGTATTGGGGCACAGCACCACGAACTCCTCGCCCCCCAGCCGGCAAAACACATCCGTACGCCGCAATCGTTGGCTGATGCGCCGGCACAATTCCTTGAGTACTTCATCGCCGACCGCGTGGCCGTGCTGGTCGTTGATACGCTTGAAGTGGTCGATGTCGAACATGATCACCGACAACGCTCCAGAGGCGCGCTTGACTCGAATCATCTCGGCCTTCAGCCGGTCCTGGAAGTAGCGTCGGTTATGAATGCCGGTCAGGGAATCGGTAATCGACAGCGCCCGCAGCTCTTCCTCGACCCGCTTTAGATCGGAAATATCCGACACATAGCCATGCCATAACGTACCGCCGCCGGGGAGTTCTTCCGGCGTCGCTTCACCGCGAATCCAGCGCAGCCCACGCTGGGGCAATTGCACCCGGTACTCTTCACGCCAATGGCTCAGTTGCAGGGTGGACAAACGAATGGAATCCCGTACCCGCTCGACGTCCAGCGGATGAATGCGCTCGAAGACCTTTCGTGCATCCTGCTGCAACACCCCCGGCTCGATCTCGTAGATATCGCGAATGCCGTCGCTGGCATAGATGAAACGCGAGTCGCCGTTCGGTTCCAGGATGAACTGGAAAATACCGCCGGGCACATGGGCACTGAGTTTCTTCAGCAGGCGGTCCCGCGCGGCCAGTGCCTCATAGGCACGCTTTTGTTCGGTGACATCCAGGCAGATCGCCAGGTGTCCGACCCACAGGCCATGCTCATCCAGCAACACGGTGGCGAGCATGTTCACCGTCAGATGGCTGCCGTCCTTGCGCACCAGCGTCCACTCACGGGTCTCGTGCACCGCATCGGCGCCGTCCACCAGCATCGCCTGGCCTGGCGCGATACGCTTGCCCAGCGCCGCGCTCAACTGCACCGCGCGGGCTTCCAGCTCGGGCGCCAGATGCAGGCTTTCGAGGGTCAGGTGACCCAGGACCTCGTCCACCTCAAAGTCCAGCATTCGCTCGGCGCCGGCGTTGAAGGTGGTGATCACACCGCGCAGGTCAGTGGCAATGATCGCCACCTGGGTCGCCGCATTCAGCACGCTGCGCAGTTGGCCGTGGGTACCCCGCAACTCCTGTTCACGCTGACGCAATTGGGCCGTGCGTTGCTCCACCAGTTTCAACGCGCGCTGGCGTTGGCTGACCAACACGTAGAGCAGCGCACTGAGCAGCAGGCTCAGCAGGCTGCCCATGACCAGGATAGTGACCTGCGAAGAATGATTACCCTGCAGGAACACCTGGCTGGGGCGCAGGCTCAAGGCGTAGACGTGGTCGCCAAGCGTCAGCCGGCGTACGGCCATCAGATCGCTGTCCGCCACCGCGTTGCTGGATTCATACAGCACGCGCTTTTCTGCGTCGGAAGTATCGACGATCTGCGTCACCAGATTGTCCCGGTCCGCCTTGGGCAAGCCGTCGGCCACCAGCTGGCGCATGCTGATTACCGCCATTACGTAGCCGTAAGGTTCGCTGATGGGCGCTTGTGGCGTCGGTGCCCCACTGACGGGTGCCACCAACAGCACGCCCATGGCGTAGGCCGGCTCCACCCCCACCAGTTGCATGGGCTGGGACACCGCCATTTTGCCGGACTGTCGCGCACGCTCCACCGTCGAGCGTCGCAGTGGCTGGGCCAACAGGTCAAACCCCAGCGGCGAGCCAAGCAGGCTCTGGGTCTGGCTGTACAGCACCGGCACATACTCATCGTGCTGAGCGGCCGGGGCCAGTTCGCCCGCTGCGTTCAATTCGCGAATGGAAAAACTCACCCCGCGCTCAGCCGTAATTTCTTGTTCAAACGCGCTGCGCTGGTCCCGTAACACCCGGGGCGCCCAGGCATAGGCGCGGGTGCGCAACAGCAAGGGCTGCGCAAAGCCGTCGAACTCTTCGCGGGAGACCGTAGTGGAATTGACGAAAAACCGCCGCAGGCTGCCCAGGCGTTGTTCCTGGTCCTCAAAGCGTTCCTGGAGGCGGCTGTAGCGCTCGTTAACCAGCAACTGGAAGCGCTGGCGCACCTGCTGTTGATAGAGATCGGAGGCCGCCCAGGCGACGACGATCGTCAGCGCACTTCCGGCCAGAAACACCACCACCGCCACCAGCCACGCCGATACTTGCTCACTGATAAAGCCTAGGATTTTCGGGCGGACGGCATGCAGCGGCATAGACAAGACTCGGAACGCCAGCGTGCAGGTGCGTCACTTTGGCAAGGCCTTAAGTTATAGCCACAGGACTTGCGTTTGACCAGCGCAAAAAAAAACCGCAAGGCCGGAATGATCCGGGCTTGCGGCTTCAGAACGCAGTGATCAGCGAGCGGTGATTTTCCACGCCCGATGGATCTTGGCGTTGCGCGCAAAATCCGGGTCGATGGTCTTGTCACTGATCTCCTCGACGGCGTAACGCTCGACGAGGTTGTCTTCCAGCTGGAACTTGCGGAAGTTGTTGGAGAAGTACAACACGCCGCCCGGCGCCAGGCGTGCCATGGCCAGGTCCAGCAACTGCACGTGGTCACGTTGCACGTCGAAGATGCCTTCCATGCGCTTGGAGTTGGAGAAGGTCGGCGGGTCGATGAAGATCATGTCGAACTCATCGCGGCTGGCTTCCAGCCAGGCCATCACGTCGCCCTGCTCCAGGCGGTTCTTGTCGGAGAAACCGTTGAGGGAGAAGTTGCGGCGCGCCCAGTCCAGGTAGGTCTTCGACAGGTCAACGCTGGTGGTGCTGCGCGCGCCACCCTTGGCCGCGTGCACACTGGCGGTGGCGGTGTAGCAATACAGGTTGAGGAAGCGTTTGCCGGCCGCCTCTTTCTGGATGCGCATGCGCATCGGGCGGTGGTCAAGGAACAGGCCGGTGTCCAGGTAATCGGTCAGGTTGACCAACAACTTGACGCCGCCCTCGCTGACCTCGGTGAACTTGCCCTGGGCACTTTGGCGCTCGTACTGCTTGGTGCCGCTCTGGCGTTCGCGACGCTTGACCACCACGCGGTTCTTGTCGATGCCCAGCGCCTGGGGAATGGCCGCCAGGGCATCGAACATGCGTGCCGAGGCTTTTTCCGGGTCGATCGACTTCGGCGCCACGTATTCCTGGACGTGAACCCAGTCGTGGTACAGGTCGATGGCCATGGAGTATTCCGGCATGTCGGCATCGTACACACGGTAGCAATCGACGCCTTCGCGCTTGGCCCACTTGCCCAGCAGCTTCAGGTTCTTTTGCAGGCGGTTGGCAAACATCTGCCCGCCTTCGCTCAAACGCGCCTGCTCGACCACCGGGGCCGGGGCAGGTTTGATCGGGTTACCGTTCTTGTTGTACTGACGCTCTTGCGGCTCGGTCGGCGCCTGGTCGTAGGCCGCTTGCTCGCGCTCGGCCTGGCGCTGTTCCGGGGTGCGACGTTCGCCGGTGACGAACTGGTCCGGGGTGACCTTGATCAGCAGCAGCTTGCACGGCAAGGCGCCGTTCCAGAACGAATACTGTTTATGGCTGCGGATACCCATGCGCTTGCCCAGGTCCGGAGCGCCGGTGAACACCGCCGCTTCCCAGCCCAGGCAAGCCTGGCGCAGACGCTCGCCGAGGTTCTGGTAGAGGTACAACAGGCTGGCTTCATCACCCAGACGCTCACCGTAAGGCGGGTTGCAGATCACCAGGCCTTTCTGGTTCTGGTCCGGACGCGGCTCGAAGGTGCCGACTTCGCCTTGGTAGATCTTGATCCAGTGGCTCAGGCCAGCGCGTTCGATGTTGTTACGCGCGGGTTGGATCAGGCGTGGGTCAGCTTCGTAACCCCGAACCCACAGCGGCGGCTTGGCCATGCCGATGGCCGCGCGTTCGCTGGCCTCTGTATGAAGTTTCTTCCACAGCGCCGGAACGTGACCGAGCCAGGCGGTGAACCCCCACAGCTCACGGTTCAGGTTGGGGGCCATGTCGGCGGCAATCATCGCGCCTTCCACCAGGAAGGTACCGACGCCGCACATTGGGTCCGTCAGCGCGCCGCCTTCGGCAGCGATGCGCGGCCAGCCGGAGCGAATCAGGATCGCCGCCGCCAGGTTCTCTTTCAACGGTGCGGCGCCCTGCTGCAGGCGGTAGCCGCGCTGGTGCAGGCTGTGGCCGGACAGGTCAAGGGAGAGGATCGCTTCGCCACGGTCCAGGCGCAGGTGAATGCGCAGGTCCGGGTTGATCTTGTCGATGGACGGACGTTCGCCGGTCGGGGTGCGCAGTTTGTCGACAATCGCATCCTTGACCTTCAGCGCGCCGAAGTGGGTATTGTCGATGCCCGAGCCGTGGCCGCTGAATTCAACGGCCAGGGTGCCGTCGGCGAGCATGTGGTCTTCCCACTCGATGTCCAGCACGCCGTGGTACAGGTCTTCGGCGTCCTTCATCGGGAAGCGCTTGAGCACCAGCAACACGCGGTTGGCCAGGCGCGACCAGAGGCACAGGCGGTAGGCGGTCTCCATGTCGGCCATGCCGCGCACGGCTGAGGTGTGCTCGCGGGCTTCCTCAAGGCCAAGCCCGACGGCTTCCTCGATCAGCAGGCCTTCGAGGCCCTTGGGGCAAGTGAGGAAGAGTTCAAAACGGTCCGACATGGGGCATTCCAGGCTTTTCAGCAATAAGTGAACGGGCGACGCATCGCGCGTTCGGTTTTCAATCAAGCGCTTTTCTTGAAGAGCGCTCGTGTGGCACGAATGTGCCGTTCCACCTCGGCTACAGGCCTTTTGGGCCTTTATCGACGGGGCAGTTCAAGTATTTGAAGCAACAAAAAGAAATATTCTGACCCTTCGTCGAATAATAACCGACTGCAACAGGTGGGCATTCTCACTAAAGGATTAAACCCATCCTCTTTGAAGGGCACATCATAGCTGGGTTTGCCCAAGAAAAGGGGCGAAAAGCCATCCCAGCTTATGGCCATAGCATCATTATCGTTACGTGCTTATGACAAAACGATCATTGAATCCATGTGACCTATTGGTTAGAACTCAACACAGGTTGGCGCCGTAACGACGCCGACACATTGGCTCGCCACGCCGGCAGCGAGCCCACCAACGGCAGAAAAACTCTGCCCGGCCTCGGACGAGGCCGAAGGATATCAAGACAGTCAACAAGTGAGGGAAACACCCTATGAGAAGACTTAAGCGTGATCCGTTGGAAAGAGCATTTTTACGCGGATATCAATATGGCGTTCATGGCAAATCCCGTGAGCTTTGCCCATTTACTCTACCGTCGGTACGCCAAGCCTGGATCAACGGCTGGCGAGAAGGACGCGGCGACAACTGGGACGGTATGACTGGCACTGCGGGAATCCACAGACTCAACGAACTTCACGCCGTCGGCTAATCAAGGGCATTTAATTCCGACACCAGCACGAATACGCAACCACTTAACCACGCACGCCCCATCCGGGCGGCGGGCTTCGGCCCAGGGGCTCCTTCGAGGAGCCCTTTTTAATGGGCCTCGATTAACCTTTTGGCAACGCCGCGATCGCATCCACCGACTGGCGAATCAATGCCGGGCCCTTGTAGATAAAACCGGAATACAACTGCACCAGGCTCGCGCCAGCGGCGATTTTCTCGGCCGCGTGCTTGCCTTCCGTGATGCCGCCCACCGCAATGATCGGCAAGCGCCCGGCCAGTTCGGCCGCCAGCACCTTGACGATGTGGGTGCTCTGGTCGCGTACCGGCGCACCGGACAGGCCACCCGCCTCGTCACCAAAGGCCAGGCCTTCGACGCCAACGCGGCTCAGGGTGGTGTTGGTGGCAATCACCGCGTCCATTCCGGAGTCCACCAAGGCCTGGGCCACCAGTACGGTCTCTTCGTCGCTCATGTCCGGGGCAATCTTGATCGCCAACGGCACGCGCTTGCCGTGGCGCACAGCCAGGTCTTCCTGGCGCTGGCGCAAGGCTTCGAGCAGTTGCTTGAGGGAGTCGCCAAACTGCAGGCTGCGCAGGCCAGGGGTGTTCGGCGAGCTGACGTTGACGGTGACGTAGCTGGCGTGGGCATAGACCTTGTCCAGGCAAATCAGGTAGTCATCCACCGCACGCTCCACCGGCGTGTCGAAGTTCTTGCCAATGTTGATCCCCAGGATGCCTGTGTACTTCGCTGCCTGAACCCGCGACAGCAAGTTATCCACACCCAGGTTGTTGAAGCCCATGCGATTGATGATCGCCTCGGCTTCCGGCAGGCGGAAGATCCGCGGCTTCGGGTTGCCCGGCTGCGGCCGTGGGGTCACGGTGCCGATTTCGACAAAGCCAAAACCCAACTGCGCAAAACCGTCGATGGCTGCGCCGTTCTTGTCCAGGCCGGCAGCCAGGCCCACCGGGTTGGGGAAATCGAGCCCCATCACCGACACCGGCATTTTCGCCGGGGCCTTGCACACCAGACCATTGAGCCCCAGGCGGCCACCGGCACCGATCAAATCCAGGGACAGATCGTGGGAGGTTTCCGGAGAGAGTTTGAACAACAGCTGGCGGGCCAGGGTATACATGGGCGGGATTGACTCGGATGGCGGCGAAAGGTGGCGGCGATTATAGCCGGGGTGAAGGGCTGCATGCGAGGCGTGCTGTCCAATCGTCAGTTGCGGTACGCCATCAGTTCCTCGTAGCGAACCCAGATCTTTTGCGCATAGCGAAGACGCAGGGCCTCGCGCTCAGTCCCGGGGCCACCGCCCACATTGTAGGAGCCGATCGCCGTCCAGTTGTAGCCGAACTGTTTGACAAAGTCGGCAAGGATCGACGCCCCGACCTCCACCGACAGACAAGGCTCATCAAGCAAGCGTTGTTCGGTAATGCCCAACTTGAGCAGGCGCGGCAGGTGAATGCTGTTGATCTGCATCAGCCCGATATCCCGGGTGCCATTGCTGTTGGCGTAATTCATGGCCTCGGCGCGATAACCCGACTCCACCGCGGCGATGGCTTGCAGCAGCTCCGGTTCGATGTCATAGCGGCTGGCGGCCTCGGCCCAGCAATACGCCCGGGCTTCATTGCTGAAACCGAGGGCGAGCAGCAGCACTCCCTTGCGCCAGGCGCGTCTCATGCCTGGCTTCGACCGCAGGTAGAACAGACATGGCTCGCAACCGTGACGGCACAGGTCACTCGGTACCCTTTGCCGTACACCGTCTTGATCAGCCCCCTACCGTCCTTCAAAATTTTGCGCAGCGAACAGATGCAACGGGTCAGGGACTCTTCGGTGGCCTCGTTATGGGGCCATGCCTGTTCCAGCAAGTGATCCTTGGTCACCAACACACCGGCCGACGCCAGCAGCACGCGCAGCACCTGCCCCTCCTTGGGCGGTAGTTGAATATCCGAATCTTCGCCGGTCAGCCTGCCGTCGCCATGCAATGTCCAGCGATCAAAGACCATGGGGGCAGCCAGTACCCCGTTATTCAGCACGGCCATTCGTACCTCTGCACCCAACTCACCCTCATTTCCAACACTGGTTATCCCGAAAAATCGCGACTATAAAAAGCTCACCCGCGGTATAGGAGAGGCAAAAGCCCCCGTGCACTATTTTTTCCAGACAGGCTGCGTAGGACTTTTCAGCACCACCCCATACAGGAACAACGGCGGTTTTATCCCTCGCCCCGACGGCTAAATGCACGTTTCACCTGCTCATACTGGGAGGGTGTCAGCGGCGGTGCCTGCCCCGGCTCTGCACGGGTACGCACAGCATCCCCAAGCGCCGCCGCCTGAATGACAAACAGCCGGACACTGTTGGCCATAGGCCCGTAATAGCGTCCGGACGAGGCCGGCCCGGCATCACGCTGAAAATCCCCCACCAGCAGCCGTCTGCCCGGCGCCACACGTACCACGCTGCTGATTCCCACGCGCTCCACCGCCGCCGAGCGCTTGTCGCGACTGCCAGCCTTGCTCCGCTGGCGGCCATCCTCAATGGTGAGCAGCATCTCGATTTCACCCGCCTCGGCGAAGCGCGGCAAAACACTGACCTGCGTGCCGTAGACCACCGGTTGCCACTCATCACCGTCCTCACCCGGCCGGGGCAGATAGAACGTCTGGTGATCGTTGAACACCGCCGGCACATTCTCCTGGGTAAGAATCACCGGCAACGCCGTGACCTTCGCTCGCCGACGCGGCTCCAGTGCCATGATCCGCTTCATGAAGGCGTCGTCCACGACGGGCGCCATGACCCGGGTTGCGGAAGGCTCGCCGGAGCCTTCATGCATGGCCACGCCCAGCTTCTTGAGCTCATCACGGTCCACATCCACCAGCCACAATGAAACCTCCACTGCACGCTTCGGCACATCCAACTCCGCCACCAGGCTTTCGATAAAGCTCACCTGCTCAGGCTTGCCCTTGATCAACAGGCTGTTGGTGTCCGGGTAGGCCAGCACCGAAATATCGGTGTCACCCAGTAATCCGGATTGCCCCCGTGAGGCACTCTCCTGCTCGACGGCCAACAGTTTTTCGATCATGGACGCCATGCCCGGCACCGTGACGGTTCTGTCGCCCATCTCGTACTCGCGGTCTGCCACGTGGGTGTTGAGTACCTGCACCACGCCGATCCGCTGCGGCCCCATGCGCAGTTCCGCACGCTGGCGGTCCATCAGTTGCGCCAGGCGCAACACATGGTCGACATAGTTCGGCGGCCCGGACACATAGAACATCCGCGCCCCACTTGCCCGCAGCGGATAACGCGCCTCGTCGAGCCCCGAGCGGCGCATGAACCCGCGCAGGATATCCACCGAAATGTGCCGCAAGGTCACCACCGAGCTTTTCGCCTCGTCGGCGTCATAGAGGTAAAGCACCAGGCCGTCGCTGTGCCAGATCAAGCCGTGCTGCCGGGCGACCGACTCCAGCAGCGGTTGCGCCGAATCGAAATCGAACGCCCCGCTGATGCGCTTGCGCGCCGCCGCCTGACTGACAACGATCGGTTGCCCCAGCGGCAATGACAGCGCGGTAAAAAAGTGTGCAGGCTTTCATCACGAGCCTGGTACGACTCCCCGAACGCGCAGGGGCTGCCCAACAGCACCAGGCAGAAAAGCAGCGTCGAAAAATGGGAAAGGTTGATGAACATGCCTGCATGGCCCGGGCTGAAAGAGCGGCCATACTGCGAGTCAGGCCATTTTCAATCCTGATGGAAAGCTGACGCCCCGCCCATCCTGTGCGCTTCGTGGCATGTGCCTTGCTTTGCCTTGTCTATCGCAGCCCGCGCCAACGGCGGAACGGGCTCAAGGACACAGACGTCGTTACCCCGGGCCTTCATTGTGAGTGGCCCGACGGAACGGCGTTTTTTTATGAAAGGTAGCTATTGATGAGTGATCCCCTGGCTTGGGTCAACGGCAGCGATGCCCCGGAAAAGAGCAGCCTCAGCCTGGGCTTCATGGCCCTGAGCGATTGCGCCTCGGTGGTGGTCGCCGCCACCCAGGGCTTCGCGCAGCCCTATGGCCTGACCTTGAACCTCAGGCGCCAGTCATCATGGGCCAGCCTGCGCGACAACCTGGTCAGCGGCGAACTGGACGCCGCCCACAGTCTGTACGGTCTGATCTACGCGGTGCACCTGGGCATCGGCGGCGTGGCGCCCACCGACATGGCCGTGCTGATGGGCCTGAACCAGAATGGCCAGAGCATCAACCTGTCCCGTGGTCTGCAACAGTTAGGGGTGACCAGTCCTGAGGCACTGGATCGTCGCGTGCACCAAAGCCGAACAAAACTCACCTTCGCCCAGACCTTTCCCACAGGCACTCACGCCATGTGGTTGTATTACTGGCTGGCGAGCCAAGGCATTCATCCACTGCAGGACGTGGACAGTGTGGTGGTGCCACCGCCACAAATGGTTGCGCATCTGCAAGCCGGGCGTATCGATGGGTTCTGCGTTGGCGAGCCCTGGTGCGCGAGTGCAGTGAAGCAAAATCAAGGCTTCACCCTGGCGACAACCCAGGCGATCTGGCCGGATCATCCGGAGAAGGTCCTCGGTTGCACCCAGGCGTTTGTCGAGCAATACCCTAATACCGCCCGGGTGCTGGTGATGGCCATTCTGCAAGCCAGCCGATTTATCGAGGAGAGCGTTGAAAACCGCCGCTCCACCGCGCAACTGCTGAGCGCCCCGCAATACCTCGACGCGCCGCTGGACTGCATCGAACCGCGGCTGCTGGGCAACTACGACGACGGCCTCGGCAACCACTGGCAGGATCCTCATGCCCTGCGTTTTTTTGGCAATGGCGAAGTCAATCTGCCGTACCTGTCCGATGGCATGTGGTTCATGACCCAGTTCCGCCGCTGGGGGTTGCTGCGGGAAGACCCGGACTACCTCGGTACTGCCCGCCGCGTACAGCAACTGGACATCTATCGCCAGGCGGCCAGCGCCGTGGGGGTGCCCGCCGGAGGCGAGGCCATGCGCAGCGGTCAGTTGATCGACGGCAAAGTCTGGGACGGTTCGGACCCGGCCGGGTATGCCCGCAGCTTTCGCCTGCACGCCATGGCAGACGTTTCCAGCCGCCAGGCCTTGCGCTGACAGGAGGATCTTATGTTGCGAATCCTGTTGATCAACGACACGCCACGCAAGGTTGGGCGGCTCAAGGCCGCGTTGATCGAGGCCGGGTTTGAAGTGATCGATGAGTCGGGGCTGACGATTGACCTGCCGGCGCGGGTTGAGGCGGTGCGCCCGGATGTGATTTTGATCGATACCGAGTCGCCGGGGCGTGATGTGATGGAACAGGTGGTACTGGTCAGCCGCGACCAGCCGCGGCCGATTGTGATGTTTACCGATGAGCATGATCCGGGGGTGATGCGTCAGGCGATCAAGTCTGGGGTCAGTGCCTATATCGTCGAAGGGATTCAGGCGCAGCGGCTGCAGCCGATTCTGGATGTGGCCATGGCACGGTTCGAGAGTGACCAGGCGCTGCGCGCGCAGTTGCAGGCGCGGGATCAGCAGTTGGCGGAGCGTAAGCGGATTGAGACGGCCAAGGGGCTGTTGATGAAAATGAAGGGGTGTAATGAGGAAGAGGCCTACACGCTGATGCGGCGTCAGGCGATGAGTCGGCAGCAGAAGCTGATTCAGGTGGCGGAGCAGATTATTGCGATGAGTGAGTTGTTGGGGTGAGGGGTGGGTCGGGGTGTATATCCGTTATTTAGGTAACGGCGACTATTGGTTCCGCTCTTACAGCGGCTCACTTTTGAACAGCGCAAAAGTAAGCAAAACGCTCTTGCCCCACCACTCGGCACCTCGCCTAGGCTCGGTGTGCCCTCACTCCGGCTTTGGACCGTGGGCCGCCGCGATGGGCCATCCTTGGCCCAGCGCGGCTAACCCGGCGTCCTGCCGGGTTACCCACGCTCCAAAGCCTGCGTTCGGCCAGCGTGGTTAACGGGGCGCCTAAGATCAAGATCAAAAGCAGATCAACAGCACAGCGGCCTCCCGGCCGGCTTGAGTGTTGAAGAGCAAAATCAAAAGCTAAAGCGGGCACGGTCCAAATGTGGGAGCTGGCTTGCCTGCGATGGCATCGCCTCGGTGTGTCTGATGTACCGAGGTGTCTGCATCGCAGGCAAGCCAGCCCCCACAGAAAAGCAGATCTGCATTCGCTCTGGCTTTTGATCTGGCTTTTAACACTCAAGCCGGCCGGTAGGCCGCTGTGCTCTGCTTTTGATCTGCTTTTGATTTTGATCTGCGGGCCCCGTTAACCACGATGGCCGCAAGTAGGCACGGTGGAGCGGCCCGCGGAATCGGGCCGGAGTGCGGGCATGCCGAGCCTAAGCGAGGCACCGAGTGGTGGGGCAAAGACCTTTTGGTTACTTTTGGGGCGTTTGCCAAAAGTGACCCGCTGTAAGAGCGGAACCATAAGTAGCCGTTACCGCAGCAACGGATATGTACCCAAAACCCAACCCCTGTTGGCCCACCTCTTGCTAAAGAATCCCCACAGGTAGCCAACGGCGGTTGCCCCCTCCACGACAAAGACGTCGCACACCCGGTTTGCCCTCGCGAACCCGGTGGCGGCGTTTTTTCGTTTTGGCCCCATAGCCCGGGGCCGGTGGGGCGGCCACAGCCGTTCCATCACCAGGCCTTCTCATAAGACCCCTTTACCGCTGAGGTGCGTGATGAAATCAAGCTTCTGGAAATCCGGCCACACCCCAACCCTGTTTGCCGCGTTCCTGTATTTCGACCTGAGTTTCATGGTCTGGTACCTGTTAGGCCCGCTGGCGGTGCAAATCGCCGCCGACCTGCACCTCACCACCCAACAACGCGGTCTGGTGGTCGCCACACCGATCCTCGCCGGCGCAGTGCTGCGCTTCCTGATGGGCATGCTCGCCGACAAGCTCTCCCCCAAGACCGCCGGCCTGATTGGCCAGGTGATCGTCATCTGCGCCCTCTTCGGCGCCTGGAAACTGGGGATTCACAGCTACGAACAAGCCCTGCTGCTGGGCATGTTCCTCGGCATGGCCGGCGCCTCGTTCGCCGTCGCGCTGCCCCTGGCGTCCCAGTGGTACCCCGCCGAGCATCAGGGCAAGGCCATGGGCATCGCCGGCGCCGGCAACTCCGGTACGGTGTTCGCAGCCTTGTTGGCCCCCGTACTGGCCGCCGCGTTCGGCTGGAGCAATGTGTTCGGCTTTGCGCTGATCCCACTGATCCTGACCCTGATCATCTTCGCCTGGCTCGCCCGCAATGCCCCACAACGGCCCAAAGCCAAGTCCATGGCCGACTACTTCAAGGCCCTGGGCGACCGCGACAGCTGGTGGTTCATGTTCTTCTACAGTGTGACCTTCGGCGGTTTTATCGGCCTGGCCAGCGCCCTGCCCGGCTACTTCAACGACCAATACGGCTTGAGCCCGGTCACAGCCGGTTACTACACCGCCGCCTGTGTGTTCGGCGGTAGCCTGATGCGGCCTTTGGGCGGCGCCCTGGCCGACCGTTTCGGCGGGATTCGCACCCTGCTCGGCATGTACGGCGTGGCCGCGATCTGTATCGCGGCGGTGGGTTTCAACCTGCCAAGTTCCTACGCCGCCCTGGCGCTTTTCGTCTGCACCATGCTCGGTTTGGGTGCGGGTAACGGCGCCGTGTTCCAGCTGGTGCCCCAGCGTTTTCATCGGGAGATTGGTGTGATGACCGGCCTGATCGGCATGGCCGGCGGCATCGGCGGTTTCGCCCTGGCGGCGGGCATGGGTGCAATCAAGCAAAGCACCGGCAGCTATCAGTTGGCGCTGTGGTTGTTCGCCAGCCTGGGTGTGTTGGCCTGGTTCGGCCTGTATGGCGTCAAGCGTCGCTGGAGAACCACGTGGGGCTCGGCAGCGGTGACGGCTGCCCGGGTCTGATGAGCCTGCAACTAAGCTTCGCCCAGACCAGCGCCACCGGCCCTCGGCAGGAAAACCAGGACGCCTTGCGCCTGGTCACGCCGGCCCCGGAGCTGGCCGCCAGCAAAGGCTACCTGTGCGCCATCGCCGACGGCGTCAGCCAATGCGCCGATGGCGGACTGGCTGCTCGTTCGACCTTGCAGGCCCTGGCCCTGGACTACTACGCCACGCCGCAAACCTGGGGTGTGGCCCAGGCCCTGGAACGCTTGCTGGTGGCACAGAATCGCTGGCTGCAAGCCAACGGTGGTGGCCAACCGTTGCTGACCACCCTGAGCGCTCTGGTGTTTCGCGGCCAGCGTTTCACCCTGGCCCATGTGGGTGATTGCCGGGTGTATCGCTGGCTCGATGGCGAGTTGCAGCGCCTCAGCGAAGAACACGTGTGGGAGCAACCGGGCATGCAGCATGTGCTCAAGCGCGCCATGGGCCTGGATCAGCATCTGGTACTGGATTTCCTCGACGGCGAGTTGCGGGCAGGAGAATGTTTTCTACTGCTCAGCGACGGCGTATGGGCAACCCTGGATGACAACCGCATCAGCGCAATCCTGCGGGAACAGTCGGACCTGAACCTCGCGGTCAACACCTTGGTCAGCACCGCGCATCTGGCGGGCAGCCAGGACAATGCCAGCGCCTTGCTGGTGCGCGTCGACCAGCTCGGCGCTGCCACCCTGGGTGATGCACTGGTGCAGTTGCAGCAATGGCCGCTGCCGCCGCCCCTGAAAGTCGGGCAGCGCTTCGAAGGCTGGCAGGTGGAAGCGCTGCTGGGACAAAGTCGCCAATCCCTGCTCTACCGGGTGCGCGATGCCCAGCAACAGGCGTGGCTGCTGAAGACCTTGCCGGTCAGTCATGACGATGACGTGTTCGCCGCCCAGGCATTGCTGTCGGAGGAATGGTTCCTGCGTCGGGTCGCCGGCCGCGCATTTCCTGAAGTCCATCCGGCCAGTGGTCGCCAGCATTTGTACTACGTGATGCGTGAATACGCCGGGCAAACCCTGGCGGAGCTGTTCAAGCACCAGGGCCCATTGCCCCTGGCGCAGTGGCAATCCCTGGCCGAGCGCCTGTTGCGTGCCATCGGGATGCTGCACCGCCGGCAGATCCTGCATCGCGACATCAAGCCGGAAAACCTGCTGCTGGGCGAGGACGGCGAATTGCGCGTGCTGGACTTCGGCCTGGCCTACTGTCCCGGGCTTTCCGAAGATCGAGCGCACCTGTTGCCTGGCACGCCAAGTTTTATCGCCCCGGAAGCCTTCAGCGGCGAACGCCCTACCCCGCAACAGGATTTGTATAGCGTCGGCGTGACCTTGTATTACCTGCTCACCGGGCATTATCCCTACGGCGAAATCGAAGCGTTCCAACGCCCCCGGTTCACCGCGCCTGTCAGCGCCAGCCGTTACCGCCCCGACCTCCCCGACTGGCTGCAACAAACCCTGGAGCGCGCAGTCGCTGCGCACCCCGAGCAACGTTATGAAACCGCCGAGGAGTGGCTGCTGATATTGGAACAGGCAGATCGCCGCGAGTTGAGCATTCGGCCAAAACCGCTGCTGGAGCGCGAACCGCTGAAGGTCTGGCAGACGTTGGCCGTGCTGTCGTTGCTGATCAATCTGGTGCTGTTGTACTGGCTGCTGCACCACTAAGAGGCGAAATATCTCGAGACATCGGCGCCAGACCAAACAAATCCGGCCAAACCGCCACTTGGCACAACCGCTGCATTAGCTTTTCCATCAACACACATATAGCCGCACCTTCAACGTCGAAGGTCGAGCTTCCCGAGAGAACGGGACCAGGACAAAGGCGTCCTCGCTACTTACCTAGCGGGGACGCCTTTTTTTGTTGCGCACGATTTGTCGAGCCACTGCGGAGAACGACATGAAGAAACTCAAACTGGTGATGATCGGCAACGGCATGGCCGGGGTTCGCACCCTTGAAGAATTGCTCAAGCTGAGCAGCGACCTGTACGACATCACCGTCTTCGGCGCCGAGCCTCACACCAATTACAACCGCATCCTGCTCTCGCCGGTGCTGGCCGGTGAGCAGACCTTCGAAGAGATCGTGCTCAACGATTTGAGCTGGTACCTCGATAACAACATCAAGTTGCTGCTCAATCGCAAAGTGGTGCAGATCGACCGGGTCAAACGCAAAGTCATCGCCGAAGACGGCAGCGAGGCCGAGTACGATCGCCTGCTGATCGCCACCGGGTCCACGCCGTTTATTTTGCCGATCCCCGGCAATACGCTGCACGGTGTGATCGGCTACCGCGACATCGCCGACACCCAAGCCATGATCGACACCGCCAGGACCCACAAGCACGCGGTGGTGATCGGTGGCGGGCTGCTGGGCCTGGAAGCGGCTAACGGCCTGATGCTGCGCGGCATGCACGTGACCGTGGTGCATATCGGCGAGTGGCTGTTGGAGCGGCAACTGGACAAGACCAGCGGCCAGTTGCTGCAAACCGAACTGGAAAGCCGTGGCCTGGTGTTCCGCCTGCAGGAACAAACCCAGGCGCTGCATGACGCCGGCAACGGCCGCGTCGGTTCGGTGCAATTCAAGAATGGCGATGTGATCCCCGCCGACCTGGTGGTGATGGCTGCCGGCATCCGCCCCAACACCGAGCTCGCGGAAAAATCCGGCATCCCGTGCAACCGTGGGATTCTGGTCAACGACACCCTGCAAACCTACGACCCGCGCATCTATGCCATCGGCGAATGCGCCAGCCATCGCGGGATCGCCTATGGCCTGGTGGCACCGCTGTTCGAGCAGGCCAAGGTCTGCGCCAACCACCTCGCCCAGTTGGGTTTTGCGCGTTATCAGGGTTCGGTGACCTCCACCAAATTGAAAGTCACCGGCATCGACCTGTTCTCCGCCGGGGATTTCATGGGCGGCGAAGGCACGGAAACCATCACCCTTTCCGACCCGATTGGCGGCGTCTACAAGAAGCTGGTGATCAAGGACGACATCCTCGTCGGCGCCTGCCTGTACGGCGATACGGCTGACGGCGGTTGGTATTTCCGGCAGATCCGTGAGAACCATGCCATTGGCGAGATTCGTGATCACCTGATGTTCGGCGAAAACGCCATTGGCGATGTAGGTCACCAGGGCCAGGACAAGGCGATGAGCATGGCCGACAGTGCTGAAGTCTGCGGCTGCAACGGCGTATGCAAGGGCACCATCGTCAAGGCCATTCAGGAACACGGGCTGTTCAGCGTCGACGACGTGAAAAAACACACCAAGGCCGCCAGCTCCTGCGGCTCCTGCGCCGGGCTGGTGGAACAGATCCTGATCAACACCGTGGGCGGCGCGGCCGACGTCAAACCGAAAAGCGAAAAAGCCATCTGCGGCTGCAGCGACCTCAACCACGGGCAGATCCGCCAGGCCATCCGCGACCAGCACCTGCTGACCATCGCCGGCACCATGAGCTACCTGAATTGGCGCACCCCGAACGGCTGCGCCACCTGCCGTCCGGCACTCAACTATTACCTGATTTCCACTTGGCCCGGCGAGGCGAAAGACGATCCGCAATCGCGCCTGATCAACGAGCGGGCCCACGCCAATATTCAGAAAGATGGCACCTACTCGGTAGTCCCGAGGATGTGGGGCGGTGTGACCAATCCGTCAGAACTGCGGCGCATCGCCGATGTGGCCGACAAGTACAACGTGCCGATGGTCAAGGTCACCGGCGGGCAGCGCATCGATTTGCTGGGCATCAAGAAGCAGGACTTGCCTGGCGTATGGAAAGACCTCGACATGCCGTCTGGCCATGCCTACGGCAAATCCATTCGCACCGTGAAGACCTGCGTCGGCAGCGAGTTCTGCCGCTTTGGTACACAGAACTCCACACAGCTGGGGATCGAGCTGGAGCATGATCTGTTCAATATGTGGTCGCCCCACAAGGTGAAACTGGCAGTGTCCGGCTGCCCGCGCAACTGCTCGGAAGCCGGGATCAAGGACGTGGGAATTATCGGCGTCGACTCCGGCTGGGAGATGTACATCGGCGGTAACGGCGGGATCAAGACCGAGGTGGCCGAGTTCTTCGTGAAGCTGAAAACCGCCGAAGAAGTGCGCGAATACAACGGCGCTTTCCTACAGCTCTATCGGGAAGAAGCCTTCTACCTGGAACGTACCGTGCACTACCTGCAACGGGTGGGTATGGAGCACATCAAGAAGGCCGTACTGGAAGACCCGGCGCGGCGTCAGGCGCTTAACGAACGTCTGCAATTCTCCCTGTCGTTCGAACAAGACCCGTGGAAAGAACGCCTGGAACAGCCACTGCTGAAAAAGGAATTCGACACCATCCCCGTCAAACTGCTGGAGGTGCCGGCATGAACTGGCTGGATATCTGCGCCCTCGAAGAAATCAACGCCCTGGGTTCGCGCATCATCACCGGGCCCAAAGGCGACATCGCGATTTTTCGTACCAGTGACGACGAAGTTTTCGCCCTCGACGACCGCTGCCCCCACAAGGGTGGCCCACTGTCCCAGGGTTTGATCTACGGCAAGCGCGTGGCCTGCCCACTGCATAACTGGCAGATCGACCTGGAATCCGGTGAAGCCCAGGCACCGGACGTCGGCTGCGCCCATCACCACCCGGCCCGCGTGGAAAACGGCCGGGTGATGTTGGCGCTGCGGGACGCCGGTTGATGAACCGCCAGACCACCGCGTCCACCTGCTGCTACTGCGGGGTGGGTTGCGGCGTGCTGATCGAACATGATGGCTCGCAGATCCTCGGTGTCAGTGGCGATCCGAGCCATCCGGCCAACTTTGGAAAATTGTGCAGCAAGGGTTCCAGCCTGCACCTCACCGGGGACCTTACGGCCCGTGCGTTGTACCCGGAACTGCGACTGGGCAAAGGCCTGGCCCGTACCCGCACGGACTGGGATACCGCCCTGGAACACGCGGCCAATGTGTTCGCCGAAACCATCGCCGAACACGGGCCGGACAGCGTGGCGTTCTATATCTCCGGGCAATTGCTGACCGAGGATTACTACAGCTTCAACAAGCTGGCGCGGGCGCTGGTGGGCACCAACAACATCGACAGCAACTCGCGGCTATGTATGTCGTCAGCAGTGGTTGGTTACAAGCGCAGCCTGGGGGCCGACGCGCCGCCCTGCAGTTATGAGGACCTGGAGTCGAGCGACTGCGTGATGATCGTCGGCAGTAACATGGCCTACGCACATCCGGTGTTGTTCCGACGCCTGGAGGAAGCCAAGGCTCGTCGGCCACAGATGAAGGTGGTGGTGATTGATCCCCGGCGCACCGACACGTGCGACCTGGCGGACCTGCACCTGGCGATCCTGCCGGGTACGGATGTCGCGTTGTTCCATGGGATCTTGCACCTGTTGTTGTGGGAAGACTGGATCGACCGCGACTTTATCCAGGCCCACACCAACGGCCTGGTGGAGCTCAAACGCCTGGTTCACGACTACACACCGCAAATGGTGACGCAGCTGTGCGGGATCAGTGTCGAGCAACTGCGCCAGTGCGCGGAATGGGTCGGCACCTCGGCGAGCTTCCTGTCGTTGTGGTGCATGGGGCTGAACCAGTCCACCGCAGGCAGCGCTAAGAACAGTGCGCTGATTAACCTGCATTTGGCGACCGGCACCATCGGCCGTCCCGGCTGTGGACCTTTCTCCCTGACGGGTCAGCCAAATGCCATGGGCGGTCGGGAAACCGGCAGTTTGTCGAATTTGCTGCCAGGCCATCGTGAGGCAGCCAACCCTGAACATCGGGCAGAAGTGGCCGCGTATTGGGGTGTTGACCAACTGCCGGCCAACACCGGACTGACCGCTATCGAATTGTTTGAGCAAATACAGGCCGGCAAGATCAAGGCCCTTTGGATCGCCTGCACCAATCCCGCCCAATCCCTGCCCGACCAGAACACCGTGCGTCAGGCCCTGGAGGCGTGTCCGTTCGTGGTGCTACAGGAAGCCTTTTGTACAACCGAGACAGCGCGTTTCGCCGACCTGTTGTTGCCCGCAGCGAGCTGGGGCGAGAAAGAAGGCACGGTCACCAACTCTGAACGGCGCATTTCCCACGTCCGGCAGGCCATCGTCCCACCAGGAGAGGCACGGCCGGACTGGGCAATCACTGTGGATTTTGCCCAGCGCCTGGAGCGACGTCTTTGTCCCGGAAAACCGGGTCTTTTTGCCTTTGAGCAACCGGCGCAGATCTTTGATGAATACAAACTGCTGACCCGTGGGCGTGACTTGGACCTGTCGGGTATCAGTCACGCCCTGCTGGACCGGATGGGCCCGCAGCAATGGCCATTCCCGGCCGATGCGATGAGCGGAACACCACGGCTGTACACCGACGGAATTTTCCCTACGGAGACTGGCCGGGCGCACTTTGTTGCTGACCCTTATCGCGCCGCCAAAGAGCAGCGTGACGCGCGCTTCCCTCTGACCCTGATCACCGGACGCCTGCGGGACCAATGGCATGGGATGAGCCGTACCGGCACCGCGGCGCAGTTGTTCGGGCATGTCAGTGAAGCGTTGCTCAGCCTGCACCCGGACGAGCTGCGCCGGCATCGCTTGAAGGAAGGCGACCTGATCAGCCTGAAAAGTCGGCGCGGCAGCGTGATTGTCGCCGTCGGCAGTGATGACAGCGTGCGTCCCGGCCAGGCGTTCCTGCCGATGCACTGGGGCGACCGCTTTCTCAAAGGCGGCGTGAATGCACTCACCCAGCCGGCGTTCGATCCGCTGTCCAAGCAGCCGGAACTCAAACATAGCGGTGTGCGCCTGGAGGCGGTGCAACTGCCCTGGCACTTGTTCGCGCTGATCGAAGGCGATGTGCAGCAACACTTTGAAGCGTTGCGACCGCTGTGTGAGGGTTTTGCCTACGTCAGCCTGAGCCTGACCGGGCGCGAGCGGCCTGCCCTGCTGATTCGTGGGGCGCATCACGAGGCGCCTGCACTTGAGCTGCTCAAGCAGATTGACCAGTTGCTGGGCCTGAATGACGGCCCGGTGATGGCCTACGACGACCCGCGGCGCTCCATTGGCAAGCGGGTAAAAATTGAAAAGGGCCGGATCACCGCGATCCGCCTGGCCGGCGAAACCCTGGCTCGCCACTGGTTGCAAAACCTGTGGCTGGAAGGCCGCACCGATGACCAGTTGCGACGCTGGCTGCTGGCGCCACTGAGTGCGCCACCGGGGGGCGGTTCCACCAGCCACAAGACGTTGTGCAACTGCAAGAACGTCAGCGAAAGCGCGGTCGGCGCCGGCATTGCCCGGGGCCTGGACCTGAATGGGCTGAAGCAGGAACTGGGTTGCGGCACGCAATGCGGCTCCTGCGTGCCGGAAATCAAACGGCTATTGGCGAGCGGCACGCAGCCAATCGCGATCACAGTGTGAGGGAAGCATATGAGCGCAAAAGTCTGACTGGTGGGCGCAGGTCCCGGCGATCCGGAGCTGCTGACACTCAAGGCAGTGAGAGCCCTGCGGGAGGCCGATGTGGTGCTGATCGATGACCTGGTCAACCCGGCGCTACTGGAGCATTGCCCCACTGCACGGCTGATCACCGTGGGTAAGCGCGGCGGCTGTCGTTCCACGCCGCAGGCGTTTATCCATCGCCTGATGTTGCGCTATGCCCGACAAGGCAAATGCGTGGTGCGGCTCAAGGGTGGCGACCCGTGCATTTTTGGTCGCGGTGGCGAAGAGGCGGCATGGCTCAGGCAGCAAGGGGTGACCGTGGAGTTGGTCAACGGCATTACGGCGGGGCTGGCCGGGGCAACGAACTGTGATATCCCGCTGACGTTGCGGGGTGTCAGCCGTGGCGTCACGCTGGTTACGGCCCACACTCAGGACGACAGCAGCATCAATTGGCGGGCACTGGCCGAGGGCGGCACGACGCTGGTGATCTATATGGGGGTGGCGAAGCTGGGGGAGATTCGCCAGCAGTTGCTGGAAGGTGGCATAAGCGATGACATGCCGGTGGCGATGATTGAAAACGCCTCGTTGCCACATCAGCGTGAGTGCCGCAGCAGTCTTGCCCGGATGCAGGAAGATGCGCACGAATTTGCGCTCAAGAGCCCGGCGATCCTGGTGATTGGCCGGGTTGCCCAGGCGACACAAGCGGTTGAGGCCCTGGCCAGCGCCACCGCCTGAGGTAAATTGCAGGCGAAAAAAAGCCCGGCCTAAGCCGGGCTTTTTTCTACAACTCAGTAATTACTGAGCTGCTTGTGCTTCTACCGAGGCTTCTACGCGACGGTTGATAGCACGGCCAGCTTCAGTTGCGTTGTCAGCAACTGGGCGGGATTTGCCATAACCAACCGAGCTTACACGGTTAGGAGCAATACCGTCTTTGACCAGGACTTGCTTAACAGCGTCAGCACGACGCTGGGACAGCTTCTGGTTGTAAGCGTCAGGACCGACGGAGTCAGTGTGACCTTCAACAACGGTGGTGGTTTGTGGGTACTGTTTCATGAAGTCAGCGAGGTTTTTCACGTCGCCGTAGCTGTTAGGCTTAACAACCGACTTGTCGAAGTCGAACTTCACGTCCAGCTCAACACGAACAACCTGAGCAACCGGAGCTTCTGGCTCTGGAACTGGCTCTGGAGCTGGTGCTGGGGTAGGAGCTGGAGCAGTTTTACCAGCGTTGCCGCCGAAGTTTACGCCCAGGCCAACCAGTGCGGAGTAGTCCCACTTGCCGTTGTCGATAGCGTAGTCAGCTTCAACGCCAGCACGTGCGAACAGGTTGTCGGTGAAGTAGTACTTCACACCAGCGCCAGCGATAGCCAGAGTCGACTGATCGCGACCGCTGTGACCATCAGCCTGTACGTTGGTACGGCTCTGGTGGCCGAAACCGCCCTCTACGTATGGACGCAGGGAGTCGACGCCAGCTTGACCGAAGTGGTACTGGGCAGTAACGCTGCCGGTATCACCTTTGATCTTCTGGTTGCCAGTACCGTCGTTCGAACGGGTGTGGTTGGTAGTGTCGTAGTTCAGGTTGATCGACACGTCGTCGGTCAGGAAGTAACCGATGCTTGCGCCAGGATTGTAGCCGTCTTCGATATGCTTGACGCTATCGTTGAACTGCTTTTTGTAGAACAGCTGGCCTTCAACTGCGCCTTGACCTTGTGCCAGAGCGCCGAAGGAAGTAGCAGCAATAAGAGTACCAATGGCCAAGCCCAAGGTGTTTTTCAGTTTCATCCGTTAAATCCCCATCTGGTGATTGTAAAGCAGTCCCACATACCGGGGGACAACTCGGCGACAAGTCTAACAGAACTTGCCTACACGTAAGAGATATTTGCCACGCACTAAGTTTCAGTACTGCCCGCAAATTTCTCACGTAATTTATCAAGAGCGCGTTTGTAACGCATTTTTGTAGCACTCAAACCCATATGCATGATGTCAGCGATTTCCTGAAACTCCAGCTCTGCGACAAATCGTAGCACCAGAATTTCCCGGTCAATCGGATTCACATGCACCAACCAGCGATCGAGTCCGCCCTTTTCTTCCGAGGTTGGCGTCTTCTCTTCAGACGCTTCCTCAAGGGGGTCCAGACTCAAAGCGTCCATCAAGCGACGCTTTCGCCGTTCCTTCCGATACTGCGTGATGCACTCGTTGTACGTGATGCTGTAGAGCCATGTCTTGAACTTCGATTTGCCCTCGAAGTTCTTCAGGCCGTATAGCACCTTGAGCATCACTTCCTGACAGACATCATCCGCATCTCTATCGTTCCCTAAATACCTTGAACAAACGTTGAACAGAGTGCGTTGATACCTGCGCATCAATTCTTCATACGCGCGTGTTACGTGAAACAGCTCCGTGTGCGAGCGCGCGACCAACTCCTCATCAGAGAGCTCACGGGGGTCATAGCGCGTGGACAGCGTTTGGGCTTTATTCAAAACAAATCGTGCCGACAGTCAGGTCAATGTCCGCCACAGCCTGGATACCCAGGTTCGCGGCGGCGTACATTAGCAGGATTCGCCGGGTTAGCGGCTAGTCACATGCTGTTCCAGCAAGATCCGGTTTGAAAGCGACACCAGTTCGCCATCATCCGTCAGCACTGTCGTCTTGACCGTGCCGATCTCCTCGATCTGCCCTTCGACCTCGCCCACACGCACTTGTTGCCCAACCTGATATAGCTCACGCACATAGATTCCCGCAAGAATCTGCCCGGCAATTTCCCTGCTTCCCAACCCCATGGCCAGCGCAACGGCCAGACCAACGGTAATCAAAACAATCACAATCACGTGGTTCAGCAGGTCAGTTTTGACCTCCAACTGGCTGATCGCGACCGAAATACTGATAATAATCACCAGGCCCTGGGCAATTCGACCCAAGCCACTGGCGTAATCCAGCCCTACGCCTTCAGCCGCACCGCGCACCAGGCCATTGGCCAGTTGTGCCAGCAAAACCCCTACCAGCAACACCAGCGCGCCACCGAATACCTTCGGCAAATACAGCGCCAGCATGTCGAGAGTAGCTGAAACTCGCTCAAGTCCAAGGGATTCAGCCGCAGAAACCAGAAAAATCAGCAAAACAAACCAATAAACGATCTTGCCGATCAATGTCGAGATCGGTACCTGCAACCCGGCACGCCCCAGAATCTTGGTCAGGCCGGTACCACCCATCAATCGATCAAGACCCAGTTTAGCCAGCAATTTGGAGAGCAGGGTGTCGAGCAGCTTGGCCACGACGAAACCCAGCAGCACCACCACCAGTGCACCAAACAGGTTGGGAATGAAATTCGCCACCTTGGTCCACAACGCAGTCATTGCAGTTACCAGACTCTGAGTCCAGAGATCGAGTTCCATATTCATTCAGCCTTATCAGCAGTGCGAGCAAGAGGTTTACGACGGGAAACCGGTGAAACATGGGCCGAACCATTGTTCAAGGCCATCATCAACGCCGGCAACCAGCGACCAAGCAGACCGAACAGGTCCCCCGCCCCGACCTGGCGGTTGGCGGTTTTCAAAACGCGACCCAGGCAAGCATCGTCGTCCCGGTTGGACGGCGAGGCATTCAGCATGTCACGCAAAGACTGTTCGAACGGATCGTGCATAAAAAACCTCTCGCAAGTGATTTAAAAGACGAGGGTAAAATTCTTCGGGTCACATGACCTCTTTCCATGTTCAGGTCACATTCAGCTCAAACCCAACGTAACCGTCGAAACAACCACCACTGCCCAAGCGCCACCGAGACCATCATCAGGCAGGCAATCAGGAATCCATAAGGGCTGGAAGAGAACGGAATCCCCCCCACATTGATCCCCAGCAAACCGGTGAGAAAACTCATCGGCAGGAAGATCCCGGTGATGATCCCGAAGCGGTACATGGTGCGGTTCATGCGCAGGCTCAAACGCCGGTCTTCGGTCTCAAGCACAAGCCCCACGCGCTCCCGAGCCAATTCCAGCTCTTCCAGGTAACGGGTCAGGCTGTTGTTCAATTCGTTCCAGTAGTCAGCATCGTCGTCACAGAACCAGGGCAACTTGATCCGGGTCAACTGCGCGAAAATATCCCGCTGCGGCGACAGGAAACGTTTCAGCCCGGCGGCACGCCGACGGATCTGCAAAACGCTGCCATGCTCCGGGGTATACCGTTCGTCGGCATCCAGTTTTTCTTCTTCGATATCGACGATTTCGGACAGGTCGCTGACCAGATCCTGAACCTTGTTGGTCAGGTACTGCGCCATATAAAGGACCAGTTCCGAGGACGTCTTCGGCCCCTTGCCGTCCGCCAGTTGCACCAGCAACTCGTCGGTGGCGCGCAACGGGCGCAAGCGCAGGGAAATCACCCGCGCTGCCGAGGCAAAGATCCGCACCGAGACCATGTCTTCCGGTTCGGCGCCGGGATTGAGGTTCACCCCGCGTAAAAACAGCAGCAGTTCAGCGTCCGGCAGTGGCAACAGGCGCGGACGGGTGTTCTCCTCCAGCAGCAGGTCACAGGCGAACTCGCTCAAGCCACTGGATTTGCGCAACCAGGTCTGGGTCTGCGGGTGACTACGGTCCCAATGCAGCCACAGGCTTTCCTGAGGCTGCAATTGCAGCTCATCAAGCTCTGTCCGGGCAATCGAACGCGCACCACCTTTACCGTCCAGCACCAGGGCATGCACCAGCCCCCACTGCGCGTTTTCTTCCTCGAACATCCTCACCCCTGTCGGCTACTGCTGTTTATTCAGGCATTTTCAGCGGGCTGGGGGACACGATCACGCCGTTATTGTCAGCGTACACGTACTCACCTGGGCGGAAAGTAACGCCGGCGAATGTCACCGCCACGTTCAAATCGCCAAGACCACGCTTGTCAGTCTTCATTGGATGGCTGGCCAGGGCCTGCACGCCCAGGTCGGTTTGGGCGATCACGTCGACATCACGGATGCAGCCGTAGATCACCAGCCCTTCCCAGCCATTTTTCGCGGCTTTCTCGGCGATCATGTCGCCCAGCAACGCGCGGCGCAGGGAACCACCGCCATCGACCACCAGCACCTTGCCGGTGCCGTTGAGTTCGGCTTGTTCCTTGACCAGGGAATTGTCTTCAAAGCACTTGATGGTCACGATCTCGCCACCAAAGGAGTCTCGGCCGCCGAAATTGCTGAACATCGGCTCAACCACCTGCACCAGCTCCGGGTAGGCATCGCACAGGTCGGGGGTAAGGTAATGGTTCATCGAGAAACTCCTGTAGGTGAAAGAAGGTGTCAAACATCCCACTGTTTACTTACATCTGGAAACGCTTTGCCGTGAAGGTTCTTTAATCCGGGTCGAATAGTCGGGCCCATCGGACAGCAACGCAAGACCCACTGCGCGACTGAATATGACCAGAACCACCCAACGCGTCATATCTTAGCCGCTACGGCAAACAAGCGAAACGCCCCTGATAGAGCCTTGCGCTCAAACTGCTGCGAGTTCCTGAGACTGCGCCTCCATCAAAGGTGTGAGCGGATCTTTCAACCAACGCCTCACTAACGGCCACACCTCAGCCTGTGCGGCCTTGCTGACAAGCATCTCAACATGCCCGAAATCCCCGCTGAACCCTTGCTGACGCCCCAGGCACAGGTACTGGCGATGCTCGGAGCCGATCTGTTCGAAGAGCTTGCGACAGGCCCAGTCCGGGTCCTGGTGATCGCCGGCAGCGCTCACCGCCAATAGCGGCACGTCAACATCTGCCAGGCCTTTCCACCAGTCCTGCTTCCCTTCGCCAAAACGGCCGAACAGACCATTCCAGCGCATGGCTTCAATCAGAACGCCCGCCGGCTCGTCCTCTGGGCCACGTTTCAGTCGGGAGCCAGACAACTCGCCAAAACGCTTCAAGAGCAGCCGGCCGGTCCATTCCACCGGTGGCAGTTTCAACGGCCAATGGGTGCGGCTGACCTGGCAGCCAAACAGCGCCACCGAGGCCACCGCCGGCGCGCCCAGATGCTGTCCACCCAGGGCGGCAGCCAAGGTCGTGCCACCCAGGGAATGCCCGATCCAGTGGGGAATCTGCCCGCTTTGCTCACGCACAAAGGCCGCAATAGCCGGCAAATCGTAGCGCGCATAGTCGGCGACGCGGTTTTTGGCATAGGCCTGATTACGCCGGGACAGCCCATGGCCGCGCATTTCCGGGATCCAGACGTCGAACCCCTCGCGCGCCAGGTAGGCACCCAGGCCGATGCCCTTGGGCGAATACCAGAAGCGTCGGTTGGAGAAACTGCCGTGCAACAAAACCACCGGCACGCCCCGGTTTTCCGGGACATCAGCCAGGCCCAGGCGGGTCACGGCCAGCTCGACAGTGCCGTCGGGGCTGTTGCCGGGTTTCAGCCGATACACGTCTTCACTCAGGTCGCCACGACGCTCAGCGCTGATCAAGGCGACGGGAAACAGGTTGCTGCTGCTTTGCATAATGCTCTTGCACAAAAAAGGGCGGCGTCCGGAAGGAGTTCCGCCCTGTACAGAATGAGAAATGCCGGCCAACCGCAAGGTTGACCGGCACTTTTGGGTGCTGCGTTTTACGCCGGCGTTTGGCCTTCAGCCAGGAAGAACCAGGTTTCCAGTACGGAATCGGGGTTCAGCGAGACGCTTTCGATGCCCTGTTCCATCAGCCATTTGGCCAGGTCCGGGTGATCGGAAGGGCCTTGGCCGCAGATCCCGATGTACTTGCCAGCCTTGTTGCACGCCTGGATGGCGTTGGCCAACAGCTTCTTGACCGCAGGGTTACGCTCGTCAAACAGGTGGGCAATGATCCCCGAGTCGCGGTCCAGGCCCAGGGTCAGCTGAGTCAGGTCGTTGGAGCCGATGGAGAAGCCGTCGAAGAACTCCAGGAACTCTTCGGCCAGGATGGCGTTGGACGGCAACTCGCACATCATGATGACGCGCAGGCCGTTCTCGCCACGGGACAGGCCGTTTTCAGCCAGCAGGTCCACCACTTGGCTTGCCTCACCCAGGGTGCGTACGAACGGCACCATGATTTCGACGTTGGTCAGGCCCATTTCGTTGCGCACGCGCTTGAGAGCACGGCATTCCAGCTCGAAGCAGTCGCGGAAGGCTTCGCTGATGTAACGCGAGGCGCCACGGAAGCCCAGCATCGGGTTTTCTTCTTCCGGCTCGTAGAGCTTGCCGCCGATCAGGTTCGCGTATTCGTTGGACTTGAAGTCCGACAGCCGCACGATGACCTTTTTCGGGTAGAACGCCGCCGCCAGGGTGCTGATGCCTTCCACCAGTTTCTCGACGTAGAAGCCCACCGGGTCGTTGTAGCCGGCGATGCGCTTGTCGACGCTTTCCTTGATGTCCGGCGGCAGGCCGTCGTAGTTCAACAACGCCTTGGGGTGCACGCCGATCATGCGGTTGATGATGAACTCCAGGCGGGCCAGGCCCACACCGGCGTTCGGCAACTGCGCGAAGTCGAAGGCGCGGTCCGGGTTGCCGACGTTCATCATGATCTTGAACGGCAGGTCCGGCATGGCG
Source organism: Pseudomonas sp. TH34 (assembly GCF_016650865.1). Taxonomy (NCBI): domain Bacteria; kingdom Pseudomonadati; phylum Pseudomonadota; class Gammaproteobacteria; order Pseudomonadales; family Pseudomonadaceae; genus Pseudomonas; species Pseudomonas sp. TH34. The sequence goes on from NZ_JAEKFB010000033.1 coordinate 388,006, forward strand.
TCGATGGAGTTTTGCTTGATGTCGAAGCCCAGCTCACCTTCGAAGATAAAGCCGGTGTCGCCTTCCGCGCAGGATACGGTCACGCCCTGGCCGTCTTTCAACAGTTGGGTCGCGTTGCCGCAGCCCACCACTGCCGGAATCCCCAGTTCACGGGCGATGATCGCCGCGTGGCAGGTGCGCCCGCCACGGTTGGTGACGATGGCGCTGGCGCGTTTCATCACCGGTTCCCAGTCCGGGTCGGTCATGTCGGAGACCAGTACGTCGCCAGGCTGGACCTTGTCCATCTCGGACACGTCCTTGATGATCCGCACCTTGCCGGCGCCGATGCGCTGGCCAATGGCACGGCCTTCCACCAGCACGGTGCCGGTTTCTTTCAACAGGTAGCGTTCCATGACGTTGGCCGAAGTGCGGCTCTTCACGGTTTCAGGACGGGCCTGAACGATGTACAGCTTGCCGTCGTCGCCGTCTTTGGCCCATTCGATGTCCATCGGGCACTTGTAGTGCTTCTCGATGATCATCGCCTGCTTGGCCAATTCGCTGACTTCGGCGTCGGTCAGGCAGAAACGCGCGCGTTCGGCCTTGTCGACATCAACGGTTTTCACCGAGCGACCGGCCTTGGCCTCGTCGCCGTAGATCATCTTGATCGCCTTGCTGCCCAGGTTGCGGCGCAGGATGGCCGGGCGGCCGGCTTCAAGGGTGTGTTTGTGGACGTAGAATTCGTCCGGGTTCACCGCGCCTTGTACGACGGTTTCGCCGAGGCCGTAGGCGCCGGTGATGAACACCACGTCGCGGAAGCCCGATTCAGTGTCCAGGGTGAACATCACGCCGGCCGTACCGGTTTCCGAACGCACCATGCGCTGCACACCGGCAGACAGGGCCACCAGTTTGTGGTCGAACCCCTGGTGTACGCGGTAGGAAATGGCGCGATCGTTAAAGAGGGAGGCGAACACTTCCTTGGCCGCGCGGATTACGTTTTCCACGCCGCGGATGTTCAGGAAGGTTTCCTGCTGGCCGGCAAAGGAGGCGTCTGGCAAGTCTTCGGCGGTGGCCGAGGAGCGCACGGCGACGGCCATGTCCGGGTTACCGGCCGACAGCGTGGCAAACGCGGTGCGTATCTCGGCGTTGAGCTTCTCGGGGAACTCGGCTTCCATGATCCATTGACGGATCTGGGCACCGGTCTTGGCCAGGGCGTTGACGTCATCGACGTCCAACGCATCGAGGGCGGCGTGGATCTGATCGTTGAGGCCGCTCAACTCGAGGAAATCACGGTAAGCCTGGGCGGTGGTGGCAAAACCACCTGGCACCGATACACCGGCGCCCGCAAGATTACTGATCATCTCGCCCAGGGATGCGTTCTTGCCCCCTACGTGCTCTACATCATGGACGCCGAGCTTATCGAGGGAAACTACGTACTCTACCAAGGTGATCTCTCCACTTTCTGTGTTGGAAAAGCTCAGGACGCCGGCGGCTCAGTAGGAGCAGTTACCGGCGTTTGTGGCCTGGACCTGGAAAATAAGTGAGAATGCGGCCCACTGCGGGACGGCAAAATCGCGCCTATCATATCCAAGATTCGTCATCAGCTTAAGGCCCAAGGCTCAAATGAAACGATCTGCTTTCTTTATCTCCGACGGCACCGGCATTACAGCCGAAACCCTGGGTCAAAGCCTGCTGGCGCAGTTCGAAAACATTACCTTCAGCAAATTCACGCGACCCTATATCGATAGCGTGGATAAAGCGCGGGCCATGGTACAACAAATCAATCTGGCCGCCGAAAAAGACGGATTTCGTCCGATCATTTTCGACACCATCGTCAATCAGGACATTCGTGAGATCCTCGCCACCTCCAATGGTTTCATGATCGACATCTTCTCTACCTTCCTGGCGCCGCTGGAACAAGAGTTAAGTGAACATTCGTCATACTCCGTCGGAAAATCTCACTCCATCGGCCACAACTCCAACTATATGGAGCGGATCGAGGCGGTGAACTTTGCCCTCGACAACGACGACGGCGCCCGCACCCACTACTACGACAAGGCTGATTTGATCCTGGTGGGCGTGTCCCGCTGCGGCAAGACGCCGACCTGCCTTTATATGGCCATGCAATTCGGGATTCGCGCGGCCAACTACCCGCTGACCGAAGACGACATGGAGCACCTGACACTGCCGAGCGCCCTGCGCGCGCACCAGCACAAGCTGTTCGGGCTGACCATTGACCCGGACCGGCTGACGGCGATCCGCAATGAGCGCAAGCCCAATAGCCGTTACTCCAGCTATGCGCAGTGCGAATTTGAAGTGAGGGAAGTGGAAAACCTGTTCCGCCGGGAAAATATTGCGCACATCAATTCCACGCATTTTTCGGTGGAAGAGATTTCGGCGAAGATTCTGGTGGAGAAAGGGGTGGAGCGGCGGTTTAAGTAAATACGCTCTCTGGCCAAGGTGCTTGTGTGGCGAGGGAGCTTGCTCCCTCGCCACAGAGGCCTGTTCACAACAAGCTGTTGGGTTCACAGGTGAAACCGCCCTCCTCCCTGCCCCAGCGCTGTCGCCAGCGCATCAAACCCATCCAGCAGCAACTGATCATCTCCCGACGTATTGCAGATACTCGCCCGGATAAACTGCGGCACCGCCGTCTGCCCCACCGCAAACGCCTCGGCTGTCGCGATCAGGTAATTGTTCTGCTTCAACTCCGCCTCGATTTCCGACGCACGCCACGGCTCCGGGACTTCGATCCAGAAGTGCGGGCTGTTCAGATGAGTGCGGTACTCCAGCCCGATCAACAACCCTTCAACCAACGCCTTGCGGCGGCTGATTTCCTGAATCTGCTGGTGCAGCAGGTGTTCTGCCGTGCCGTTCTCGATCCACTGCGTGGCCAATTCCAGGGTGACCGGCGTGGCCATCCAACAGGTGGAACGCAAGGCCGCAGAAATCCGGCTGACCAGCGCCGGCGGTGCGTGTACGTACCCAACGCGCAACCCCGCCGACACCGCCTTGCTCAGGCTGCTGATCAGAATCGTACGCTCCGGGGCGAAATGGCTCAGGGGCGGCGGGCGGTCTTCCACCAGCACACCGTGGGCCTCGTCCTCAAGAATCAGCAGGTTGTGCTCGCGGCAGACCTTGACCAGCGCCTCACGGCGCGCGACCGACAGCACCGCTGTCGTAGGATTCTGGATGGTCGGCGTGCAGTACAACGCCGAAACCCGGTGATTGCGACAGACTTCATCCAGCGCCCCTGGCAGCAGCCCTTCTTCATCCATTTCCAGGCCGATCAGGCGTATTCCCAGCATGCGCGCGGCGGTGATCAGCCCCGGGTAGGTCAACTGTTCGGTGACCACCGTGTCCCCCGCCCGTAACAGTGCCATCAGTGCGCACAGCAGCCCATGCTGGCCACCGTTCACGCAGATCACTTGCTCGGGAATCGGATGGAAGTCCCGCTGCACCAGCCACTGGGCACCCGCTGCCCGGTAGCGCGGCAGGCCGGCATCCGGGGTGTAGGCACTGATGTCCTGCAAAAACTTGGCGTTAGTGGCCAGCGTCTGAAAGCTCTGGGCCAGGAACGTGGTTTCCTGCCCCGGGATATGCATGTTGCGGCTCATATCAAAGTACTGCCGCGGCTCGTCGCTGAAGTTGCGAAAGCCTTCATCCCGCTGGCGTTCCATCCCACGCTTGCGCACGAAGGTGCCGTCACCCACGCGCGCCACCACCAGCCCCAGCCGCTCCAGCTCACCGTAGGCTCGGCTGATGGTGCCGATAGTGACCCCAAGATTGTCGGAAAGCACCCGATGAGGCGGCAGCTTTCTTCCCGGTTCAATCAAGCCTTCAAGAATGCCCCGCTCCATGACATCGGACAGGCGCTTGTACTTCACGCCCTGCCCGTTGGAGAGTCCTTCTCGCATAATTGACACCATGTCAATATTTGTTTTGACAGCCATCTTTCGCCCTAATAGTGTGCTTTTACGGGTTCAATCACCGAATCAAGGCACTCAATATAGAGGTCAATTCGGTCTCATGGAAGCAATGTCACGATGCCAATGTCCGCCGTTCTCGAAAATGCTGAAAAAACAAAAACTCACAAGCAGTGGTTGGCTGGGCTGATAACCAGTGTGATGTTCCTGATCGTGTGCCTGAGCTGGGGCACCACCTGGCTGGGCATCAAGATCGCCGTGGAGAGCGTGCCGCCGCTGACCTCTGCCGGGCTGCGGTTCTTGATCGCGTTTCCGCTGTTCCTGTGTTTCGCCTGGGTGCGCCGCGAGCCGATTCTGTTTCCCCGGGAAAGCCGCTGGTTCTTCGTGTTTGTGACGCTGTCCTACTTCAGCGTTCCGTATTACTTGCTCAACTACGGCGAGATGCATGTCTCGTCCGGACTCACCGCGCTGCTGTTCAGCTGCATGCCGGTGTTTATCCTGATTTTCTCCGCGCTGTTCCTGCGCGAGCGCATCTACTTTTCACAGGTGGTCGGTATCGCCATCGGTTTCGGCAGCCTGTACATGATCATCAAGAGCCAGGGCCTGCACCTGGACCATGCCGAGTTCTTCGGGGTGCTGGCAATCCTGGCCGCCGCGATCATGCATGCCTTGTGCTACGTGATTACCAAGAAACAAGGCAGCGCCATCAGCGTGATCACCTACAACACCCTGCCCATCGGCATCGCCGGGCTGATGCTGTTTGTCGCCGGGCTGTGGTTTGAAACCCCGACGTTCGAAGACATCACTCTGCGCTCCTGGAGTGCGCTGTTCTACCTTGGCCTGGTGGCGTCGGTGGGCGGGTTTATCGTGTATTTCATGCTGCTCAAGCGCCTGAGCCCGATCATTTTGTCCTTCGTGTTCATCATCTTCCCGGTGTTCGCGGTGATCATCGGTGCCTGGTACGAAGGCGTGCAGATCTCCAAGGACCTGATGATGTATTCGGCGATCCTGCTAGCCGGTTTTGCCATCACCAAGCTGCCCATCGAAAAGCTCCTGGCGAAGAAAAACTGAGATGAAGGTCCTGAGCCCAACCGCCCTGGAGCAGGTTTACGCCCACGCCGACCGCAGCTACCCCGAGGAATGCTGCGGTTTCGTTTTCGCCGATGGCACCGTGCACCTGGGCAGCAACATCCAGAACGAGCTGCACCGCAAGAACCCCGAGATGTATTCACGCAGTGCAGCCAACGGTTACACCTTTTCGGTGGCCGACACGCTGATGATGAATAAGGCGTTTCGCAGTGATAACCCGGTGGTGGTGATCTACCACTCCCACCCTGACGTCGGCGCGTATTTCAGCGACGAAGACCAGGACAAGGCCCTCTTCATGGGAGAACCGATCTACCCCGTAAGTTACCTGGTGGTCGATGTTCGCCAGGGCAAGACCCAAGGTTCAAAACTGTTTGCCTGGGATGGCAAGCGCTTCGCCCAAACCCCCTTCAACGACCTGCAAACGGAGTTGTGCATGAACGCTGTCTCTTTCCCCGACATCCTGGTCCGCGTGGCCAAGCTGCCAGCATCGACCCTCGAGGGTGCCGGATCGACATTGCGCGAAGTCATTGAAAACCTCTGCATCGAGCACCCGCAATTGCGGGCGCACCTGCTCTACGAGAATAACCAGCTCAAGGAACACTTCCTGTTCACCGCCGAAGAGGAACTGATCGACGCCAACGACCGGTTGCCCGAAAAGGCCAAAATCGAAGTGCTGCTGGCCACCTCCGGCGGCATGGACGTCGACCAACTGAGCAACGAGGAAGTGCAGCGCTACGTGCGCCACATCACCCTGCCCGGCGTCGGCCGCGAAGGCCAACTGAACCTGAAGAAAGCCAAGGTGCTGATCGTCGGCACCGGCGGCCTCGGTTCGCCCATCAGCCTGTACCTGGCGGCGGCCGGCATCGGCACCTTGGGGCTGGTGGATTTCGACGTGGTGGAAAGCAGCAACCTGCAACGCCAGATCGTCCACGGCAACAGCACCCTGGGCCTGCCCAAGGTGGAGTCCGCCAAGCAACGCTTGCAGGACCTCAACAGCCACATCCAGATCAACACCTACGACACCGCCTTCAACACCGACAACGCCCTGGAACTGGTGGGCGCCTATGACCTGGTGATCGACGGCACCGACAATTTCGAAACCCGCTACCTGGTCAACGACGCTTGCGTGCAGTTAGGCAAGCCGTTGGTGTACGGCGCCATCTACCGCTTCGACGGGCAGATCAGCGTGCTCAACTACAAAGGCGGGCCGTGCTATCGCTGCCTGTTTCCCCAGGCCCCGCCGGCGGAACTGGCACCCAACTGCAGCGCTGGCGGCGTCATCGGCGTATTGCCCGGGGTGGTCGGGATGATCCAGGCCACCGAGGCGATCAAGCTGTTGATCGGCATTGGCGACCCCCTCTCGGGCCGGCTGATGCGCTTTGATGCGCTGGCGATGAAGTTCAGCGAGATCCGCTTCAAGCGCCGCGCCGACTGCCCCTGCTGTTCCGAACTGCGCCACACCCAAACCCTCGCACCCGCTGTCTGCGCCGACGCCATGCCAAGCCAACCGTCCCTGGCCGAAGAGCGCTACATCAAGCCGCGGGTGCTCAAGCAACTGCTCGAACGACACAGCAAGGCCGACGTGCTGCTGGACGTGCGTGACGCCAGCGAGCTGGAAGTGTGCAAATTGCCGGGGGTGGTGCACATCCCGCTGGCCGAACTCGACGGGCAACTCGCCAACCTCAGCCGTGACAACACTCACTACCTCATCTGCTACGCCGGAACCCGCGCGGAGCAAGCCGCCAGCACGTTGCTGGCCGCCGGATTCGTCAACACCAAAGTACTGCAAGGTGGCATGAAACACTGGGTTCGCGACGTCGAACCTGACATGCCTTTGTACTGATCAGCGGCCATGGGTTCTTACTTGATGTTGCATAACTCGATACTCGACGCCATTGGCCAAACGCCCATCGTGCGCCTGGAACAGTTTTCCGAAGACCTTGGCATTGAGGTCTACGCCAAGCTGGAATCCCTCAACCCTGGTGGCAGCCACAAGGCGCGCATCGCCCTGGGGATGATCCTCGACGCCGAGCGCCGGGGCATTCTGATTCGCGGCTCCGGGCAAACCATCATCGAACCCAGCGGCGGCAACACCGGCATCGGCCTGGTGATGGCCGGCAACGTGCTGGGCTACAAAGTGGTGCTGGTGATCCCCGACAACTACAGCCCGGAGAAGCAGAAACTGCTGCGGCTGTATGGCGCCAAGGTGGTGCTGTCCGACAGCCGCCAGGGCAACAATTCCCACGGCGAAAAGTGCATGGAGCTGCAGCTGGAAAACCCCAGCTACGTGATGCTCAACCAGCAGCGCAACGGCGCCAACCCGCAGACACACCGTGACACCACCGCCCGGGAAATCATCCGCGCCTTCGGCGAGCTGCGGGTCGACTACTTCGTCAGCGGCATCGGCACCGGCGGCCATATCACCGGCATCGGCGAAACCCTCAAGAGCACCTGGCCGGCAATCCGCGTCATGGGGGTGGAGCCGGAAGAATGCGACCTGCTCAGCGACCGCCACGCGCCGCACCATATCCAGGGCCTGTCCATCGGGTTGATCCCGAGCATTCTCAACGTCGCAATCATTGACGGGATGCTCAAGGTGTCGCGCCAGGAATGCCTCGACATGATCAAACGCATCATGCGCACCGATGCCATCAGCCTCGGGCTGTCGTCGGCCGCCAACATGGTGGCGATCGCCAAACTGGCGCCGGAGCTGCCCACCGATACCGTTGTGCTGACCATGGTCTACGACAGTGCCGACAGTTATTTGCCCTGTTTTGAATAACAACTATTGCGGGGGTGCCTCCATGGGGGGCTTTATCGACATGCAACAGCTGCACGATGAGTTGCTCACCCACCTCATCACCACGCTTACGCCTGCGCAGTTGAAGCAGCTGGAGGCGCATCTTGCGCCGCTGATCCAGGCGGCGGCCCAGGCGGTGGCCGAAGACCTGATCGCCTATGCCTGGCGCGACCCGGCGTCCCGTGGGCGCGGTGAGCTGATCCTGGAGTCCTACGCCTCGTTCAAGGCCGTGCTGTACTACCGGCTGGCGCACCTGGTGTGGAATTTCCCGGACACGAACAACGGCGTGTTTTCCACCATCGCCCTGAAGCTGAGTAACCAGGGCAAGATTCTGTCCGGCGCCGAAATTCACCCCGCCGCGCGGATCGGCCGACGCTTTGTGCTGGACCACGGTTACGGCACGGTCATCGGTGAAACCTGCGAAATCGGCAACGACTGCTACATCCTCTGCGGCGTGACCCTTGGCGCCCGGGGCATCGCCAACAACCCGGACGGCAAGCGTCACCCACGGCTGGGCAACAACGTGGAAGTCGGTTCCGGCGCGCGGGTACTCGGTTATGTGTTGATCGGCGACAACGTGTTTATCAGCCCATCCTGCGTGATCACCCAGGACGTGCCGGCCGGCACCAAGGTCAAGGTGGTCAACCAGATCCAGCTCCAGAAAAACGATGAGTCGGACCACAGCAATTACCTCGGCGCGTTTGCCCTCGACGAACGCTTGCATGTGGTAGGCGAGGTCAATGCGAGTCACAAAGTGACGGTGCTGGACGCCGACTTCCATCCCCTGCCCGGCCTGCTGCTGGAGCCGACGGTCAAGGAACGCCATCACCTGCAGTTCCGCCTGCGCCATATCGAGACAACGGCCTACCCGCCGCGCCTGCCGCTGAACCTGAAAGTGACCGGGCCCGAATTTGAAATCACCCTGCTATCTCCCCCTGGTTTGAGCGCGATGGTTCGTCGCCTGCTGCAAGCCAGCCCACTGATCGTCGGAGGTTGAACATGTCTGTGCACACCATGGAAACCCTCGCGCTGTTCGACAGCGCGCCTTACCAGAATGCTTTCAGTGCGCGGGTGATTGCCGTCAGCGAACAGGGGATCGCCCTGGAGCACACGCTGTTCTACCCCACAGGTGGCGGTCAGCCGGGCGACACCGGGCACTTCATCCTGCCCGACGGCAGCCGCGTCGACATCACCGGCACCGTGCGCGACCCGGTGCTGCGCTCAATCATCTGGCACCAGGTAGAACAGTGCCCTGAACAACTGGCCGCCGGAATGCAGGTGGACGCCAGCCTGGACTGGGAGCGGCGCTACCAGCACATGAAAATGCACACCTGCCTGCACCTGCTGTGCTCGATCATCGATGCCCCGGTGACCGGTTGCAGCATCGGTGCCGACAAGGGTCGCCTGGATTTCGACCTGCCGGAAATGACCCTCGACAAAGAGAGCATCACCCGCGACCTCAATGCCTTGATCGAACAGGCTCACGCGGTAAAAACCCTGTCGATGCCCGCCTCGGAGTATTCGACCCTGCTGCAGATCACCCGCACCCAGGCGGTGGCGCCACCGGTGATTCAGGGGTCGGTACGGGTGATCGAGATTGCCGGTATCGACATCCAGCCCTGTGGCGGCACCCATGTGACCAATACCGAGGAAATCGGCCGGGTGTTCTGTGAAAAAATCGAGAAGAAGAGCAAGCACAACCGCCGGGTGATTCTGCGGTTCGAATAGCGGCCGTGCGGCGGCTAGGGTGCCAACGCCCTAGACGCCGTTCGTACAGGAAACTGACAGCAAATTTATGTGCTTGTAACATTCAGAAACGTACAATCCCGCCAGCAACGCCTCGTTGCCCCTGACTCGCGAAAACAGCGCCCTTCCTTCTCGGTGGGTCATTCGTGCAGCAGCTAAGCTCACTCCCATCACGCCCCTGAACCTGAACGCTGCAGGACTGACTGCCTATGAACAGAGTGTTCCGCCACTATATCCCTGCGTCCACGTTGCGCTTGCTGCCCAACCGCTGGGACTTGGTCGCCCTGCCCCTGGTGATCGGCTTTTTACTGTTTTTCTCCATCACTGCCCGGGAAACCTGGGCGCCCATCGCCACCTTGCAAAGTGAAGTCATCTCCCTCGACCCGGCCAACCTGCCGGAGTACGCGATGCGCACCACGATGCGCATGCTGGCGGCGATGGTTGCAGCACTGGTGTTCACGCTGTTGTACGGCACCCTGGCCGCCAAAAGCCGGCGCGCCGAAAAACTGCTGGTGCCCGTGCTCGACATCCTGCAATCGGTACCGGTACTGGGCTACATCTCGTTTACGGTAACGTTCTTCCTGCTGCTGTTCCCCGGGCGCGTGCTCGGCGCGGAGTTCGCCGCAATCTTTGCGATTTTCACCAGCCAGGCCTGGAACATGACGTTCAGCTTTTACCAGTCGCTGCGCATGCTGCCCCACGACCTGGTGGAGGTGTCGACCAACCTGCGACTTTCCGGTTGGCAGCGGTTCTGGAAGCTCGACGTGCCCTTCGCCATGCCGGGGCTGGTGTGGAACATGATGATGAGCATGTCCGGTGGCTGGTTTTTCGTGGTCGCCTCCGAGGCCATTACCGTCGGCGACAAGACCATCACCTTGCCGGGCGTAGGTTCGTACCTGGCCCTGGCGATTGCCCAGAAAGACCTGCACGCCGTGGGTTACGTGATCCTGGCGATGATTGTCGTCATCCTGATGTACGACCAGTTCCTGTTCCGCCCGCTGGTGGCCTGGGCCGATAAATTCCGCATGGAAACCACCGCCTCCCAGGGCGCCGCGCCGCAATCCTGGCTGCTGAACCTGATCCAGCGCACGCGCATCGTCCAGCGCATCCTGCGGCCTGTCACCCGCGCCATCAGCCGCATTGGCAACAAACGCTTCAGCCTGGCGGGCGGTGCACTCAAGGCATTGCCGGCAGAAACACCAAGGGCGTCAAAAGTGATCGACTGGGTGTGGGGCGCACTCATCGCGCTGCTGGCCGCCTATGCGCTGTATCACATCGTGCAGTACGTCGGCACCGAAGTGACCCTCGCCGAAGTCGGCCATGTATTTGTGCTGGGCCTGATCACCCTGTTGCGGGTGGCTGGCCTGATCCTGATCGCCTCGCTGATCTGGGTGCCGCTGGGCGTGATGATCGGCTTGCGCCCGGCCCTGGCGGAAAAAATCCAGCCGCTGGCGCAGTTTCTCGCGGCCTTCCCGGCGAACCTGCTGTTCCCGGTGTTCGTCATCGTGATCCTGCACTACAACCTCAACCCGGATATCTGGCTGAGCCCGCTGATTGTGCTGGGCACCCAGTGGTACATCCTGTTCAACGTGATCGCCGGCGCCAGCGCCTTCCCAAATGACTTCAAGGAAGCCGCCGCCAACTTCCGCATTCGCGGCTGGTTGTGGTGGCGCAAAGTGATGCTGCCGGGGATTTTCCCGTACTACGTCACCGGCGCGATTACCGCCTCGGGCGGTGCCTGGAACGCCAGTATCGTGTCCGAGTACGTGTCCTGGGGCCAGGACAATGTGGTCGCCCACGGGCTGGGCGCCTACATCGCCCAAACCACCGCGGCCGGCGACTTCCCGAAGATCGCTCTGGGCGTGGTGGTGATGTCGATCTTCGTGGTGGCGTTCAACCGTGCTGTGTGGCGGCCGATGTACGCCATGGCTGAAAACAAACTTCGTCTGAATTGATGGGATTCGCTGTGATGACTACCTATACCGAGCATGCCGCCGACACCCCGGAAATCTACTCGTTGAAAAACGTGAACCGGGTGTTCGGCAAAGGTAAAGACGAGCTGCAAGTCCTCAGCGGCGTGGACTTGAGCCTGCATGAGGGCGAGATTGTCGGCATGCTTGGTCGCTCCGGCTCGGGCAAGTCGACCTTGCTGCGCATCATCGCGGGGCTGATCCAGCCGTCGTCGGGCGAAGTACGCTACAACGGCGCGCCACTCACCGGCCCGGCCGAAGGCGTGGCCATGGTGTTCCAGACCTTTGCCCTGTTCCCGTGGCTGACCGTGCTGGAAAACGTCGAGGCCGGCCTGCAAGCCTTGCAGGTCGAGCGCAAGGAGTCCCGCAGGCGCGCCCTTGCGGCCATCGACCTGATCGGCCTGGACGGTTTTGAAAACGCCTACCCCCGTGAACTGTCCGGCGGCATGCGCCAACGCGTGGGGTTCGCCCGCGGGCTGGTGGTGAACCCGACCCTGCTGCTGATGGACGAACCGTTCTCGGCGCTGGACGTGCTCACCGCTGAAACCCTGCGCACCGACCTGCTGGATCTGTGGAGCGGCAAGCAGTTGCCGATAAAATCGATCCTGATCGTGACCCACAACATCGAAGAAGCGGTGTTGATGTGCGACCGCATCCTGGTGCTGTCGTCCAACCCTGGCCGGGTGGTGGCCGAGATCAAGGTACCGTTTGCCCACCCGCGCAACCGCCTGGACCCGACCTTCCGGCAAATGGTCGACGACATCTACGCCCTGATGACCGACCGCCGCAGCGCCGACGCGAGCAGAGGCTTGCCTGAGCTGAAAATGGGCAGCCTGTTGCCGGAAGTCTCCACCAACCTGATGGCCGGCTTGATCGAAACCCTGGCCGCCGAGCCCTACAACGGCCATGCCGGCCTGCCGACCGTGGCCGAACGGCGCTTGCTGGAAGTCGATGATCTGTTCCCGGTGGCGGAGATGCTTGAGCATTTGGGCTTCGCCGAACTCAAGGGTGCCGACATCACCCTCACCGACGCCGGCAAACTGTTCGCCGACTACGGCACCCAGGAGCGTAAAACCCTGTTTGCCGAACACTTGATCCGCCACGTGCCATTGGCCGCGCGCATTCACCAGGTGTTGCTTGAACGCAGCGGCCATCGGGCACCCCGGGTGCGCTTCGAGCAGGAACTGGAAGACTCGATGACGGAAGCTTTTGTGGAGAAAACCCTGGAAAGCGTGGTGGCGTGGGGACGGTATGCGGAGATTTTCTCCTATGACGACCATACCGAGACGTTCAGCCTGGATGATGTGGAAGGCAGCATGTAACGGCGTGATCTCGACACATTGATCGTTCCCACGCTCTGCGTGGGAATGCCGCCAGGGACGCTCCGCGTTCCACTGCTGGCGCAAGGCTTGAGTCCTGCGCAATGGTGACGCGGAGCGTCACAGGATGCATTCCCACGCAGAGCGCGGGAACGATCATTTTTAGATGACGAACAGGTCGACAAACCGGTTTACCGGAGTGGCCTCAAGCCGTGCCTGATCCTTGCACAGCGCAAAAATCTCGGCACTGCGCTGCGCGGTAAACCGGGTCGCCAGGTTGGCCTTGAACTTGTCTTCCAGCAACGGAATGCCATCCACCCGACGACGACGGTGGCCAATCGGGTATTCCACGGCCACCTGTTCGGTGCTGGACCCATCCTTGAAGAACACCTGCACCGCATTGGCGATGGAGCGCTTGTCGGCCTCCAGGTATTCGCGGCTATAGCGCGGGTCTTCGACGATGACCATCTTCTCCCGCAGCTCATCAATGATCGGATGGGCCGCGTGGAACTCATCCTCGTATTGCTCGGCCACCAGGTTGCCAAACGCCAGCGGGACGGCGGTCATGTATTGCAGGCAATGGTCGCGGTCAGCCGCATTGGCCAGTGGCCCGACCTTGGAAATGATCCGGATCGCCGACTCGTGGGTGGTGATGACAATCCTGTCGATCTCATGCAGGCGAGTCTTCACGTGCGGGTACAAGGTGACCGCCGCTTCACAGGCGGTTTGCGCGTGGAACTCGGCAGGAAAGCTGATCTTGAACAGCACGTTCTCCATCACATAGGTGCCGTAGGGCTGGGACAGGCTGAAGGCGCGCTTGTCTTCGGGCTTGAGCGCCAGGTCCTTGTTGGTGTGGCTGAACAGCACGTCATAAAAGCCCCACTGCGGCGCGCTCAGGACACCGGGAATACCCATCTCGCCACGCATGGCGATGTCGGCCAGCCGTACCCCGCGACTCGACGCATCCCCCGCTGCCCACGACTTGCGCGAACCGGCGTTCGGCGCATGGCGATAAGTGCGCAACGCCTGGCCATCGACAAACACCTGGGACAGTGCCGACAGCAGTTGCTCACGGTTGGCGCCCATCAGTTTGGCGGTGACGGCAGTGGAGGCGACTTTCACCAGCAACACATGGTCAAGGCCGACGCGGTTGAAGGAGTTTTCCAGGGCGATCACGCCCTGGATTTCGTGGGCCATGATCATCGCCTCCAGCACGGCCCGCACGGTCAGCGGCGCATCGCCATTGGCCACGCGTTTTTGCGAGAGGTGATCGGCGACCGCGAGGATACCGCCGAGGTTATCCGAGGGATGACCCCATTCGGCGGCGAGCCAGGTGTCGTTGTAGTCGAGCCAGCGCACGATGCAGCCGATGTCCCACGCGGCCTTGACCGGGTCCAGGCGGAACGAGGTGCCCGGCACCCGTGCGCCGAACGGCACCACCGTGCCTTCCACAATCGGCCCCAGGTGCTTGGTGCACTCCGGGAAACGCAGGGCCAGCAGGCCGCAACCGAGGGTGTCCATCAGGCAGTTGCGGGCGGTGTCGAGGGCATCGCGGGATTCGATCCTGAAATTCAGGACATAGTCGGCGATGTCCTGCAGGACCTGGTCGTAGTCGGGGCGGTTGTTCTGGTCGACGTTGGCGCTCATGGCAGTACTCCAAAATGGGTTAGGTGCGGTCCATCCTCAGGGTCAGGGTTGAAGTTTTATAAAAGGCAGGTCTTGGTGCCTGCCTGTGATCGTTCCCACGCTCTGCGTGGGAATGCCGCCTTGGACGCTCCGCGTCCCGCACGGCGCAAGGTTAGAAAGCGTCGCCGGGTACGCGCACGAACCCTTCCATCAACACCCGCGCACTGCGGCTCATGATGGCTTTTTTCACGACCCACTCACCGTTGACCTGGCTGGCCTCGGCGCCTACCCGCAGCGTCCCGGACGGATGCCCGAACCGCACGGCATTGCGTTCCACACCGCCCGCCGCCAGATTCACCAGCGTGCCGGAAATCGCTGCCGCCGTGCCAATCGCCACCGCCGCCGTCCCCATCATTGCGTGGTGCAACTTGCCCATGGACAGCGCCCGTACCAGCAGGTCCACATCGCCCGCCTTGATCGCCTTGCCGCTGGATGCCACGTAATCCGCAGGCCGCGCCACAAACGCTACCTTCGGCGTGTGCTGGCGCTGAGCCGCTTCGTCCAGGTGCTTGATCAAGCCCATGCGCAACGCACCGTGGGCGCGGACGGTTTCAAACATCGCCAGCGCTTTGGGGTCTCCATTGATCGCGCCCTGCAGCTCGGTGCCGGTGTAGCCCAGGTCCTGGGCGTTGATGAAGATGGTGGGAATCCCGGCATTGATCAGCGTCGCCTTGAACGTGCCGACACCCGGCACTTCCAGGTCATCCACCAGGTTGCCGGTAGGGAACATCGAGCCACCGCCGCCCTCTTCTTCCGCCGCCGGGTCCATGAATTCCAGCTGCACTTCGGCGGCCGGGAAGGTCACGCCGTCGAGTTCAAAGTCGCCGGTTTCCTGCACCGCACCGTCAGTGATCGGCACGTGGGCGATAATGGTCTTGCCGATATTCGCCTGCCACACCCGCACCACGGCCACGCCGTTATGCGGAATGCGCGCGGCATCTACCAGGCCGGCGCTGATAGCGAACGAACCCACCGCCGCCGACAGGTTGCCGCAGTTGCCGCTCCAGTCCACGAACGGTTTGTCGATGGACACCTGCCCGAACAGGTAGTCCACGTCGTGATCGGCGCGGGTACTTTTGGCGAGGATCACGGTTTTGCTGGTGCTGGACGTCGCGCCGCCCATGCCGTCGATCTGCTTGTCGTACGGGTCGGGGCTGCCGATCACCCGCAACAACAACGCATCTCGCGCCGTGCCTGGCACCTGGGCGGATTCGGGCAAATCCTTGAGATTGAAAAACACACCCTTGCTGGTACCGCCACGCATGTAGGTGGCGGGAATCTTGATCTGCGGTACGTGTGCCATGGTGATCCTCATGGGCCGGGGCACAAACCCCGGCCACAGTTGTCAGGCGGTAACAGCCGATTCCAGGAAGTCCTGGGCAAAGCGTTGCAACACGCCGCCCGCCTCGTAGATCGACACCTCTTCAGCCGTGTCCAGGCGGCAGGTCACCGGCACCTCGACACGCTCGCCATTCTTGCGGTTGATCAACAACGTCAGCTGCGCACGCGGGGTGCGTTCGCCGATCACGTCGTAGGTTTCGGTGCCGTCGATCTTCAGGGTCTTGCGGTCGGTGCCCGGCAGGAACTCCAGCGGCAACACGCCCATGCCCACCAGGTTGGTGCGGTGGATACGCTCGAAACCTTCGGCGGCAATCGCTTCCACACCCGCCAGACGGACGCCCTTGGCCGCCCAGTCCCGGGATGAACCCTGGCCGTAGTCGGCGCCGGCAATGATGATCAGCGGCTGCTTGCGCTCCATGTAGGTTTCGATGGCTTCCCACATGCGCGTGACCTTGCCTTCCGGCTCCAGGCGCGCCAGCGAACCCTGCTTGACCTTGCCGTCTTCAACCACCATTTCATTGAACAGTTTCGGGTTGGCGAAGGTGGCGCGCTGCGCGGTCAAGTGGTCGCCGCGGTGGGTCGCGTAGGAGTTGAAGTCGACTTCCGGCAGGCCCATTTTCGCCAGGTATTCACCGGCGGCGCTGTCGAGCATGATCGCGTTGGACGGCGACAGGTGATCGGTGGTGATGTTGTCCGGCAGCACCGCCAGTGGACGCATGCCTTTGAGCGGACGTGCGCCGGCCAGGGCGCCTTCCCAGTACGGCGGACGGCGGATATAGGTGCTCTGCGGGCGCCAGTCGTACAGCGGCGTGACTTTCGGGCCGGTGTCCTCGTGGATCGCGAACATCGGGATGTAGACCTGGCGGAACTGCTCCGGCTTGACCGACGCCTTGACCACTGCGTCGATTTCTTCGTCGCTCGGCCAGATGTCCTTCAGGCGGATTTCCTTGCCGTTGGCATCCAGGCCCAGCACGTCTTTTTCGATGTCGAAACGGATGGTGCCGGCAATCGCATAGGCCACCACCAGCGGCGGCGACGCGAGGAACGCTTGCTTGGCGTACGGGTGGATACGGCCATCGAAGTTGCGGTTACCCGACAGCACGGCGGTGGCGTACAGGTCGCGGTCGATGATCTCTTGCTGGATCACCGGGTCGAGTGCGCCGGACATGCCGTTGCAGGTGGTGCAGGCAAACGCCACGACACCAAAACCCAACTGCTCCAGCTCGGTGGTCAGCCCGGCTTCGTCGAGGTACATCGCCACGGTTTTCGAACCCGGCGCCAGGGACGACTTGACCCACGGCTTGCGGGCCAGCCCGAGCTTGTTGGCATTGCGCGCCAGCAGGCCGGCGGCAATCACGTTGCGCGGGTTGCTGGTGTTGGTGCAACTGGTGATGGCCGCGATGATCACTGCGCCGTCGGGCATTTGCCCCGGCACGTCATCCCACTGGCCAGAGATACCCTTGGCCGCCAGGTCGCTGGTGGCGACGCGGGCGTGGGGGTTACTCGGGCCGGCCATGTTGCGCACTACGCTGGACAAATCGAAGCTCAGGCCACGCTCGTATTGCGCGCCCTTGAGGTCGTCCGCCCACAGGCCGGTGTGGCGAGCGTATTGCTCCACCAGGGTGACTTGTTCGTCTTCACGGCCGGTGAGCTTGAGGTAGGCGATGGTCTGCTGGTCGATATAGAACATCGCCGCCGTGGCGCCGTATTCCGGGGCCATATTGGAGATGGTGGCGCGGTCGCCCAGGGTCAGCGCGGAGGCGCCTTCACCGAAGAACTCGAGCCAGGCACCCACGACCTTTTGCTTGCGCAGGAACTCGGTCAGCGCCAGCACCATATCGGTGGCGGTGATGCCCGGTTGCAGCTTGCCCGTCAGCTCCACGCCGACACTTTCCGGCAGGCGCATCCACGAGGCACGTCCGAGCATCACGCTCTCCGCTTCGAGGCCACCAACACCGATGGCGATCACGCCCAGCGCGTCTACGTGAGGGGTGTGACTGTCGGTGCCGACGCAGGTATCGGGGAAGGCCACGCCGTCACGCACCTGAATCACTGGGGACATTTTCTCCAGGTTGATCTGGTGCATGATGCCGTTGCCCGGCGGGATCACGTCGACGTTCTTGAAGGCCTTTTTGGTCCACTCGATAAAGTGGAAACGGTCTTCGTTGCGGCGGTCTTCGATGGCGCGGTTTTTCTCGAACGCCTCCGGGTCAGAACCACCGGCTTCGACGGCCAGGGAATGGTCGACGATCAGTTGGGTCGGCACCACCGGGTTGACCTGGGCCGGGTCACCGCCTTGCAGGGCAATGGCATCGCGCAGGCCGGCAAGGTCCACCAGGGCGGTCTGGCCGAGGATGTCGTGGCACACCACGCGGGCCGGGAACCACGGGAAATCGAGGTCGCGTTTGCGCTCGATCAGTTGGCTCAGGGATGCGTTGAGGGTCGCTGGGTCACAGCGACGCACCAGGTTTTCCGCGAGTACGCGGGAGGTGTACGGCAGTGTGGCGTAGGCGCCGGGGGTGATTGCATCGACCGCCGCGCGGGCGTCGTAGAAGTCGAGGCGGCTGCCGGGGAGCGGTTTGCGGTGTTCAGTGTTCATCGTCAGGACTCGGTCACGGTAGTTGCAAAAGGAAGAACCGTTGCTGATCCAGTGTGAAACACGGTCTAAATGTGGGAGCGGGCTTGCTCGCGAAGGCGGTGTGACAGTCGCCATGTGTGTTGAATGACACACCGCCTTCGCGAGCAAGCCCGCTCCCACATTTTGATCCGGTTTCACCCCGAGATCAGCGGCTTCTCCACTCAGCGACGTTCGATTGGCACGAACTTGCGCTGCTCAACGCCGATGTACTCGGCGCTCGGACGGATGATGCGGTTGTTGGCACGCTGTTCAAATACATGCGCGGCCCATCCTGTAAGCCGCGAGCAGACGAAAATCGGGGTGAACAGCTTGGTCGGGATGCCCATGAAGTGGTACGCCGAGGCATGGTAGAAGTCGGCGTTGGGGAACAGTTTCTTCTGCTCCCACATGGTTTTGTCGATGGCTTCGGAAACCGGGAACAACACGGTGTCGCCCACCTCGTCCGCGAGTTTTTTCGACCAGCCCTTGATCACCTCGTTACGCGGGTCGCTGTCTTTATAGATCGCGTGGCCGAAGCCCATGATCTTGTCCTTGCGCGCCAGCATGCCGAGGGTGCCTTCCACTGCTTCCTGGGCGGAAGAGAAACGCTCGATCATCTCCATCGCGGCTTCGTTGGCGCCGCCGTGCAGCGGGCCGCGCAGGGAGCCGATGGCGGCGGTGACGCAGGAATACAGGTCCGACAGGGTCGACGCACACACGCGGGCGGTGAACGTCGAGGCGTTGAATTCGTGCTCGGCGTAGAGGATCAACGAGACGTTCATCACCTTGATGTGCAAGTCGCTGGGCTTCTTGTCGTGCAGCAGGTGCAGGAAGTGCCCACCGATGGACGGCTCGTCGGTCACGCAGTTGATGCGCTGGCCGTCGTGGCTGAAGCGGTACCAGTAGCACATGATCGCCGGGAACGCGGCCAGCAGGCGGTCGGTCACGTCGCGCTGCACGGAGAAGTCCTTCTCCGGCTCGATGTTGCCCAGGAACGAGCAACCGGTGCGCATCACGTCCATCGGATGGGCATCGGCGGGGATGCGCTCCAGCACTTCTTTCAGCGCCTGGGGCAGGTCGCGCAACTTGCCGAGCTTGGCGGTGTAGGCGGCCAGTTCGGCTTTGGTCGGCAGTTCGCCGTAGAGCAGCAGGTAGGCGACTTCTTCAAACTGCGCGTCGGCGGCGAGTTCGCGCACGTCGTAGCCACGGTAGGTCAAGCCGGCACCGGCCTGGCCCACGGTGGACAGTGCGGTTTGCCCGGCAACCTGGCCACGCAGGCCAGCGCCACTGAGTACTTTTGCTTCGGCCATGGTTATCTCCAATCTTGTAGTTATTAGTGAGCGCTCGCGTTACTTCTTGGCGGCGAACAGCGCGTCGAGCTTCTGCTCGAAGGTGTGGTAGTCGATGCGATCGTAAAGCTCCATGCGGGTTTGCATGGTGTCGATCACGTTCTGCTGGGTGCCGTCGCGACGGATCGCGGTGTAGACGTTCTCGGCCGCCTTGTTCATGGCGCGGAAGGCCGAGAGCGGGTACAGGACGATGGAAACATCCGCAGATTTCAGTTGATCGACTGTGTAGAGAGGCGTTGCACCGAATTCGGTGATGTTGGCCAGGATCGGCGCTTTCACGCGGGAGGCGAACAGTTTGTACATCTCAAGCTCAGTGATGGCCTCCGGGAACACCATGTCGGCGCCGGCCTCGATGCAGGCGGCGGCACGTTCCAGGGCGGATTCCAGACCTTCCACCGCCAGTGCGTCGGTGCGGGCCATGATCACGAAACTGTCATCGGTGCGCGCATCCACGGCGGCCTTGATGCGGTCGACCATTTCCTGCTGGGATACGATTTCTTTATTCGGGCGATGGCCGCAACGCTTGGCGCCCACCTGGTCTTCAATATGGATCGCCGCCGCGCCGAACTTGATCATCGACTTGACGGTGCGCGCGACGTTGAACGCCGAGGAGCCAAAACCGGTGTCCACGTCCACCAACAGCGGCAGGTCGCACACGTCGGTGATGCGGCGCACGTCGGTCAGCACGTCATCCAGGCCGGTGATGCCCAGGTCCGGCACGCCGAGGGAGCCGGCAGCCACCCCGCCACCCGACAGGTAGATCGCCTTGAAACCGGCACGCTTGGCCAGCAGCGCGTGGTTGGCGTTGATCGCGCCGACCACCTGCAATGGGTGCTCGCTGGCCACGGCGTCACGGAAACGTTGGCCTGGAGTAGTGTTGTTATTGGAACTCATGACTCACCTCGTGATTGGGGAGCGCCGTCCGGGAAGTGACGGGCAATGTTGCGTTTGGAAGCGCCGATATGGCGGCGCATCAACAACTCGGCCAGTTCACCGTCGCGATCGGCAATCGCGTCAAGAATGCGGTGATGCTCGGCAAAGGCCTGGCGTGGACGATTGGGGGTGGCGGAGAACTGGATGCGGTACATGCGCACCAACTGATACAGCTCGCCGCACAACATTTGGGTCAGGGTGCGGTTACCGGCGCCTTGAATTATCCGGTAATGAAAATCGAAGTCGCCCTCCTGCTGGTAGTAGCCGACACCGGCCTGGAAGGCCGCGTCGCGTTCGTGGGTGTGCAGCACCTGGCGCAACTCTTCGATCTCGGCGTCGGTCATGCGCTCGGCGGCCAGGCGACAGGCCATGCCTTCCAGGGATTCGCGGATTTCGTAGAGTTCGATCAGCTCTTCATGGCTCAAGGACACTACTCGCGCGCCCACATGGGGGATGCGCACCAGCAGGCGCTGGCCTTCCAGGCGGTGGATCGCCTCACGCAGCGGGCCGCGGCTGATGCCATAGGTGCGCGCCAGTTCCGGCTCGGAGATCTTGCTGCCGGGGGCGATCTCGCCCTTGACGATGGCGGCCTGGATACGCCGGAAGACGTTCTCCGACATGGTCTGGGAATCGTCTGACGCTATCACTGGGGTTTCCAGTTGATCCAGCATATTGTCGACACCTTTAAAAGCGATGCCGCAAAAACTAGCCAATCAGCCCCTAATAGTCAAAGAATAAATACATATTGTCGACAATCGTCTAATAACCCGCCTTGCACCCTATCAGGGCATGGCCGGCTGCCAGCGCTGGCGCAAGAAAACCTTCATGTTAGAATGCCGGCCACTTTTGCCTCACATCTCTGGATGAAAAGGCGCACGAGGGAGCTTGCGCAGCAATGCCAGTCGCCTTGAATTGAACATCGCACTGCACCGCGTCAGGATTTATGAGACTCAAGCCCTTCCCCCTTTTGCTTCTACTGCTTATGCCGGGCCTTGGCGTTGCTGCCGAGAAGACCGTGTATGGGCTCAATGAATACGCCAAGTTGGCCGGCATTGACCTGGAAGTGGCCGCCAAACTCGACACCGGCGCCAAGACCGCTTCCTTGAGCGCCCGCGACATCAAGCGTTTCAAGCGCAACGGTGAATCCTGGGTGCGTTTCTACCTGGCCATCGACACCGCACATTCCCACCCCATCGAGCGTCCCCTGGCCCGCGTGAGCAAGATCAAGCGCCGCGCCGGTGACTACGACCCCGATGAAGACAAGAACTACACCGCCCGTCCAGTGATTGCCCTGGACATCTGCATGGGCACCGCTTTACGCAGTATCGAAGTGAACTTGACTGACCGCAGCGCCTTCCAATACCCGCTGCTGATAGGCTCCGAAGCGCTGAAACGCTTTGATGCGCTGGTCGACCCCAGTCTTAAATACGCGGCGGGCAAACCTGCCTGCGCCACCGACGCTCATACCGCTGAGTAATTTGAATGCGCTCTCTTAATCTGCACCTGAAAATCCTGATCGCCGTTTTGGTGGTATTGGGCATTTCGGTCACCGCCTATCAGATTTTCGTGCTGGGGATTCCCGTCACCGAGGACGCCACCGACGACCTGTGGAACATCGACGCCAAGGTCGAGTTCGTCGCCAGTGCCAAGGACCCGGTGAAAATCCAGATGTTCGTGCCGCCCCTGAGCCGCGACTTCGTCAGCCTGAACGAAAGCTTCATCTCGAATAACTATGGCGTCAGCGTCAATCGCCTCGACGGGAACCGCAAGGTCACCTGGTCGGCCCGCCGGGCCAAGGGCAACCAGACCCTCTACTACCGCCTGGTACTGACCAAGCGCTACAGCGGTGAAAAGGTCAAGATCAAGGGCCCGACCTTCCGCGACAGCATCGCCGTCGAAGGCCCGGAAAAGATTGCCGCCGAAGCCCTGCTGGCGCCGATTCGCCAGCACTCGGCCGACGTCGAGACCTTCATCAGCGAAGCCATCAAGCGCACCAACAACCTCAGTGACGACAACGTGAAGCTGCTGCTGGCAGGCGACCCGTCG
This sequence comes from Pseudomonas sp. TH34, assembly GCF_016650865.1. Lineage (NCBI taxonomy): Bacteria > Pseudomonadati > Pseudomonadota > Gammaproteobacteria > Pseudomonadales > Pseudomonadaceae > Pseudomonas > Pseudomonas sp. TH34. The sequence goes on from NZ_JAEKFB010000033.1 coordinate 410,801, forward strand.
ACGCCGCACAAGGCCAAGATCGTCGAGCTGCTGCTGTCCATCGCCCACGTGCCGGTGGAAAAGGTGCACACCATCCGCCTGGTGGCCGACCAGCCGCAAACCCCGGAACTCTGGCTGCGCAGCTTCAATGGCAATGACTGGCTGTACTTCAACCCCGATACCGGCGAACAAGGCCTGCCGGCTGACCGCCTGCAGTGGTGGACCGGCGATGAAAACCTGATCACCGTCGATGGCGGCAAAAAGGCCATGGTGACCTTCAGCCTCAATAACAGCGAAATGAACGCGATTCGCCTGGCTAAGCTGACGGACGAAAACACCGACGCCAACTTCCTCGAATACTCGCTGTACGGCCTGCCGCTGCAAACCCAGCAGACCTTCATGATCATGGTGATGATCCCGATTGGCGTGCTGGTGATCCTGATCCTGCGCAACCTGATCGGCCTGCAGACCCTCGGCACGTTCACGCCCGTGCTGATTGCCCTGGCGTTCCGCGAGACGCAGCTGGGCTTCGGGATTGTGCTGTTCACCATTATTACGGCACTGGGGCTATCGCTTCGGTCTTACCTGGAACACTTGAAGCTGCAGATGCTGCCGAGGCTCTCGGTGGTGCTGACCTTCGTGGTGGTGCTGATCGCGGCCATCAGCCTGTTCAGCCACAAGCTGGGCCTGGAGCGCGGGCTGTCGGTGGCGCTGTTCCCGATGGTGATCCTGACCATGACCATCGAACGCCTGTCGATCACCTGGGAAGAACGCGGTGGCGGCCATGCGATGAAAGTCGCGATCGGTACGCTGTTCGCCGCATCCCTGGCCCACATCATCATGAGCGTGCCGGAGCTGATCTACTTCGTATTCACCTTCCCGGCGATCCTGTTGATCCTGGTGGGTTTCATGCTGGCCATGGGTCGTTATCGCGGTTACCGCCTCACCGAACTGGTACGTTTCAAGGCCTTCCTCAAGGCTGACTCGTAATGTTCGGCTTCTGGAAGACCTGGAAGGCCCTGGAAGCGCGGGGGATCATGGGCATCAATCGGCGTAATGCCGACTACGTGCTCAAGTACAACAAGCGCAGCCTGTATCCGATCGTGGATGACAAGATCATCACCAAGGAACGGGCCATGGCCGCCGGCATCCATGTACCGGAAATGTACGGGGTCATTTCCACCGAGAAGGAAATCGACAAGCTCGACGAGATCATCGGCGGGCGCAGCGACTTCGTGATCAAACCCGCCCAGGGTGCCGGCGGTGACGGCATCCTGGTGATCGCCGACCGTTTTGAAGGGCGCTATCGCACCGTCTCCGGCAAGATCATCAGCCATGAAGAGATCGAGCATCAGATTTCCAGCATCCTCACCGGCCTGTATTCCCTCGGTGGCCACCGTGACCGGGCGCTGATCGAATACCGGGTGGTGCCCGACCAGATTTTCAAAAGCATCAGCTACGAAGGCGTGCCGGACATCCGCATCATTGTGCTGATGGGCTATCCGGTAATGGCCATGCTGCGCTTGCCCACCCGCCAGTCCGGCGGCAAGGCCAACCTGCACCAGGGCGCGATTGGCGTCGGTGTCGACCTGGCCACCGGCCTGACCCTGCGCGGCACCTGGCTGAACAACATCATTACCAAGCACCCGGACACCACCAACGCGGTGGACGGCGTGCAACTGCCCAACTGGGACGGTTTCATGAAGCTCGCCGCCGGCTGCTACGAGCTGTGCGGTTTGGGTTACATCGGCGTGGACATGGTGCTGGACCAGGAGAAAGGTCCGCTGATCCTGGAGCTTAACGCTCGCCCGGGGCTGAACATCCAGATCGCCAACGACTGCGGCCTGACCTTGCGCACCCATGCGGTGGAGGCTCGACTGGAAGAGCTGAAGGCCGCAGGCGTGACGGAAACGCCGGAAGAGCGGGTGAAGTTTGTGCAGGAGATGTTTGGGCATATTCCGGCGGTCGAGGGATAAACCCAGTGACCTGCTCCGTACACCCGCTGCCCTACCGGGCCAACCCTGCCGAATACTTTGCAGCGATCCGCCATGCCCCCGGCGCGGTGCTGCTGGACAGCGGCCGACCGGCTGCCGAGCGTGGTCGGTATGACCTGCTGAGCGCCTGGCCAGAGACGACACTGGCGGTACTGCCGGACGAAAGCGGCAGCGATTTTCTGCAACGCTTGCGGGAAAACCTGACGTTGCTGGGTGAAGCCACGATTCCTGCGCCCTACGATCTGCCGTTTGCCGGTGGCCTGATCGGTTACCTGAGCTATGACTTCGGTCGCCATCTTGAACAACTGCCGCACCTGGCCGTGGACGACCTGCACCTGCCGGATGCGCGGTTCGGCCTTTACGCCTGGGCCTTGATCAGCGATCACCAGGCGCAGACCAGCCAACTGGTGTTCCATCCCAAACTGGCGGAAAGCGAACGGCAACGCCTGATCACCTTGTTTGGCCAGCCGGTCATCAGTGTATCGGCGGCCTTCAAGCTGCAAGGCCCAATGGCCCCGGACGTGACAGCCGACACCTACAAACACGCCCTCGCCCGCATCCAGGACTACATCCAGGCCGGTGACTGCTACCAGGTCAACTTTGCCCAACGCTTCCGCGCCCCGTGCGTCGGCGATCCGTGGGTGGCCTACTGCGCCTTGCGCGAAGCCTGCCCGACGCCGTTTTCCGGGTTCCAGAGCCTGCCGGATTATGGCGCGGTATTGAGTTTATCGCCGGAGCGCTTCGTCAAAATCAGCCAGCGCCAGGTGGAAACTCGCCCGATCAAAGGCACCCGGCCACGAGGTGCAACGCCTGCGGAAGATGCGGCCAACGCCGCTGAATTGCTGGCCAGCCCCAAGGATCGTGCCGAGAACCTGATGATCGTCGACCTGCTGCGCAACGACTTGGGCCGCACCTGCCGTACCGGCTCGGTGAAAGTGCCAGAGCTGTTCAGCCTCGAAAGCTATCCGAATGTGCATCACCTGGTCAGCAGCGTCACCGGTGAACTGGCAGACGACAAAGACGCCCTCGACCTGATCGCCGGCAGCTTCCCCGGCGGCTCGATCACCGGCGCACCGAAGATCCGCGCGATGCAGATCATCGACGAACTGGAGCCGACCCGACGCGGCTTGTATTGCGGTTCGTTGTTATACCTGGACGTGCGCGGCGAGATGGACAGCTCCATCGCGATCCGCAGCCTGCTGGTCAAGGATGGGCAGGTGTGCTGCTGGGGCGGCGGCGGGATTGTCGCTGACTCGGAGTGGCAGGCGGAGTACCAGGAGTCGATGACCAAGGTGCGGGTGTTGTTACAAACCTTGGAAAGCCTGTAGCACGCAGCCCCTCCCTGGCTCTGCGACGAGGAGCCAAGCAGCAGAAAAGACCTGAATCAGTACCGAAGTGGACGGAGCTGAAGTCGGACGATAGCGTCCGGCTTCAACCGTCCACCAGCCGTCTGTGAAGGATCACATGAAACGACTGCCTACTTGTCAGGAAAGATTTCCGAGATTGCATCTGCCCTTAACCACACCTATTATCTCCCAAATTGGGAGGTTGCAGGAATGCGGATAATCGCTCTGTCTGCCTTGCGAATATTCTGGGAAAGCCAACCCGGTTACAGGGATGCCAAAACGCCGCTGGTCGAGCTGTATCGCCATAATGCGGAGACCGTGTGATGAACATCAAACCTATTCATTCCCAGGAAGACCTGACGGCTGCGCTCGCGCGCGTCGAGCAGCTTTGGGAAGCGGAAATCGGCTCGCCTGAGGGTGACGAGCTGGAAATTCTCGCGATACTTATCGAAAAGTACGAAGCAGAGCATTACCCAATGCCGCCTTCGGATCCCGTAGAAGCAATTAAATTTCGAATGGAGCAACTAGGCCTGACCGCCCGTGACCTGGAGCCTTTCATAGGTCCGAGCGGGCGGGTTTCTGAAGTGCTGAACCACAAGCGCAAGCTGAGCTTGTCCATGATTAAACGCCTGCATGAAGGCTTGCGCATTCCTTATGAGAGTTTGCTGGCAGGGGTCTAGGCGGTGGAGTGGCCACACCGGCCCCATCGCGGGCAAGCCCGGCTCCCACACGGGAGCGCGGTCAACATGTGGGAGCTGGCTTGCCTGCGATGAAGGCGTCAGCCACGCCAAATAACTTACAGGCTCAACGAACGATTCGACGCCTTGATGAACTCCTTCTTCAAATCCTCAAACGTATGCACCGCCGGGAACTGCGGAAACTCGCGAATCACGTTCTCCGGCGCGTGGAACAGAATCCCGCGATCCGCCTCACCGAGCATGGTGGTGTCGTTGTAGGAATCACCGGCGGCAATCACTCGGTAGTACAAGGTCTTGAAGGCCAGCACCGACTGACGCTTGGGATCTTTCTGACGCAGTTGGTAGCTCACCACCCGGTCGTTCTCGTCGGTGATCAACCGGTGGCACAGCAAGGTCGGGAAGCCCAGTTGACGCATCAGCGGCTGGGAGAACTCATAGAATGTGTCCGACAGGATCACCACCTGGAAGCGCTCGCGCAGCCAGTTGACGAACTCGATGGCGCCGTCCAGGGGCTTGAGGGTGGCGATCACTTCCTGGATGTCCGAGAGCTTCAGCCCGTGTTCATCAAGAATGCGCAGGCGCTGTTTCATCAGCACGTCGTAGTCGGGAATGTCCCGGGTGGTGGCCCGCAAGGATTCAATACCGGTTTTTTCGGCGAAGGCGATCCAGATTTCCGGGACCAGTACGCCTTCCAGGTCGAGACAGGCAATTTCCACAAGACACTCCCATTTAAAGTTATTGAGTTGAGCGAGCAAAAGGACTGCCGAACTCTAGCGATTCACGCTGGCCGCCGCAACGCAGGCGGGATTTTGTTACCATCGCCCTCCTATAGAGCGCTCAGCGCCACTGACCTGTAGGAACCGTCCTGATGAACCAAGCCTTCGACGTCGCTGAACTCGCCGCGACTTATGCCAACAAATCCGCCCAGGACATTCTCAAGCTGGCTTTCAGCCAGTTTGGCGACGACCTGTGGATCTCTTTCAGCGGTGCCGAGGACGTGGTGCTGGTCGACATGGCCTGGAAGCTGAACAAGAACGTCAAGGTGTTCAGCCTCGACACCGGCCGCCTGCACCCGGAGACCTACCGGTTTATCGAGCAGGTGCGTGAGTTCTACAAGATCGACATCGAGCTGATCTCGCCAGACCAGAGCAAGCTGGAACCCTTCGTCAAGGAAAAGGGCCTGTTCAGTTTCTATAAGGACGGCCATGGCGAGTGCTGTGGCGTGCGCAAGATCGAACCGCTGCGCCGCAAGCTTTCCGGCGTAAGCGCCTGGGCCACCGGCCAGCGCCGCGACCAGAGCCCGGGCACCCGCAGCCAGGTGGCCGCGCTGGAAATCGATACGGCCTTCTCCACCCCGGAACGCACCCTGTACAAGTTCAACCCGCTGGCGCAGATGACCAGTGAGGAAGTATGGGGTTACATCCGCATGCTGGAGCTGCCGTACAACAGCCTGCACGAGCGCGGTTTTATCAGCATCGGTTGTGAGCCCTGCACCCGCCCGGTACTGCCGAACCAGCACGAACGCGAAGGCCGTTGGTGGTGGGAAGAAGCAACCCAGAAAGAATGCGGGTTGCACGCCGGGAACATCATCAGCAAGGCGTAACACTTGGGCCGAAAAACCTGTACACAGAAATGTCACCATCGGTGCCATTTTTGTGTGCACTTATAAAATCCTGCACCGAAAAGTTACATCCTTCCTCGTCACACCTCTTCTTAAATCCCCGCCCCTCTCTGCGCTACAAAATAAATAGCTGTTCAATCGGTCAATTTATATCGCTTTAAATTCAGCCATTTATTTCCAATCACGCTTAAAACCAAATCAATTGATAATTTTCACGGCAAAAATCTGGCACGTATGTGGCTTAAGGCAAAACACACTTTGTATACAATTAATAAAAAAGATACATACACTTTGACATCGGCCGTTCTCCTGCTGGTGTCCAGGAGCCTGCCGGAATGCGTACAAGTCTCTCCAACAACATCGCACTGGATCTGCCCTCCTCCACCCTGAACCCCGAGGCCACGAGCCCCGGCCCGCTGGTCCTCAGCCCGCGCCTGCACAACAAAGATCTTGCCCCCACCAAGGCCGAAGGCCGGCGCTGGGGCCGCTACAGCATCTTTGCCTTGTGGACCAACGATGTGCACAACATCGCCAACTATTCCTTCGCCATCGGCCTGTACGCACTGGGCCTGGGTGGCTGGCAGATTCTGCTGTCCCTCGGGATCGGCGCGGCGCTGGTGTACTTCTTCATGAACCTGTCGGGCTATATGGGGCAGAAGACGGGCGTGCCGTTTCCGGTGATCAGTCGCATCAGTTTCGGCATCCATGGCGCGCAGATTCCGGCGCTGATTCGTGCAGTGATTGCGATTGCCTGGTTCGGGATTCAGACCTACCTGGCCTCGGTGGTTTTCCGCGTGCTGCTGACGGCGGTTCATCCAGGTTTTGCCGACTACGACCACAACTCTATCCTCGGCCTGTCGACCCTGGGCTGGGCGTGTTTTGTGGCGATCTGGTTTGTGCAGCTCGCGATCCTCGCCTATGGCATGGAGATGGTGCGCCGCTATGAAGCCTTCGCCGGGCCGGTGATTCTGCTGACGGTGGCATCACTCGCCGGCTGGATGTATTTCCAGGCCGGCGGCCAGATCGCCTGGTCGATCCGCGAACCACTCACCAGTGGCGAGATGTGGCGCAATATCTTCGCCGGCGGCGCGCTGTGGCTGGCAATCTACGGCACGCTGATCCTGAATTTCTGCGACTTCGCCCGCTCCTCACCCTGCCGCAAGACCATCAAGGTCGGCAACTTCTGGGGCCTGCCGGTGAACATCCTGGTGTTCGCCGCCATCACCGTGCTGCTGTGCGGCGGGCAGTTCCACCTCAATGGCCGGGTGATCGAAAGCCCCACCGAAATCATCGCGGCGATTCCGAACACCTTCTTCCTGGTTCTGGGCTGCCTGGCGTTCCTGATTGTGACCGTGGCGGTGAATATCATGGCCAACTTCGTCGCGCCGGCCTTTGTGCTGAGCAACCTGGCGCCCAAGTACCTGAACTTCCGCCGCGCCGGGCTGATCAGCGCCACCGTGGCGGTGTTGATCCTGCCGTGGAACCTCTACAACAGCCCGCTGGTGATCGTGTATTTCCTCTCGGGGCTCGGCGCTCTGCTGGGGCCGTTGTACGGGGTGATCATGGTCGACTACTGGTTGATCCGCAAAAGCCAGGTGGATGTGCCGCAGCTGTATAGCGAAGACCCGAATGGCGCTTATTACTACAGCCGCGGCATCAATTTGCGGGCGGTGGCGGCGTTTATTCCTGCGGCGGTGATCGCCATTCTCCTCGCCCTGCTGCCGGGTTTCGCTCACGTCTCGCCCTTCTCCTGGTTGATTGGCGCCGGTATTGCAGGGCTGCTGTACCTGCTGTTCGCCAAGCGCCAGCCGTATTACGCCGATGTGAGCGGCGAAAGCATTGCAGTCGATAACGTCAGTCATTAAGTAAGGACATTCCATGCGCATCCTTGTGGTCAACGTCAACACCACCGAGTCCATCACCGAGGCCATTGCCAAGCAGGCGCGGGCGGTGGCGTCCCCCGGCACCGAGATCGTCGGGCTGACCCCGTTTTTCGGTGCCGAATCGGTGGAAGGCAATTTCGAAAGCTACCTGGCGGCCATCGCGGTGATGGACCGGGTGATGGCCTACGACCAGCCGTTCGATGCGGTGATTCAGGCGGGTTACGGCGAGCACGGCCGCGAAGGTTTGCAGGAGTTGCTTAACGTACCGGTGGTGGACATCACCGAAGCGGCGGCCAGCACCGCGATGTTTCTTGGGCATGCCTATTCGGTGGTGACCACCCTGGACCGCACGGTGCCGCTGATCGAGGACCGGCTGAAACTGGCCGGCTTATACCAGCGCTGCGCGTCGGTGCGGGCCAGTGGCATGGCAGTGCTGGAGCTGGAAGAAGACCCGCTGCGGGCCATGGAGGCCATCGTGCGCCAGGCTGAATTGGCGATCAGCGAAGACAAGGCCGAAGTGATCTGCCTGGGCTGCGGCGGCATGGCCGGGCTGGATGAGCAGATTCGCTACCGCACGGGTGTGCCGGTGGTGGACGGTGTGACCTCGGCGGTCACCATTGCCGAAGGCTTGGTGCGGTTGGGGCTGTCGACCTCGAAGATCCGCACGTATGCGACGCCAAGGCCGAAGAAAGTGATCGGCTGGCCCGGAAAGTTCGGACACTGAAGCTCCCACACTTGATCCCCACAAGGATCAAATGGCACTGAACCGCCGCCCCAGCTCGCGTTCGACAAACTGCTCCAGAATGAAATCCACAAACGCCCGGGTCTTGCCGGGCAGCAGCTTGTGTTCGGCGTAGTACAGCGAGATGTTGCCGTCGTCGACGTACCAGTCGGGCAACACACGCACCAGTTGGCCGCTGTCCAGATACGGCACCGCCATCGGCATGCTGACCAGCGCAATCCCCAAACCTTGGGCGCTGGCACAGCAGGCAGCGCCAGAGTCGCTCATGGTCATGCGCGGCTTGAGCACCAGCGGCCGCTGTTCGCGACTGCGGTGGGTGAGCTGCCAGGAGCGCACGCGCCCGGTTTGCGGTGAACGGATCAGAATGCCGTTGCAGAGCGACAAATCCTCGGGCGCGAGTACGGGCTTGCGTTTGGCGAGGTACTCCGGTGAGGCCAGCAGGATTCGATGCGCGGGTGCCAACTTGCGCGCGACCACGCCCTGGGGCAGCTCAAAACCACCGCCGATCGCGGCATCGAAGCCTTGGCCGATCAGGTCCACCTGGCGGTTATCGAAATGCAAGTCGGGGTTGATATCGGGAAAGCGCTTTAGAAATTCCCCCAGTAACGGCACCACATAACGGTTGCCAAACACCGTGCCCATGCTGACCTTCAGCGTTCCCACCGGCCGCCCTTCGGCGCTGGCCAGGTTGGCCACGGCGTTTTGAATAGTGGTGAGGCTGCCACTGACTTCTTCCAGGAATAGCTTGCCCGCTTCGGTCAGGGTCAGGCGCCGGGTGCTGCGCTGAAAAAGCCTTACACCCAGACGTACTTCCAACTTGGCCACGCTTTTACCCACGGCCGCCGGGGTCAGGCTCAGGTGCCGGGCGGCTTCGGCAAAGCTGCCACCCTCGGCGCTGCGCACAAAGCATTCGATACTGCCAAAGCTTTCCATATCGCCCACTCTAAACTTTTGGTTTACACAGACTATAGCAATCACGGTCTACCGAGAGCGCCTTATGAGGTCGATACTCGACTCCAACCTCAATACACCTTTGGAGATCGACATGACCACACAGAACCTCAGCGGCAAAGTCGCCTTGATCCAGGGCGGGTCCCGCGGTATCGGCGCCGCCATCGTCAAGCGCCTGGCCGCCCAAGGCGCAGCCGTCGCCTTCACCTATGTCAGCTCGGCCGCCAAGGCCGAAGCATTGCAGAACAGCGTGATCAGCGAAGGCGGCAAAGCCCTGGCGATCCATGCCGACAGCGCCGATGCCGCCGCCATCCGCAGCGCCGTCAACGCCACCGTCGAAGCCTTCGGGCGCCTGGATATCCTGGTGAACAACGCCGGCGTGCTGGCCGTCGGCCCGCTGGAAGATTTCAGCCTGGAAGACTTCGACCGTACCCTCGCCATCAACGTGCGCAGCGTGTTTGTCGCCATCCAGGAAGCCGCGCGGCACATGGGTGAAGGTGGCCGCATCATCAACATCGGCAGCACCAATGCCGATCGCATGCCGTTTGCCGGTGGCGGCCCGTACGCCATGAGCAAGTCGGCGCTGGTCGGCCTGACCAAAGGCCTGGCCCGCGACCTGGGGCCACGTGGCATCACCATCAATAACGTGCAGCCAGGCCCGGTGGACACCGACATGAACCCGGCAAGCGGTGATTTCGCCGAGAGCCTGATCGGCTTCATGGCCGTGGGCCGGTATGGCCATGTGGAAGAGATCGCCAGTTTCGTCGCCTACCTGGTAGGCCCTGAGGCCGGCTATATCACCGGCGCCAGTCTGACCATCGACGGCGGTTTCGGCGCCTGAACACAAGCTGCGACATCGCACCACGCTCCGACCTTGGTCGACACTGACTAACGCCAAGCATCATGCGAGACTGTTCGCCCGGGCCGGGAATGCCCGGGCGTTCTTATGTCTGGAGTTCTCATGACGCTGTCCAGCGGGCTGATCGCCGCCGTTGCCCTGGCCTATATGGCCATTATGTTTGCCATCGCCTTTTACGGTGACCGTCGCCATGCGCCATTGCCGCCGCGGATGCGTGCCTGGGTGTATAGCCTGTCGCTGGCGGTGTATTGCACCAGCTGGACATTCTTTGGTGCCGTAGGCCAGGCGGCCGAACAGTTGTGGGCGTTTTTACCGATCTACCTGGGACCGGTGCTGCTCCTGGTGCTGGCGCCGTGGGTCCTGCAAAAGATGGTGCTGATCAGCAAGCAGGAAAACATCACCTCCATCGCCGACTTTATCGCCGCCCGTTACGGCAAATCCCAATCCCTTGCGGTGGTGGTGGCGCTGATCTGCCTGGTGGGCGTCCTGCCTTATATAGCCTTGCAGCTCAAAGGCATCGTGCTGGGGGTGAACCTGCTGATCGGGGCCAGCGCCGACACCACGGGCACCCGCTCCCAGGACACGGCGCTGATTGTGTCGCTGGTGCTGGCACTGTTCACCATCGTGTTTGGTACCCGCAACCTGGACGCCACGGAACACCACCGGGGCATGGTGTTGGCGATCGCCTTTGAATCCCTGGTCAAGCTGTTCGCGTTTCTCGCCGTCGGTGCGTTTGTGACCTACGGCCTGTACGACGGTTTTGAAGATTTGTTCAGCCAGGCGATGCTTGCGCCACGGCTGGAGGAATACTGGAAAGAGACGGTCAACTGGCCTTCGATGGTGGTGCAGACCGGCGTCGCGATGATGGCGATCATCTGCCTGCCCCGGCAGTTTCACGTCACCGTGGTGGAGAATATCGACCCGCAGGACCTGCGGCTGGCCAAGTGGGTGTTCCCGGCCTATCTGATCCTGGCCGCCCTGTTTGTCATCCCGATTGCCCTCGGCGGGAAGATGCTGCTGCCGGGTTCGGTATTACCGGATTCCTACGTGATCAGCCTGCCGCTGGCCGAAGCCCACCCGGCCCTGGCCGTGCTGGCGTTTATCGGTGGCGCTTCAGCGGCCACGGGCATGGTGATCGTGGCGAGTATCGCGCTGTCGACCATGGTCTCCAACGACATGCTGCTGCCCTGGCTGCTGCGCCGTTCCAGTGCCGAGCGGCCGTTCGAAGTGTTCCGTCACTGGATGCTGTCGGTACGCCGGGTGAGCATTGTCATCATTCTGCTGCTGGCTTACGTCAGTTACCGGCTGCTGGGCTCCTCCGCCAGCCTTGCAACCATTGGCCAGATAGCGTTCGCCGCCGTGACCCAGCTGGCACCGGCGATGCTCGGCGCACTGTATTGGAAACAAGCCAACCGACGCGGGGTCTTTGCCGGGTTGGCGGCGGGTACATTCCTGTGGTTCTACACCTTGGTCCTACCGGTCACTGCGAAAAGTCTCGGCTGGTCGTTCAGCCTTTTCCCGGGTATGACGTGGCTGCATTCGCACCCGCTGGGTTTGTCCGTGACTTCCCTGACGCTGGGCACCGTATTTTCCCTCGCGGGTAACTTCACACTGTTCGTGTGGGTCTCGATGCTGTCGCGCACGCGGGTGTCGGAGCATTGGCAAGCCGGGCGTTTTATCGGCCAGGAAATCAATCAACGGGCCAGCGCCCGCTCGATGCTTTCGGTACAGATCAACGATTTGCTCAGCCTGGCGGCGCGGTTTGTCGGTGAAGAGCGGGCTCACCAGAGTTTTGTGCGCTTCGCCTATCGCCAGGGCAAAGGCTTTAACCCCAACCAGAACGCTGACAACGACTGGATCGCCCACACCGAACGCCTGCTGGCCGGTGTGCTCGGCGCTTCGTCGACCCGGGCGGTGGTGAAAGCCGCCATTGAAGGCCGGGAAATGCAGTTGGAGGACGTAGTCCGCATCGCCGACGAAGCGTCGGAAGTGCTGCAGTTCAACCGGGCGTTACTGCAAGGCGCCATCGAAAACATCACCCAGGGCATCAGCGTGGTGGACCAATCCCTGCGGCTGGTGGCCTGGAACCGGCGCTACCTGGAGCTGTTCAATTACCCCGAAGGCTTGATCAGTGTGGGCCGGCCGATTGCCGACATCATTCGCTACAACGCCGAACGCGGGCTGTGCGGCCCGGGCGAAGCCGAAGTGCACGTGGCGCGCCGCCTGCACTGGATGCGCCAGGGCCGTGCGCATACCTCCGAGCGGCTGTTCCCCAATGGCAGGGTGATCGAGCTGATCGGCAACCCGATGCCGGGCGGCGGGTTTGTCATGAGTTTCACCGACATCACCGCGTTCCGCGAAGCCGAGCAGGCGTTGACCGAGGCCAACGAAGGCCTGGAACAGCGAGTGACCGAGCGTACTCACGAACTGTCGCAACTCAACGTCGCCCTGACGGATGCCAAGGGTGTCGCCGAGACGGCCAGCCAGTCGAAAACCCGGTTCCTTGCAGCGGTCAGTCACGACTTGATGCAACCGTTGAACGCCGCCCGGCTGTTCTCGGCCGCCCTCTCCCACCAGAACGACGGCATGTCGCCGGATGCCCGACAACTGGTGCAGCACCTGGACAGTTCACTGCGTTCGGCGGAAGACCTGATCAGCGACCTGCTGGATATTTCACGCCTGGAAAACGGCAAGATCAATCCGCAGCGCCAACCCTTCGTGCTCAATGAACTGTTCGATACGTTGGGCGCCGAGTTCAAGGCGCTGGCCCAGGAACAGGGTTTGCGCTTCCGGCTACGGGGCAGTCGTTTGCGGGTCGACAGCGACATCAAATTGTTGCGGCGGGTGTTGCAGAACTTCCTGACCAACGCGTTCCGGTATGCCGATGGGCCGGTGCTGCTGGGCGTCCGCCGGCGGCGCGGTGAGTTGTGCCTTGAAGTGTGGGACCGCGGCCCCGGCATTCCTCAGGACAAACAGAAAGTCATCTTCGAAGAATTCAAACGCCTGGACAGTCACCAGACCCGCGCCGAAAAAGGCTTGGGCCTGGGCCTGGCGATTGCCGACGGCTTGTGCCGCGTGCTCGGGCATCGCTTGAGCGTGCGTTCGTGGCCGGGCAAGGGCAGCGTGTTCAGCGTGCGCGTGCCGTTGGCGCGCACCCAGGTCAGCGCGCCTGCCAAGCCGGCGCAGGAAAGCGGCCAGCCGTTGAGTGGCGCGCAGGTGCTGTGTGTGGATAACGAAGAAAGCATCCTGATCGGCATGCGCAGCTTGCTCACGCGCTGGGGCTGTGAAGTCTGGACCGCGCGCGACCAGGCGCAATGTGCCGCGCTGCTGGCTGAGGGTGTGCGACCGCAACTGGCCCTGGTGGATTACCACCTCGACCACGGCGAAACCGGCACCGAGTTGATGGGCTGGCTGCGGGCGCAACTGGCGGAGCCGATTCCGGGCGTGGTGATCAGTGCCGATGGACGGCCGGAGATGGTGGCCCAGGTGCATGCGGCCGGATTGGATTACCTGGCCAAACCGGTGAAGCCGGCGGCGTTGCGGGCCTTGTTGAGCCGTCACCTGCCGCTTTAGCCAGCTCCACAGAGACCGGTGACTATTCGGGCAACTGCGCCACGCCGTCTTCATCGGTCATCGCCCTTTCCAGCAGGTCGGCCGGCAGGCTTTTGCTGGCGCGGGCACCGAGCAGTTTCAGTTGCTCGGTGCGACTCACCAGGTTTCCACGTCCGTCTGTCAGCTTGTTGCGTGCTGCACTGTAGGCTTTGCCCAACTGCTGGAGGCGGTTGCCCACCTCGTCCAGGTCCTGGATAAACAGCACGAACTTGTCATACAGCCAACCGGCGCGCTCGGCGATTTCCCGGGCGTTCTGGCTTTGCCGTTCCTGTTTCCACAGGCTGTCGATCACCCGCAAAGTCGCCAGCAGCGTGGTCGGGCTGACGATCACGATATTGCGGTCGAACGCCTCCTGGAACAGGTTCGGCTCGGCTTGGAGTGCAGCCGAAAATGCGGCTTCGATGGGCACGAACAACAGCACGAAATCCAGGCTGTGCAGGCCTTCGAGACGTTTGTAGTCCTTGCCGGCCAAGCCTTTGACGTGGTTGCGCAACGACAGGACGTGTTGCTTGAGGGCAACCTGGCCGATCGCCTGGTCATCCTCGGCAACGTACTGTTGATAGGCCGTCAGGCTGACCTTGGAATCCACCACTACCTGCTTGTCACCCGGCAGCATGATCAACACGTCAGGCTGGAAGCGCTCGCCGTCCGGGCCCTTGAGGTTGACCTGGGTCTGGTACTCGCGGCCCTTTTCCAGCCCGGCATGCTCCAGCACCCGCTCCAGGATCAGTTCGCCCCAGTTGCCCTGGGTTTTCTGGCCCTTGAGGGCGCGGGTCAGGTTGGTGGCTTCATCGGACAGGCGCAGGTTCAGCTGTTGCAGGCGCTCGAGTTCCTTGGCCAGGGAGAACCGCTCGCGGGCTTCGCTCTGGTAGCTTTCTTCGACGCGTTTTTCGAACGACTGGATGCGTTCCTTGAGCGGGTCAAGCAATTGGCCGAGGCGCTGCTGGCTGGTTTCGGCGAAGCGCTGTTCGCGCTCGTCGAAGATCTTCCCGGCGAGTTCAGCGAACTGCGCGCGCAGTTCATCGCGGGAGCCTTGCAGGTCGCTGAGGCGTTGCTGATGGCTTTCCTGTTGCTCGCGAAGTTCGGCGCGCAGGGAGGCGGACAAGGCGTCCAGGCGGCGCAGTTCGGTTTCTTTGGCGGAACGGTCGAGGTTCCAGGCGTGGGCGGCATCGCGGGCGTTGTCGCGGTCGATCTGCAGCAGTTCGACTTCGCGGCGCACCGCAGCCAGGTCAGCCTGTTTGGCGGCGTTGGCCTGACTGAGGTCGCTGATTTCGTCACGGCTGGCGTCCAGCTGTGCGGCCAGCCCTTCCTGGGCCAGTTGCGCGGTGGCCAGGCGCTCTTCGAGCAATTCCCAGCCGGCCATCCGCGCGCTCAGTCGGCGCTGAATCTGCCAGCACAG
Organism: Pseudomonas sp. TH34; assembly: GCF_016650865.1. Classification (NCBI taxonomy): domain Bacteria; kingdom Pseudomonadati; phylum Pseudomonadota; class Gammaproteobacteria; order Pseudomonadales; family Pseudomonadaceae; genus Pseudomonas; species Pseudomonas sp. TH34. Next base: position 425,885 of record NZ_JAEKFB010000033.1, read on the forward strand.
GCCCAACAGCGGCAATCCAGCACCGGCGAGACCCAGCGCAACACTGGTCCAGTCAAAAGCCATAGCGATTCCTGCCGTCACCCGAAAAGAAGAAGGTTAACCAAGCCTGCGCATTGAGGACAGCTCAGTCTTCGATCTGGCCCAGTTCACGCTGGGCGGTGCGGTCGCCGGCGCGGGCTGCCTGGCGCAGCAGTTCGTGGCCGATACGGCGGTCGCGGGCATTGCCGCACTCGCGGCACATCAACTGGCCCAGACGGCTTTGCGCTACTACTACGCCAGCACGAGCGGGTTGCTTGAGCAAATGCCCGGCGAAGTGTTTGACGTTGGGGCTGTGGCCCAGGCGTGGGCTGTCGAGCAACCACAAGGCAACTTTCAGAGAAAAACGCTTGGGTGCGGTAACAACCTGAGGGCTGTCGGTAACAGAAGGTGATACTGAGCGAAACTTCATAAAGCACTGTGGGACAGAACGGAAGGCGCGCCACTCTACTCTTTTTTTCGTACAGGTAAAGCTGAAAAAAGCCTGCACGCCCGTTCTAGAGCAAGCGCTTGGGACAATCCACAGAAGCTGTGGATAACTCAGTGGACAACCGTTACGTAACTCTCGCAAAGGCCCATGGAACGGGGGCCGCGCTCAAACTGACGATTTTTTCACCAATAAAAAAAAGCTCGATTTTTCATTGACTTAAATTTTAGTTGCAGGCACCCGGGGACATTGCAGGGCGTATGTCAGTGCGGTTACACAGGGCGCAACCAATGTGCACAACTACCCACCTGGCGGTTATATCAAGCGCGTTTTTTGGTCGGAAGGCGGCTGAGGCATGTTACCGACGCACCGAGGCCAGAAAAGTTTTTTACCTAGCACACTTCCTTTCATCGTTTCAATCCGTTACTATCCGCGGCGTTAGTACCAAGCTGAAAGTCAATTCTGGTCGAACAACTCCCTCACGGCACCGCCGACAAAAAGGGATCGACCACCTCGATGGTTTCCAGGTATCACTTGCGACGACACAGCCTTTGAACAATGCAAAGGGTGTCGCGAAGTCTCAATACTCTGAAAGAACCAACCTGCAAATTGATCAGGATCTTCACCCCGGGCCCAGAACCTTTGCCCCTGTTGTGTTGCCTGCCCTCCTAAGTACCTACCTGCCAGCCCAAGCGCGCCAACTTAATAGCGCTTCAAACTGGCTGCTTTGTTCCAGTCGGGTTCTTCGTTCGATCAATGGTGATCAACGTCACTGGAACGTTTTAACGTTGCACGGTTCTTAACCGTGTCATTTGTAGGAACACCAATAATATGTCCACTCAAATCCACACTCAGGATGCCATTCGCACCCTCACCAACGCTTTTGCACCAATGAACTGCCTGATCATGGCCGCTCGCAAAGGCTGCTTCAGCTTTACCCTGGTCAACGAACACGGCATCGCTCGTCACAGCGAACGCCTGTACCCCGATCAATACTCCAGCGCAGAACCGCTGCAGGCCGTGATCGATCGTACTCGTCAGGCACTGGTTGCCTGATCGACCCGGATCGCTGAAACACAAAAACCCCGGTTAAAACCCGGGGTTTTTTATTGCCTGAAATTCAGGCGCGCTAAGTTTAAATTGATATAAACGATATAACTAAATGATGAAAATATTTTAAAAACAGTCCTTTACGTCGCAAATATGACACTACACTTCAACTCAAGCGGCATGATCCGCTTCCGGCGAGCCTGAGATCCGATTCACTGCTGCCAAGCCCCCTCTCAGGTATCGCCGACCAATTTCATGGATTGAGGCTTTTATGGGCATCGCCGCCAGCGAATTGTGTCGTTATGTGATCCGGCCCACCCTGCTTTATCTGGGTCGCCATAACCCGACTGCCGAATCCCTGCTGCTGGGCATCGCCGCCAGCCAGTCGGCACTTGGCTCAGCCCTGCACGACCGCCGCGGCCATGGCCTCTACAGCATCACCGAACCCCGCCACCGTGCGCTGTGGGATGACTACCTGGCGCTGGACCCCGAGCGCGCCAGCCTGGTTCGCGGCCTCGCCAGCCAGCATGCCTTCCTCAGCGGGCCGCAGCTCGAGCTGACGGTCAACCTGCGTTACGCCACCGCCATCGCGTGGCTGCTGGTGGAACAACACCGTCCAAACCTGCCACCGGCCGATGATGTATTGGCGATGGCGCGTATCTGGAAAGAAATATTTCACCCCCAGGGCCGGCTTCGGGATTTCACCCAAGCCTGGCAAACCTGTGTTTTACCCATGAATCACGTCGCCTGTTGACCGGGTGATTTGCAAGATTCGGCTAAAAACGTTGATTTTGGTCGGATTGTCCTACAAAACCGCTCTATCTCCTATGTTTCAGCCTATAGCGCTAACTTAAAAATATTGTTACTTTCCGCAGCGGTGATCACCACGGAGTTCTAATAATGAAAAAAGTAATGCTCAAGACGACACTTAGCCTCGCCGTTGCAATGGCATCCTCCCACGTGTTCGCGAGCGGCTTCGCCCTCAACGAACAAGACGTTGCTGGGATGGGTACCGGTTTTGCGGGGCGCTCATCATCTGCCGATAACGCAAGCACTGTTTATGGCAACCCTGCCGGTATGGCTCGCCTTGAAGGCCAGCAGATTACGGGTGGTGTTGCAGCCATCGACGCCTCGACCGACATCAAAGATGCCGGCGGCCGTTCCAGGGGCACCAACAAAGGCGATATGGTTCCCTTCACCGGCGTACCGTTCGGCTTCTACACCAACAAACTCAACGATCAGTGGGCTGTCGGCTTTGGTGTCTACGCACCGTTCGGCCTGGTGACTGATTATGAACGCGGCTTCCAGGGCAGCGGGTTTGGCAGCTACAGCAAAGTGTCTGTCATCACCCTCCAGCCGACGGTCAGCTACGCGTTCAACGACCGGGTTTCCATCGGTTTCGGCCCCACCATCAACCGGATTTCCGGCAAGCTGGAATCCGAACTGACCCTGAACCCTGCCGTGCCTTCGACCAACGTCACGATCAAGGGCGACGATACCGCCATTGGTTTCAACGTCGGCGTACTGGTACAGGCCACCGATACCACCCGCGTCGGCCTGACCTACCACTCCAAGGTCAGCTACAAGCTTGACGGCCACACCGAGGTGACGGCGCCTGCTCCGACTGCCGGCGCTATTGGCAGTGGCCGCTACGACGCCTCGCTGAGCATCGATACGCCAGAGTCTTACGACCTGTCGGTAACCCAGGACCTGACTGATGCCTGGAAACTCTATGGTGGTGCTACCTGGACCCGCTGGAGCCGCCTGAAAGACATCACGGTCAAAAACCAAGGTGTAACAGGCGCCAACGGCTTTCTCGCGCCTTCGGTCATCGGCACTATCACTGAACCTCAGAACTGGCACGACACCTGGGCCTACGCCCTGGGTACTTCGTACCAGGTCACCAAGCAAGTGGTACTGCGTACCGGCCTGACGTTCGACCAGTCGCCAACCAACAACACTGACCGTTCCCCACGTATTCCTACTGGCGACCGGACCATCTTCAGTGTGGGCTTGGGTTATGCCGTGATGGATAACATGACTGTCGACCTGGCTTATTCCTACCTCAAGGAAGAGCCGGTCAAAGTTAACAAGTCCAATGCACTGGGTTCCTACAGCGCCAAGTACGAAAACAGCGCCAACGGTTTCGGCCTGGGCGTAACGTACAAGTTCTGATGTAAAGCGACATAAAAAAGCCCCGCTCTCTTGCAGAAGAAGCGGGGCTTTTTAGTGGGCGTGGATCAGGGTTTCGACGCCAGCGCCTCTTCCACCGCCTTGATCAGGTCCGGACTATCCGGTTTGGTCAGGCTGGAGAAATTGGCGATCACCTTGCCCTGGCGGTCCACCACGTACTTGTAGAAATTCCACTTCGGCGCGCTGCTCTGCTGCGCCAGCATCTTGAACAGATGCACCGCGTCCGGGCCCTTGACCTTCTGTGGTTCGGTCATGGTGAAGGTCACGCCGTAATTAACGTAACAAACCTTGGCAGTTTCCTCCCCGGTCTTGGCTTCCTGCTTGAAGTCATCGGACGGCACGCCAATCACTTCCAGCCCCTGGCCCTTGTAGCGCTGGTACAACGCTTCAAGCCCTTTGAACTGCGGCGCAAACCCGCAGAAGCTGGCGGTGTTGACGATCAGCAGCGGCTTGCCGGCAAAGCGCTGGCACAGGTCGATGGATTCCTTGGCGCGCAGCTTGGGCAGTTGGCCTTCAAGCAACGGCGGGCAATCGGCGGCCATGGCGACGCCGCCAAAAGCCACCATCAGAGCGGGTACTGCGAGCCAGCGCATCTGCATGTCAGGTGTCCTTGAAAAGTCTCAGACACAGAACTTAACAGATCGCCATGCCCAACTGCATCAATGCCAGGCCGCCCTGTTGCCAGCCCCACCACGCCAGCAGCAGCAAGAGTCCTGCTCCTGCTGCGCCGAGCCAATGCCAGGTCGAATTCATGCCACCCCCATTTGCGCCTGCAAACGTGCCACCGGGCGCTCGCGCACCGGCCAGTTCAGCGCCGCTGCCACCAGGCTCAGGACGATTGCCACCTGCCAGATCAAATCGTAGCTGCCGGTTCGATCATAGACCACCCCGCCCAACCAGCCGCCGAGGAACGAGCCCAGTTGATGGAACAGGAACACGATCCCACCGAGCATGGAAAGGTTTCTGACACCAAACAAGGTCGCGACCGTGCCGTTGGTCAGTGGCACCGTGGACAGCCACAGGAAGCCCATCGCCATGCCGAACAGGTAGGCGCTGGTCTGCGTCACCGGCGCCCACAGGAAGATCACAATCACCACCGCCCGCAGCAGGTACAAACCGGTCAACAGGCGCGGCTTGGACATACGCCCGCCGAGCCATCCCGCCGTATACGTGCCGAAGATATTAAACAGGCCGATCAATGCCAGTACCGTGGTACCCACAGAAGCCGGCAAGTGCTGGTCCACCAGGTACGACGGCAAGTGCACGCCGATAAACACCACCTGGAAACCGCAAACAAAGAACCCAAACGCCAGCAGCCAGAACCCCGAATGGGAGCAGGCTTCACCCAAGGCTTCGCGCAGGGTCTGTTGACCGGCTACCGCGGGCAGCGGACGGTCCTTCAGCATGGTCACCAACGGCACGATCAGCGCCACCATCAGCCCCAGCACCAGCAACGCGGCGGACCAGCCAAGCCAGCCGATCAAACCCAGGGTGCCCGGCAACATGGCGAACTGGCCGAAGGAACCGGCGGCGCTGGCGATGCCCATGGCCATGCTGCGTTTTTCCGGCGCCACGGCGCGGCCCACGACGCCGAGGATCACCGAGAATGAGGTTCCCGACAGACCAATGCCGATCAGCAATCCGGCACTCAGGGACAGCGACCACGCTGAATCCGATAAGCCCATGAACACCAGGCCCAGCGCATAAAGCACGCCACCGATCATCACCACCTTGGCCGCACCGAAGCGGTCGGCCAGGGCGCCGGTAAAGGGCTGCGCCAGGCCCCAGATCAGGTTTTGCAGGGCAATGGCAAAGGCAAAGGTTTCACGGCCCCAGCCGAATTCGGCACTCATGGGCGCCAGGAACAGCCCAAAGCCATGCCGCACGCCCAAGGACAACGCGAGAATCAGCGCACTCCCCACAAGAATCCAGCCGCTGGTGCGCCACATCGAGGTCATTTCTTATTCTCCGCTCGCGGGTATATACCCGCTTATCATCGAAAAAACTCGCTTTAAGCGAGTTCATCCAGCAAGGCCAACAGGGTTTCGCGCTTTTCGGCGCCCAACTTATCGATCAATTTCTGCTGCGCCGCTTCCCAGGCCGGCAATGCCGCCGCAAGCCGTTCGTTACCTGCCTCGGTGAGCAGAACCAGGCGATTGCGCAGGTCATCGCCCTCGACCAGTTGCACCAGGCCCTCGCCCTCCAGCACCCGCAAATTACGCCCCAGCGTGCTGCGATCCAGGCCCATGGCGTCGGCCAGGCTGGAAATGCTCGGTTGATCGAGGCGCTGCAGATTACACAGCAAAGAATACTGGGCAACGTTGATCCCGAAGCCGTCGAGAGCGCCGTCGTAATGCCTGCTGACGCCACGAGCGGCGCGACGCAGGTTGGTGCATAAACATTGGGAAGCAAGCATAGAGCGTGTATATACCCGGGATTAATGAAATGCAAGAAACTGTTACAGCGCCAGACCGACCAACACCGCAACCTCCAATAGCTCCAACAGCGCACCGGCGGTGTCGCCGGTGGTGCCGCCGAGGCGATTAACCATCAGCTGGCGCAAGCCGATAAAGCAAAGCGCCGCCAGCAACACGGCAATCCCGCCGCTGAAACCGCCGATCAAGATACACGCCAGGCCGCTGAGGATCAGCACCTGTTGGCCGACGATCCGTGGCAAATGGTCCGCCAAGGCCTGCCCCAACCCACCCGCGCGCACATAGCGTGTGGTGAGAAACAGCGCCAGCATCGAAGCGCGACCAATCAACGGTGCGAGGATCAGCGCGGCGCCGTTATGCTGTTCAATCAACGCCACCAGCGCGGTGAACTTGAGCAACAGCACCAGGCCCAGGGTGACCACCGCGATCGGCCCGCTGCGCGGGTCTTTCATGATGGTCAGGGTGCGCTCGCGGTCGCCGAAGCCACCGAGCCAAGCGTCGGCGCTGTCGGCCAGGCCGTCCAGGTGCAGGCCGCCACTGAGCAACACCCACGCAGTCAACAACAGCGCGGCGTGCAGCAGCAATGGCGCGCCCATCAACACCGCGTTCAAGCCCCACAGCAGCAGCCCGAACAATAGCCCCACCAGCGGATAAAACAGCAACGACCGCCCCAACTCCTGCGGCTGCGGCATGCCGGGCAAGCGAATCGGCAGGCTGCTGAGAAACTGCAAGGCGATCCAGAACGGCAACATGCTCAGAGTCCTTCCCTTAATACGCCATCGGCCTCGACCTGCAGGCTGAACAGGCCACCGTGGCCCACTTCAACATTCAACAGTTGCTCACGCGGCAAACCGCGCGCCTGAGCCAACAGCAAACGCATGACTCCGCCGTGGCTGATCAGCAGCACTCGCTGACCGTCATAGGCTTGATGCAAGCGCGCGATAGCACCCAATACACGCGCGGAGAACTGCGACACCGGCTCGCCCTGCGGCGGCGTGAAACTGTAGGGGTCAGCCCAGAACAGACCCAGCGCGTCGGCGTCGGTTTCCATCAAGGCTGCGGCGCTCTGCCCTTCCCAGGCGCCGAAGTGTAGCTCCTGCAGGTCTTTTTCCAGGGTGACCGGCAGGTTCAGGCGCGCGCCCAGCTCATCAGCAAGCCGCGCGCACCGTTGCAGCGGCGAGCTGACCAGTCGGTCCCACGGGCCCTGCTCCACCACCGCCCCACGCATCTGCTCCCAGCCCTTGGCGGTAAGCGCATCGTCCAGGCTGCCGCGCAAGCCGCCGCCCAGTTCGGTTTCGCCGTGGCGCAGCAGGTCCAGGTGCAAAGTCATGCCGGGCGGTCCGCCACGGCCGCTTCGGCGAACGTCGCCATTTGCCCATGCAGCGCGCAGGCCAGGCGCAGCAACGGCACGGCCAGCGCGGCGCCACTGCCTTCGCCCAGGCGCAGGCCGAGCTCCAGCAATGGTTCGGCATTGAGGCTTTGCAGCACGTGACGATGGCCGGGCTCGGCACCGCGATGGCCGAACAGCAGCCATTCGCGGCAGCCGGGATTCAGGCGCGTGGCGACCAGCGCGGCGACCGTGCAGATAAAGCCGTCCACCAGCACCACGACCCCTTCTTGAGCGCAGGCCAGGTAGGCGCCGACCAGCGCGGCAATTTCAAAGCCTCCGAGGTTGAACAGGGTTTTCAAGGCGTCATCACGGTCGCCTGCGTGCAATGCCAGCGCGCGTTCGATCACGGCAACTTTGTGGCTGACACCTTGGGCGTTCAGGCCAGTACCGGGGCCGGTCAGGTCGCTGACCTGGCAATCCAGCAGCGCGCAGGCCAGGGCACTGGCGGCGGTGGTATTGCCGATGCCCATTTCGCCGCCGATAAACAGCTGCGCGCCGCTCGCGATGGCGCGGTGCACGCTGTCGCGGCCGGCTTGCAGGGCCAGTTGGCCCTGGGCCTCGGTCATGGCCGGGCCGTTGACGAAGTTGGCGGTGCCGAGACCGATATTCAAGTGGCGTACGCCCGGTAGGTTCAACGTCGGGGTGATGGTGCCGAGGTCGACCACTTCCAGCTTGGCGTCGAGTTGACGGGCCAGCACGCTAATGGCCGCGCCACCGGCGACGAAGTTGTGGAGCATCTGGCCGGTGACTTCCTGGGGGAAGGCGGAGACACCTTCGGCGACTACGCCGTGGTCGCCGGCGAAGATCGCGATCCACAGGTGGTCGACGCTGGGTTTGACCTGGCCCTGGAGGCCGGCCAGTTGGACGGCCACGGCTTCCAGTTGGCCGAGGGAGCCGGCGGGCTTGGTCAGTTGCTGCTGGCGGGCCAGGGCTTGTTCGTTGGCTTGGGTGTCGATTGCTTTGCAGGGGTTAAGCCACCAGGTGTCGGTCATAACGCAGTACCTTTTAAAGTCAGGGGCAGGCCGGCGACGGTCAGGACAACGCGCTGACAACGTTCGGCCAAGGCTTGATGCAGCCATCCGGCTTCATCGACATAGCGGCGAGTCAATTCGCCCAGCGGGACGACACCTAGTCCGGTCTCGTTGCTGACAAAAATGATTTCTCCTGGGAGGGTGGCCAGGGTTTGTAGCAAGGCCTCGCGCTCGAGGTTGAGACGGTCGGGGTCTTCGAGCATCAGCAGGTTGGTGAGCCATAAAGTCAGGCAGTCGACCAACAGGCAATGGTTCGGGGTGGCGTTTTCCTTGAGAACACGGGCCAGTTCGATGGGTTCTTCGATCAGGGCCCATTCGGATGGGCGGCGTTCGCGGTGGTGGGCGATGCGTGCGTTCATTTCGCCGTCCAGGGGTTGGCTCGTCGCTATGTAGGTGACGCTTAGGGCGCTGTCGGTGGCGAGCTTTTCAGCCAGGCGGCTTTTGCCGGAGCGGGCGCCGCCGAGGATCAACTGGAGCATGGGTTGTGCCTCTGTTTTTGACTGTGTGTATATCCGTTATTTTTGTAACGGCTGATATGGGTTCCGCCCTTACGGCGGCTCACTTTTGAAAAGCGCAAAAGTAAGCAAAACGCTCTTGCCCCACCACTCGGCACCTCGCCTAGGCTCGGTGTGCCCTCACTCCGGCTTTGGACCGTGGGCCGCCGCGATGGGCCATCCTTGGCCCAGCGCGGCTAACCCGGCGTCCTGCCGGGTTACCCACGCTCCAAAGCCTGCGTTCGGCCAGCGTGGTTTAACGGGGCGCCTAAGATCAAAATCAAGATCAAAAGCAAGAGCACAGCGGCCTACCGGCCGGCTTGAGTGTTTAAAAGCCAAATCAAAAGCTAAAGCGGGCACGGTCAAATGTGGGAGCTGGCTTGCCTGCGATGGCATCAACTGGGTGTACCTGATGCACCGAGTTGTCTGCATCGCAGGCAAGCCAGCTCCCACAGAAAAGCAGCTCTGTTTTCGCTCTGGTTTTTGCTTTTGCTTTTAACACTCAAGCCGGCCGGTAGGCCGCTGTGCTCTTGCTTTTGATCTTGATCTGCGGGCCCCGTTAACCACGATGGCCGCAAGCAGGCACGGTGGAGCGGGTAAATCGGCAAGGATGCCGATTTAGCCGCGCCGGGCCATGGATGGCCCGTCGCGGCGGCCCGCGGAATCGGGCCGGAGTGCGGGCATGCCGAGCCTAGGCGAGGCACCGAGTGGTGGGGCAAAGACCTTTTGGTTACTTTTGGGGCGTTTGCCAAAAGTGACCCGCTGTAAGAGCGGAACCATAAGCGGCCGTTACCGCAGCAACGGATATGTACACGGTCCATTACAACCAACTCAAACCCCACACAACGAACGCAGCAACCCGGTATCCAGATGCCGCTCTACCAAATCCGCCAACCGCTCAATATCCCGCTCCCGCAACCCGTGATAATCCACCTCTTGCACATCTTCCAACCCGGCCCAACGCAACAAAGCACTACAGGCCGCCGGAGCCTCAAACAACCCATGCAAATAGGTCCCAAGAACCTGCCCATCCTCACTCTGAGCCCCATCCCGACGCCCATCGTCCAACTGCACCGCAGCCCGCACCAAACCAGCGCCACTGGTAACGCCCGCGTGGATCTCATACCCACTCACCTCGGCATCCTCCAGCAACAACCGCCCCCGCACGTTACGCAGTTGCTTCTCCTCCTCCAGGGTCGTACTGAACGCCAACAACCCCAACCCCACACTCGAACCGCAAGGCCCTTCCAGCCCCAGCGGGTCATGCACCTGCTCCCCGAGCATCTGCAACCCACCACAAATCCCCAACACCTTCCCGCCATAACGCAGATGCCGAGCCACCGCCGTGTCCCACCCGTTGGCCCGCAAATACGCCAAATCACTGCGCACACTCTTCGAGCCCGGCAAAATAATCAGGTCCGCCGCAGGAATCGCCTGCCCCGGCCCCACAAACTGCAAATCCACCTGCGGATGCAACCGCAACGGATCAAAATCCGTGTGATTACTGATCCGCGGCAATACCGGCACCACCACCTTGAGCACTTGCGCCGCCTTGTCGATCTGGCGCTGGTCGATACCGTCCTCAGCCTCCAGATGCAGATCCATCACATACGGCAACACCCCCACCACCGGTTTGCCCGTACGCGCTTCCAGCCAATCCAACCCCGGCTGCAATAGCGCGATATCGCCGCGAAAGCGATTGATGATGAAGCCTTTGACCCGCGCCTGTTCGGTGGGTGATAACAATTCCAGAGTGCCCACAAGGTGCGCAAACACCCCGCCGCGATTGATGTCGGCAATCAGCAGCACCGGGCAGTCCACCGCTTCGGCAAAGCCCATGTTGGCAATGTCGTTCGCCCGCAGATTGATCTCGGCCGGCGAACCCGCGCCCTCGACCATCACCACCGGGTAAGCCGCACTCAACCGCGCATGAGAGGCCAGCACCGCTTGCATCGCGATGGCTTTGTAATCGTGATAAGCCACGGCATTCATGGTGGTCACGGCGCGCCCGTGGATGATCACTTGGGAGCCCGTGTCGCTGTTGGGTTTGAGCAGCACCGGGTTCATGTCGGTGTGGGGCGCCAGGTTCGCCGCCTGGGCCTGCACCGCCTGCGCTCGGCCGATTTCGCCGCCTTCGGCAGTCACGGCGCTGTTGAGTGCCATGTTCTGCGGTTTGAAGGGCACCACCGGTATGCCCTGGCGCACCAACCAGCGACACAGCGCGGTCACCAACGTGCTTTTGCCCGCGTCGGATGTGGTGCCCTGCACCATCAAGGTACTCATGAGGCTTCCCTGTAGGCGCTCAGCGCCTGTTCCAGCCGTAACCAGTCGGCCTCGGTATCAGGCAGGCCGAAACGCAAGCTGCTGTTGTCGACAAACAGGCGCAACAGAATGCCGCGCTGGGCCATGAATTCATGCAGCTGTTCTGCTCGGTCCGTGATCATCCACTGAAACAACCCGCAGCCGCCCTGAGGCCGCAAGCCATGGCGTTCAAGTACGTCAAACAGACGCTGGCTGGCCGACTCGCAACGCAGCCGCTGTTGCGCATGGCCGACGGTATCGCGCAGACACACTTGCCCAAGCACCCGCGTCGGCCCGCTGACGGCCCACGGCCCCACCTGTTCGGCGAGCAGCTTGAGCAGATTGCGCTCGGCCAGCACAAACCCCAGCCGCACGCCGGCCAGGCCGAAGAACTTGCCGAACGAGCGCAGCACGATCAGGCCGACTTGGTGGGCCTGGCTTGCCAGGCTCAACTGCGGGGTGATGTCCATAAAGGCTTCATCCACCACCAGCCAGCCACCGCGCTGGGCCAAGCGTGCATGCCAGTCCAGCAGGCGTTGCGGCGTCAGGCTCAGGCCGGTGGGATTGTTGGGGTTGACCACCACCAGCACGTCGAGGCTCTCGAGGAAGAAGTCGACTTCCTGCTCCAGTACTTCGCGCACGATGTACCCGGCGCGACGCCAGGCTTCGGCGTGTTCGGCGTAACACGGCGACAGCACACCGACCTTGCCCGTCCGGCGCAGTCGCGGCAATAACTGGATCGCGGCCTGGGAGCCGGCTACTGGCAGTACGTGGGTCGCGCCGTAATATTCGCAGGCGGCCTGTTCCAGGCCGTCATCGGTTTCAGGCAGGCGCGCCCAGGCCCGCAGCGGGATGTCCGGGATCGGAAACGGCCATGGCGCCAGACCACTGGACAGGTCCAGCCAATCGGCCTCTGCAATGCCGTATTGCAACGCCGCCTTGCGCAAGCGGCCACCGTGCTCAAGCATAAAATTCAGCCCCCACACACAGGATCAGCAACCACAGCCACACGCCGCGTTGCACCAGTTGCCAGCCACGCTCGATGGAATCCGCATCTGCCGGCGGGCCTTCGCCCAGTTGCGGGCGCTGGTGCAGCTCGCCGTGATAAATCGCCGCGCCACCCAGCTCCACGCCAAGGGCACCAGCGCCTGCCGCCATCACCGGGCCGGCATTGGGGCTGTCCCAGGTCGGGCCCTGAGTGCGCCAGCATTTGAGGGCCAGGCGGGTTTTGCCCAGCAGCGCGTAGGTCAACGCCACCAGGCGCGCCGGAATGTAGTTGAGCACGTCATCGATCTTTGCTGCGGCCCAGCCGAAACGCTCAAAGCGTTCATTGCGATAGCCCCACATGGCATCCAGGGTGTTGCTCAGGCGATAGAGCACCACGCCGGGCACGCCGGCGACCACAAACCAGAACAAGGCGGCAAATACCGCGTCGCTGCCGTTTTCCAGCACCGATTCGGTGGCTGCACGGGCGACTTCGGTGCGATCCAGCTCGCTGGTCTGGCGGCTCACCAGATAGCTGACACGCTTGCGCGCCTCGTCCAGATCATCACTGCGTAACGCTTGCGCCACCGGCAGCACGTGTTCGCCGAGGCTGCGCATGCCGAGGGCGCAATACAGCGCGAGGATTTCCAGGACCCAACCGATGTAAGGCGCCCACGAGAGGGCCGTGGCCAACAGGGTCAGCGGCACCACCGCAATCACCCATGCGGTAACGCCATGGCTGCGCCAGCCACGGCCGCCGGAGTTGAAACGCTGCTCGATACGCCCGGCAAAATTACCGAACGCCACCAGCGGATGCCAGCGCCTGGGCTCGCCCAGCAGCGCATCCAGCGCCACCGCAGCGACACTCAGCAAGGCCACACTCATTGACTCACTCCCCAAACATTCTCGTACAACATGTCACTCAGTGGCCGTGGTTCGGTCCAGCCTTCGAGCTGCAACATCGGTGCCGGGTAGAACTCGGTCACCGGGCCCAGGCACAACACGGCCAACGGCTTGGCGCCGGGCGGCAGGCCCAGCAGGTCGGCCAGGGCCTGGGGCTCGAACAACGAGACCCAGCCCATGCCCAGCCCTTCGACGCGGGCGGCCAGCCATAGATTCTGGATCGCGCAGGACAACGACGCCATGTCCATTTCCGGCAAGGTACGGCGCCCGAAGATATGCCGTTCGCGATCGTCCATCAACGCCGCCACCAGTACTTCGGCGCAGTCGTTGATGCCTTCGACCTTGAGCTTCATGAACTGGTCGGAGCGCTCGCCAAGGGCCTCGGCGGTGCGTACCCGTTCTTCTTCCACTAACTGCTGGATCTGGCCGCGCAGGTTGCGGTCGCTGATGCGGATAAACCGCCAGGGCTGCATCAACCCGACGCTCGGCGCCTGGTGGGCGGCTTGCAGCAGGCGGTGGAGCAATTCAGGCGCGACGGTGCCACCGCTGAAGTGGCGCATGTCACGGCGTTCGGCGATGGCGCGGTAGACGGCTTCGCGGTCGGCTTCCGGAAAGGCGTTGTCCGTCATGGCCTCATCGCGGGCAAGCCCGCTCCCACCGTAGATTGCGTTTCAACTCGGTCAAGTGTGGGAGCTGGCTTGCCTGCGATGGCGGTCTCAAGGCCTGGCGCAAACAGCGCAGCCACCGCCGTCGGGTTGGACGGGAAGTAAAAGTGCACGTAGGAAGCCGTCATCCGGCCCTGACGATAAACCGCCTCGGCGCCGCGCCCTCCATTAGGGCTCAGGCCCCGGGCAATCGGCTGCCACTCGGTGCTGGTCAACGAATGATGGTAGGTGTGGCCGCGCAACAGGCCTTCTGGCAGTTCGACGTTTTGCAGGGCCAGTGCCGCCAGGCGCTTTTGCATCACGGCATCGCCCTGGAGCAGGCCGACCAGTTCGGCACGGGTGCCGTCGACATCGGTGAGCGAGTCCAGCAGATAGAGCATGCCGCCGCATTCGGCCAGCAGCGGTTTGCCAGCAGCGTGATGGGCGCGGATGGCGTCCAGCATCGCGGTATTTTCCGACAGCGCCTGGTGATGCAGTTCCGGGTAACCGCCGGGCAGGTAGAGGCTGTCAGCTTCGGGCAATGCGCGGTCACGAATCGGCGAGAAGAAGCACAGTTCGGCGCCCATCGCCCGCAGCAGGTCGAGGCTGGCGCCATAGGTAAAGGCGAAGGCTTCGTCGCGGGCCACGGCTATGCGCACACCGGCCAGCAACGGTTGGGGCTCGATCACCTCGGGTGCGGCGAACTCTACCGGCGGTGGCAGCGCTACCTCACAGCTGCTGCCCAAGGCTTGGGCGGCGGCGTCGAGGCGCAAGTCGAGGTCGTTCAGTTCACTGGCCTGCACCAGGCCGAGGTGGCGACTGGGCAACTCGATGCCGGTTTCCCGGGACAGTGCACCGTACCAGCGCAGGCCTTCGGTGAGACTGCCTTCAAGCAGTTGCGCATGGCGCAGCGTGCCGACACGGTTGGCCAGTACGCCGGCAAACGGCAGGTCCGGCTGGTAACGCGCCAGGCCCAATGCCAGCGCGCCGAAGGTCTGGGCCATGGCCGTGCCGTCGATCACCGCCAGTACCGGCACACCAAAGTGCCGCGCCAGGTCGGCGCTGGAGGGCGTGCCATCGAACAGGCCCATCACGCCTTCGATCAGGATCAGGTCGGCTTCGCCCGCCGCTTCCCACAGCAACCGGCGACTTTCCTGCTCGCCCACCATCCACATGTCTAATTGATAGACCGGCGCACCACTGGCGCGCTCGTGGATCATCGGGTCCAGAAAGTCCGGGCCGCATTTGAACACCCGCACCTTACGCCCCAGGTTGCGGTGCAAACGGGCCAGCGCGGCGGTGACGGTGGTTTTGCCCTGGCCGGACGCCGGAGCGGCGATCAGGACAGCAGGACAGCGACGGGGCTGATTCAAAGTTCGATGCCTTTCTGCGCCTTGATACCGGCCTGGAAGGCGTGCTTAAGCATGCCCATTTCCGTCACGGTGTCGGCCATTTCGATCAATTCGGGTTTGGCGCCACGGCCGGTGACCAGCACGTGCTGCATCGGCGGGCGGGCCTGCAGGTCGCTGAGTACCTGGTCCAGGTCGAGGTAGCCGTGCTTGAGGGCGATGTTCAGCTCGTCCAGCACCACCAGGCCGATGGCCGGGTTCTGCAGCATTTCCCGGGAGACCGCCCAGGCGGCTTCGGCGGCCACGATGTCGCGCGCACGGTCCTGGGTTTCCCAGGTAAAACCTTCGCCCATTACGTGGAAGCGCACCTGCTCGGGGAAACGGCGGAAGAACAGTTCTTCGCCGGTGCTGTTGCGGCCCTTGATGAACTGCACCACGCCGCACTGCATGCCGTGGCCCATTGCTCGCGCGAGCATGCCAAAGGCAGAGCTGCTCTTGCCTTTGCCGTTGCCGGTGAGCACCAGCAGCAATCCGCACTCGTTCGGTGAATTGGCAATGCGCTCGTCAATCACGGCTTTTTTGCGCAGCATGCGCGCCAGGTGGCGTTCGTCACGATCGGGGGATTCAGTCATGGCAGCTCTCCGTTGGGGCTGGACAAAAACGGCGGGCAGGAAAAAGACACATACAGACAGCCAAGCATCGCCCACCGTGATGCTGTTGGATGGATCAGGCCGGTCTCCGGGCTCATGAGTGGCATCGGATGCCGAGGGTGCGCCTTCCCATATCGCGGGCGATACAGTGGCTTAAGGCACCGTCTTGACTCATTTACCGTTGCGGGGGCAGCGCCGGGATCGTGGCGGCACTGTAGAAAAATGCGCTCACTCACCGGCTTCCCTGTTTCACTCAGTCGGCGCGTACGCCACAGAGCACCTGAAACAAGCCGCGAAGGTTAGTGGGTTGGGGGTGGAGCGTCAATTAAAGCCGGACATGCGCGTGAACCATCGGGCCGCTGCGCGCCTCTACCGCTACAGGTATTAAGGAGAAAACCATGCACAAGACCCGACTTGCCCTACTGATCATGCTCGCCGGCACCCTCGCCGCCTGCGGCGAAAGCTCTACCCTGCAAGTGTCCGACGGCACCGGGCCCTCGCCCAAACTGCCGGAACCGAATAAAACCCTGATCCCCACGGTGAACATCGCCCCGGCCATCGGCTGGCCCGAAGGCGCCAAGCCTACCCCGGCGGCAGGCACCCAAGTGGCAGCGTTTGCCGAAGGCCTGGATCACCCGCGCTGGCTGTATGTACTGCCCAATGGCGATGTACTGGTGGCGGAAACCAACGCACCGCCCAAGCCGGATGATGCCAAGGGCATTCGTGGTTGGGTGATGGAGAAAGTCATGGGCCGTGCCGGGGCCGGCGTGCCGAGCCCGAACCGCATCACCCTGCTGCGGGACGCCGACCACGACGGCGTAGCCGAAACCCGCACGGTGTTCCTGGAGAACCTGAACTCGCCGTTCGGCATGACACTGGTGGGCAACGACCTGTATGTCGCCGATTCGGACAAGTTGCTGCGTTTCCCTTATCAGCCGGGCGAAACCACGATCAAGGACGCCGGCACCACAGTCACCGACTTGCCAGGCGGCAGCATTAACCATCACTGGACCAAGAACGTGATCGCCAGCCAGGACGGCAGCAAGCTGTACGTCAGCGTGGGCTCCAACAGCAACGTCGCGGAAAACGGCCTGGAAGCCGAAAAAGGCCGGGCCGCGATCTGGGAAGTGGACCGAGCCACCGGCCAGCACCGCATCTTCGCCTCCGGCCTGCGCAACCCCAACGGCATGGCTTGGGAACCGCAAAGCGGCAAGCTATGGACCGCAGTCAACGAGCGGGATGAAATCGGCAGCGACCTGGTCCCGGACTACATCACCTCGGTCAAGGATGGCGCCTTCTACGGCTGGCCATTCAGTTACTACGGGCAGCACGTGGATGTGCGCGTGAATCCGCAGAACCCGGAGCTGGTGGCCAAGGCGATTGCCCCGGACTACGCGGTGGGTCCGCACACAGCTTCCTTGGGACTGACCTTTGCCGAGGGCAGCAAGTTACCGGCGCAGTTCAGCCATGGCGCGTTTATCGGCCAACATGGTTCGTGGAACCGCAAGCCCCACAGTGGCTACAAGGTGATCTTCGTGCCGTTTGAGGCCGGCAAGCCAAAAGGCCAGCCGGTGGATGTGCTGACCGGCTTCCTCAACAGCGACGAGAAAGCCATGGGCCGTCCGGTCGGCGTGGTGATCGACAAGCAGGGGGATTTGCTGGTGGCGGATGATGTGGGGAACAAGGTATGGCGGGTGTCGGCGGCTAAATAGCCAACTTCGCAAACACCGCAAAACAAATGTGGGAGCGGGCTTGCTCGCGAATGCAGTGTGTCAGTCACCTGGTTGTCGGCTGATCCACCGCATTCGCGAGCAAGCCCGCTCCCACATTTGGTTTCGTGTTTTCCTAGGGGTTTCGTGCCAGGTGCTCCGCCGGCAACACGCGCTTGGCGCTCAGGTAGGCATTCTGCCAATAAGCCTTGGACAGCGTGTCCAGCTTCACCGTACCGCCGGTTTGCGGCGCATGCACAAAGCGCCCCTCACCTACGTAGATCCCGGCGTGGCTGACCTGCGAGCCGCCACCGGTGGCAAAGAAAATCAGGTCGCCGGTCTGCAGGTTGTTTTCGCTCACGTCCTGAGCGCGCATCACGATCAGCTCGCGGGTAGTGCGCGGCAGAGAGATGCCCGCCGCGTCACGGTAGACGAAGCCGATCAAGCCACTGCAATCAAACCCCGAGTCCGGCGTGTTGCCGCCCCAACGATAAGGCGTGCCGACCAGGCCCAGCGCACGAAAAAGCACGTCTTCGGCCGCAGGCGAGAAACTTTGGGTGGCGTAGGTGTTGAACACCGGCTTGGGCTTGACGGCCACGGGAGCAGGCGGAGGACGGCTTGCGCAGGCGCTGAGCAGCGCGGCGCAAACGAGAAGAATTAGGCGGGCCGAGGTCGACATGGGCAGAACAATCCTGATCTGGATGCGGCTTTCGCTGCCGAACGTTGAAAAACAGAACGCGCAAGCAAAGCTCGCGCGATCAATTTACAACAATGCCCAGGGATTCTAGCGCTTACACGTCAAACTTCAAGTATCACTTTAACTTTACTTGCTAGCGGTAACTGTAGTCGGGGCCATCGCCAGGGCGCGCTTGGCTTCGATGAAGGTTTTGCTCCAGTAGCTGTCACCCAGGTTGTCGACTCGCACACCACCGCTGCGGCGGCTGCTGGAGTGGATAAACTGGTTATCGCCCAGGTAGATACCGGCGTGACTGACGCGACCACGGCCAGCCGTACTAAAGAAAAGCAGATCACCGGGCTTGAGGTTGTTTCGTGCGACCAACGGTGCATCCACATTGATCATTTCGCGGGTGGAGCGCGGCAGATTCATGCCGGCTTCCTCGCGGAACAGGTAGCCGATGAAACCGCTGCAGTCGAAACCGGCTTCAGAGGTACCGCCAAAACGGTAACGGGTACCGATCAGGGACATGCCGCGTTCGAGAATGCTGTCGGCCAGAACTGGAAGCTGGTAAGGCTTGGCGCCGGCGAAGTCGGCGAGTTCTTTTTCGGTAGCCTGCTCTTCTTTATAGAAAGCTTCCTGGTAAACAGTGGAAGACTGAGATGCTACGAATTTTGCCTGGGACTGTTGTGCTGGTTTCTGCTGCTCAGCCACGTTTTGAGTGTGGGTGGCGCAACCAAACAACAGGGTAACGAGTGCGAGAGGCACGAGGGGTGCGAAGCGATTTAGCATGGGCACGACCGTGGCTGATGTGTAAAGAAGCCGAGACTATGCCTTCTATCACATCGATTTGCAAATTCAATCGTGATCTATGTGACTTCTTGTTTGAACTATGACATCTAAGCCCTTAACACCCTATAGACCCCATTTGCGTGGCCAAAACGGCACAAACGCAGGTTTTCTGGCGCCTGTAATTTGCCGAAAGCCGCGATTTTAAAGGGCTGGCTACCAGCCGAGGGTTTCCTTCAGGAAGGGGATGGTCAGCTTGCGCTGAGCCTGCAAGGAGGCCTGATCGAGCTGTTCGAGCAAGTCGAACAGTGCACTCATGCTGCGGGTACCACGGGTGAGGATAAAATGCCCGACTTCATCCGTCAGGTGCAATCCACGGCGGGAAGCACGCAGTTGCAGGGCACGCAATTTGTCTTCGTCGGACAACGGGCGCATCTGGAAAATCAGCGCCAGGGTCAGCCGCGACTTCAAGTCAGCCAGCTTCACCGGCAGCTCACGTGGCGAGGTGGATGCAGCAATCAACAAGCGCCGACCACTGTCCCGCAAACGGTTGAACAGATGGAACAGCGCCTCCTCCCAATCCGCCCGCCCCGCTACCGCCTGCAAATCATCCAGGCACACCAGTTCGTATTGTTCAAGGTTGTCGAGGATCTCGATACCACGGTCCAGCAGCTCCGCCAACGGCAAGTAAACTGCCGGCTCACCCATCTGCTCGAAGCGCAGGCAAGCGGCCTGTAACAAGTGGGTACGCCCCACGCCGTCCTTGCCCCAGAGGTAGATCAGGCTTTCGGTCCACCCGGCGTCGGCTTCGCAGAGCCGCTCGACATAGCCGAGTGCAGCGGCATTGGCGCCTGGGTAGTAATTGATAAAGGTGGCGTCGTCACGCAGACGCACACCTAGGGGCAGCTGAATCGGTTTCATGCTGACTGAACGGTTCCAATCGAACCGTTAGTGACCTCTGTGTAAAGTTTGCAAAGTTTATACCCGTGACGCCGGGCGCACAATGCAGCAGACCACAAGCAAAATCAAAGGTTTGCGTTAACTTGTTGGATTTGGTGAGGATTGTTTGACGCAATGGCGAAACGCCAGAGCCGATAAATGACAAACCCGGCCTTGAGCCGGGTTTGTGATACTGCGGTTACAACTCCGGTTCGTCGACCCCGGCGTACATGTCCGAGTCCTTGTACAAGTCGTGCACATGGCGCACCAACACCATGATCACCGCCGCTACCGGCAGCGCCAGCAGGATCCCGGTAAAGCCGAACAGCTCGCCGCCCGCCAGGATCGCAAAGATCACTGCCACCGGGTGCAGACCGATCCGGTCCCCCACCAGCAACGGCGTCAGCACCATGCCTTCCAGGGCCTGACCGACCATAAACACCGCGACAATCCCGAGCATCGGATACAGGTCGCCGTGGAACTGGAACAGCCCGGCCACCAGCGCCGCACCGATACCAATCACAAAACCCATATACGGCACGATGGCCGCCAGGCCAGCGATCAGGCCGATCAACAGCCCCAGCTCCAGACCAATAGCCATCAGCCCCGCCGCATAGATGATCCCCAGGGCCAGCATCACCAACAACTGGCCCCGAACGAAGGCGCCAAGCACCTCATGACACTCCTCGGCCAGGGAGACGATGCGCTCCTCACGGTCGCGTGGCAGCAGGCCGCGGATTTTGGCCATCATGATGTCCCAGTCCCGCAGCAAGTAGAACGCTACCACCGGGATCAACACGAGGTTAGTCAGCCAGCCGATCAGCGCCAGGCTCGAAGCCGTCGCCTGGCTCAACACCACGCCGACAATGTCAGTGGTCTGGCCCATGTGCTCACTGATGGCGGCCTTGACCTTGTCAAACTTCCAGAACCCGTCTGCCAGCCCCAGCTTGGCCTGCGCCCACGGCATGGCCGTGTGTTGCAGCCAGTCGAGCATCTGCGGCGCCAGTTCATAGAGCTTGAACAACTGCTTGGCCAGCATCGGCACCAGCACCAGCACCAGCGCCGTGATGATCAAGGTGAACAACGCAAACACCGCCACTACGCCCCAGGTACGTGACAGGCCGATCTTTTCCAGGCGATCCACCACGGGATCGAACAGATAGGCCAGCAGTAACGCGACCAGGAACGGCGTCAGGATCGAATGCAGCAGGAACACAAAAACGCACAGCAGGACAATCCCGCCAAGCCACACCCAACGACGCGTATCCGCCATAAACCCTTCCCTCTGTTATTTGCTTCCTGCTTCTATATAAGAAGGAAGGTTTACCAATGAAAACGTAGTTGCGGCGTCGGCTCGACCGGCGCCGGTTGTGCACCTTCCACCACCGGCTGCGGAGCCGGTGCTTCACCCGCCGGGATTTCCTGCAACTTGGCCAGGCTCAACTGAGTGCGCAACTGCTCGGCGCTGCCATTCACACGATAGACGATGCGACTGCCATCCACCCGCACCGGCTGGGCACCGAACGGCTCCAGCAGATGCCCCAGGGCGGCGTAATGCTCAAGGTTCATACCCTGCACTTCCAGCAACTGATCGCTGGTGGCAGCGCCGGCCTTGACCGCAAAGCGCGGGGCCAGGCGTTCGCTGACAGCCAGCAGCACGGCGTCGGCCAGCGCAGCGGTGTCAGTACCGGTGGCGGTGCCCTGCTCGCTTTTATCGCCCAACCAGAGGCGCCACTTGGCCGACCATTGGCCGCCGTCTTCGCGGGCATGCACCGCCAGCAAGGCGTCGGCGCCATAACGTTCGGACGCGGCACGCAGTGGCGTGGCGTCGGGGCTTTCAAGATTCGGAGCGGTGGCGACGATTTGTTCGTCCAGGTCACCCAGCGGCAGGCGCAAAGGCAAACCACGGTGCTGGGCCGCGCGACGCAGCGGTTGGGCGACGGCCTGGCCATCGCCCACCAGGCTGCTGCCTTCGACGGAGTCGTTCAGCCACCAACCGAGGATCGACGGCCGATTGCTGCCCCACAGCGCCAAGCCTGCGCCACGCAAGGCGCGATCGGTACTGACGGGGTCGAAATCCACTTGCAGACTTTCCGGAGGGCCGGCGTCGTAGCCGTATTGGCTGATGATCTGTTGCGGGTCCTTGCGAATCGCCGCCAGGCCTGGGCCATCAGCGGCCTTGGCGTCGCCGGTCAGGCGGATCACCAGGGTTTGCAGGGCACGCTGGGTAGCCTGATCACGCTCCTGGGGAGATTGGCTGCTGACTGGCTCCAGCACTTGATAGAGGCCATTGAGGGTTTCGGCATGACTCGCCAGGCTGACCAACGACAAGCAGCCCACAAAAAAATATTTACTCAGACCCATGAAAGAAGATTCCCGAACGGCAAAATAAGCGGTTGGAACAGACCGCGTGAACACTGTTGAGCAAGGCTGTGACCACAGCGACCGGCAAAACATTCACAGGGTCTCGGTAAGTTTTTGTACTGTCATAACGATAGCGAGTTAAAGGCTATACCTTAATACGGCCCGTGACCGACTCGATTAGCGATTTTTTTAACAGCTATTGCCCCTGCCCGTCGGCCCGAGGATGGCCGCTGCCCCTCAAGCCTGATAAAATCGCGCGCCTTCGCAGACCGTCAATGGCAGGCCATGCTGAAACTTCAGGTTTCGGTATACCCGCCGCATTCGGTCGTTACCCCTGAATCCCCCCTAAAGGCCTGGATCATGAGCAAGCAACCCTCCCTGAGCTACAAGGACGCCGGTGTAGACATCGACGCCGGTGAAGCATTGGTCGAACGCATCAAGAGCGTCGCCAAGCGCACTGCGCGCCCCGAAGTCATGGGCGGCCTGGGCGGTTTTGGCGCCCTCTGCGAGATCCCGGCCGGCTACAAGCAGCCTGTATTGGTCTCCGGCACCGACGGTGTGGGCACCAAGCTGCGCCTGGCACTGAACCTGAACAAGCACGACAGCATCGGCATCGACCTGGTTGCCATGTGCGTGAACGACCTGGTGGTGTGTGGCGCCGAGCCGCTGTTCTTCCTTGACTACTACGCCACCGGCAAGCTCAACGTCGAGACCGCGACCCAAGTGGTTACCGGCATTGGCGCTGGCTGCGAACTGTCCGGCTGCTCCCTGGTCGGCGGCGAAACCGCTGAAATGCCAGGCATGTACGAAGGCGAAGACTACGACCTGGCCGGTTTCTGCGTCGGCGTTGTCGAAAAATCCGAAATCATCGACGGCTCCAAAGTCGCCGCCGGTGACGCCCTGCTGGCCCTGCCATCGTCCGGCCCGCATTCCAACGGCTACTCGCTGATCCGCAAGATCATCGAAGTGTCCGGTGCCGACATCGAAACCATCCAGCTCGACGGCAAGCCTTTGACCGACCTGCTGATGGCCCCGACCCGTATCTACGTGAAGCCTTTGCTCAAGCTGATCAAGGACACCGGCGCGGTCAAGGCCATGGCCCACATCACCGGTGGCGGCCTGCTGGACAACATCCCGCGCGTACTGCCTAAAGGCGCCCAGGCGATTGTCGACGTGGCCAGCTGGCAGCGCCCGGCGGTCTTCGACTGGCTGCAAGAGAAAGGCAACGTCAACGAAACCGAGATGCACCGCGTGCTGAACTGCGGCGTGGGCATGGTCATCTGCGTGGCTCAAGAGCACGTTGAAACCGCGCTGAACGTCCTGCGTGAAGCCGGCGAGCAGCCTTGGGTCATCGGTCAGATCGCCACCGCTCCTGAAGGCGCGGCTCAGGTTGAACTGAAGAACCTTAAGGCGCACTGATGCCTGCAACCTGTGATGTCGTGGTGCTGCTCTCCGGCACCGGCAGTAACTTGCAGGCCCTGATCGATAGCACGCGTACCGGCGACAGCCCGGTGCGCATCGCTGCGGTGATCTCCAACCGCAGCGACGCCTACGGCCTGCAACGCGCCAGGGACGCGGGTATCAACACCCGCTCCCTGGATCACAAGGCCTTCGAAGGTCGCGAGGCCTTCGACAGCGCCTTGATCGAACTGATCGACGCCTTCAATCCCAAGCTCGTGGTACTGGCCGGCTTCATGCGCATTCTCAGCGCTGACTTCGTGCGCCACTACAACGGGCGACTGCTGAATATCCACCCGTCCCTGCTGCCCAAATACAAAGGGTTACACACCCACCAGCGTGCCCTGGAGGCCGGCGACACCGAGCACGGCTGCAGCGTGCACTTTGTTACCGAGGAACTCGATGGCGGGCCTCTGGTCGTACAGGCAGTAGTTCCGGTAGAGTCTGAGGACTCTGCGCAGACACTTGCGCAACGGGTTCACACCCAGGAACACAGGATTTACCCGCTGGCTGTTCGCTGGTTCGCTGAGGGGCGGTTGATTCTTGGCGACCACGGTGCATTATTGGACGGTCAGTTACTTGCGGCCAGCGGCCACTTGATTCGAACCTAGGAGACTTTATGCGTCGCGCCCTGCTCTTCGCCTTTGCGCTGTTCGCCTTGCCTGCCGTGCAAGCGGCAGACCTTCACCCTTTCTCCGCGAGCTACACCGCCGACTGGAAACAGTTGCCCATGAGTGGTTCGGCAGAACGTAGCCTGACCAAGAATGACAACGGCAGCTGGACCTTGAATTTCAAGGCCTCCATGATGATCGCCAGCCTGACTGAAACCAGCGTGATTCGTTTCGACAAAGATGCCCTGCAGCCGGTGAGCTACACCTTCGAACGCGGCGGCCTCGGCAAGACGAAGAAGATCAACCTCGACTTCGATCAGACGGCCAAGAAAGTCACCGGCTTTGAAAACAAGGACCCGGTCAACGTGGCCCTTCAAAGCGGCATGCTCGATAAGTCGACCTACCAGTTGGCATTGCAGCGCGATGTTGCAGCCGGCAAGAAAAGCATGAGCTACAACGTCGTCGAAGGCACTGATGTCGACACCTACGACTTCCGCGTGATCGGCCCGGAAAAGGTCCAGACCAAAGCCGGCTCCATCGATGCAATCAAGGTCGAGCGCGTGCGTGACCCGACTCAAAGCAAGCGCATTACCCAAATGTGGTTTGCCAAGGACTGGGGCGGCATCCTGGTTGCCCTGCGTCAGGTCGAGACCGACGGCAAGGAATACAACATCATGCTGCAAGACGGTACCGTTGACGGCAAGGCTGTCAAAGGCAGCTGATCCTCAGCACAGTGAAAGAGCCTCGCGCATGCGGGGCTTTTTTTCGCCTGTCACCTGACGCCAACATGAAACTTTTGTCATATAACTCAGCGCCCTGCGACGCAATGTCGCGGTTTCCGTGGGCTCGGGCGATTACTGCAAATCCTGTAAAGGTGTGTTGCAATTCCTGGTTATTTACTTAGCAAGCTAACAAATCATATAACAAAGGCCTGCGACGCCTTGCCGCAGATCAACCAGAGATTGGAGCAAGCAGATGACTGTAAAAGTAACTGAACGCGACGATGAACATATGTCCCATGAAGCAGTAGCCCACGGGATTCACATCTGGGATGTACACCAGCAAGACCTGCTGGTCGGCATGTTTCACGACGAGACCGAAGCTCATAATTATAAAAACGAGCTCGAGACCCTTGAGATGAAACGCCAGGCGCAAAGCTCCTGAAACTCTGAAATCCTGTAGGTAGCCAGCTCCACGCAGCTGGAATATCTAAAAACACAAACCCCGCCTTTTGAGCGTAATGCTGTTCACTTAAGCGGAGCAGCCTTACGGTCTACTGGAAATCGGGTTTTTGAGATCTTCACCGTCCTTGGCCTCGAAGGCCTTGGACGGTGATCCAGAAACAATCCTCCGATACCTGCCCTTAACTCTGCCAATCGTCTCCCTGTCGCTGAGATCGGGTTGGCC
The DNA here is from genome assembly GCF_016650865.1 of Pseudomonas sp. TH34. Taxonomy (NCBI): domain Bacteria; kingdom Pseudomonadati; phylum Pseudomonadota; class Gammaproteobacteria; order Pseudomonadales; family Pseudomonadaceae; genus Pseudomonas; species Pseudomonas sp. TH34. The sequence goes on from NZ_JAEKFB010000033.1 coordinate 451,725, forward strand.
GCAGCCATCACAATCAATTGCACCGCGATGTACTGACAAGCCGGTTTGAAACGGATGTCCGAGGGCGCTCGGCCAAACGCCACCGCTGCCTGACTGGCTTCCCGACGAATTACGTTGTAAGCCAGCAAAAGTCCCCACACCTCCTGATAAATCAGCTCGACTTTTTTGCTGCGCAAGGTCATAGCGTTCTGTTGCATCGAACTCTTGATGTCCCTGAAGCCCAGCTCGATCTCCCAGCGTTCCTGATAAAGCTTGGCAACGGCCTTGGTGTTGTAGGTCTCGGCCGGCAAGGACGTCATGACGGTCTTCACTTTGCCTTGTATTTCATAGCTGACTTCACGTACCTCCCAGTGCGATGGAAGGACCGGATTTCGCTTTCTGGCCTGCGGTGAGACTTTCATGCGCACCAAACGGTCATGCACGCTGTAACGGGCCACTTCCTCACAGACCAGTCCTTTTTTTGCCGGGATCAACCAATGACGGTGGGTGCCCGAACGGCTCAAACTCGACAGTAGCTCGGCGCCCCAGAACCCTTTGTCGAACAGCGTCACTGAGTGGTCGGGAATCTGCTGCAAAAACTCGTCGGCCAAGCGCATTTCACTGCGTCGGTAAGGGCTCAATTGAGCATCCAGGATCACATGCGAACGCACATTCATCAGCGCCACCAGGCGCAGCATGGGAAACGGTGTCTGGCGCTCACTCGGGGTGTTTCCCGATCCAAAGTGATCTCGCAGCTCGGGCGTATCCGGAGTGCGTAAAAGTGCACCGTCCACCGCGAATACCTGCAGGTCGTGCCAGGCATCATCGTCGTAGCGCTCCGCCCCCCATTGAGTACCGGTCTTGCGAAACAGCCACTCAACAGGATCGGCACCGAGCCGCTTTCGCGCCTCGGTCACACCGCTGCGGGCCAACAAGTGGTCAGAAGCCAGGCCTTGGGCGCAGATGTTCAAACGTCTGGCCACTTCGTGAACCGGCTCATCTCGAAATAGCGCCATCCCCAGTACCAACCAAAGCACTTGATCAGCGGGCAGGCGACGCCGGCGAATGGTGGCCTGACTGGAAAGATCCAGCGCAGACGCTACCCACTCAATGGGAATATTTTGGGTAAAGGTGCTCAGGTCGCAGAAGTTGAAAAGGTCGCCGAGGTCAAGCAGGTCCTGTTGAACAGACATAAAAAATCCGATGCCAGAGGTCTGGTATCGGATTTTCTAGGAAGCCCGGCGTAGGCTCAAATGCTTAAGTGAACAGCATTACGCCTTTTGAGCGGGGTTTGTGTTTTTGGGGATTGGGATTTTGGGGGCGCTTCGCGCCCCAGCGGGAGCAAGCTCCCTCGCCACAGCAAGCCCCCTCGCCACAATGTGGTTTCTAACGCATTACCACATCAGATCGTCAGGGATCTGGTAGGCGGCGTACGGATCATCCTCATCCGGCACCTGGCTTTCGGTCAGGACGTTCATCTGGACGATACGCTCCGGCGCCCGCTCCTGGATCTTCAGCGCAGCTTCGCGCGGGATCACCTCGTAACCGCCACCGTGATGCACGATCGCCAGGGAGCCATTGCTCAGCTTGTTACGCATCAGCGTGTTGACCGACAGGCGCTTGACCTTCTTGTCATCCACGAAGTTGTAGTAGTCCTCGGTGGTCAACTTGGGCAGACGCGAGGTTTCGATCAGTTGCTTGACCTGGGCAACACGGGCCTTGGCCTCGGCTTTTTCCTGCTGCTGACGGTTCAGCTCCTGGTCACGCTTGACCTTCTCGGCATGCGCTTCGATGGCCAGGCGCGCCTGGGTATCGTCGGCTGCGACCTGGCCTTTATGCACCAGCCGCTGCTGTTTCTGTTTCTCTTTGCCGACCTGCTTGGCCTGCTTTTGGTTGACCAGGCCTGCTTTGAGCAACTGGTCGCGAAGGGAAATGCTCATGGTGCTTACTCACTTGGGCAACGGCTCAGCCGCAGCTGGACAGATTCTTTTCCTGGCGTTTGGCTTCGCCCCACAGGGCGTCCAACTCTTCGAGGGTGCAATCTTCTATGGGACGGTGGGTCTCGCGCAATGCCTGTTCGATAAATCGGAAACGTCGTTCGAATTTTGCGTTGGCTAAACGCAGGGCCGCTTCCGGGTCGACCTGGAGGTGACGGGCCAGGTTGACCGCCGCAAACAGCAGGTCGCCCACCTCATCCGCGATGGCTGCCGGGTCGTTATCGGCCATGGCTTCAAGCACTTCATCCAGCTCTTCGCGTACGTTATCCACCACCGGCAACGCCGCCGGCCAGTCAAAACCCACCTGCCCGGCGCGCTTTTGCAATTTGGCGGCACGGGAAAGCGCGGGTAAGGCCGTGGGTACGTCATCCAGCAGGGACAATTGCTGTGGCGCGTCGGACTTTTCCGCACGCTCCTCGGCCTTGATCGCTTCCCAGCGTTCCTTGACTTGCTCTTCGCTCAACTGCGGGATATCCAGCGGCGCATACAAATCACCGGTGGGGAACACATGCGGGTGACGGCGAATCAGTTTGCGGGTGATGCTGTCGATCACCCCGGCAAATTCAAAGCGCCCTTCTTCCCGCGCCAACTGGCTGTAATACACCACCTGGAACAACAGGTCGCCCAGCTCACCTTGCAGGTGATCAAAATCCCCGCGTTCGATGGCGTCGGCGACCTCGTAGGCTTCTTCCAGGGTATGGGGGACGATGGTGGCGTAGGTTTGCTTGATGTCCCACGGGCAACCGTATTGCGGGTCGCGCAGGCGGTTCATCAGGTGCAGCAGGTCTTCAAGTGAATACATCAGTCTCTTTCCGCAGAAGTGGAAACGCTGAGGATCAAATGTGGGAGCGGGCTTGCTCGCGAAGGCGGTGTGTCAGCTGCCTGATATTTGACAGACACACCGCCTTCGCGAGCAAGCCCGCTCCCACATTTTAGTCCGCGCTCATCCAGCTACTCATGGCGTGCGATTACGCCGGGTCTCAATGATGTTCGGCAACTGGGAAATACGCCCCAGCAACCGCCCCAACGCGTCCAGCCCAGGAATCTCGATAGTCAGGGACATCAACGCGGTGTTGTCCTCTTTATTCGAGCGGGTATTGACCGCCAGCACGTTGATCCGCTCATTGAGCAGCACCTGCGACACGTCGCGCAGCAGGCCGGAACGGTCGTAGGCACGGATGACGATGTCCACCGGATAGGTCAACACCGGCACCGGGCCCCAGCTGACCTGGATGATCCGCTCCGGCTCGCGCCCGCCCAATTGCAACACCGAGGCACAGTCCTGACGGTGAATGCTCACCCCGCGTCCCTGAGTGATGTAACCGACGATAGCGTCGCCCGGCAATGGCTGGCAGCAGCCGGCCATTTGCGTCATCAGGTTGCCGACACCCTGGATCTGGATATCGCCACGCTTGCCTGGCTTGTAGCCGGTGGCTTTACGCGGGATCAGTTCCAGCTGCTCGCTGCCACGCTCCGGCTCAACCAGTTGCTGGGCCAGATTCACCAACTGCGCCAGGCGTAAATCACCGGCACCGAGGGCGGCAAACATGTCTTCGGCGATCTTCATGTTGGCCTTTTCGGCCAGCTTGTCGAAGTCCACCTGCGGCAGGCCCAGGCGCGCCAATTCGCGCTCGAGCAAGGTCTTGCCGGCGGCGACGTTCTGGTCGCGCGCCTGCAATTTGAACCAATGGACGATCTTCGCCCGCGCCCTGGACGTGGTGATGTAGCCCAGGTTCGGGTTCAGCCAGTCGCGGCTCGGCGTACCGTGCTTGCTGGTAATGATCTCGACCTGTTCACCGGTCTGCAGGCTGTAGTTGAGCGGTACGATGCGCCCGTTGATCTTCGCGCCACGGCAGTTGTGGCCGATCTCGGTGTGCACGCGGTAGGCAAAGTCCAGTGGCGTGGCGCCCTTGGGCAGGTCGATCGCGTGGCCGTCGGGGGTGAAGATGTAGACCCGGTCGGGTTCGATGTCCACCCGCAACTGGTCGGCCAAACCACCGATGTCGCCCAGCTCTTCATGCCATTCCAGCACCTGGCGCAACCAGGAAATTTTCTCTTCGTACTGGTTGGACCCGGCCTTGACGTCGGTGCCCTTGTAGCGCCAGTGAGCGCATACACCCAGCTCCGCTTCTTCGTGCATCGCATGGGTACGGATCTGTACTTCCAGCACCTTGCCCTCGGGGCCGATCACTGCCGTGTGCAACGAGCGGTAACCGTTTTCCTTGGGGTTGGCGATGTAGTCGTCGAACTCCTTGGGGATGTGCCGCCACAGCGTGTGCACGATACCCAGCGCGGTGTAGCAGTCGCGCATTTCCGGCACCAGCACGCGCACGGCACGCACGTCGTAGATCTGGCTGAAGGCCAGGCCCTTGCGCTGCATTTTGCGCCAGATGGAATAGATGTGTTTGGCCCGGCCGCTGATGTCGGCTTCAACGCCAGTGGCCTGCAACTCCGTGCGCAACTGGCTCATCACGTCGGCGATGAAACGCTCACGGTCCAGCCGCCGCTCATGGAGCAGCGTGGCAATCTGTTTGTATTGATCGGGTTCGAGGTAACGGAAGGACAAGTCCTCCAGTTCCCACTTGATATGGCCGATGCCCAGGCGGTGGGCCAGGGGCGCGTAGATGTCGAACACCTCGCGGGCGACGCGGTTGCGCTTTTCGTCATCAGCGGTTTTCACTGCACGAATCGCGCAGGTGCGTTCGGCCAGCTTGATCAGGGCGACACGTACGTCGTCGACCATCGCCACCAACATCTTGCGCAGGTTTTCCACCTGGCCCTGGGTGCCCAGCACCATGGACTGGCGCGGGCTGAGGCTGGCACTGATCGCCGCCATGCGCAGCACGCCGTCGATCAGCTTGGCCACCACGGTGCCGAAACGCTGGCTGACGGTGGGCAGCTGAATATGCCCTTCGCGCACGCCGCGATACAGCACCGCTGCGATCAGCGAATCCTGATCGAGCTTGAGATCGGCGAGGATCTCGGCGATTTCCAACCCGGTGCGAAAGCTTGAAGTGCCTTCGGCCCACAGGTTCTTGGCCGCATTGTCTTGCTGTTCAGACTCACGAGCGAACTCGCAGGCTGCTTTCAAGGCTTCACGGTCCAGTGCCGGGTCGACACTGATGGCATGATCCAGCCATGCCTCGAGATTGATACTGCCGTCGGTGTTGATCGGCTGGTGTGCTCTCACCTGTACCATCTTGCTTACCTTCCCTACGACGCACCTTTAGTGCGTCAAAATCATCGCTGACCTGCTTTACAAAAAAGCTTGTGCACGCTCCCTGGCAGGTCACAGGCCCAGGAGATGCAGGCCAGTCGGATTAAACGGGCATCCTAGCCCGCTTCAAATAACGCCATGGCCTCGACATGGGCCGTCTGGGGAAACATGTCGAGGATCCCGGCACGTTTTAGCCGGTAGCCTTGCTTGACCAACTCGACCGTGTCCCGCGCCAGCGTTGCCGGATTGCAGGACACATACACCAGGCGATCAGCCCCCAGGGTAGCGAGCTTGCGCACAACCTCCAGGGCACCATCGCGGGGTGGGTCCAAGAGTACCGCAGAAAAGCCCTGTTTGGCCCACTCCGCGTCGGTCAAAGGCTGAGACAAATCGGCCTGAAAAAACTGCACATTATGCAAATTATTGCTGACGGCATTGTGTGCCGCCCGGTCCACCATGGCCTGCACGCCTTCCACCGCCACCACTTCCCGCACTTGGCGGGCCAGCGGCAAGGCGAAGTTGCCCAACCCACAAAACAAATCCAGCACCCGCTCGTCGGGCTTTGGCGCCAGCCATTCCAGGGCCTGGGCGACCATCGCCTCGTTGACCCCGGCGTTGACCTGCACAAAGTCTCCCGGGCGGTACGCCAACTGCAGATCCCACTGTTCCAGACGATAGCCCAAGGCCTGGTCCGGTTCGAAGGGTTGCGGCTGACCCTCTCCATGCAGCCACAATTGCGCTTCATGAAAAGTACAAAATTCCTGCAGGATCGTCAGGTCCGCTTCGGACAAGGGCGCCATGTGTCGCAACAACACGGCGATCGACGACCCGCTGAACAACTCCACATGCCCCAACGCCTGAGGTTTGCTCAAGCGCCGCAACATGTTTGGCAACCGCTGCATGATCGGTTGCAAGGCCTGTACCAGCACCGGGCAATCGTCGATGGCGACGATGTCCTGGCTGGCCACGGCGCGAAAGCCGACTTCAAGTTTCTTCGCCTTGGCATCCCAGCGCACGGCCACGCGGGCACGGCGGCGATAGCCGAATTCCGGCCCGCTCAAAGGCGCGGCCCACTCTTGGGGTTCGACACCGGCCACGCGGGATAATTGCTCGGCGAGCATGCGCTGTTTCAGGGCGAGCTGTTCGTCATGGGGCAGGTGTTGCAGGCTGCAACCGCCGCAACGGCCGGCGTGTACACAGGGTGCCGGACGGCGCAGTTCGCTGGCGGTAAATACGCGCTCGGTGCGAGCCTCGACCACTTTGCCGTGGGCGCCCAACACCCGCGCTTCCACCTCTTCGCCGGCCAGCGCCCCCACCACAAACCAGGTGCGGCCTTCAAAGAACACGATGCCACGTCCGTCATTGGCCAGGCGTTCGATGGTCAGGCGCTGCTTCTTGCCTACAGGAATCTGCGGGGCGCGGCTGCCGCCCGTCGGTTGGAAGCGCAGGCCTCTCTCGTGCTTGGCCATCAGTTGGGCGCGTCGAAAATGCCGGTCGACAGGTAACGGTCGCCACGGTCACAGATGATCGCGACGATCACCGCGTTTTCCAACTCCTGGGACAAGCGCAACATCCCGGCCACGGCACCACCGGACGACACGCCGCAGAAGATACCTTCTTCACGGGCCAGACGGCGGGTGGTGTCTTCGGCTTCACGCTGGGCCATGTCGATGATGCGATCAACCCGAGCGGCGTTGTAGATCTTCGGCAAATACTCTTCGGGCCAACGACGGATCCCCGGGATCGCCGAGCCTTCCATCGGTTGCAGGCCGACGATCTGGATCTCGGGATTCTGCTCCTTGAGGTAGCGCGAGTTGCCCATGATGGTGCCGGTGGTGCCCATCGAACTCACGAAGTGAGTGATGGTGCCCTGGGTCTGGCGCCAGATTTCCGGGCCGGTGGTGGTGTAGTGCGCCTCGGGGTTGTCGCCGTTGGCGAACTGGTCCAGCACCAGGCCACGGCCTTCGGCAGCCATACGCTCGGCGAGGTCGCGAGCACCTTCCATGCCTTCTTCCTGGGTGACCAGGATCAACTCGGCGCCATAGGCGGTCATCGCTGCCTTGCGCTCGGCGCTGCCGTTGTCGGGCATGATCAGGACCATCTTGTAGCCCTTGATCGCCGCAGCCATGGCCAGGGCAATCCCGGTATTACCGGAGGTGGCTTCGATCAGGGTGTCGCCGGGCTTGATCTGCCCACGCAACTCGGCGCGGGTGATCATCGACAACGCCGGGCGGTCCTTCACCGAGCCGGCCGGGTTGTTCCCTTCAAGCTTGAGCAACAAGGTATTGCTGGTGTTGCCCGGCAGGCGCTGCAAGCGGACCAGCGGGGTGTTGCCGACGCAATCGGCGATGGTGGGGTACTGCAAGGTCATGGCGTATTCGCAATCCAGACTGCGGGGGCGACCATCATACCGGGAAAGACTGGCGGGCCATATCACGCAAAGTGTGGTGCTTATCGCGTAATGGAATAAGTCAGGTGGGGCCGTGGTTTCTCTGGAACACTTCATCGCCCATCGCGGCAATCTGTCCTTCGATCAATGCCTCAAACGGTTTCAGCAGCGGCGCAAATGACGTGGGCGCTTCGAGCACCTGCAACGCCTGCACGATGGCCTCCACCGTCGACAATGCCCCGGGCCCCGGCGCCTTGCGCAGCCGATAGCGGGACACAGCGCCTTCCGCCAGCGTCACTCTTGGCAATGCTGCCAACAAAGGATTGAGGTGCAACAACTTGCGTGCCTTGCGCCAGGTGCCGTCCGGCACCACCAGCAGCAACGGTTCGTCGGATGGCGTGTAGGCCTGCAACGGTTGCGCATCCTCGGCAGGAAACAACAGCCGCGCCTGATAACCCGGCGGATTCAACAACGCCTGCAAATCTTCAAATACCTCGCCCACTACCAACTGCGCATTCACCAACCCCAGCGCCGCCAACCTCGCTGTGTTCAAGGCGTGATTCACCTCGCTCGGATGCTGCAACAGTAACACTCGAGTGCGGCTATCCAGCCGGGGAATCAGCGGGCACAGGCAATGAGTGGTGGGCCGCAGGCAGCGGGGGCATTGGGGTCTGGACATGGTTTTCAGGCCTGGTTGAGCTGGGCTTTAAGTAAATCGCGGAAGGTCTGGATCAATGGTTCGCGGCTGCGGCCCCGGCGCATGATCATCGAGAACGGCGCCTGGTAGCCAAAGGTCGCCGGCAGCAGCACCCGCAAATCCCCCTTGTCGGCCCAGGCCTGGGCGTAGTGTTCCGGCAGGTAGCCGATGTAGGCGCCGGACAGCACCAGGATCAGTTGCGCCTCCATACTTTCGACCGTGGCGGCGCTGTGCTTGAAGCCGTGGCGCGCGAGTTCGGCCTGGCTCCAATAACCACGACCGACCATGCGTTGCTGGGTGATCACTTGCTCCGGGATGCGCCGCTCGTTGAACAGCGGGTGACGGGTGCTGCAATACAGCCAGTGCTGTTCGCGGTACAGCGGCATGTAGATCAGCCCGCTCATGCGGTTGGAGAAGGCACCGATGGCCAGGTCCAGGCGATTGTCCTGTACCCCCAGCTGCAATTCGTAAGGGCTCATCACGGACAAGTGCAGATGCACCGCCGGGTGTTCCTGGCTGTAGGCACCGATGACTTCGGCAAACGGCAAGGCTTTGTCGCTGACGGTGGAGTCGAGCACACCGAGTTTCAGAGTGCCGCGCAACTCGCCTTTCAGCGCAGCGGCGTATTGCTCGAAGCCTTCCAGCTCGCCCAGCAGGCGCAGGGTTTCCTGATGGAACAATTCGCCCTTGCTGGTCAGGCTGAACCCGCCCCGGCCGCGATGACACAGCACCAGACCCAACGCGGCTTCCAATTGGCTCATGTAAGTGCTGATGGCCGAGGTCGACAGGTTGAGTTCGTGCTGGGCATTGGCGAAACCCTGGTGCCGCACGACGCTGACGAAGATGCGCAGGAGTTTCAGGTCGGGCAAGGCGTTGGCCATGGGCTCTCCAGAAGCAAACATAAAACCTGTGGGAGCCGAGTTTACCTCAGGCATTAGTTTAGAAAAATCTGAACTAAGTATTTGCCCCTGCCGATTCTTCCCTTCCCGTGCATTTCGCAGAATCGGCCTCTAATAAACACAACGATGAGGCAATCCCGTGGACAAGATTTTCCACCAACCACTGGGCGGCAACGAAATGCCGCGCTTCGCCGGCATCGCCACCATGATGCGTCTTCCCCATCTGCAATCGGCCAAGGGCCTGGATGCCGCCTTTGTCGGCGTGCCCTTGGACATCGGCACCTCCCTGCGTGCCGGCACCCGTTTCGGGCCGCGGGAAATCCGCGCTGAATCGGTGATGATCCGCCCTTACAACATGGCCACCGGCGCCGCGCCGTTTGACTCGCTGTCGGTTGCCGATATCGGCGACGTGGCGATCAACACCTTCAACCTGCTGGACGCCGTGCGCATCATTGAAGAAGCCTACGACGAGATCCTCGAACACAACGTGATCCCGATGACCCTGGGTGGCGACCACACCATCACCCTGCCGATCCTGCGGGCGATCCACAAGAAACACGGCAAGGTCGGGCTGGTGCACATTGATGCCCACGCCGACGTCAACGACCATATGTTCGGCGAGAAAATCGCCCACGGCACCACCTTCCGCCGCGCCGTGGAAGAAGGCTTGCTGGATTGCGACCGCGTGGTGCAAATCGGCCTGCGCGCCCAGGGCTACACCGCCGAAGACTTCAACTGGAGCCGCAAACAGGGCTTCCGTGTGGTCCAGGCCGAAGAATGCTGGCACCACTCCCTGGCCCCCTTGATGGCTGAAGTGCGCGAGAAAGTCGGCGGCGGCCCGGTGTACCTGAGCTTCGACATCGACGGCATCGACCCGGCCTGGGCGCCTGGCACCGGCACCCCGGAAATCGGTGGCTTGACCACGATCCAGGCGATTGAAATCATCCGTGGCTGCCAAGGCCTGGATCTGATTGGTTGCGATCTGGTAGAAGTTTCGCCGCCGTACGACACCACCGGCAACACCTCGCTGCTCGGCGCCAACCTGCTGTACGAAATGCTCTGCGTACTGCCGGGCGTGGCGCACCGCTGATGAGCGCGCAGGCCGAGGTATTAAAAGCCGCGGCCGACCTGGTGTCGGCCTTCGCCCGCAATGATCGCGATGCCTATTTCGGTGCGTTCAGTGCCGACGCCAGCTTCGTGTTCTACACCCTCCCCCAGCCGCTGCTGAGTCGCGATGCCTATCAGGTGTTGTGGGACAGCTGGCGCCGGGACGAGGGATTTGAGGTGCTGTCCTGCACCTCAAGCAACGCTTTCGTCAGCCTGCAAGGTGACGTCGCGGTATTTGTGCATGACGTGGCCACCGAGCTGCGCATGAACGGGGAGCAATTCTTTAGCCAGGAACGCGAGACCATTGTCTTCAAGCGACAAGGGGATCGCACACAACAAAAAGAAGGCCTGTGGCTGGCCTGTCACGAACATTTATCCGCTATGCCGGAAGGGCTGCCGCCCCATTAGCCAATGTGATCGGAGCAGATCATGAATAATAAAAACAACGAAAACAGTATTCGCAACATAGAAACCAACGGCGTCGAACAGATCCCGGACCACGAACGTACCGCCGGGCCGAAGGATTTGTTTCGCCTGATTTTCGGCGGTGCCAACACCTTCGCCACCGCCGTGCTGGGGAGCTTTCCGGTGCTGTTTGGCCTGTCGTTCCAGGCCGGCGTCTGGGCGATTGTGCTGGGCGTGCTGGTGGGTGCGGTGATCCTCGCGCCCATGGGCCTGTTCGGCCCGCTCAATGGCACCAACAATGCCGTGTCTTCCGGTGCGCACTTTGGCGTGCACGGGCGGATTGTCGGCTCGTTCCTGTCGCTGCTGACCGCTATCGCGTTCTTCTCACTGTCGGTGTGGAGTTCAGGCGATGCGCTGGTGGGCGGTGCGAAACGTCTGGTGGGCTTGCCGGAAACCGACCTGACCCTGGGCCTGGCCTACGGCGTGTTCGCCATCCTCGTACTGACGGTGTGTATCTACGGCTTTCGCTTCATGCTGTGGGTCAACCGCATTGCAGTATGGGCGGCGAGCCTGCTGTTCCTGCTGGGCATCTTCGCCTTCGCCCCCGCTTTCGACAGCCACTTCGCCGGCACCGTTGCCCTCGGCCAGACCGGTTTCTGGGCGGCGTTTATCGGTGCGGCACTGGTGGCCATGAGCAACCCGATTTCCTTCGGCGCATTCCTCGGTGACTGGTCGCGCTACATCCCGCGGGAAACCTCGAAGATGCGGATCATGCTGGCGGTGGTGTTCGCGCAGATCGCAACCCTGATCCCGTTCCTGTTCGGCCTGGCCACCGCGACCATCGTGGCGGTCAAGGCACCGGACTACATCGCGGCCAACAACTACGTCGGCGGCCTGCTGGCTGTAGCACCCAGCTGGTTTTTCCTGCCGGTGTGCCTGATCGCGGTGATCGGCGGCATGTCCACCGGCACCACCTCGCTGTATGGCACCGGGCTGGACATGTCCAGCGTGTTCCCGCGCCTGCTGTCCCGGGTCAAGGCGACGCTGCTGATCGGGGTGATGTCGATTGCCTTCATCTTTATCGGACGTTTCGCCGCCAACCTGGTGCAGAGCGTGTCGACCTTCGCCGTGCTGATCATCACCTGCACCACGCCGTGGATGGTGATGATGATCATCGGCCTGATCGTGCGCCGGGGCTATTACTGCCCGGACGACCTGCAAGTATTCACCCGCGGTGAAACCGGCGGGCGCTACTGGTTCAGCCACGGCTGGAACTGGCGCGGCCTGGGGGCCTGGATTCCGAGTGCACTGGTGGGTCTGTGCTTCGTCAACCTGCCGGGACAGTTTGTCGGGCCGCTGGGCAACCTCGCCGATGGCATCGACATCAGCTTGCCGGTGACGCTTGGCCTTGCCTCGCTGGTGTACCTGACGTTGCTTCGCCTGTTCCCTGAACCGGCTTCCGTTTACGGGCCGACTGTGGCGAGGGAGCTTGCTCCCGTTCGACTGCGCAGCAGTCGTGAGGCCGCCTGATGAATTGCCTGGAATGGATTGGGGCTGCTGCGCAGCCCAGCGGGAGCAAGCTCCCTCGCCACACAGCCCCCTTTAGCCCCACATAAAAAAGATAATCGGAGACCCGCCGTCATGGCTTTAGATCTATTCGTCGTCCTCATCTACGCCGCCGGCATGCTGGTGCTCGGCTACTACGGCATGCGCCGCGCCAAGACCCATGAAGATTACCTGGTGGCCGGCCGCAACCTCGGCCCGACGCTGTACATGGGTACCATGGCCGCCACGGTGTTGGGCGGTGCGTCCACCGTCGGCACCGTACGCTTGGGCTATGTCCATGGCATTTCCGGTTTCTGGCTATGCGCCGCGCTGGGTGCCGGGATCATTGCGCTGAACCTGTTCCTGGCCAAGCCGCTGCTGAAGCTGAAAATCTTCACCGTGACCCAGGTCCTGGAAAAACGCTACAACCCCATGGCCCGCCAGGCCAGCGCAGTGATCATGCTGGCCTACGCGCTGATGATCGGCGTGACCTCGATCCTCGCCATAGGCACCGTGCTGCAAGTGCTGTTTGACCTGCCGTTCTGGATTTCGGTATTGGTGGGCGGTGGTGTGGTGGTGGTTTACTCGACCATCGGCGGCATGTGGTCGCTGACCCTGACCGACATCGTGCAGTTCGTGATCAAGACCGTCGGCCTGATGTTTATCCTGCTGCCAATCTGCCTGTACCGCGTCGGCGGCTGGGATGAATTGGTGGCCAAGCTGCCCGCGTCGAATTTCAGCTTCACTGAAATCGGCTGGGACACCATCATCACCTACTTCATGATCTACTTCTTCGGCATCCTGATCGGCCAGGACATCTGGCAACGTGTGTTCACCGCCCGTGACGAAAAGGTCGCCAAGTACGCAGGTACATTCGCCGGTTTCTACTGCATCCTTTACGGCCTGGCCTGTGCGCTGATCGGCATGGCCGCCCATGTACTGATCCCGGACCTGGACAACGTCAACAACGCATTTGCCGCCATCGTCAAAGTCTCGTTGCCGGACGGTATCCGCGGCCTGGTGATCGCCGCCGCACTGGCCGCGATGATGTCCACCGCCAGTGCCGGCTTGCTCGCCGCGTCCACCGTATTGACCGAAGACCTGCTGCCGCGCCTGCGGGGCGGTAAACAGTCGAGCCTGAAGATCAACCGCCTGTTTACCTTGCTGACGGGCATTGCCGTGCTGGGCATCGCATTGGTGGTGAGCGATGTGATCAGCGCGCTGACCCTGGCTTACAACCTGTTGGTGGGCGGTATGTTGATCCCGCTGATCGGCGCGATTTTCTGGAAACGTGCGACGACGTCCGGAGCGATCACCTCCATGACCCTGGGCTTTGTGACCGCACTGGTGTTCATGATTAAGGATGGGTTGGATGCCAACACGCCGATCTACTACAGCCTGGGTGTGGGTCTTGTGAGTTTTGTGGTGGTGAGTTTGCTGTCCCGTCGTCCGGAGGCCGTAGCCGCTCGGGCGATCTGAAAAAACATTTGAAAGAAGCTTTCTTCAGCGGGTGCGACGTCGGATGTCGCACCCGTTTTTTTTTATTCCCACATTGCCGAAACCGCCGGCGCTCTGGCCTGGATGACTTCCTGGACCAAAGAGGCCCATACCAATCCCTGTGTGGTGCCCCCGGCATAAGTTGCCCCCGCGACAATGCGGTTGTAGGCAGACCAATGAACGATTGAAAGTCCATCTGCGGTGCCGGGCCTGGCACATTCGATAAGCTGCAAGTCGCCACGTTCGATCGCCCTGGCGTAGGACTGTGGAAAGTGCCGAGAAACAGCAGCCAGGCACGCCGCCCGTATCTGCTCCTTGTACTGCGGCGTCGAGTCGGGCGGAACCTGCCCGCCTGAGACAAGAATGCAGTCCCCGTCCAACCGGCAATTCATGACGCCGATTGGCAGATCGTACTGCAGCTTGAGTCCGCGCATTTCGACACCTTCATTACCAACAGCGCGAAGCTTGAAAAACCAGCCAATGATCGCAACTACCTCTGGCTCCTCTACCCCCATGGCGGTGACGACGAAGTGCTCTCTACTCAGATCAGCAATTTGGACCGGGCTTAGGCGCTGGGGCAGGAACTGAACCCCGGAGCGCTGCAAAAGCGACGCCATCTCCTCCATAAGATGGCTGAACTCCAGATCGTAGCCCGACACCTCAATCGCCCGACAGACCCCAGGGACGCCATACGTTGCCTGGAATTGCAGTTGACCGATCTCTGCAAGTTCACGTCCCGGCTTGCCACTCGGCCAAGGCCTGTTTTCGATATCACGTTGCTCGCTGATCGCGGCCTCTACGCCACTGGCGCCGTCCACATAGGCGCGTACGATCCGCGACCGCGCGAATCGCGCCAACGACGGGTTGTCGGCCAGGAGCTTTTCAAGCAGCTCGATGCCTGCTCGATTGCACTCAACGGCCAAGTACTGATTTCCGGGAGTCAGATAATCGTTATGCAGCGGCTTTGCAGTCGTCTCCGTTGCTGACAGATGATGCATGTTCACCTGCTTGTGACTGGCGCCATCGCGCTCCTGATTTCCTCCGTAAACCATGACCTGATAATTCGCCAGGCGGAACATCACAGCCTGGAGCAGGCCGTTGATACCTCTGCCGATGATCGAAACGCGCGGCGCACCGGCATCGGCCTGCTGAGAGGGGATCGTCAATGAGTGTGCAAGCTTGCGCCTGACAAGGCCGCGTAAGGCCATCAAGCTCAGTTGCACAGAGACCGCATAGTCGAGGTCGCAATGGCAGGCTTCGGTGGTGGCCGCCTGTGTCGTCAGCGTCGCCGGCTTGCGCCACGTGGAGACACAGCAGCCGAGCGCTTGTGCGCGCATCCGAAACGCATCCAATGTCCGGGGGCCGTAGTCCAATACCAGCTGGATGTCTTCAGCCATTGCCAGGGTCTGCAAAGCATCATCACTAAAGACATCCGGCTTGGAGACACAGACCAGGCGAGCTTGTCTGTGCAGACGTTGAATGAGGGTCCGATCAATGCGATGCGCGGATTCATCATTCAAGGACACGCATATGGCGACCGCATAGGCACCCTCCAGCGCCTCGAGCCAGTCTGCGGCAAATGAAACTCTATAATCGGAAGAGGCTTTCCCGATATTGCCCGCTACTCCATCACGTCGATCCAACACGTTGATCCGAACACCCGGATCTTGATCAAGTAGTAACTCAACAAGCTCTTTCCCTACATTGCCGTATCCCAGCACACAGATATCACGGGGCATGGAGCCATCCGCCAGTGTCAACCAGTGCGCTATATAGGCGGCGACATGCGGCGCGTTAATGCCTGGTGTATTGATTACTTGAATATCGTTGGACTCGCAAAGATCAAGACGCACCTTATCCAGACTCGCACCACGACGGACCAAGTGGAGGTTTCCAAATGGATGAGATATACGCCATTGGCCGATGACGTCGGCATCGATAACTTGGTCCGCGACAATGATCGTTGATGGCCGCAGAAGTCCAATCTGTATAAGCAGAGCTTGCTTGGTTAATGTCGGAGGGAAAAACACTACGTTGCTGGGTGCGTCAGCCTTCCAGCCTCTCGACGCAGGTGCGATATGCAAAATATTTTCGGTGGTGGCGATAAGTGAAGCGGCGACTGGCGGAACGGAAGAGACCATCATAGTTTTGTCTCCAACAATTCTGACTGACTCATGCCCCGGAGAGCGGAATTCAATAAAGTTGGGGGTTTGTAGAACTACAAACGATACAAATCTTTTCGTGATGAAACTCAACCTACGCTTATCTTTAGAATCCAATAAGCCAGTCAACTCTGATAAACAGGTAGTCCACTTCCGACGCTTAACGCCGAAGTCTGATTGACGCTTACAAGTTCGGACGACTTATCCGTATCACCGCGGCGTGATTAAACAAAATCCTTGAAGGGTTTCTGAAAGCAGGCGCTTTTGAGAAACTCACCAACCCGCAGAAACGAAAACGTCCGGCCAAGGCCAGACGAAGAATAGAAGTACACAGGGACAGGTCATGATCAATCATGACTTCAATACGTGGGAAGACCACCTGACCGCGCCCAAACAAACGTGCTTGAGCGCTTTCCAGGACTTACCTGCGACGTGGGCGACGCTGCTCGTCATCGGTGCGGATTGGCACCGGTTGCAGCGGTGGCTCGATCAAGCCGAGTGCGACGCCGAGGTCGTGCAGCCAGTTTTGCAGTTTCTCTTTCATGGTGCCCCCTTGGGGTAATGCCGAGCGGCTGGAATTCTGTGGCCGCTTCCTACAGATAGTAGTCTTAAGTCCTACGCATTGCTTGAACGAAACCACAACGAACTATTACTGAATTGATCAAAATCCTGACGGATCGTTCAAGCGATCGCTCTGGTTTCGGTTTCCGGTAGCACCTTGCCCTCTTGTTGCAGATCAATCCACGCATTGAGGTTAGCGCCGAGCATGCCCTTGCGCCACATTAACCAAGTGGTGGCGCTGGCAAATGGCTCCGCCAACGGATGAATGGACACGCTGTCCTTGCCCGGCAAGCTGTCGAGCATTGATTCCGACATCAGCGCCACCCCGGATCCGGCGATCACACAGGCCAGCATGCCCTGGTAGGACTCGATCTCGATAGCCCGGCCCATAGCCACGCGGTCGTGGGAAAACCAGGCTTCCAGGCGCGCCCGGTAGGAACAACTGCGTCGGAAAGTGAACACCGAGCGGCCGGCAACATCCTGCGGCCCACGCACGGGCGGGTGATCCGCCTCGCAGATCAGCAGCAGGCGCTCTTCGCACAGCGGCACGCCATCGAGGGTGGCGAGGGTCAACGGCCCGTCCACCAGCGCGGCGTCCAGGCGCCCGGTGATCAATCCTTCCAGCAGTTCACCACTGGGGGCCGACTGCACCTGCAGGTTCACCATCGGATAAGCCTTGTGGTAACGCGCCAGCAGCTTGGGCAAATGAATCGCCGCCGTGCTGTACATACTGCCGAGCACAAAGTCGCCGGCCGGTTGCCCGCCCTGCACCGCGCCATGGGCTTCGTCATGCAGGGCCAGCAGGCGCGCGCTGTAGTCCAGCAATACTTTGCCTGCGGGAGAAAGCTGCAAACGCTGACGCTCGCGCACGAACAGTTCGACGCCGAGCTGTTCTTCCATTTGTTTAAGCCGGGTCGACAAGTTGGACGGCACCCGGTGCAAACGCTCGGCGGCACGGGTGATGGAGCCCTCCTCGGCCACGGCCTGGAAAATCCGCAATTGACTAAACTCCATCACCTTTCTCCAAAACTGAACAAGTTACTCACTATTATTCATTTTTACAGAAAGTCAATCCGCTTTAGCCTGATGATCACTCGCTGCTCCCAGGAAAAAACATCATGTCACCGCTGATCCGCTTACTAGCCAGCTTTATCGCCTTGATGATGGCCATGGGCATTGGCCGCTTCGCACTCACCCCGCAAATGCCGCATTTGCTCAGCGAAGGCCAGATCGACCTGACCGGCGCTGGCCTGATTGCGGCGGCCAACTACCTGGGCTATTTCGTCGGCGCGGTGGATTCGATATTCGCCCGCAGCCATCACCATGTACGCGGACGTTTGTACGGTGGGCTGTGGTTATGTGTGCTGCTGACCCTAGCGTCGTACTGGGCCCATGGGTTCTGGCCGCATCTGCTGTTGCGCTTCGGTACCGGCGTGGCGAGCGCCTGGGCGTTGGTGATGATCACTAGCCTCAGCCAGCCACTGGCCATTGCCGCCGGGCGCCCACGCTTGGGTGCACTGGTATTTGCCGGGCCGGGGCTGGGGATTCTGTTGACCGGGCTGCTGGCGCTGGGCTCCAACCTGCTGGGGCAAGATTCTGCGACCTTGTGGCTGGTGTATGGCGTGGTCGCGCTGGTCATGCTGCTGGCAATCCTGCCGTTCCTGCCCAAGCCTTCCGCCACCAGCTCCCCCGTTGCCAGCCACACCGACGTGGCCAGCAACGGCAGCATCACTCACCTGTGCTGGATCTACGTGTTGTATGGCCTTGGCTACATCATCCCGGCGACGTTCCTGTCACAGATGGCCAGCGCGCAATTCAAAGGCGCCTGGCAGGCGGACCTGTTCTGGCCCTGCTTTGGCCTGGCTGCTGCGATTGGCGTGGTGGTCGCGAGCTTGCGCCGCAAGGACCCGCACACCACCCGTCGCTGGCTGATGACCACCCTTTGGCTGCAAGCGGCCGGGGTGTTTGCCTGCCTGCTGGGCAACGGTTGGGGCCTGGCGCTGGGAGTGTTGCTGTGCGGCGGGCCATTCCTGGCGTGCATGCAACTGGTGATGGCGCGCTTGCGTGAGGTCGCCCCCCACGGCTACCAGCGCAGCACCGGGTTGCTGACCGCCAGCTTTGCAATCGGCCAATTGAGCGGGCCGTTGCTGGCGTCGGTGAGCAGCCACCTCAGCGGTGGCCTGCAACCGGCGCTGGTGGTCGCCGGCGCCGGTTTGTTAGTGGCCGGATCGGTACTGGTCAGCCGGCAATCACCGGCACAGGTGCGCGAACCTGTTCACGCCGCGCCAGCACCAGGAAAAACAGCCCACCCAGGAAGCAGCCGGTAAACCACGCAAAGTTGGCCATGCCCTGCAGCGCCGGGGTAAAGGTTATTGCGACGCCCACCAGCGTCGCGGGCACCAGTGCCTTGACCGCCGTCCAGTTCACGCCACCGTCAAAGTAGTAGCGCCCGCTCGGGCTGTCATCGAACAGCGCGTCCACATCGATCTTCTGCTTTTTGATCAGATAGAAATCCACCAGCAGAATCCCGAACAACGGCCCGATAAACGCGGCGAGGATGTCGAGGGTGTAATGGATCATCAACGGGTTGTTGAACAGGTTCCATGGAGTGATGAAGATCGACGCCACCGCCGCAATCATCCCACCGGCACGCCAGCTGATTTTGCTCGGTGCCATGTTGGCAAAATCAAAGGCCGGCGAGACGAAGTTGGCGACGATGTTGATGCCGATGGTCGCGGTAACGAAGGCGAACGCCCCCAGCAGCACGGCCATGTCATTGTCAATGCGCGAAACGGTAGCGATTGGGTCGTGGAGCATTTCACCGAACACCGGCAAGGTGCCCGAGACGATCACCACGGTGACCAGGGAGAACGCCAGGAAATTTACCGGAAGGCCCCAGAAGTTGCCGCGACGCACGTCCTTCATCGTCCGGCAGTAGCGGCTGAAATCACCGAAATTCAGGGTTGGCCCGGAGAAGTACGACACCACCAAGGCGGTCGCCACGATGATTTGGCCAAACGCCTGCCAGCCTGACAGGGACTTTTCCGCCAGGGTGAAATTGATATTCGCCCAGCCCGCCTTCCAGACTATCCAGCCGGCCAGGGCAAACATCACCGCATAGACGATGGGACCCGCCCAGTCGATGAAACGACGGATGGATTCCATACCGGCCCAGAACACCAGCGCCTGGAGCGTCCACAGGCTGAGGAAACCAAACCAGCCCAGGTACGACAGACCGGCAAAATGCGGCTCTGCGTATACCGCCATCTGTGGGAAAAAGCGCAGCACCACAATGATCAGTGCGCTGGACGCCAGGTACGTCTGGATCCCGTACCAGGCCACCGCGATCAAGCCGCGAATCACTGCCGGGATGTTCGCCCCAAAAACCCCAAAGGCCAGCCGGCAGATCACCGGGTAAGGCACCGCCGCCTGTTGGCTCGGCTTGGCCACCAGGTTGGCGATCAATTGCACAATGCAAATCCCGGCGAGCAAGGCAATCAACACTTGCCAACTGGCCAGCCCCAGGGCGAAGAGGCTGGCGGCGAATACGTAGCCGCCGACGCTGTGCACGTCGCTCATCCAGAAGGCGAAGATGTTGTACCAGTTCCATTTTTGCGGCAGCGGCCCCAAGTCCTGATTGTACAGGCGCGGGCTGTAGCCTTTGGGCAATTGTTCGGTCATCGCAGGGCTCCTCGTAAATACCGGCCTGGCACCCGCGACGGGAGTGCGTACGGGAGGCGGCATCGTTTGTATACGAGTTGATGAGCAGAATGCGTGCCAATGAATTAAAACTCGGCACAATCCCTCTGGAACAACGGTCTTCAGAAGGTTACACAATGGAGCAGGGATAATTAGACGGTGCAGGCTCGCTCAGGGATGGTGCAGACCAATCCTGTACACAATCAATTGTGCACCCTGCGTGCACATTGATAGCCGACGGTGCAGCAAACGGCGCTGAGGAAGGTACCCCACGCAATATCCATGACGGCTAGCCCGGCGGACCAGCCCTGCAAAGTCGCCCAATTGCTCAGGTCATAAGTGCCATAAGCCACCAACCCCAGGAATGCGCCCAGCCGCGCGGCACGCTGCCAGCCGCCGCTCGCCAAAGCCGGAAGGACGACAAACACCACACAACCGAATACGTAAAGGAGATAGAACGCCACGGCCGGGAACAGGCGCGGCTGGTCGAGCATCAGTGGGCCGAGCAGCGCTTTGTAGGTCGGCCCCATCAGGACGCCGAGCCAAAGACCGTCGAGGATCAGAAAAGCAAGCAAGGTGCCGAGGTAGGCGAAGAGTGTTTTCCTGGACATCCTGGCGGGCCTTTTGTAGGAGCGAACGTGCTCCTACAAAAGAGCAAACCCGGATCAGCTTAGTTCAATGCGATCCGCATGGATCACGATGTGACCCTGTTTGTAGAGGGCACCGATGGCCTTCTTGAAGTTGCCTTTGCTGACACCGAACAAACTGCTGATCACTGCCGGATCGCTTTTATCGCTGACCGGCAAGGTGCCGTTGTTGTCACGCAGCTTGGCGAGGATCTTCGAGTTCAGGCTGGAGGCCGCTTCTTCACCGACCGGCTGCAGGCTCAGGCTGATATTGCCATCGGCGCGGATTTCCTTGATGAAGCCTTTCTCTTCCTTGCCCGGGCGCAGGAACTTGAACACTTCGTTCTTGTGGATCAGGCCCCAGTGCTTGTTGTTGATAATGGCCTTGAAGCCCATGTCGGTGGCCTCGGCCACCAACAAATCAACTTCCTGGCCGACCTTGTAGGTGGCCGGGGTCTTGTCCAGGTAGCGGTCAAGGCGCGCAGTGGCGGTGATGCGCTTGGTGTGTTTGTCGAGGTAGACATGCACCACGCAATATTCACCCGCGGTCAGCTGGCGCTTTTCTTCGGAGTAAGGCAGCAGCAAATCCTTCGGCAGGCCCCAATCGAGGAATACACCGATGCTGTTGACTTCAACCACTTTCAGACTGGCAAATTCACCCACCTGTACTTTTGGTTTTTCGGTGGTCGCGATAAGTTTGTCATCGCTGTCCAGATAAATGAAAACGTTGAGCCAGTCTTCATCTTCACTGGGAATATCTTTGGGGATATAACGGTTGGGCAAGAGGATTTCGCCCTCTTGATCACCATCCAGGTACAAACCAAAGTTAGTGTGTTTAACCACTTGCAAGCTGTTGTAGCGCCCGACTAAAGCCATCTCAAATACCCTCATTGCGTGGGCGGCATTCTACCCGAGTTGACGGCGGCGGTCCCGTGTAGCGGCGTACAGCCCTGAAAAATCATGGGTTTGCCGGACGGCGCTCCGCTCGTCAGATCATCAGCCTGAATTCTGCAGGCGCCCCGGGCATGTTTTCTTGCTCGGTTTCGATTTAAAACAGCAAGTTAGGTGACTATTTCAATCATTCATTGCAGACAATTCATAAGCCCGCGGTATATTTCAGGGGGATATTTGCCAAGCAATTGTCAAGCATTTCATGTACGATGCATGGCCAAGTTAATTTTCTACAGGTTAGTGGCCGCCATGCGCGTAAAAGCATCCAACAGCAAAGCAAAGCCAGCTCCCGCCGTTGAAACCAGCGAATCGATCAACAGCCAAATCGCTGCATTCCTCAAGCAGGGCGGCGAAATCCAGCAAATTGCCAAAGGCGTAAGCGGCCAGACTTTCGGCCCGTCCAAGCAGATCACCCTGGGTAAAAAGTAATACTGGCGCATCACACCTGGTCCCTAAGCGCTTTGCCTTTCAAGGCGCTAGGACTAGAGCCCGCAACACCCTCTGATCCACCCCCTTTTACACCAATCGACGAACGGGCTTCATCTGCGAACCATCGCCGGTATGCTTGCACACGTCTAGATCGGGCATTTGCCTGATATTTCCCGTTACTGCTCCTCGCTTTTCATGGAGTGAAGCATGCTCAAATCCTGCATTTTCCTGGCCGGTGCCCTGTTGGCCTGCCCCCTTGCCGAAGCGCAGGTTTTCCAGCGTGAATTGGGTGATTTCGACCTGAAATTGGGCACGACACCCAGCCGAAGCATGGCCCAAGGCCTGGTAAAACCCACCGCACCCGGGAGCGACTCGTTCCACGGCGGCCTGGACCTGAGCCACGGCAGCGGCCTGTACCTCGGCCAATTCTCACCGAGTATGGGGATTTCCCCTACCAGCAATCTGGAAGTCGATTCCTACCTGGGCTTCAAGCGCCCTTTTGACCAGACCCTGGGCTACGAACTGGGGATGATTCACTACAGCTATCCCAAGCTGAGCCCCCTCGACAGCCAGGAGTTCTACGGCGGCCTGACCGTGCTGGGCAACCGCTTCGGCGCCTCCTTCAGCAACGACCCGGACCGCCAGGACAGCACCTTGTTTGCCGACCTCGGCGGCACCAAGCCTTTCGGCATCGGCGTCAGCATGAAGTACACCACCCACCAACTGGGCACTCCGGTCTCAGTCGCCGATGGCAGCTCCATCCGCAGTTTCAGCGATTGGTCAGTGCAATTCTCCCGGCCGTGGATGGGCGTCGACCTGAACCTGATCTACAGCGACTCCAGCCTCAGCGGCGGCGATTGCTCGGCCTACTCCGGACACAACTCGCAATGCGACGGACTATTGACCCTGAAAGCAGAGCGGGCGTTTTATTGATGGGCTGAACTGTCGCTGCACTGACGGGTTCAGATGCAATACTCTCGTCTGCGCAAGGACTCGCTCATGCTGCGCCGGTTAAAACTTCTGGTGATGTTGCTGACCCTCAGCCTGGTACTCGCCGGCTGCAATCGGGTAGGCCTGGCCTATCGCAATCTGGATGTGATCATCCCCTGGACCCTCAGCGACTACCTGGAGATGAATGCCGGGCAGAAGAGCAGGTTCAACGACAAACTCAAGGAACACCTGGCTTGGCATTGCACCACTCAATTGCCGGGCTACCTGGACTGGCTCGACCGCCTGCAACAGATGGTCGACAACAACCAGGTGACCGACGCAGCCCTGCAAACCCGGACTACCGAGGCCAAGCAAGCCATTGCCGAAAGCGCCCGGGCGATCACGCCGTCCGCCGTCGAGCTATTGCAGGGGCTGGACGACCAGCAAGTACAGGATATGGAGCAGGCATTCGCCAAGGACCTGCGCAAGCGTCAGGACGAATACCTGAAACCGCCCCTCGAGCAGCAGATCAAGGAGCGCGCCGAGCGTATGAACAAGCGCCTCGATGCGTGGCTCGGGCCGTTAAGCGTCAGCCAGCAGAATCGCGTCACCGCCTGGTCGATCGCCTTGGGTGAGCAGAACCAACAATGGATTGGCAACCGCGCCCACTGGCAAACGCTATTTATCGCAGCGGTCAAAGACCGCCATAGCAGCGATTTCCCACAGAAGATCGAGCAACTGCTGGTGGACCGCGAAAGCCTGTGGACCCCGGAGTACCGCCAGGCCTACGCCCAGACCGAAACCGCAGCCCGTAGTTTGATCATCGACCTGATGGCGGAAAGCACGGTGCAGCAACGCCAGAAGCTCACGCAGAAAATCGACAAGGTGCGCAGTGACTTCAAGGCCCTTAAATGCCTGAAGGCTGGCACCCCGTAGACATCAGGCAATCTGTGCTTTCGACGACACTTCGTCAAACGTCGCCGGATCCAGCGCATCCGCCTGCTCGTCCAGCACCTGCCGCGGGT
The DNA here is from genome assembly GCF_016650865.1 of Pseudomonas sp. TH34. NCBI lineage: Bacteria > Pseudomonadati > Pseudomonadota > Gammaproteobacteria > Pseudomonadales > Pseudomonadaceae > Pseudomonas > Pseudomonas sp. TH34. The sequence goes on from NZ_JAEKFB010000033.1 coordinate 475,840, forward strand.
GATTATCGCCGGGGATGCTGCTGTCGATCAGGCTCAGCAGCTGAGAGCCGCGCAGGGTCAATTTGAAATTCTCACCATTGCCGCACTCTTCCTCTGACCTCGACTCAATAAAGCCGTGCTTGAACAATAACGCCTCGTAATCCGCTGCGAGCTTTTTAAACTCATCGAGATTACCGATGTGCTCTCCGGCAGCAGCCCTTCTAGTCGCTTCCTCTTCGGCATATTTGCGCGGAGCGAAGTTGGCGCCACCGTTCTGTACCTCATGCAGCAATCGTTCGATCAAATCCCAATCGTAAGTCGTCATCCTGATTCCTCCTGAAGGCACACGAAATAGGCCCTTCAAAGGTGTGACATGCCGGACCCATCGTCCGTTCAGCCTAGCGGACAGGCGCGATTTCGCTGAACTTTTAAGCGTTCGCAACCCTCAACCGAACATCATCGCCATGGAGGTCCGAATCATGAAAACCCTGCTGAATATGGCCGTCGCGGCCACGCTGCTCGCCGCCCTGCCCGCCTGGGCCTGCACGCTGGAAGAAGCCACCGCCAAGCGTGAACAACTGGCCAAGGAGGTGACCAAGCTCACCCAACAGAACCCGGAGAAGGCCAAGGAGATCAACGAAGAGCTGCAGAACATGAAGCTGGAAACCGCCAGCGCAGACCTGCCCGACAAGTGCCAACTGATCGACCAGCGCCTCAAGGAAATGGACGAGGCCGCTGCAAAAGCCAAAAACTGAGGCGAAAAAAAACCGGACATTGTCCGGTTTTTTTATGGCTCAAGCCTTACTCGGCAGCCGGTGCTTCCGGCTTGCGGCGCTTCAGAGGCGCCATGCCATCCTTGCTGACCAACGACAGGTTGTCGGTCTTTGGACGGTTGGCAATCTTGCGTTTGGTCGGCGACTTGGCACCGGCCTTCTTCTTGTCGCCCTTGGCGTCGACCTTTTTCTTCTTCACGCCAACAGCTTTGCCCGACGCCTTGACCTTCTTCGGCCCGCCGTAGGTGCCTTTGACTTCCTTGATGGTGCGGCGCTCGAACGACTGCTTCAAGTAGCGCTCGATGCTCGACATCAGGTTCCAGTCGCCATGGCAGATCAGCGAGATCGCCAGGCCATCGTTGCCGGCACGCCCGGTACGACCGATACGGTGCACGTATTCGTCGCCGCTGCGGGGCATGTCGAAGTTGATCACCATGTCCAGGCCATCCACGTCCAGGCCGCGGGCGGCAACGTCGGTGGCCACCAGGATCTTCACGCCGCCTTGCTTGAGGCGGTCGATGGCCAGCTTGCGGTCCTTCTGGTCTTTTTCACCGTGCAGGACGAACGCCTTGTACTCCTGAGCCACCAGGCGACCGTAGATACGGTCGGCCATGGCCCGGGTGTTGGTGAACACGATGGCCTTCTGATAGGTCTCGTTGGCCAGCAACCAGTTGAGGATCTGCTCTTTGTGCACGTTGTGGTCAGCGGTGATGATCTGCTGACGGGTGGTCGAGTTCAGGTCGCTGACATTGTTGACCTGCAAGTGCTCGGGGTTGTTCAGGACCTTGGCAACCATGTCACGCAGGGTCGAACCACCGGTGGTGGCCGAGAACAGCATGGTCTGCTGGCGGTTCACGCACTCTTGTACCAGGCGCTGCACGTCGTCGGCAAAGCCCATGTCGAGCATGCGGTCGGCTTCGTCGAGCACCAGGACTTCAACTTCCTTGAGGTCCAGGTTGCCGGCGTTCAGTTGTTCGATCATCCGGCCCGGGGTGCCGATCAGGATGTCCGGCACCTTGCGCAGCATGGCAGCCTGGACCTTGAAGTCTTCACCGCCGGTGATCAGGCCGGACTTGATGAAGGTGAACTGCGAGAAGCGCTCCACTTCCTTCAAGGTCTGCTGGGCCAGTTCGCGGGTCGGCAGCAGGATCAGGGTCTTGATGCTGACACGGACTTTCGCCGGGCCGATCAGACGGTTAAGAATCGGCAGGACGAAAGCGGCGGTCTTGCCACTCCCGGTTTGAGCCGTCACCCGCAGGTCACGCCCTTCGAGCGCGAGCGGGATGGCCGCTGCTTGCACAGGCGTTGGCTCGACAAATTTAAGCTCGGCCACGGCTTTGAGCAGGCGTTCGTGCAGGGCGAATTGGGAAAACACGGGTGCTACCTCGAAGAAATACAAAAAAACAGCTGCATAGGGTAACGGTTTCGGGCGCTCAGGCCGAGTTTCTTTACGCGAACTGCGTTAATCAGCCGCTTTTTTGTCAGGGAATTTGTCCACAACGACAACTTTGACTTGCTTAAATGCTCTAATCGCCCCGTCACGTCCTACAGAAGAATCGCGTTTACCCATGGATATCAAACAGCTCTGGCTCAACGTCAAAGACCTTTGGGGCACCCTCGACGAACATCCGCTGCTGCACTCCAGCCTGGCGCTGGTGGTGTTGCTGGTGGTGGCATTGCTGCTCGGACGAGTGGCTCGGTACCTCATCCTGCACGCCGTCAAGTTGCTGGGCCGGCAACCCGCGCTGCACTGGCTCAACGACCTGCGGCACAACAAAGTCTTCCACCGCCTGGCGCAGATGACGCCGTCGCTGGTGATCCAGTTCGGCCTGTACCTGGTGCCGGACTTGAGCAAGACCGCCACCCTGTTCATCGGCAATGTCGCCCTGGCGTTCACCATTCTGTTCATGGTGCTGGCGATCAGTGCACTGCTCAACGCCCTGCTGGATATCTACGCCCGCACCGAACACGCCCGCACCCGCTCGATCAAGGGCTACGTGCAGTTGGCGAAAATGGTGCTGTTCGTGTTTGGCGCCATCATCATCGTCGCCACCTTGATCGACCGCTCGCCGCTCTTGCTGCTTTCCGGTTTGGGTGCGATGTCGGCAGTGATCCTGTTGGTCTACAAGGACACCCTGCTGTCGTTCGTCGCCAGCGTGCAGTTGACCAGCAACGACATGCTGCGGGTCGGCGACTGGATCGAAATGCCCCAGGTCGGCGCGGACGGTGACGTGGTCGACATCACCCTGCATACCGTCAAAGTGCAGAACTTCGACAAGACCATCGTCTCGATTCCCACCTGGCGCTTGATGTCCGAGTCGTTCAAGAACTGGCGCGGCATGCAGGCTTCCGGTGGCCGGCGAATCAAGCGCAGCCTGTACATCGATGCCAGCGGCGTGCGTTTCATCCGCGACGACGAAGAGCTGAGGCTTTCCCAGGTACATCTGCTGACCGACTACATGAGCCGCAAGAAGGCCGAGCTCAAGGCCTGGAACGAAGCCCAGGGAAATGTCGCCGCGATGTCGGCCAACCGTCGGCGCATGACCAATATCGGCACCTTCCGCGCGTATGCCTTGGCCTATTTGAAAAGCCATCCGGAAATCCAGCCGAACATGACCTGCATGGTGCGGCAGATGCAGACCACGGCCCAGGGCATTCCGCTGGAGATCTACTGCTTCACCCGCACCACCGCATGGGCTGACTACGAGCGGATCCAAGGCGATATCTTCGATTACCTGCTGGCAGTACTGCCGGAGTTTGGCTTGAGCCTATACCAGCAGCCGAGTGGCGGTGACTTGCGGGCGGGGATGTTGCCGGCGGTGCTGGGGGCCAGTCACCTGCCCCCGGCGGAAAAGGCAGTGATGTAACAACAAAAAACGGCACAACCTGCGTTGTGCCGTTTTTTTGCGTTCAGCCTTACTTGACCTGACGCTGCGGCGCGCCATGCACCATGGTGTAGGCGTAATCCACGCCCATGCCGTAAGCACCGCTGTGCTCCAGGACCAGGCCCATCACCGCGTCGTAAGTCTCTTTGTGAGCCCAGTCACGCTGGTACTCCAGCAGCACTTGCTGCCAGGTGACCGGTACCGCGCCGGCCTGAATCATCCGCTGCACCGACATGTCGTGCGCTTCTTTGCTGGTGCCGCCGGAGGCATCGGTGACGATGTACACCTCGTAGCCTTCGGCCAGGGCTTCCAGGGCCGGGAAGTTCAGGCAAACCTCGGTCCACAGGGCCGCCATGATCAGCTTCTTGCGGCCGGTGGCCTTCACCGCGGCCACCAGTGCCTTGTCTTCCCAGGAGTTCATCGAAGTGCGCTCGATCGGCTGCTGGTCCGGGAACACGTTCAACAGCTCCGGCCAGATGTAGCCGCTGAAGCTCTTGGTCTCAACCGAGGTCAGGATGGTCGGCACGTTGAAGATCTTGGCGGCCTTGGCCAGCGCCACCGTGTTGTTCTTCAGGGTCTGGCGATCGATCGACTGCACGCCAAAGGCCATCTGTGGCTGGTGGTCGATCAAGATCAGGGTGGAGTTGGTTGGGTTGAGCAATTCGCGAATAGACATGGTGACTTCCTTTTAATGTTTTCGATTCGGTAAGGGGTGCGTTCAGCGCCGCTTTGAAGCTTTGCTGGCGGCTTGGAAGTAACTTTACGATCTGGATAAAATCGAGACAATTACCTAAAATCGAGAATCATTGATTCTAAAAAAGGGACAATCATGGATCGCATTGAATGCATGCGCGCGTTTGTCGTCACCGTCGGAGAGAACGGCTTTGCGGCCGCCGCGCGCGCCATGGACGTACCGCGCTCAAAAGTCAGCAAACAGATTCAGGCTCTGGAAGAAGCCATAGGCGTGCAACTGCTTCAGCGCACCACCCGCAGCCTGCATTTGACAGAGGCCGGGGCCGAGTATTTTGAAGCGGCGCGTGAAGTACTGGCCGCCCTGGATGAGGCCGAACAGAGAGCCAGAGACGGCATAGGGGAGCTACGGGGAGTGTTGCGGGTCAATGCGCCGATGTCGTTCGGGCTGCACCGCCTGGGAAGATTGATTCCGCTGTTCCATGAACAGCATCCGCATATCGAGCTGCAACTGGTGCTCAGCGACCAGCAGGTGGACCCGGTACGCGGCGGGTTCGATGTGACCATCCGTATCGCCAGCATGCCAGACTCAACGATGATCGCTCGCCAACTCGCGCCGGCGCCACGGGTCATGGTGGCCGCGCCAGCCTACCTGGCACGCGCGGGCACACCGCAAACCCCGCAAGACCTGCGCCAGCACCAATGCCTCAATTATGGCTATCTGCAAAGCGGCGTCAGCCTGCAACTGAGCAAGGGCCAGGAAACCCAGCGGGTCAACGTTACCGGCCCTCTACACGCCAACAATGGCGACCTGCTGGCCCAGGCGGCAGAAGCCGGGATGGGCATCGCCCTGTTGCCGGACTTTATCGTCGAAGACGCCCTGAACGCCGGACGCCTGGTGCCGGTGCTCTGCGAATGGCAGGCGCCGGCAATCACCATCAACGCGGTTTACTCGTCAGCGCGACGCGTGCCGCAAAAGACCCGCACGTTCATTGATTTTTTGGTGACGCAGTTGGCGCCGACGACCGCAGGCCCAACCGGCTGATCCACACCGCCGCCAGGATCACCGAGCCACCCAGGAACAGCCTGCCGAGCGGCTCATGCTGATTCCAGATCAGCAAGTTCAGCAACAACCCCACCGGCACATGCAGGTTATTCATCACCGCCAATGTGCCGCCATTGACCATGCACGCGCCCTTGTTCCACCAGTACATGCCCAGTGCCGTACTGACCAGCCCGAGGAACACCAAAACGCCCCATTGCAACGGTGCTTCCGGCAGGAAATTGGCCTTGCCGAACATCAGGAACGCCGGCAATGCCACCGCCAACGCGCCGAGGTAGAAGTAACCAAAGCGCCGATAGTGCGGTAGATCGCTCGGATGGCGGGCCACCAAGTGCTTATAAAGCACCTGCCCGGCAGCGTAGGTGAAGTTCGCCAGTTGCAGCAGCAGGAAGCCCACGAAGAAGTTCGGGGTGATCTGGTCAAAGCGGATCACCGCCGCTCCCGTCACCGCTACCAATGCGGCCACCAGCGCCCACGGATTGAAGCGGCGGTTCAGGGCGTCTTCGATCAGGGTCACGTGCAACGGCGTGAGGATGGTGAACAGCAACACCTCCGGCACCGTCAGTACTCTGAAGCTCAAATACAGACATACGTAAGTCACGCCAAACTGCAGCGCGCCGATCAACAGCATGCCGCGCATGAACGCCGGTTCTACCGAGCGCCAGCGGGTCAGTGGGATAAACACCAGCCCGGCCAACAGCACGCGCACCAGCACCGCAAAGTAACTGTCGACGTGACCGGCCAGGTATTCGCCGATCAAGCTGAAGGAAAACGCCTGGATCAGCGTCACAACAAGTAGATAGCCCATGCTCGCCTCATTTTGAATGGGCGCGACATTAGCGGTTTTCGGGGCTTTACGAAACTCAAGGCAAAAAAAACCCGACCTCGCTAAAAGCGTCAGTCGGGCGGGAGCACTCAGGAGCAAAAAGTGCAAAGGGAGGTTCGATACGCGTACTTGAAGGGTTGCGTGGAGCTATCTAAACAGCGGGCGATTATCTGACGATTAACATCTCACGCCACTTGGGCGAGCAGTGCCTTGGCCTGGTTCACGCCCTTTTCCTGGAAGTCACCGCCCAGGTTCACCCCTTCGGCGTGAATGAACGTGACGTCGTGGATGCCGATAAAGCCCATGACCTGACGCAGGTACGGTTCCTGGTGGTCGGTGCTGCCGCCGGCATGAATGCCGCCGCGGGCGGTCAGTACAAAGGCGCGCTTGTCGGTCAGCAGGCCCTGGGGGCCGGTGGCGGTGTACTTGAAGGTCACACCGGCACGCAGCACATGGTCCAGCCAGGCCTTTAGGGTGCTGGGAATCGCGAAGTTGTACATCGGTGCGGCCATCACCAACACATCGGCGGCCAGCAGCTCATCGGTCAGTTCGTTGGAGCGATCCAGGGAAGCCTGTTCGATCGTGCTGCGCTGTTCGGCAGGTTTCATCCAGCCACCCAGCAGGTTGGCGTCCAGGTGCGGCACGGGGTTGATGGCGAGGTCACGTACGGTGATCTGATCAGCCGGGTGAGCGACTTTCCATTGACTGATGAATTGTTGGGTCAGTTGGCGGGAGATTGAGTCCTGCTGACGGGCGCTGCTTTCGATGATCAGAACACGGGCCATGATTATGTAAGCTCCATCGGTGAGTGCTGTAAGGCGATGGAGTGAAGGTTAATCAGAGCCCGTTCGATTAAAAAGCGTAAAAAATTGCTATAACCCATCTAGAAATTTGTTTATAAGCGGAGTATTGCTGTAGGCGTCCTCCGCTTTTGCCTTATTTCGGTGCGCAGGTCAGTTGGATACGCATCTTGATAATGGCACGGCTGAAATTGACCGTGGTGTTGGTAGTTTTCCCTGCTGCGACCGTGACCTTGCGGGTACGCGGCGCTTCCGGACCATTGGTAAAGCGTACCTTGCACTCCGCGTCATTGGGGCCGTAGTTGGTGAGTTGGATCGAACTGATGTTGCTGTCGACGTCCGACGCGCTGTAATCGATCTTCACGCCCTGAATGTCTTTCGTCACATCGGTACTGAATGCAAACGCACTCAACGGCAGCAGCGTCAGCAGCACACAACAGAATTTTCTCATTCGGCAGTCTCCAATAAGGACCGCCAGCTTAGGACAAGAGGAGCTCATCTTGAAAGCGCCCCGCGTTACCCTTGATCAATGGCGCACCCTGCAAGCCGTGGTGGACCATGGTGGCTTCGCGCAGGCGGCCGAAGCGCTGCACCGCTCGCAATCCTCGGTGAGCTACACCGTGGCCCGCATGCAGGACCAACTCGGCGTGCCGCTGCTGCGCATCGACGGGCGCAAGGCGGTGCTCACCGAAGCGGGTGAAGTGCTGCTGCGCCGCTCCCGGCAACTGGTGAAAAACGCCAGCCAGCTTGAAGACCTGGCCCACCATATGGAACAAGGCTGGGAGGCCGAGGTGCGGCTGGTGGTCGACGCGGCCTACCCCAACGCCCGCCTGGTGCGCGCCCTCACCGCCTTTATGCCGCAAAGCCGTGGCTGTCGGGTACGCCTGCGTGAAGAGGTGTTGTCCGGTGTCGAAGAGCTGTTAATGGACGGCATGGCCGACCTCGCCATCAGCGGGTTCATCATTCCGGGTTACCTGGGGACGGAAATGAGCGACGTCGAATTTGTCGCCGTGGCCCACCCCGAACACCCGCTGCACCAACTGCACCGCGAACTGAGCTTCCAGGACCTGGAAAGCCATATGCAGGTGGTGATCCGCGACTCCGGCCGCCAGCAGCCACGGGACGTCGGCTGGCTCGGTGCCGAACAGCGCTGGACCGTCGGCAGCCTGCCCACCGCCGCGACCTTTGTCAGCAGCGGCCTGGGTTTCGCCTGGTTACCCCGGCACCTGATCGAACGCGAACTCAAGGAAGGCCTGCTCAAGCTACTCCCCCTGGAACGAGGTGGCAGCCGCAACCCGACCTTCTATCTTTACTCGAACAAGGACAAACCCCTGGGCCCGGCCACGCAGATTCTTGTCGAGTTACTGCGCACCTTCGACACTGCCCCACTGGACGCGCCGTTCGCCGCACCGCAGCAAGCCTGAACAAGGAGTTCCCATGGCCTATTTCGAACATGAAGGTTGCACCCTGCATTACGAGGAATATGGCCATGGCGCTCCGCTGATCCTGATCCATGGCCTGGGCTCCAGTTGCCTGGATTGGGAGCTGCAAGTGCCGGTACTGTCACAACACTACTGGTTGATCGTGGTGGATGTGCGCGGTCATGGACGCTCCGATAAACCCCGGGAGCGCTACAGCATCGCGGGCTTCACCGACGACCTGGTGGCCTTGATCGAACACCTGCAGCTGCCCCCGGCCCACGTGGTGGGCCTGTCCATGGGCGGCATGATTGCCTTTCAACTGGCGGTGGATGAGCCGCAAATGCTCAAGAGCCTGTGCATCGTCAACAGTGCGCCCCAGGTCAAGGTTCGCACGGCCGGCGATTACTGGCAGTGGGCCAAGCGCTGGAGCCTGGCACGCGCCCTAAGCCTGAGCACCATCGGCAAAGCCCTGGGCAACATGCTGTTTCCCAAGCCCGAACAAGCCGAACTGCGGCGCAAGATGGCTGAGCGCTGGGCAAAAAACGACAAACGTGCTTACCTCGCCAGCTTCGATGCAATTGTTGGCTGGGGCGTACAGGAACAACTTTCGAAAATCTCCTGTCCAACTCTGGTCATCAGCGCCGACCACGACTACACCCCCGTGGCGCAGAAAGAAATCTATGTAAAACTGCTGCCCGATGCGCGGCTGGTGGTGATCGAAGATTCCCGCCATGCCACGCCGCTGGATCAACCCGAACACTTCAATAACACCCTGCTCGATTTTCTCAAGACAGTCGAAACCACAACCCAGGATCACTGACCCATGCTGAAAAAAATCGCCTTCTTTGCCGGTTCCGTACTGTTCGCTGCCAACCTGATGGCGGCCGAACCCGCCAAGGCACCTCACGTCTTGATCACCACCACCAATGGCGACATTGAAATCGAACTGGACCCGGTCAAGGCCCCGATCAGTACCAAGAACTTCCTGGCCTATGTCGACAAAGGCTTCTACACCAACACCATTTTTCACCGGGTAATCCCGGGGTTCATGGTGCAGGGCGGTGGGTTCACGTCGCAAATGTCGCAAAAGCCGACCGAAGCACCGATCAAGAACGAAGCCAGCAACGGCCTGCATAACGTGCGTGGCACCCTGTCGATGGCACGTACCAACGACCCGAACTCCGCCACCAGCCAATTCTTCATCAACGTTGCGGACAATGCCTTCCTCGACCCTGGCCGTGATGCCGGTTACGCGGTGTTCGCCAAAGTGGTCAAGGGCATGGACGTAGTCGACATCATCGTCAACTCGCAAACCACTACCAAGCAGGGCATGCAGAACGTGCCAATCGATCCTGTCCTGATCAAGTCGGCCAAGCGCATCGACTGAAGGCTACAGGGAGTTTCGCGCGGTGCCCGCAAGGCACCGCGCGCATTTGAACAGGAGAGCCCGCCGCGCGGGCGTCATACCTAATGCTCTATCGTCGTTTTGAACAACTGATCGACATCTTCCGCGACGCTCCCAGCGCGGCCCCTCCCGATAAAGTCCTGCCGTTCTACATCTATTACCTGCGCCAGGTATGGCCGTGCTTTGCCGCCTTGCTGGTGGTGGGCCTGATCGGCGCGCTGATCGAAGTGGCGCTGTTCAGCTACCTGAGCCGCATCATCGACCTGGCCCAGGGCACGCCGCCCGCCAACTTCTTCCAGATCCACGCCAATGAGCTGATCTGGATGGCCGTGGTCGCCCTGCTGCTGCGCCCGATCTTCGGCGCCCTGCATGACCTGTTGGTGCACCAGACCATCAGCCCGGGCATGACCAGCCTGATCCGCTGGCAGAACCACAGCTACGTGCTCAAGCAGAGCCTGAACTTCTTCCAGAACGACTTCGCCGGGCGCATTGCCCAGCGCATCATGCAAACCGGCAACTCCCTGCGCGACTCCGCAGTGGCCGCCGTGGACGCGATCTGGCACGTGGCGATCTACGCCATCAGCGCCCTGGTGCTGTTCGCCGAAGCCGACTGGCGCCTGATGATCCCGCTGATCACCTGGATCATCGCCTACAGCCTGGCCCTGCGGTACTTCGTGCCACGGGTCAAGGAACGCTCGGTGATTTCCTCCGAGGCACGTTCCAAATTGATGGGACGGATTGTCGACGGCTACACCAACATCACCACCTTGAAGCTGTTCGCTCATACGAATTACGAGCAGAACTACGCCAAGGAAGCCATCGTCGAGCAAACCGAGAAAACCCAGCTGGCCAGCCGCGTCGTGACCAGCATGGACATCGTGATCACCACCATGAACGGCCTGCTGATTGTCTTCACCACCGGCCTTGCCCTTTGGCTGTGGACCCAATCCCTGATTTCGGTGGGCGCCATCGCCCTGGCCACCGGACTGGTGATTCGTATCGTGAACATGTCCGGCTGGATCATGTGGGTGGTCAACGGCATTTTCGAAAACATCGGCATGGTGCAGGACGGCCTGAAAACCATCGCCCAACCGCTGGCAGTGACCGACCGCGAGAATGCCCCGCGCCTGGAAGTGCCCCATGGCGAGGTGCGGTTCGATCAGGTGGACTTCCACTACGGCAAGAAGAGCGGAATCATCAGCGGTCTGAACCTGGACATTAAACCGGGTGAAAAAATCGGCCTGATCGGTCCGTCCGGCGCGGGTAAATCCACCCTGGTCAACCTGCTGTTGCGCCTGTACGACCTGCAAGGCGGACGCATCCTGATCGACGGCCAGAACATCGCCGAAGTCGCCCAGGAAACCCTGCGCGAACAGATCGGCATGATCACCCAGGACACCTCGCTGCTGCACCGCTCGATCCGCGACAACCTGCTGTATGGCAAGCCGGACGCCACCGATGAAGAGCTTTGGGCCGCGGTGCACAAGGCTCGCGCCGACGAGTTCATCCCGTTACTGTCGGACGCCGAGGGCCGTACCGGCCTGGACGCCCACGTCGGTGAACGCGGGGTCAAACTCTCCGGCGGGCAACGCCAGCGGATCGCTATCGCGCGGGTGCTGCTCAAGGACGCGCCGATCCTGATCATGGACGAAGCCACCTCCGCGCTGGATTCGGAAGTGGAAGCGGCAATCCAGGAAAGCCTGGAAACCCTGATGCAGGGCAAGACGGTAATCGCCATCGCCCACCGGCTTTCCACCATTGCCAGAATGGACAGGCTGGTAGTGCTGGAAAAAGGCCAGATTGCCGAAAGCGGCAGCCATGTCGAATTGCTCGCACACGGCGGTTTGTATGCGCGATTGTGGCAACACCAGACCGGGGGGTTCGTCGGAATAGACTGATTCCGTTGGTTAACTGCACCCTCAATTCCGAACAATTCTGACAGTTTTCTCTATCTCACTGGTCTTGCGACACAATCCTGCTGTACTCCAATCAGGCCCCAGGAGGGCCCTGATTTAAGGCAGCAGGGAAGCGTCACAGACCCGTTAATCAGATAGAGCAATCTACTAAGGATGTGTTCATGTCACTGTTCAAGCGTTCCGTTACGGAAGGACTGGGTACGTTTTGGCTGGTGTTGGGTGGCTGCGGCAGTGCGGTACTGGCCGCATCGTCGCCCGTCGGGATCGGGGTGCTCGGTGTGGCCCTGGCGTTCGGGCTCACGGTACTGACCATGGCATTTGCCATCGGGCACATCAGCGGTTGCCACCTAAACCCGGCAGTGTCAGTGGGGCTGGTAGTGGGCGGAAGATTTCCGGCCAAGGAGTTACCGGCGTACATCATCTCTCAGGTAATTGGTGGCATCGTCGCCGCTGCGTTGTTGTACTTCATAGCCAGCGGCAAGCCAGGGTTCGAACTGGCCTCGGGCCTGGCGAGCAACGGCTACGGCGAGCATTCACCCGGTGGTTATTCAATGACGGCAGGCTTTGTGTGTGAGCTGGTGATGACGGCGATGTTCGTGCTGATCATCCTCGGCGCCACCGACCGCCGCGTGCCGGCGGGTTTCGCGCCGATCGCCATCGGCCTCGCGTTGACGCTGATCCACCTGATCTCGATCCCGGTCACCAACACCTCGGTCAACCCGGCGCGCAGTACCGGTCCGGCGCTGATTGTCGGCGGTTGGGCGCTCCAGCAGTTGTGGATGTTCTGGCTGGCGCCGATCCTCGGTGCAGTGGTCGGCGGCATTACCTATCGATGGCTGGGCACGGAAAAACCCGCCTGAGCCAAACGGGTTCAGCCCTGCCGGTAAGGCAGGGCTGCCCTCGCCTCCTCGGCATACGCCAGGATCCCCACGCTTTCGCGCTCCAGGAAATCCGCCACCGCGGTCTTCAAACCCGGATGTCGCAGGTAATGCCAGGAATGCGTGATCACCGGCTCAAACCCGCGAATCAACTTGTGCTCGCCCTGGGCACCGGCGTCGAAACGCTGCAGGCCATGGGCAATCGCGTAGTCCATGCCCTGATAGAAACACGTCTCGAAATGCAGCCGGTCGAACTCGGCCAGGCAGCCCCAGTAACGCCCATAAAAGCTGTCGCCGCCGATCAGGCTGAAGGCCATGGCCACCGGCCGTGAACCTTGCTTGGCCAGCACCACGCGAATCGCCTCGGGCATGCGCTCGGCCAGCAGGCTGAAAAACGCCCGGGTCAGGTACGGCGATTGTCGGCGTATGGCGTAGGTGTTGGCGTAACAGGCGTAGACAAAATCCCACTGCGCCTCGCTCAACTCATGGCCTCGCAACCATTCGAACTCAATGCCCTGCCCCGCTACCTGTTCGCGCTCTTTGCGCATCTGTTTACGCTTGCGCGAACTCAGGGCATCGAGGAAATCCTGAAAGTCACGGTAACCCCGGTTCTGCCAGTGAAACTGGCAGCCCAGGCGTTGCAGCCAGCCTGGCTGTTGAGCCAGCGCGGTATCCGCCAGGGCGTCGGTAAAGTTGATATGGGCACTGGAAAGGCCTTCGATTTCCAGGTAACCGGGCAGGCTTTTAAGCAGTTCGAAGCCGTCCTCGGCGCGGGCGGCCAACAGACGCGGGCCGCTGACCGGGCTGAAGGGCACGGCCGTCAGCAATTTCGGGTAATAGTCGATGCCCGCCCGCTCGCAGGCATCGGCCCAGCCGTGGTCGAACACGTATTCGCCGTAGGAATGCCATTTGCGATAGCTGGGCAACGCGGCAATCAGCCGGCCACCTTCATAGTGCAGCAAATGCTCCGGCTGCCACCCGGAGTGCGGGCCGATGCTGGCGCTGTCTTCCAGGGCACTGAGGAATGCATGGCGCAGAAACGGCTGATCAGCGGGGACCAACCCATTCCATTCATCGGGCGCAATCTCGGACAGGTTATTCAAACGTTGTAACGGCATCCCATTCCCCGACGGTCACGGCTTTGTGTAGGAGCGAGCTTGCTCGCGATGGTCGTTAACGATAACGCGAGCATTCTGACAGAACGCGGTGATCTCTGGTTCTTTGCGAGCAAGCTCGCGCCTACAAGACTCGACGCAAAAAAAAGCCCCGCCAAACGGCGGGGCAAACCAAATGAGGAGCGCTTTGACGGATGAAGAAAAAGCGCTTTGGAGCGGTATTGCGGGTTGCTTAGAACACGTACTGCACGCGGGCCACGATGGCGTCACCGCTGTCGTCACCGGCGGCGTTGACGATTTTGTCGGTCTTGGCCTTGATGTAGTTGGCAGAGATTTTCACCGCTTCGTTGGCGTACCAGTTCACCCCAATGATGTTCAGGTTGGCCTTGGCATCGCCCACTTCCCGAGTGGCGGTGTTGCGCACCACGTTTTTGTCATCCACGGTGATGTTGTCGTAGCGGTAGAACACTTCCCACGCGCCGTACTGCTTGTTCTCGGGCTTGATGGTGTCGAACTTGGCCCCGTCGAGTTTGTAGACACGGGATTCGCCGGTCAGGGTGTACGCCACCTGGCCGTAGAAGCCGCTGGCTTTCACGTCCTGATAGGCACTGCTGTCGGCCTTCAGCTTGCGGTTCAGGTATTCGCCCTGCAGGGACAACGGACCACGGGCGAATGCAAATTCGCCGCCGAACACGGTGTCGGTGTCGTAGGCGTCGTTCGCCGTCAGGCTGCCGGAATCCAGGCCCACACCGCCACCAAAGGTCGCTCGGTTGCCGTTGGCACCGGCATCGTTGCCGCCGTTGGTGGAAACGCCACGAACCCCAAGACGTGGACGAATACGCGAGTCGAAGGCCGTGTCTTTCAGGTCACGTACCGCGTAATCCAGGCCCAAGTGCAGCACGTTGCCGGTGTCATGCATCGGTGCGAACACCGCACGGGCGTTGAATTGCTTCACGCCTTTGCCGTTCTTGTCGTTGATGTCCTTGGAAGAAACGCTGGCCGACAGGTAAGCCATGTCACCGACGACCGAACTGGCCTGGATACCCATGCCGTTGGCGTGGGAGTGAATCCAGTCAGCGACTTCATACGCCGCGTTGCGGTCGATGCCGGTCACCCACTTGGAGCTGGTGGCTTTTTCCAGGCCGAAGTCTTCGTCGAAGCGGCCGGCACGGATCACGACAGGCTTGAAGCCGGCGTAGGACAGGGACGCTTCGTCGAAGTAACCATCATCGGCGTTGCCGGAGTTGTGGGACAGGTCGTAGTTGACCTGGTACTTCCAGTCCTTGTAGACGGTGCCGCCGAACTCGATGTAGGCACGGCGGAAATAGGCCGCGTCAGCCGAGTCACCATTCTTGGTGTAAAAGCCATCAAACGTACCGTAATCGGCCTGCAAACGACCACCCAGCTTGAAGCTGAAATTCTGGTCGGTGGTTGCAACCTCAAGGCCGCCCTTGGTTTTGACAACGATATCGGCGCCGTCAGTAGTGACAGTACCGGCGAAAGCCTGGGCGGTGACAGCCAGGGCCAAGGCGCTGGCCGCGAAACCGGCGAAGTGCTTACGGATCATCGAAGAATTCCCCTAATTGATGGTCTTGTGCATTGGTAAAACACGCGGTTTAGAGCCGCTGGTGTTGGGGGGCGATCTTGGCGAGGGGATATTTCAGCCGGGTTGCTGGAACATAAAGATTTTGTTACTCGGGAACTTTTTAATAGCCATTCGAAATAAGACGAAGCCTACGTAAATCAAGGCTTCAGCCCATAAAAATGGTAAAAATGCCAGATGTTGCGAAATGTAAAAACAACCGACAAAAATGAATATTTTTTCATGTTGTTTATTTTTTGAGCAAAAAAAAGCCCACATCATTTATCGATGCGGGCTTCGTTTTTTGTGTGAAAAGTGACGGGTATTACTGGTCGCGGGAACGCTCGGCGGCCAGGCGTTCGGCCAACGCATCAACATCGTCGATGGGCGGCTCGGGCAGGATCTTCAGCGTCGCCTGCATCAAGCGCATCTGCCGGATAAAGCGCCGGCAGTTGGGGCAGAACATCAGGTGATGACGCACCAGCAGACGTTCGCGAAAGGTCAGTTGCCCATCGAGATAGTCACTGGAACGCGCCACTTGTTCTTTACAGGTCAACATTCGCCGGTTTCCTCAAAATGCTCCACCGTGGCGAAGACTTTAAGCCGTGCTCGATGCAGCAGCACACGAACATTGGAGAGCGATAGTGTCAGAAGATTACAAATCTCCTCCAACTCCAGCCCCTGACGTTCGCGCAGCAGCAGTACGCTGCTTTGCAGTTCGGAAAGACTGGCCAGCGTGTGCTCCAGGCAATTACGCAGTTCGTCTTCGGTAAGCAGCGCTTCGGGAGTGTCCTGATGCCAGGCAAACGGCGCGACGGCCCAGTGGCCATCGTCAGGCACAAAGCGGTCATCGCCGATGGTGCCGTGGGGCGATGGCAGGTCATCGAGCAGCACTTCCCGGCGATTCTGCTTGTAGCGGCCTTTGGCCGAGTTGGCCGTGATGGTCAGCAGCCAGGTCTTGAGGCTGGAGCGCCCCTCGAACTTCGCCAGGTTGCGCACCACCGACAGCCAGGCGTCCTGGACCACCTCATCGGCATGGCGCTGGCCAACGATGGCATAGGCCACGGCACGCATCGCGCTTTGGTAGGTGGTGACCAACTCCTTGTAGGCCCGCTGCTCACCCTTGAGCAATCGTTCAAGCAGGTGCGCGTCGTCCGCTGCTGCCATTCAAGACCTCGATTTCAAAACATGATCAGCGTTTGCGCAGAATCACGCTACCAATCGAATACCCGGCGCCAAACGAGCTGAGCACGGCCACAGCGCCCTTGGGCAAGTCGTCCTGGTAGGTGTGAAACGCAATCACCGAACCCGCGGAGCTGGTGTTGGCGTAAGTATCGAGGATCACCGGCGCTTCTTCCACCGAAGCCTCACGGCCCAGCAGTTTCTTGACGATCAGGTGGTTCATGCTGAGGTTGGCCTGATGCAGCCAGAAGCGCTTCACGTCGCCGACATTCAGCTGGTTTTCCGACAGGTGCTTGCCGATCAACTCGGCGACCATCGGGCAGACATCACGGAAGACTTTGCGGCCTTCTTGCACGAACAGCTTGTCGGGGGCACCGATGCCCTCTTCCGCCGCGCGGTTGAGGAAACCGAAGTTGTTGCGGATGTTGTTGGAGAACTTGGTCAGCAGCTTGGTGCTCACCACGTCGAACTGGTGCTCGGAAGTGGCCAGGTCGGCCCGCTCGAGAATCACGGCGGTGGCGGCATCGCCAAAGATGAAATGGCTGTCGCGGTCACGGAAGTTCAGGTGGCCGGTGCAGATCTCCGGGTTGACCATCAGGATCGCCCGGGCCTGGCCCAGCTGGATGCTGTTGGCGGCATTCTGGATGCCGAAGGTCGCCGAGGAACAGGCCACGTTCATGTCAAAGCCGAAACCCTGGATACCCAGCGCTTCCTGGACTTCAATGGCAATCGCTGGATACGCCCGCTGCAGGTTGGAACAGGCGACGATCACACCATCGATGTCGGCGGCGGTCCTGCCGGCGCGCTGCAAGGCTTGCTCGGCAGCACTGACGGCCATCTGGCAGAGGATCGACCACTCGTCGTTGGAGCGCTCCGGCAGGCGTGGCGCCATGCGCTGTGGGTCGAGAATGCCGGCCTTGTCCATGACAAAGCGGCTCTTGATGCCCGAGGCCTTTTCGATGAAGGCGGCGCTGGATTCGGTCAGCGGCTCGACGTCACCGCGTTCGATGGCTGCGGCGTTATCCAGGTTGAACTGTTGCACGTAAGCATTGAAAGACTGCACCAGCTCTTCGTTGGAGATGCTGTTGGCCGGGGTGTACAGGCCTGTGCCGCTGATGACGACGTTATGCACGGTCGTTCCTCTAAATCTGTTCAGGCAGAAGGGTATTGGTACCGTCGTACCAAACCGTAAGTAGTTTTATGCCGCCCAGCGGCCTTCAAACTGGTAACGCTTTATTCCATCGCGCCATGGCTGCGCCAGCCCAATTCGACGATCCCGGCATTTATAACCGCGAAGTTTGCCATAAAGCCTGGGGTTTGGCGCCATTTGCTCGACGGGCGCCTGTCCCCGGGATTGTGGTCACGCTTCGACCAGGCTCCATTGCTTGCTCAGGCGCTTGTCGGAAATCGGCACCTTGGTGCCCAACTGCTGGGCAAACAGCGATACCCGGTATTCCTCCAGCCACCAGCGATACAGCTCGAGCTGAGGGTCGCGCTTGCCTTCCTGGGCGTGCTTGTTCAAGCGGTTCTGATACTGACTCCACAGGCCACCCAGCTCGGTGCTCCAGACCCGATCCTTCTGCACCTGGCTCGGCAGTTTCTCCAGGCGCAACTCGATGGCCTTGAGGAAACGCGGCAGCTCCTTGAACCATTGCGCCGGGGTTTCCCGCACGAAACCGGGATACACCAGGTTGCTCAATTGCTGCTTGATGTCATTGAGAGCCACGGCCTGGGCCAGGTCAATCTTGCCTTTGAAGCGTTTTTGCAGGCCATGCCACAGTTTCAGGATGTCGAGGGTCAAGCGCGCCTGGCGCTCGGCATGTTCGGTCCAACTGCCACGCTTGCGCTCGGCCAAGGCGGCCAGGCCGGCACCGTCACGCGGCAGGCTGGCTTCGCCTTCCAGCACGCAGCTGTCGAGGCTGGCCAACAGAATGTCTTCCACCAAGGCTTCGATACGCCCCAGCTCGCGGTACATCAGCCCCAACTCGGTCAGGCCGGGCAACTTGCCCCGCAGGAATTTTGCCGGCTCGGCCAGTTGCTGCAGCAGCAAACGCTGCAAGGCCCGACGGTGCTGGAACTCCGCCTCGGCGGCGGTGGAGAAACGTCCTTCCTTGACCGTGCCGTTTTCTTCCACCAATGCCGGATACACCGTCATCGACAGGCCGGCGATGTTTTGCTGGGTTTTCTCAGCCACCGCCGCGAAGACCTTGGCTTCCACCGGCTGCTGGCTTTTCGCGGTCTGCGGTACGGCCAATGCGGCCTGGCTGGCTTCAGCGAAACGTGCAGTCAGCTCGGCCAGGTCGCGGCCTTCACCGAGGAACTTGCCCTGGCCGTCGACCACTTCCAGGTTCATTTTCAGGTGGTTTTCCACCTGTTGTGCGGCCTCGGCCCAGGCTTCATCGCTGACCCGTGCCCCGGTCATGCGCAGCAACTCGCGCCCCAATGCCTGGGGCAACGAGCCTTGGCCAAATTCGATGCGTTGCAGGGCGGCCTTGACGAAGTCCGGCACCGGCACGAAGTTCTTGCGCAGGGCCTTGGGCAAGTTGCGCACCAGGGCAATGCACTTGGCCTCGATCACACCCGGCACCAGCCACTCCAGGCGCTCGGGCGGCAAGGCCGGCAACAGCGGCGCCGGCACGCGCAAAGTTACGCCGTCCCGGCGATGGTTGGGCTCGAAGTGATAACTCAAGGCCAGGGCCAGGTCGCCCAGGTGCAAGGTGTCCGGGTAATGGGCGGCAGTGACTTCACTGGCCTCGCGGGCCAGCACGTCTTCTTCGCGCATGATTAACAGCTGCGGGTCTTTCTGGCTGTTGACCTTGTACCAACTGTCGAAGGTCGCGGTCTGGTGGATCTCGGCCGGGAGGCGCGCGTCGTAGAAGGCGTACAGGGTTTCCTCGTCCGCCAGGATGTCGCGCCGGCGGGCCTTGGCTTCCAGCTCGTCGAGCTGTTCCAGCAGTTGCTGGTTGGCCGTCAGGCAGCGGGCCCGGGACTGAATCTCGCCGCGCACCAGGCCTTCACGGATAAACAGCTCGCGGGACGTCACCGGATCAATCGGCCCGTAATGCACCGGCCGACGCCCGACGATGATCAACCCGAACAGGGTGATCTGCTCAAACGCCACCACTTGGCCACGCTTCTTCTCCCAATGGGGTTCGAAGTGGTTTTTCTTGATCAAATGCCCGGCCAACGGCTCGATCCAGTCGGCGTCGATCTTGGCCACCATCCGTGCATACAGCTTGGTGGTTTCCACCAGTTCCGCAGTCATCAGCCACTGCGGGCGCTTCTTGCCGATGCCCGAGGAAGGGTGAATCCAGAAACGCCGCTGACGCGCGCCGAGGTAATCGCCGTCTTCGGTCTTCTGGCCGATCTGACTCAGCAGGCCGGACAGCACCGCCTTGTGCAGTTTCGGGAAATCCGCCGGCTCCTTGTTGACGGTCAGCTGCATGTCGCGGCAGATCAGGCTCAACTGGCGGTGGGAATCACGCCACTCCCGCAGGCGCAGGTAATTCAGGAAGTTCTTGCGGCACCAGTTACGCAACGGGCTGGCGGTCAATTCCTGGCGCTGCTCTTCAAAACCACGCCACAGATTCACCAACCCGGCGAAGTCCGAATCCGGGTCCTTCCACTGTGCGTGAGCCTGGTCGGCGGCTTGCTGGCGTTCCGGCGGACGCTCGCGCGGGTCCTGGATCGACATGGCGCTGGCGACGATCAGCACTTCCTGCAAGCTGCCGAGCTTGGCAGCTTCCAGCAACATGCGGCCCATGCGCGGGTCCACCGGCAAACGCGCCAACTGGCGGCCCATCGCGGTGAGCTGGCTGTTACGGTCGACGGCGGACAACTCTTGCAGCAGGTTGAAACCGTCGCTGATGGCCTTGCCATCCGGCGGCTCGATAAACGGGAAATCGGTGATCTCGCCCAGGCGCAGATGCAGCATCTGCAGGATCACGGCCGCGAGGTTGGTGCGCAGGATTTCCGGGTCGGTAAATTCCGGACGCCCGATAAAGTCTTCTTCGCTGTACAGGCGTACGCAAATCCCAGGCTCAACCCGCCCGCACCGGCCTTTACGCTGGTTGGCGCTGGCCTGGGAAATCGCCTCGATCGGCAAGCGCTGGACCTTGGCCCGGTAGCTGTAGCGGCTGATGCGCGCGGTGCCGCTGTCGATTACATAACGAATGCCCGGCACGGTCAGCGAGGTCTCCGCGACGTTGGTCGCCAGCACCACGCGTCGGCCCGGATGGGACTGGAAAATCCGCTGCTGCTCCGCCGGTGACAGGCGCGCATACAGCGGCAGGATTTCAGTGTGCTTGAGCTGGGCCTTGCGCAGCATGTCGGCGGCGTCGCGAATCTCGCGCTCGCCGGGCAGGAACACCAGCACATCGCCGGGGCTCTTGCGTTCGCTGCGTTCAAAGGCGGCGATCTCATCAAGGGTGGCGAGAATCGCCTGGTCGACGGTCAGGTCGTCCTCGACGCGGTTGCCCTCTTCGTCCTGCTCCAGGGTCAGCGGGCGGTACCAGGTTTCCACCGGGAAGGTGCGGCCCGACACTTCGACAATCGGCGCATCGTCGAAGTGCTTGGAAAAGCGCTCCAGGTCGATGGTCGCCGAAGTAATGATGACTTTGAGGTCCGGACGACGCGGCAGCAGGGTTTTCAGGTAGCCCAGCAGGAAGTCGATGTTCAGGCTGCGCTCGTGGGCTTCGTCGACGATGATCGTGTCGTAGCGTTCGAGGTAGCGGTCGTTCTGGGTTTCGGCCAGCAGGATGCCGTCGGTCATCAGCTTGATCAGGGTGTTGGAATCACTCTGATCTTCAAACCGCACCTGGTAACCCACCAGCGAGCCCAGCGGCGTCGCCAACTCTTCCGCAACCCGGCTGGCCACGCTGCGCGCTGCAATCCGCCGCGGCTGGGTGTGGCCGATCAGGCCATATTGGCCGCGACCGATTTCCAGGCAGATTTTCGGCAACTGGGTGGTTTTACCCGAGCCGGTCTCACCGGCAATGATCAGCACCTGATGCTTGAGCAACGCTTCCTTGATCTCGTCACGCTTGGCGGCGATCGGCAGGCTGTCGTCATAGCGAATCACCGGCAGGCTGGCACGCCGCGCCGTCACCTGGGCGCAGGAGGCCTGCATCCGCGTCACCCACTGCGCAAGTTTTTCCTCATCGGGTTTCTTGCGCAGCTCAAGCAGTTGCCGCCGCAAGCGGTGGCGGTCGGCGAGCATGGCGTGATCGAGGTTTTTCAGCAGTTGGTCGATAGCGGGCGCTTGGTCAGTCATCAGGTACGCAAAGGTCGTCTATGTAGGCAGGGGGCGGATTGTCGCAGAAAAGCGCCGCCACGCGCTCCCCTCATTCATTGTCCAGGCCCTTGCGCCGGTAAGGAAACACATCGATCACCTTGCCGGCGCGAATCGCCTCTTGCAGACCTTTCCAGTAGTCGGCGTTGTACAACTCGCCGTGCAGTTCGTCGAACAGCCGGCGCTGGCCAGCATCGGCAAACAGGAACGGCGGGAATTCCTCCGGGAACACATCCAGTGGGCCGATGGAATACCAGGGCTCGGAGGCCATTTCATCTTCCGGAGTACGCGGCGCCGGGATGTGGCGAAAGTTGGCCTCGGTCAGGAAACAGATTTCGTCATAGTCGTAGAACACCACGCGACCATGGCGGGTGACGCCAAAATTCTTCAGCAACATATCGCCAGGGAAAATATTCGCCGCCGCCAGTTGCTTGATCGCCAGGCCGTAGTCTTCCAGCGCCTCGCGGACCTGGGCTTCGTTGGCGTTTTCGAGATAGAGGTTGAGCGGGGTCATGCGCCGCTCGGTCCAACAGTGGCGGATCAGTACCGTATCGCCTTCCACTTCGACGGTGCCGGCGGCCACTTCAAGCAGCTCGGCCAGGCATTCGGGCTCGAACTTGCTCAACGGAAAACGGAAGTCGGCGAACTCCTGGGTGTCGGCCATGCGCCCTACCCGGTCGACGCTTTTCACCAGCCGGTACTTCTCGATCACCGTGGCGCGATTGACGTTCTTCGACGGCGAAAACCGGTCCTTGATGATCTTGAACACGGTATTGAAGCCCGGCAGGGTAAACACGCTCATGACCATGCCGCGTACGCCCGGGGCCATGATGAACTGGTCGTCGGTGGTGGCGAGGTGGTTGATCAGCGCCCGGTAGAATTCGGATTTGCCGTGTTTGTAGAAGCCAATGGAGGTGTACAGCTCGGCGATGTGCTTGCCCGGCAGGATGCGCTTGAGGAAGCCGATAAACTCCGCCGGCACCGGCACATCCACCATGAAATAGGAGCGGGTGAACGAGAAGATGATCGACACGTCCGCTTCGTCGGTGATCAGCGCGTCGATCTGGATGCCGCGCCCTTCCCGATGCAGCAGCGGGATTACCAGCGGCCACTGTTCGTCGCGGGTGCAGATGCGTCCGACGAGGTAAGCGCCTTTGTTGCGGTACAGCACCGAGGAAAACAGTTCGACGTTGAGGTCCGGGTCTTTGCACACCCAGTCCGGCAGGTTTTCGCGCAATTGCGCTTCCAGGCGGCGCAGGTCGGCGGGCAAGTCGGCGTAGGATTCGCTGAAACGGTAGTCGGCGAAAATCTGTTCCAGCATGCCCGCCAGCTTGCCCCCCGGCTTGTAGGTGCGGGTTTGCGCGGCACGGGCACGGCGCAGGCTGGGCCGGGTGGTGTGAATGAACATGCAGCCGTCGCTGATCAGGTCGTGACTGAACAGCCCGCAAAACGTCGAGTTGTACCAGGTCTCGGACAGCTCATCGTCAAACCGCAGGTCGATCAGGCTGATGTAGGCGCTTTTCACCAGCGGCCAGGCGGCAATGTCGAGTAACACGGCTTCATCGAAGGCCGCCCGCAGCCGCGCCGTGACTTCGCTGACCTTGTCTTCATACAGGTTGATGCGCGCTGCCGAAGCCGCCTGCCCTTGCTGCCACTGCGCCTTTTCGAAACGCTCCCGGGCGCCATCGGTGATCTGGCGGAAGTGCTCGCGGTAGTCGTCGAAGCCGTCGAGGATCATCTGCGCAATGTCGAGGGCGGGCGTTTGCTGCGGCATTTGGGAAACCTCTGCGGGCATTTGGAATGAGCTGAGCTTAGCCAGTGTGCAGGGACAGGAGAAGGGACATTTTCCGTTCAGACTTGTACAGGTTTGTTCATTTTGTACATTTATTTTCAATTTTATTAATTCGACCATTCGGTCAATAAAAAACCTCAAAGTCAGCCTTGCCAAGTTAAACGTTTCATCTGAAAGCCTTTAGCCACAGGCCTCCCTCGGGTGCCCCTTGGAAAACCCGAGTATTTGCTCTAGCTCGCTGGACCTCACTTTCCTTAAGAGCATTGGATCCAACGTAAGGGAAACCCTGATTACCTTACATGATGGCTCTTTGCTATATAGCGCGCCCTCTCCCACCTAACAAGGTCAGAAGACCGACCCGGGAACAGGTTCTAATCGCCCAAGGAGCATTGAGATGTCATTGAGGAATATGGGGATCGGTCTGCGCGCCAGTCTGAGTTTTGGGGTGTTGGCCAGCCTGTTGATAGTGGTCGGCCTGTTTGGCCTGGGACAAATGGCCAAGCTGAGGGAAAGCGCGCTGATCATCGAAGAGTCGTGGATGCCGAGTATTGAAAACATTCACGACAGCACCGCCTATGTCGCCAGCATCCGCCTGGAAGCGTTGCGCTTGCTCACCACCGATGAGTCCCGGGTGCGTGACAACAGCAAAAACCTGATCACCCGCCAGCGTGGCGACCTTGAGGAACTGCTGAACCGTCACGAAACCCTGCTGAGCAACGAGCAGGAACGCGACCTGCTCAAGCAGTTGAAAGCCAACGTTGTGACCTACATGACGATCGTCGCCCAGATGATTCAACTGGTCGACCAGGACCAACAGCAAAACGCCATGGACCTGCTCAACAGCCGGCTGGCGCCCCAAGGCATGGTCCTCAATAAAAGCCTGGAAGACATGATCACCTTCAATCAAAAAGGTGTGGAAGACGCCGCAGAGTCGGCGGCGCAGATGTACACCAGCGCCCAATGGGTGGTCGGCAGCATCATCGTCACCGCCCTGCTCGCCACCTTGTTGCTGGCCTGGCTGCTGACCCGCAGCATCACCGCACCGATTGGCCAGGCACTGACGGTGGCCCGGACCATCGCCTCCGGCGACCTGAGCCGGCCGATCGTTGTGGAAGGCAAGGATGAGCCGGCGCAACTGTTGACGGCCCTGGCCACCATGCAGACCAACCTGCAAGACACCATCCGTGGCATCAGTGAGTCGTCGCAGCAGTTGGCCTCGGCGGCGGAAGAGATGAGTTCGGTGATGGAACAAAGCACCCGCGGCCTGCAAGCGCAGAACGATGAAATCGAACAGGCCGCCACTGCCGTGACGCAAATGAGCGCGGCAGTGGATGAAGTGGCGGGCAATGCGGTGTCCAGCGCCGAAGCGTCCAAGGCCTCCGACGAAGACAGCAAACACGGCCACTACCAGATCAGCGAAACCATCAGCTCGATCCAGAACCTGGTGGACGAGGTGCTCGGGGCCTCTACCAAGGCCGAAGGCCTGGCCGTGCAGGCCCAGGACATCAGCAAGGTGCTGGAAGTGATTCGCGGGATTGCCGGGCAGACCAACCTGCTGGCACTTAATGCGGCAATTGAGGCGGCCCGCGCAGGCGAGGCCGGTCGCGGTTTTGCCGTGGTGGCGGACGAAGTGCGCTCCCTGGCGCAACGCACCCAGGACTCCACCGAAGAAATCGAGCAGATGATCAACGGTATCCAGCAAGGTACCCAGGACACCGTTGGCGCGCTGAACAGCAGCGCCGAACACGCCGGCCAGACCTTGCAGCGGGCCAACAGCGCCGGCAGTGCGCTGGAGAAAATCACTGCGGCGATCTCGCAGATCAGCCAGCGCAACCTGGTGATCGCCAGCGCCGCCGAGCAGCAGGCACTGGTGGCCCGAGAGGTGGACCGCAGCCTGGTGAACATTCGGGACCTGTCGACACAAACCGCCGCCGGTGCCACCCAGACTTCGGCGGCCAGCCAGGAACTGTCGCGGCTGGCGGTGGACCTCAATGGCTTGGTAACGCGCTTCGTGCTGTAAAACATGTATTAGCGATTGTGTCAGACAGGTCCGTGGGCAACACTTCCGCCCTTATCAAACAGGAGTTTTTCCGTGAGACCTGTCGACACCCTCCACCTGTTGGTGCTGGCCGCTATCTGGGGCGCGAGTTTTTTGTTCATGCGAATTATCGCGCCGGAAATCGGCACCATTCCTACGGCATTTTTCCGGGTGTCGATTGCCGCCACCGGCCTGCTGGTGATCCTCGCCATGATGCGGGTGAGCTGGGATTTCCAGGGCAAGTTCAAGACGGTCCTGTTGCTGGGCGTCATCAACTCGGGCATTCCCGCGACCATGTATTCGGTGGCGGCCCAAGTGCTGCCGGCCGGTTACTCGGCGATCTTCAATGCCACGACGCCGCTGATGGGCGTGCTGATTGGCGGGCTGTTTTTCAGTGAGCGTCTGACGCCGTCGAAAATTGCCGGCGTGTGCCTGGGGCTGTTCGGCGTTGGCATCCTGACCCGCGCCGGGCCGGTGGCCTTCGACATGGAACTGCTGATGGGCGCGCTGGCGTGCTTGTTGGTGACTACCTGTTATGGCTTTGCGGGCTTCCTGGCAAGGCGCTGGCTCGATCAACGGGGCGGGCTGGACAGTCGTCTCGCAGCCTTGGGCAGCATGCTCGGGGCCACGCTGTTCCTGCTGCCGCTGTTTGCCTGGAGTGCCATCAGCCATCCACCGGCCAGTTGGGGTGGCTGGCCTGTGTGGTTGTCGTTGCTCGGATTGGGGCTGGTATGTACGGCGTTTGCCTACATCCTGTACTTCCGCTTGCTGACCTCCATCGGCCCGGTGAAGTCGATGACCGTGACCTTCATGATTCCGCCGTTCGGGGTGTTGTGGGGTGCGTTGCTGCTGGATGAGCCGCTGTCCATGGCGCATCTGTATGGCGGGTTGTTGATTGCGGGGGCGTTGTGGCTAGTGCTTCGGCCAGGGAAATTGGCCGGGAAGCTGTAGGAGCGTTTCGGCTCCTACAGCTGAGGTTGATCAGCTCCTACGGAACACAACAGCCAATCCGACAATGATCAGCCCCATCCCCAGCAAGCTCAGGATTGCCAGCTTGTTGCCGAAGATCAGGTAATCCATCACCGCCGTCACCGCGGGCACCAGATAGAACAAGCTGGTGACATTCACCAGGTTGCCCCGAGCGATCAGCCGGTACAGCAACAGCGTCGCCAGCAGCGACACCACCAACCCCATCCACAGCACCGGCACGAAAAAGCCGCTGCTGTGTTCAAAGTGGAACGGCTGGAACGGCACAAACACCGAGCACAACAACAAGCCAGCGAAGTACTGCACCGGCAGCGTGCCCAGCGGGTTTTCGGTGATGCGCTTCTGCATGATCGAGCCAAAGGTCATGCTGGCCAGGGCCAACAGGCCAAAGAGCATACCCGCCAGGGACATCCCGGACATGCCGATGCCCTGGTACACCACCATGATCAACCCCGCCAACCCCAGCGCCAGGCCGAACATCCGGCTCCAGGAACGCTGACGCTCCATCAACACCACGGTCAGGATCGGTTGCACGCCCATGATGGTTGCCATCATGCCGGGCGTGACTTTGAGGTCCAGGGCCAGCAGATAGAAAATCTGGTAAGCCCCCAACAACACCAGCCCGGTGGCCGCCGCGTAGAGCATCGGCTTGCCGGGGCGCGGCAACTTCAACTTGAGGATCGGGACCAGTATCACCAGCCCCGCCAGGGCGATGGCAAAACGGATCAGCAAAAACGCAAAGGGCGAAGCATGGGCCAGGCCCCATTTGGAGAAAATCGCCCCGCTGCTCCACAGCAAGACAAACAGGCTCGTCGAGGCCGCCGCGGCCACGGATTGTTTCGAAAGAACAGACATGGATACCACCTGTAATCAGGCAAAAAGCCAACTCAGCAAAGGCTGAAATTCAGTAGGTTTTTTTCAGGCGGGCACAGGGGAACAGCCATCAGCTGATCAGCCCGAAATGCCAACACCCGGCGGTGATACGACTGCGTACACCGGCGTGCTACTGACAGGTGGGGGGTAGTGACTGATCTGCACTGGCTGCTGGCTCCCGCACGGCAGGACCACAGCGTTGACCGCTGAATCGACTACCGCTATGCGCAAGGAAGCTGGCATGTGCTGATCTTTTTTGAGGGGATGGACAAGGTGTCTGAAAACACCTGGGGCCGACTATAACCAGCTGGGGACATGCTTTGCAATGACTTCGCCAAAAGGCCAGTAAGGACAGCTTGGGTCAACGCCACTAGCCTTGGGAAAAACCAATCCGCTCCGAATCCGGGGGGCTTTTAACTCATGATGACCAATGCCAAAAAAACGCGATTCTCTGCGCTATCAGTTATACCGCTCAAAGGCGCTACACCTTGCGAAAGCCTCTACAAGGCAGTGGTACGAAGCCCTTAAACAGGATGAAAGCAATGACGTCGACTTGACCAAGGTACGATTTGAGCCCATCAACACCGAGGCATTGATTGCCTATCAAGAATGGGATGAGGCCCCACACTTTTACTGGGAGGAGATTGCAACGTGGAAAGCGCATGAGCCACTGGCGTTTGACCTGTCCATTTGGTTCGACGTCGAATTATGTGGATTGTGCTTTGCCAACCCAAATCAAAGTCGGTTGCGGATCAAAATCATCCGACTAGAAGGAAAACCCGGAAAAACCCATCCATTGAAAAGCCGTATCGCTGCGCTGACGATGATCGCCGTTGATCATTACGCACAGATCATTGGCAGTCAGTGGATAGAGATTCAAGAACCCACGCCTGGTGCAATTCCCGTCTACAGGAATCTAGGCTCTGACTTCGACTCCCAAGGGAGGCTTGTGATAGCAGTAGAGAAGGCTTAGCATCGCAACCATGCTCAATTAATGATCAACAGTGGAGGCTAATATGGGAGCAGTTCCTAAAAACTCCGTCAGCCAGAAATCATCATCGAAGCCAATAAAAGAGTCTGTAGTCCCAGCACTAGCACTCACCGCCAATCAGCGCCGTTTTCTCAGTGCAGCCATGACGACCAGCGTTGATGAGCCCAGCCTTTTAGCGGGCAACCCCAACAAATCAAAAGCATAAAAAAACCGCTCAATCGAGCGGTTTTTTTATGCCTGCAAAAGCCTTAACCAAACAACCAATACCCCAACGCCGTCAGCACCACCACCGCCAGCACCGGTCGCAGGATGCGATAAGCCTTCGGATGCTTGCGCTTCCACTGCTTGACCACACCGCTGAAGCTGTCGCTGAAGCGCTTGCTCCAGGCATACGCCTGGTTGATCCCGCCAACGCGTTCGTCATCCAGGTTCTGCGGCGCGGTAGCGCGGCCCAGTTGGGCGCTGACCCAACGGTTGATGCGCGTCATCAGGCGGCTGCTCAGCGGGCGTTCGATGTCGCAGAACAGGATTACCCGGGTGTGCTCGGTTTCGTTCTTCACCCAGTGCACGTAGGTCTCGTCGAACATCACGTCTTCACCGTCACGCCAGGCATACACCTGGCCGTCGACGAAGATGCGGCAGTCGTCGGAGTTCGGCGTGGACAGGCCCAGGTGGTAACGCAGGGAACCGGCAAACGGGTCACGGTGCGGGTTGAGGTGGCTGCCACCGGGCAACAGGGCAAACATCGCGCCCTTGACGTTGGGAATGCTGCTGACCAGGGCCACGGTTTTCGGGCACAGCAGTTCAGCCGACGGCAACGGTTTGTCGTACCACTTGAGGTAGAACCGCTTCCAGCCCTTCTTGAAGAACGAGCCGAAACCGGCATCGTTGTTCTTCTCGGCGGCGCGGATGTAACCCTCGTCGAACAGGTGCATGGCCTCTTCGCGAATCACTTCCCAGTTGTCCTTGAGCACGTCCAGCTCCGGAAACTTGCTGCGGTCCAGGTACGGCTTGGACGGCACGGCGGAGAAGATGTACATCAAGGCGTTATACGGGGCGAACAGCGCCGAATGGTTGACGAACTGACGCAACATCGGCAAGCGGGCCTTGCCACGCAAATGCACGTACAGCGTACTGCCGATAAACAGCAGCAACACCGACAGTTTGGCGGCCAAAGAAAAGGTCATGCAGCAACTCCTGGAAATAGGCGTCTGGCCATTAGCCTCCCATTATCGGGAAACCAGACGTAGCAGCCGGCCATGATAAACACTCCGGGCCTCGGGAAAAACCCGCGCACTCCAACAATCAGCATCTAGCGGTGCGCGATAACGGGCCAATTATGCATAAGGGCCGCGCCACCGCGCTGATTTGAATCAAGCCTGGTTTTCCTGATCGGTAAACAAATCGGCGAACAGCATGCTCGACAGGTAGCGTTCACCGGAGTCAGGCAGCACAACGACGATGGTCTTGCCCTGCATTTCCGGCTTCTCCGCCAGGCGCACCGCCACGGCCATTGCCGCGCCACAGGAGATACCGCAGAGAATCCCCTCCTCTTGCATCAGGCGCAAAGCCATGGCCTTGGACTCTTCATCGCTGACCAGTTCGACTCGGTCGACCATCGACAGGTCGAGGTTCTTCGGCACAAAGCCGGCGCCAATGCCTTGGATCTTGTGAGGGCTGGGCTTGATCTCTTCACCGGCCAGCGCCTGGGTAATCACCGGCGAGCTGATGGGCTCCACCGCCACCGACAAGATAGGCTTGCCCTGGGTGTTCTTTATATAGCGCGACACCCCAGTGATGGTGCCGCCGGTGCCTACGCCTGCCACCAGCACGTCCACGGCACCATCGGTGTCATTCCAGATTTCCGGACCGGTGGTTTTCTCGTGGATCGCCGGGTTGGCCGGGTTTTCGAACTGGGCCGGCATAAAATACTTGGCCGGGTCGCTGGCGAGGATTTCGCCGGCCTTTTCGATCGCGCCCTTCATGCCCTTGGCCGGCTCGGTCAACACCAGTTCGGCGCCGAGGGCCTTGAGCACTTTGCGGCGCTCGATGCTCATGGAAGCGGGCATGGTCAGCAACAACTTGTAACCACGAGCGGCGGCAACAAACGCCAGGCCGATGCCGGTATTGCCGGACGTCGGCTCGACAATGGTCATGCCCGGCTTGAGTTTGCCGCTGCCTTCGGCGTCCCAGATCATGTTTGCGCCAATCCGGCATTTCACCGAATACCCCGGGTTACGCCCTTCGATCTTGGCCAGGATAGTCACGCCACGCGGGGCGATGCGGTTGATCTGAACCAGGGGCGTGTTACCGATGGAGTGCGCGTTGTCTGCAAAAATGCGGCTCATGACGGGTCCTTAAGGCAATTTCAGGAAGGCCCCAAGGGTATGCCTCGTGTTGCGAGGCGTCCAGTCAAGCGAACGTCCGGCGACGGCAGCAGTCAATCGCCTACACGGATGGAGAAAATTCCCATGAAACGTCGCTACAGTTGGCCCCTCTGGACCCTCGCCGGGGTCGTGGTACTGCTGGTCGTCCTGGATATCGCCCTGCCCTATCTGGTGCGCAACTACCTGAATGACAAACTCGCCGACATGGGCGATTACCGCGGCCAAGTCACCGATGTCGACCTGGCACTGTGGCGCGGCGCCTATCGAATCAACGGGTTGCAGATCGTCAAGGTCGACGGCAAGGTGCCGGTACCGTTCGTCAAGGCGCCGGTGATCGATCTGTCGGTCAGCTGGCATTCGCTGTGGTACGACCACGCGGTGGTGGCTGAGGCGCAGTTCATCAAGCCGGAACTGAATTTCGTCGACGGCGGCACCAACAAGCAGGCATCCCAGACCGGTCAGGGCACCGACTGGCGGGAACAACTGAGCAAACTGTTGCCGATCACCCTCAATGAGGTGCACATCAACGATGGGAAAATCGCCTTCCATAACTTCAGCTCGAAACCGCCGGTGAACATGTATGCCACTCAGGTCAACGCGACCTTCTACAACCTGACCAACGTGGTGGACGTCAAAGGCCAGCGCGACGCGCGTTTCGATGGCAAGGCACTGTTTTTGGGCCAGGCGCCGCTGGAAGCCACCGCGACGTTTGACCCCTTGAGCAATTTCGAAAACTTCGAATTCCGCTTCCGGGCCCGGGATATCCAACTCAAGCGCATGAATGACTTCGCCTCGGCCTACGGCAAATTCGACTTCAATGCGGGCACCGGCGATCTGGTGGTCGAAGCCCAGGCCGAAAAAGGCCAATTGACCGGCTACATCAAGCCTTTGCTGCGCAACGTCGAGGTGTTCAACTGGCAACAGGATGTCGAGAACAAGGACAAGAGCATCTTCCGCTCAATCTGGGAGGCCGTGGTGGGCGCCAGCGAGACCGTGTTGAAAAACCAGAACAAAAACCAGTTTGCCACCCGCGTGGAGCTGAGCGGCAACGTGCACCAGCAAGATATCAGCGCGTTCCAGGCGTTTTTGCAGATTTTGCGCAACGGTTTCGTCCAGGCTTTCAACGCCCGCTATGAACAGCCCAAGCCCTCGACAGATTGATCTTCAACGTGACTGCCCATTCAGAGACTGAATAGCCCGTCTGCGTTCACAGTCGCCGGGGCTGCGCGGTATAGTCGGGCAAAGCTGATTACTCGCCCGCTTCGGTCCCCGACCGTTCGGCGTCACGTTCGAGGATTGATAGATGAAGTTCGAAGGCACCCAGGCCTACGTTGCCACCGATGACCTGAAACTGGCCGTCAACGCCGCCATCACACTGGAGCGGCCACTGCTGGTCAAGGGCGAACCGGGCACCGGCAAGACCATGCTCGCCGAGCAACTGGCCGAATCCTTTGGCGCCAAGCTGATCACCTGGCACATCAAGTCCACCACCAAGGCCCATCAGGGCCTGTACGAGTACGACGCGGTGAGCCGCCTGCGTGACTCGCAGCTGGGCGTGGACAAGGTGCATGACGTACGCAACTACCTGAAAAAGGGCAAGCTCTGGGAAGCCTTCGAGTCCGAGGAACGGGTCATCTTGCTGATCGATGAAATCGACAAGGCCGACATCGAATTCCCCAACGACCTGCTGCAAGAACTCGACAAGATGGAGTTCTACGTCTACGAAATCGACGAGACCATCAAGGCCAAGAAACGCCCGATCATCATCATTACCTCCAACAACGAAAAAGAGCTGCCGGACGCGTTCCTGCGCCGCTGCTTCTTCCACTACATCGCCTTCCCGGACCGCACCACCCTGCAAAAGATCGTCGACGTGCACTACCCGGACATCAAGAAGGACCTGGTCAGCGAGGCACTCGATGTGTTCTTCGACGTGCGCAAGGTACCGGGCCTGAAGAAAAAACCGTCCACTTCCGAACTGGTGGACTGGCTGAAACTGCTGATGGCCGACAACATCGGCGAAGCGGTACTGCGCGAGCGCGACCCCACCAAGGCCATCCCGCCCCTGGCCGGTGCCCTGGTGAAAAACGAGCAGGACGTGCAGTTGCTGGAGCGCCTGGCGTTCATGAGCCGTCGCGGTAACCGATAAGGGCGATTGCCATGCTGCTCAACCTGTTCAATGAAATGCGTGCAGCCAAGGTGCCGGTCTCGGTGCGTGAGCTGCTGGACCTGATCAACGCGCTGAAACAGCGCGTGACCTTCGCCGACATGGACGAGTTTTACTACTTGGCCCGGGCGATTTTGGTGAAGGACGAACGGCATTTCGACAAGTTCGACCGGGCCTTCGGCGCCTACTTCAATGGCCTGGAAAAACTCGACGATCACCTGCAAGCACTGATTCCCGAAGACTGGCTGCGCAAGGAATTCGAACGCTCGCTGACCGACGAAGAGCGCGCGCAGATCCAGTCCCTCGGCGGTCTCGACAAGCTCATCGAGGAGTTCAAGAAGCGTCTAGAAGAACAGAAGGAACGCCACGCCGGCGGCAACAAATGGATCGGCACCGGCGGCACCAGCCCGTTCGGCTCCGGCGGTTTCAACCCCGAAGGCATTCGCGTGGGTGATGCCGGCAAGCGCCAGGGCAAAGCGGTCAAGGTCTGGGACCAGCGCGAGTACAAGAACCTCGATGATTCGGTGGAACTGGGCACCCGCAACATCAAGATCGCCCTGCGCCGCCTGCGCAAGTTCGCGCGTCAGGGGGCGGCGGAAGAGCTGGACATCGACGGCACCATCGACCATACGGCACGCGATGCCGGGTTGCTGAATATCCAGATGCGCCCGGAGCGGCGTAACACCATCAAGCTGCTGTTGCTGTTCGACATCGGCGGCTCGATGGATGCCCATGTGAAGACCTGCGAAGAGCTGTTCTCCGCGTGCAAGACCGAGTTCAAGCACCTGGAGTATTTCTACTTCCACAACTTCATTTATGAATCGGTGTGGAAGAACAACATGCGCCGGGGTTCGGAACGCACCTCGACCCAGGATCTGCTGCACAAGTACGGCGCCGACTACAAAGTGATCTTTATCGGGGATGCGGCCATGGCGCCGTATGAAATCACCCAGGCCGGCGGCAGCGTCGAGCACTGGAATGAAGAGCCCGGGTATGTGTGGATGCAGCGGTTCATGGAGAAGTACAAGAAGCTGATCTGGATTAATCCGTACCCGAAAGACACTTGGGGCTATACGGCGTCCACCGGGATAGTCCGGGACTTGATCGAGGACCAGATGTTTCCGTTGACGTTGCGCGGGCTTGAGGAAGGGATGCGCTTTTTGTCGAAGTAACCTGTTTCCCAGACAACCACGATCAAATGTGGGAGCGGGCTTGCTCGCGAAGACGGTGTATCAGCCAATATATTCGGTGACTGACACTGCGCTTTCGCGAGCAAGCCCGCTCCCACACTTTGTCCTGCGGTGGTCTTTAGTTTCTGGCGAAGCGGCGTAAATACTCCACCTGCTGCCGATGCGCCGTCTCCTGCATCACCGGCGCCAACCTCACCTTCTCCCCCGGCAAACACTGCGCCAGCCGCGCCAGCGCCAATGGCGTCAACGCACCCAGTCGCGGATAACCGCCAATGGTCTGCCGATCATTGAGCAATACAATCGGCTGCCCATCCGGTGGCACCTGGATCGCGCCCAGCGGGATGCCTTCCGAAATCAGCGACGGTCCCTGATATTCCAGCGGTGTGCCGAGCAAGCGCATGCCCATGCGGTCGGCACGGCTGTCGAGGGTCCATTCACTGTTGAACACGTCAAACAGACTCTGCCCGCCGAACTGGCCGATCTGCGCCCCGAGGATCACCTCCAGTGGCGCCTTCGAATCCAGTTTCGGCAATTGCTCCGCAGACAACACCCGCATCGCACCGCCCACCCCTGAATAGCTCAACTGCGCACCTTCAGCCAGCGCTCGGCCAAAGCCATCCAGCCCGCCCAGTTCCTCACGCGCCACCGTAGCGCAACTGCCCAGCACCTGCGGCGCATCAAACCCGCCCGGCGCTGCCAGGTAAGCCCGCGCGCCGCTGAACGGCTGGGTAAACCGCAAACGCTGGCCTTTTTGCAGAATAAAACTGCGCCCCGGGCTGATCGCTCTTTCATCGACATAAGCGCCCAAATCCGCCCCGGCCAACGCCAGCAGACAATAGTCATCGGCCTGCACGGTGAAGCCACCCAAGGTGATTTCTACCACCGGCGCATCCAGGGCATTGCCCAGCAACCAATTGGCCCACGACATCGACACCCAATCCAGCGCGCCGCCCTGGGTCACGCCCAAATGCCTCACACCAAAACGTCCAGCGTCCTGCAACAAGCACAGCGGGGTGCTGGCCTCGATCAACAAGCGGCTCATGCCTGGGCCTCCAACGGTGTGTCATCGCCACCCAGGTTGATGAATTCGCTATGGCTGACCGCTTCGTAACGCACGGTGTCCCCCGGCTGCATGAGGCTGTAGCCCTCGCGCTCTCGATCAAACAGCTTGGCCGGTGTGCGGCCGATCAGGTTCCAGCCACCCGGCGATACCACCGGATAGGCCGCCGTCTGCCGCTCGGCGATCCCCACGCTGCCGGCCGCCACCCGCTTGCGCGGCGTATTGAGTCGTGGAGCTGCGAGCAGTTCGTCCACCAGGCCCATAAAGGCAAACCCCGGCGCAAAGCCCAACGCGAACACCTGATATTCGTGCTGGCTGTGGCGACGGATCACCTCCTCCACCGCCAGCCCACTGCGCTGCGCGAGCAACGGCAGTTCGGGGCCGACGCTCAGGTCATACCAGACTGGCAACACATGGCATTGCCCGCTGCCCTTGGGCTCTGGCTGCAGCGCTTCAAGCGCCTGATCGATCAACTCCCGCGCCTGGGCCGGGCTCAGCGCCATCAGGTCGTAATGCACCATCAGGGTCGTGTAGGACGGCACCAGGTCCACCAGCGCCGGGCCAAAACCTTCCCGCAAACGGCGGGTGGCGGCGAGCATCCAGGGCATGTTGTCTTCGGCGATCACATCAAACAGGCGCACCATCAGGCTGTCGATGGCTACGACTTCAATCCGTGGTTTCATGCTGGGGTCAACGCCTCGCGGATGCGCTGCACGGCGGCCACCGAGCTGGCGTTATCGCCGTGTACGCACAAGGTATTGGCCTGCAGGTGCAACGGGCTGCCGTCGCTGGCGACCAGATGCTCACCCCGGGCGATGATCAAGGCCTGCTGGATGATCTTTTCCGGATCGTGGTGCACCGCCCCCGGCAACTGGCGGGAGACCAGATGGCCAGCGCTGTCATAAGCACGATCGGCGAAGGCTTCGAACCACAGGGTCACGCCATATTCGTCGCCCAGGGCCTGGGCAGCGCTGTTGTCGCGGGTGGCCATCAGCATCAACGGCAGACTGGCGTCGTAGGCCGCCACGGCCTGGATCACCGCACGCAATTGCGCCGGCTTGGCCATCATGTCGTTGTACATCGCGCCGTGAGGTTTAACGTAGCTGACCCGCCCACCCTGGGCCCGGCAAATACCGTCGAGGGCGCCGATCTGGTAGTGCAACAGGTCCTGGATTTCCTGCGGGGTGTAGGCCATGGAGCGGCGGCCGAAACCCTGCAGGTCCTGGTACGCCGGGTGTGCGCCCACCTGCACGCCATGCTTGAAGGCCAGGCTGACGGTCTTGCGCATGATGCTCGGGTCGCCGGCGTGGAAGCCGCAGGCAACGTTGGCGCAATCAATGAAAGGCATGACCTCGGCATCCAGACCCAAGGTCCAGTTGCCAAAGCTTTCGCCGATGTCGCAGTTCAATAGCAGGCGGCTCACGGTAGGGCTCCTGTAGGCTTTGTTTTTTTGTAGTGTGGGATCTTTTACCAAGATCTCGCAACGATGTTGTCCTGAACCCCAACGACGCTTATCGTGAGACAGCTCGATTTTTGGCGTTTGCGACACGCTGCGTCCAACTAATAAAAACCGATCCATGCATAAGAAAAGTTGATCCCATGAATTTGAAGTTCCTCGAAACCTTCGTCTGGGTGGCCAAGCTCAAGAGCTTTCGCCTGACGGCGGAGAAGCTGTTCACGACCCAGGCCTCGATCTCCAGTCGCATCGCCGTGCTGGAAAGCGAGCTGGGGGTGAAGCTGTTCCTGCGCGACTCCCGGGGGGTGAGCCTGACGCCGGAGGGCTTGAAGGTGCTCGATTATGCCGAGCAGATGATGGCGACCATGCAAGGGCTCAAGC
This sequence comes from Pseudomonas sp. TH34, assembly GCF_016650865.1. Classification (NCBI taxonomy): domain Bacteria; kingdom Pseudomonadati; phylum Pseudomonadota; class Gammaproteobacteria; order Pseudomonadales; family Pseudomonadaceae; genus Pseudomonas; species Pseudomonas sp. TH34. Next base: position 512,967 of record NZ_JAEKFB010000033.1, read on the forward strand.
AGTCCCTGGAAACCACCAGCAGCAAGGTCGGGCGTATCCGCATCGGGGTGATGGACACGGTGATCCACACTTGGCTAAGCGCGCTGGTGGCAGAACTGACGGACCACTTCCCACGGGTGGAAATCGAGTTGGTCGCCGATACCGCGCTGAACCTCAGCGATCAGTTGCAAAAAGGCTTTCTCGACCTGATCCTGCAAACCGACCTGCTGCGCCAGGAAACCGTGCGCAGCCTGGAACTGGCCAGCCATCCCATGGGCTGGATCGTTGCCAGCCACTCGATCTACAACCGCGACTACGCGTCCCTCGCCGAACTGGCCCAGGAGCGCATCATCACCTACTCGAAAAACTCCTGTCCGCACCAGGACGTGCTCAGCCTGATGCAGGCGAACGGCGTAGCCGCGCCACGAATGAGCTGTGTGAACTCGGTGTCGGCGATCACCCGCCTGCTGCGGGACGGGTTCGGGATTGGTGCGTTTCCGCCCGTATTGGTCAGCGAAGAGTTGGCACGAGGAGAATTGACCATGCTGCCCATGGAGCAACGACCACCGAACTTGCAGGTGGTGGTGTCGTGGCGAATAGGAGTGGAGTTGGTGGAGGAGATTGTGGCGCTGTGCCAGAGCGTGGTGGAGCGGTATGCGCAGAAGGTCGGCGAGGGTTTGATGGTGCTGAGCAAACCCATGCCACTGAAGGAACCGATTTAAAACTGTGGGAGCGGGCTTGCTCGCGAATGCGGTGTACCAGCCAACCTATATGTCACTGACGCACTGCATTCGCGAGCAAGCCCGCTCCCACAATTTGACCGCGTCAGCCTTTAAAGCCCCTTGAGGTCCCGCTCTTCAATCGGCCGGCTCTGGCGCAGGCGCTTGCCGCCCAACACCACCCAGTCGATCAGGCGGAACAGGCATTCCAGGCCAAACGACAACAGCATCGCCCCACCCAGGCCCCAGCCCATGGCTTCCGGGGTCAGTAACAGCATGTAGCTGTAGCCGTTCCAGGTTTCCTGGCGAATTGCCGGGTCGGCAGCCACGGCCACTTGCAGCGCGCGGATGTACCACGGGCCTTGCATCGCCTGGAACTGTTTATCCAGCGCTACCTGGCGGTCGAGCAACGTGCCCAGGCTGTTGGCATCGCTGCGAAACACCGGGTCGTCACTGGCACGGTAATGAGCCACCAGCGCCTGCAAATCGCCGTTGAAGAACTGCTGCGCCGTAGCATCAAAGCCGCGCAGGCCGGTCTGGGCCTCGATCAGATGGGCTTCGACGCGCTTGGCGTAGTCACTGATGAATCCCGGTACCTGCACACCGACCAACAGACCCACGGCAAACAACACCAGTCGCAAATAGCTGAGCAACATATTCGACGTCCTTATTCCGTTTTGCCTTGGCTGACACATTCGCCGCGTCGCCACAGGCTCCACTGGCCCGGTTCGTAGCGGGTCCAGGTCTCGTTTTCGGTCAGGGGTTCGGTGGCAATCACCGTCACCACGTCATTGGGGGTGGTTTCGGCCTGAAAATCGACGATCACGTCGACATCTTTCAACCGTGCGGGGCCAAACGGCGCGCGCCGGGTGATCTGTGCCAGTTTGGTCGAGCAATAGCAGAACAGCCAGTCACCGTCGCTGAGCAGGCAGTTGAACACGCCCTTGCTGCGGTATTCGCTGCAGGCGGCGATCAGGTCAGGCAGCACCTGTTCGATGTCCACCGGTTCCGGGAACGCTTCACGGACTCGGTTGAGCAAATCGCAGAACGCCGCCTCGCTGTCGGTATTACCCACCGGGCGGTAAAACGTGGCGCGGGGGTTGAAGTCCGCCAGTTGGCCGTTATGCGCGAAGCACCAGTTGCGGCCCCACAGTTCACGCACGAACGGGTGGGTATTGGACAGGCACACCTTGCCCACATTGGCCTGGCGGATATGGCCAATCACCACTTCACTCTTGATGGGATAACGCTGCACCAGCAGCGCGACTTCCGATTCGCTGCTGGCCGCCGGGTCCTGGAACAACCGCAGGCCACGGCCCTCGTAGAAGGCGATGCCCCAACCGTCGCGGTGGGGGCCGGTCCGTCCGCCGCGTTGCATCAGCCCGGTAAAGCTGAACACGATATCGGTCGGTACGTTGGCACTCATGCCCAATAATTCACACATGCCAGGCTTCTCGATACAGGGCGTACAACGTTAAAGGCGCGGTTCGACCCGCATACCGCTGACAGGTGCCGGGCGACCGTAACGCTCATCGGCGAAGGGTTCGTCGTCATCCTCCGGCTCGGCTTCAGCGGCTGCCGCAGCGGCGGCCTTCTGCTCACGGCGGGCCCTGGAGGCACGCTCGATGGGCCAGCGGATCAGCACAAACACCAGGTACACGCCAAACGCGATCATGGAATACATGAACAGATCGGAAATTGCCCGCCAGGCGTTGTTGCCGACCTTGAGCACCAGGTCCAGGGCGGTGATGGCCACGGCCGGGGCGAACTGGGTCTTCACCGGGTCGACAATGGTCGGGCTGAACAGCAGCACCGCCATCAGCAGCCGCAGCGGTTCGCGCAGCCAGCGCCACATCCAGCGGGTCATGGCAAACCACACCAACAGGCAACCCAGGGCTGCGAAGGCGTAGAGGCCCCAAGCGATCAGATAGTCGTTCTCGGTCATGGTGTCCATGGCAAGGTAGGCAAACAGGCCGCTATGATAACGGCTTTTCAGTGCCGAGGCTGCAATGCCGTCGGCCAACCGCCAGACAGAGAGTGATCCATGCCCCCAGCGACCCACATCACTGCCGCCCCGATCGCCCGCAAGGCCCCCGGCACCGACCCGTACGCCTGGCTGCAAGCGCGGGACAGCGCCGAGGTGCTCGATTACCTCAAGGCGGAAAATGCCTGGCAAGAAGCAGAATTGTCCGACCAACAGGCGCTGCGCGAAACCCTGTTCGAAGAGATCAAGGGCCGCATCCTCGAAACCGACCTGTCCCTGCCCTCGCCTTGGGGCCCGTACCTGTATTACACCCGCACCACCGCCGGTGACGAATATGCCCGCCACTACCGCTGCCCGCGCCCGGCGGATGACAGCCAACAGGTCGACGAAAGCGCGGAAGAGCTGCTGCTGGACCCGAACGTGCTTGCCAATGGCGGCTTTTTCTCCCTTGGCGCCTTCAGCATCAGCCCCGACCACCAGCGCCTGGCCTACAGCCTGGACACCAACGGCGAAGAGATTTACACCCTCTACGTGAAGGAATTGGCCACCGGCAAGGTCAGCGAACTGGAGTTCGAAGACTGCGACGGCAGCATGACCTGGGCCAACGACAGCCTGACCTTGTTTTTCACTGAACTGGACGACACCCACCGCCCGCACAAACTGTATCGCTATCGCCTGGACGGCACCGCCGCCGAAGAAGTGTTCCACGAGCCCGACGGCCGTTTCTTCCTGCATTGCTACCGCTCAAGTTCCGAGCGCCAGTTGCTGCTGGCCCTGGGCAGCAAGACCACCAGCGAGATCTGGGCCCTGGACGCCGAGCAGCCGCAGCAGGCCTTTACCTGCCTGGCGCCACGGGTCGAAGGCCATGAATATGACGTCGACCACGGCAAGCTGGACGACCAATGGACCTGGTTTATCCGCAGCAACCGCGACGGCATCAACTTCGCCCTGTTCCAGGCCGCCGACACCGGCAGCGTGCCGACCCAGGACGACTGGCAGAACCTGATCCCCCACGACGACGCAGTGATGCTGGATGGCGTGAGCCTCAACGCCCGGGCCATGACCCTGAGCCTGCGCATCGGTGGTTTGCCGATCATCGAAGTGCACCCACAAGGCCAAGCACCTTATCGGGTGGAATTGCCGGACGCGGCCTACAGCCTCTATGTGCAGAACAGCCTGGAATTTGCCAGCGACAAGATCCGCCTGCGCTATGAGGCCCTGAACCGCCCGGCCCAGGTGCGCCAGCTGGAACTGGCCAGCGGCGCGCAACAGGTGCTCAAGGAAACCCCGGTGCTCGGTGTGTTCAACGCCGACGACTACGTCAGCCAACGGTTGTGGGCGACGTCGGCCGATGGCACTCAGGTGCCGATCAGTCTTGTCGTCCGCCGCGACCAGTTGGGTAAGCCGACGCCGCTGTACCTATACGGCTACGGCGCCTATGGCCAGAGTCTCGACCCGTGGTTCTCCCACGCGCGCCTGAGCCTGCTGGACCGTGGCGTGGCCTTTGCCATTGCCCATGTACGCGGGGGCGGCGAACTGGGCGAAGCCTGGTACCGCGCCGGCAAGCAGGAGCACAAGCAAAATACCTTCAGCGACTTTATCGCCTGCGCCGAACACCTGATCGCCCAAGGCCTGACCACCTCCAAGCAACTGGCTATCAGCGGCGGCAGCGCCGGCGGCCTGTTGATCGGTGCAGTGCTCAATCAGCGCCCGGAGCTGTTCCAGGCGGCCATTGCCGAAGTGCCGTTCGTCGACGTGCTCAACACCATGCTCGACCCTGAATTGCCGTTGACCATCACCGAGTACGACGAATGGGGCAACCCTGAAGAGCCGGAGGTGTATGAGCGGATCAAGGCTTACGCGCCGTACGAAAACGTCAGCGCCCAGGCCTACCCGGCCACGCTGGTGATCGCCGGCTACAACGACAGCCGCGTGCAATATTGGGAAGCGGCCAAGTGGGTGGCCAAGCTGCGCGACACCAAGACCGACGATAACCTGCTACTGCTCAAGACCGAGCTGGGTGCGGGCCACGGCGGCATGAGTGGGCGTTACCAGGGATTACGTGACGTAGCACTCGAATATGCATTTGTTTTCAAGGCGCTGGGGCTGATTTAAGGAACTCCGCCTGGCGGGCGGGTCTGAACACCTGACCGCCGGGCGCGCCCTGCACGATTTATGGACAAAGACTGTAAGCCTCATGCCAGAACCGACCTTACTCAATAACGAAATCCGCGACATGCTGATGGATTGCGGCCTCTTCGACCCGCTGCTGCCGGAAGACTTCCATGTGGCGGCGGGCTATTTCAACATCAGCAGCATCGCCCGCGATGAAGTGATATTCCTCGAAGGGGACGCCGGCACCTTCATGTGCATCATCCACTCAGGCCAGGTGGCGGTGCAGAAAACCAACCATGAGGGCCAGCGGCTGACCATCGCCACCTTGCGCAGTGGGCGGGCGTTTGGCGAGATGGCCGTGCTGGATGGCGAGCGCCGTTCAGCCAGCTGTGTGGCGGCCAGCGATTGCGTGCTGTTGAACCTGGGCAAGGATTCCCTGGAAAAAATGCTCAACGATGCGCCGAAAATCGCGGCCAAGATAATCCGTGCGATTGCTATCGCCCTGTCCAGGCGCCTGCGCATGGCGGACGGGCAATTGCTGTCCCAGCAGTTTTAACCGCCTGGGGTCTTGGGCTTGATGTCGTTCTGCTGCAAGCCCGGGATCGTCTGGTCCTTCGGCGGCGTGGGCAGCACGATAGGCGCCAACAATGGCTCACCGCTGCCGGCCGCCTTTGGCGTCGCCGGTGGCGTGACTTGCGGGTAAGGTGTGGGCGTTGCAGTACCCGGCGAACCCGCCGTCGGCGCTGGGGTAATCGGTACGGTTTGCGACTCCTGAGCCTGGGCCACCCCGCCAAGGGCGAGCGCGCTCCACACAATGACCGTTAGAATGCTGCACTTCATCGATGGCTCCATGGCCTGACCGTAAAGTCGTAAGGCTACTCCCAACCGCGCAAGAATGCCCTTCCCAATGAGATTTCCATGAAACGTTTCGTTCTGCTGGACACCACTCCGATCCCCGACAACGGCGGTGCCTTGTGCCTGTTCGAATACGGTGAGGATTTTGTCATCAAGATTCAGGGCGGTGACGGTGGCCAGTTGATGAACACGCGCATGCACGGTTCCGAGGATGCGCTGGCGGAGATTCCGTGCCGCAAGGTTGCCGGTCGGCCCGGCTCCAGGGTGTTGATTGGCGGCCTGGGCATGGGTTTTACCCTGGCGGCAGCGCTCAAGCATTTGGGCAAGACTGCCGAGGTGGTGGTTGCCGAGCTGGTGCCCGGCGTGGTCGAGTGGAATCGTGGGCCCCTGGGAGAAAAGTCCGGCCGCCCGCTGCTGGACCCGCGCACCGTGATCCGTATGGAAGACGTGGCCAAGGTGCTGCAGGCCGAGCCCCAGGGCTTTGACGCGATCATGTTGGATGTGGACAACGGCCCCGAAGGCCTGACGCAAAAAGCCAACAGCTGGCTGTATTCCGCCGGTGGCCTAAGCGCCTGCGCCAAGGCCCTGCGGCCCAAGGGCGTGCTGGCGGTGTGGTCGGCCAGCGCCGACAAGCAGTTCAGCGACAAACTGCGCAAGGCCGGCTTCAAGGCCGAGGAAGTGCAGGTGTTTGCCCATGGCAACAAGGGCACGCGGCATACCATCTGGATTGCCGAGAAGCTCAAGGGCTAAACATTCACTGCGCGGGTTGCCGTCAGATCGACCGGCGCAGTCGATTCAAATGCCTCAAGCCTTCCAGCACCAACACCACCACCGCCAGCCAGATCGGCAGGTAGGTCATCCATTGTCCCGGCTTGAGGCTGTCTCCCAGCATCAACGACACGGCCACCAGCAGCACCGGCTCCGCGTAACTGAGCAAACCGAACAGGCTGAACGGCAACAGCCGGCTGGCCCGGATGTAGGAATAACCCGCCGCCGCACTGACCAATCCCATGAGTGGCACCAGCCAATAGAGCGCCGGGCGTTGCGCCAGGGTCTCGCCGATGGGTTCGCCACCGAGGACAAACCACAGCGCGACCGGGATCATCAGCACCATGTCCAGCCACAGTCCGCCGAGGTTATCGGTGCCACAGCGCCGACGCAGTACGAAATACAGCGGATAACCCACGCACACGACCAGGGTGGTCCAGGAGAACCCGCCCGTGCGATACAACTCATTGGCCACACCCACCGCCGCCAGCGCTGCGGCAATCTTTTGCAGATGTGAAAGGCGTTCGCCGTAAACGATGCGGCCGGTGATGACCATGGTCAGCGGTAACAGGAAATAGCCCAGCGACACATCCAGGCCGTGACCATTGAGTGGCGCCCACATGAAGATCCACAACTGCACCCCCACCAGCGCACTGGTGACCACGACATAGGGCAGCAGCGCGGGTTTCTCCCGCAGCCGCTTGTAGATCAACGGCACCCACTTCCAGTCTCCGGAGAGGCACAGCAGCAACGTCATGAAGGGCAGCGAAATGAGCATTCGCCAGCCAAATATCTGCTGACCATCCAAGGGTTCAAGTAGGGAGGTAAAGAAATACAGCACGCCAAACAGGAAGGAAGCGGAAACCGCCAGAACAACACCTTTAGACACAACAGCCTCTACAAAAAATTGCATATATTTGATTGAAGCAGGCAGTTGTATTCACGTAGCGCGAATATAAGCGAGATGAACATCAGAAGTTTATTAACGAGCGCCACAACTTCATAACTTACGCAGGACAATGAGCCTGAACCTTCAAGTTATATAAGCAGGGCAGCTCGTCGAATTTTTTATTGTTCGTACGACGATCATCAGACACTTCAACCTACCCGACTTCGGTTATTTGAAGCAGCGCGCTCTGGACGAGCGACTCTGATTTGAAACGCCACAACATCCGCCACATGGGGTTGATATCGTGAAGGGGAACCCGGTTGACGGGAAACTAACAGTCGTCAGGAAAGACCTGAGGCATTGAACATCTGGCGCTACTGCAGAACACACTAACGGCAGCTGGCCAAGAGGCGCCACATTAAAGAAACCGGCAACGTTAGTCCAACACTTTATTACCCAAATCCTATTTAAATCCCCGAGGGCATTTAAATCAATATTTGCCCGACCATTACTGTATATTCAGCCGTTATACGCCCGACAGAAACGGCGCCAGGCCGCCCCTGTCGGTTCGTCACTTACTTGCTCCTGCTGTCGATAACGTAGGGCACTTTCTTCTTGAAGGTGTCATCCAGCTCTTTGCGGTTGAGTGAAGTAAATCCCCCTAACTGCCCGGCGTTGAAGCCGCTGTCCCCTACCGGCGCATCGGGCGCCAGACTGACCATGCGCTTGGCTAGCGCTTCGATGGCCTTTTCATACCCGCCCTGCTTGTTCAGGTTGAACGCGCTCAGGTCAATCTGCGTGCGCAACCACCCTCCCCAGTAAAACTCCAGGAATTCCGGCACTACCGCGCCAGAGGTCGGCTTGCCGTAGGATGCCTTGCGGGAGAAATACACCAGGCTGCGGAACATATCGTCGCCCAGATCCTTGAAACCCAGGTGCGCCGGAATCTGCTCAGGGGTGATGGTTTTGCCCTGGCCGTCCTTGAGCCAGACCTTGCGCCCCTGCTCCATGCGCTTCCAGAACGTAGCCAGGTCAGGGCTGTCACTGAAGTTATCAGTGACCCGCACCCACATTTTCAGTCTGGCGCCGGCCCCTGGCTGCTCCCACAACGTGCTGAACGAATGGTGGCCGTCAGTGAGGTACAGCTGGCCAGCAGGGCCGACCACCACGGTTTTCATGTCCGCCGGGTGAGTCCCCACCGGGTCTTTGCAGGTAAAGCTGCCTGGTTTATGCAGGTCGGCATCTTTAGGCACCTTGCTGGCTTCACCCTGGCCATTGGTTTCACAGTATTCGTCGAACACCTTCTTGGGTGATTCGGCAAACACCCCCAGCTTGTAATAGATCTGATCAAAGCCGATCACCGCCTGGGTAGGGTGGAGCTGCTCCAGCGCCACATCAATCACCTGGCCCGGCTGGGGCGTGGAAAACGCCTGGGCTTGGACGCTGACGGCGAATAACAGCAACGCCCACCATCCTGTATGCATCCGCATGAGTACCGCTCCTTATGAATTCAGTTCGCCGATACTACAAACAATCCCCACCACCTGCGCGTACTGCAGCTGAAAAAGCCGGAGGTTTATTACCCCGCAAGCAGCTAGAATCAACGCTATCCGTGATCCACTAAAAGACAGGAGCCATGATGAGCTCGACCAACCCGCCCTCCCACACCGCCAAGCTGGATCGCATCCTCGCCGATGCCCAGCGCGACCGGGAAATGGGCTACCGCGACAAAGCCCTGAAGATGTACCCCCACGTGTGCGGCCGCTGCGCCCGTGAATTCGCCGGCAAGCGCCTGAGCGAACTGACCGTGCACCACCGTAACCACAACCATGATGACAATCCCCAGGACGGCTCCAACTGGGAGTTGCTGTGCCTGTATTGCCACGACAACGAACACTCGCGCTATACCGACCAGCAGTATTTCGGCGAAGGCTCCACCAGCAGCCCGACGATTGCCAAGGCGACGCATAACCCGTTTGCGGCGTTGGCCGGGTTGATGAAGAAAGACGACTGAGTATCTTCGCTGAATGTGACGGCCTCATCGCGGGTAAGCCCGGCTCCCACAGGGGATTGCATTCCAAATGTGGGAGCCGGGCTTGCCCGCGATAGCGATCGCCCAAGCAATACATTAGCCCGAGGCCGTATAATCGCCGCTTTTCTCGAAGGCACCCTTTCCCGTGGGCAATAAACGCTACAGCTGCATCGGTCTGTATAACCCCAAATCCCCCGAAAACGTCGGTTCGGTGATGCGCGCCGCCGGCTGCTACGGCGTGGCCTCGGTGTTCTACACCGGCAAGCGCTATGAGCGGGCCCGGGACTTTATTACCGACACCAAGAAGGTCCACCACGACATTCCGCTAATCGGTATCGACGACCTGAAAAAGATCCTGCCCCTGGGCTGCATCCCCGTCGCCGTCGAGCTGGTGGAAGGCGCCCGCCCTCTCCCCGAATACACCCACCCCGACCGCGCACTGTATATCTTCGGCCCGGAAGACGGCTCCCTGGACAAGGAGATTCGTGACTGGTGTGAAGACGTGGTCTACATCCCGACCACCGGTTGCATGAACCTTGCCGCCACCGTCAACGTGGTGCTTTACGACCGCCTGGCCAAGGGCAACAACACCCGCTCAGGCCCCAAATACTGATTTTCCGGGAACATCCGCGCCCTGTGTGCAGTCAGCTGCATATCAATAAGCCCTTGTTGGAGACAGATCATGAGCGACAGCAAAACCTTGCGACCCGTTATCCGGTCCACACCGTTCGAGCGCCAACCCACGCAAAACGTCCAGGGCTGGGAACGCATCGGCTCCCTGGCCGGCGGCGTGGTGATGATGGGCAAAGGCCTGCGCCGTGGTGGCTTTTTCGGTTTGATCCAGGTGGCGATTGGCGGCGTGGCCCTGGCACGCGGGATCAGCGGGCACAGCTCGGCGAAAGAGTTGCTGGAGCGCAGCCGCCAGGAAATGAACACCGTGCGGACCAAGATTGAACGCGCCGGTGAGGAATTGAAAAACCTCAAGACCAAGGCTGAAGTGGCGGCTGAAAACGCCAGCAAAACTGTGGGTTAACCTCGATCAAATGTGGGAGCGGGCTTGCTCGCGAAAGCGGAGTGTCAGTCACTGAATGTGTTTCTGATACATCGTATTCGCGAGCAAGCCCGCTCCCACCTTGGTTTCAGTGCAGCAGTTTAGTATCGAGTACTACCGACGACTCGCCAATAATGCTCTCCCCCAGCTGCACAAACTCCTTTGTGCTGATGCTGTTCATGCGCATCACCGCCTGGGTCAAATCATCCAGCGAACGCTTGTTGTGGGTTTTCACACGAATCTCGCGGTCCAGCTCCTGCAACAACACCACTGCCCGTGACACCGTCGCGCCACTGGCGTGCTCGACCCGCAGGGTGGTCACGTCCCTGCCTTCCTTGGCCAGCCGGGTCTGGAGCGCGGCATAGCGGTCGTCACTGATGCCGCCCGCACGGCGCATCAATTCAATGGCGTAGTACTGCGCCAAACCTTCGCTGATCCAGTCGCTGCCCTGCTGGTCGTTGAAGCGACCGATGGCCTGCACCACTTCGCGGATAAACGGGCTGCTGCCGTTTTCGCTGACCAGCGGTGTTCGGCTGTTGAGGTAGATCGAGTCCCGCGCCGAGTACGCACCGCGCCGCATCGGGTCACTGGCGCCCACCACCAGGAGTTTCGCCGGGTGCCGCGGGAATGCCGCTTGCACTTGCGGCCAGACAAACGTCAGCAAGGTCAGCACATCCAAGCGATGCATGCCCTGCCCTTTGGGCGACGCCACGGTGATTTCGGTTTCCCCCAGGCGCATCCTGCGGCTGCCCAACGTACCCGCGAGCATCCAGCCGGTGGGCCGGTCAAACAGGCGGGAAACATTATCGATGCGGAATTTGTTCTTGCCGATGCGCGGCCAGGACGTCTCGACGCTTTTCCAGCCGGCGGGCAGTTCAAACACCAGGCGCGACACCAGTTCAATGCCGTCCTGCTGATCCAGGCGCGCGGTGGGCACCAGGTCTTCGCCACGAAACAGCGCCCAGCCAGGGGTCATGCGTGCTTCGTAAACGCCCTTCTTGCGGGCGTGGGTCAGGCGAACGCGGTAGGTCAGGCTGGCCTTGTCGGCACTGGGTTGCCACAGACCACGGCTGGCGCCCGGCGTATTGCCCGGCATCACTTGCCACTGGCCATCGGCCTTGAAATCGCTGTAGTCGCCGTCGCGGCCCAGGTCGAAGTTGAGGCTGCGCACCGCCGAGCCCTGGGACAGGCTCAGGCGCACCTCTGCCTGATCACTTTGGGGCAGCAGCTTGACGTGGTAGTCCAAGTCGACTTTCTTCGCCCAAGCCGACGTACTCAATGCCAATAACAGCAGGCTTGCCGCCAGCCTGGCTCCAACCGTCATACACACTCCTTCTCAGCCCGCGCGAAAAATCAGGTAATCCTCCCAGTCATCCTCAGGCACGCTGCCTTCGCTGAGCATGCGTCCGGACTGGGAAATGCGTTCCTGGTGCACGGCGTCGCGATCGCCGCAGACGAGGTGATGCCACAGCGGCAAGTCCTTGCGCTCACTCACCAACCGGTAACCGCAGGTAGGCGGCAGCCATTTGAACTGGTCGGCCTGCCCCGGAGTGAGCTGGATGCAATCGGGCACCGAGTCGCGACGGTTGGGGTAATCGGTGCACTGGCAGGTTTTCAGGTCCAGCAGTTTGCAGGCGATACGCGTGTAGTAGACGCTGTTGTCGTCTTCATCCTCGAGCTTTTGCAGGCAGCACAGGCCGCAGCCGTCGCACAACGACTCCCACTCATCCTGGTCGAGTTGTTCGAGGGTTTTGCGGATCCAGAAAGGTTCGACTTTGGCGGCCATGGCTCTACATCAATATCGGTATGTTAAAAGGCCGCCAGTCTAGTGCCCATGGCTCCCGGGGCCAAGCGCTTACGACTGTCGGTACAACAAGACTTGTCAGCCATCCGGCGGCGAAGTAGTTTTGAACCCCGTTTTTCATCAGGATCAGCCCAATGAGCAGCAACCCTCGCGTCGCCGACTACCCGATCCACCCACAATTCACCGACCGCTGGTCGCCGCGCGCCTTCACCGGCGAAAGCATCCCGGTGGAGACCCTGTTGAGCTTCTTCGAAGCCGCGCGCTGGTCCCCTTCGGCCTACAACTCTCAGCCATGGCGTTTTCTCTACGCCCGTCGCGACACGCCAAACTGGGAGCGTTTCCTGGGCCTGCTGAACGAATTCAACCGTGGCTGGGCGCAGCATGCCTCGGCCCTGGTAATCGTCGCGTCGAAGACGACCTTCACCGTCCCCGGCGCCACCGAAGAAACCCCGGCGCTGTGGCACACCTTTGACACCGGCTCGGCCTGGGGCCACCTGGCGCTGCAAGCCAGCCTCAGCGGCTGGCACACCCACGGCATGGCCGGTTTCGACCAGGAGCTGACCCGCAAGGAACTGAAGATTCCTGAAGGTTACGCCCTGCACGCAGCCGTGGCGATTGGCAAGTTGGGGGACAAGTCGACCCTGCCCGACTACCTGCAAGCCCGGGAAACCCCGAGCCCGCGTCGTCCATTGAACGAGCTGGTGTCCGAAGGCGACTTCAATCACCAGGACTGACACGCTCTGACAACCCTTGACGGTCGCTTCAAAACCCTGCTGCCATCACAGCAGGGTGCACCCGCCACAAGTGTAGCTACGCCTTGGCGATCAGCGCGTAATAGGCCCTGCGCAGCTCGTCTCTATCACGCTTGTACAAACTGGCGAGAAACGGTGTCATGTCTTCAAGCCCGTTGGCGTTCAAGTCCACTGGATAAATTTTATTATCCCTCGCCGAATACAGGAAATTGCTCAGCTGCAGATCGTTGTGGTAAAGATTTTTCTGCTCCATACGCCGAAACGCGTCATCCAGTAAAAGCCGCGCCTCTGGGGGCAAACTTCCCCTCGCCAGGGTATTAACATCCACCCCGTCCAGTTTGCCCATTTTCAAATAACGACGACCATCCTCAAGTATCGTCGTTGCAAAGCCGTCACCGTAATAGCTGTTCAGGCACAGGGTCTCGTTATCGACAAAGTCGTCGGCAGCCGTCATGGATGAAGGGCCATAGTCCTTATAAACACTTTTACCGTCGAGACTTTCGTAGATCGTCCCCTCGCCGCCTCCGCCAATTTTTGGGCCCAGGTCCGATGCCACCGAAGGCGGGTTGCCGCCGCGGGCACCCAGGCGCTGCCATTGGTCCCCCTGAAGGTGCTGCACCAACAGCGGCGTTTGCCGGTTGTTGTGATAAATCCGTGCCTGCACGGCACCGTCGGCGGTGCGAGTCACTTGCCGTACTTCGTAGACCGCCGTGTTGCCGGCGGTATCGGTATGGCGGATATGAGACACGTGACCGTCTGCCGCCGCATAGATCCCCTGACTGTCGCGCGCAAGCCCGGAAATGTTCGATTCAGCCACGCCGTAGTCGCCAAACAACCGGTTGTTCAGGGCGCTGCCTGACTCGGCAGGCCTCGTGATAATCGCGCCATCCATCGCACTCGTTTTTGCGGTGAAACCTTCAAGCGGGCTGCCGTACGGCCGCATCCTATGCACATCAAACGCATACCATCGACCGTTCTGGAGTACCGCACCTCCATCAACGTTTTGCCCCGCGACCTTGAAAGTACCCGTCGCCGCTGCGTCATGGTGTTTGCTGGCCGCTTTCAACAGGTCATAGCTGCCACTCGCGCCCTTGAGCTTGTTGACCACCTCTGCACCCGTCGCGCGTACAAGGTTGGCGCCTTTGCCCAGCAGCCGGGCACCGCCGGCGACCAGATCGCTGAAGCCATCCAACGGGTTGAATGCCTGAATGGCCGCCACACCGATGACCTTTGCCACTTGAATGGCCTTGGCGGCAGCGCTGGCGACCTTGGCCCCCGCCTTCGTCACTTTCGCCGCCACACCCGCGCCCGCCGTGACGAAACCAAACACATCCAGCGCCAGGTCACTGGCACCTTCCAGGTGGTTGCCCTTGGAAAAGTTCGCAATGGCTGACCTAAGCGGAATCAGGTCGAGAAAAAAGTTGGTGACGTTCCACTCGGTTGCCATCTGCTTATCGAACGAGGTCACGCCCCGGGCATAAGCCTTGACGTCATCACTGTCGAGATCGAGGTGCTCAACAAAAGCGTCGGCGATGTGCTGCGTTCGCGTACTGGAAAAACTGATGGGCGGCGTCGATAAGCCCGCCTGGTTTTTCGGGCCAAGGGCAGCCTCATTCACGGCCTTGGGATTGAAGTGTTCCGTCTTGAACGTTTTGTTGGCTTGCCGCTCTCGTTTTGTTGTTAATTCAGAAGCTGGCACCGCGCTGATAGCAGCTGCTTTCAAGTCAATTTCATAAACGGTGTCGCCATTTCTTCCGGTCGCCTTGACCCACAACTTATTGTCCGCCCCCCGCCTTTTTTTTGAGGTGAAGTCGACGCCAAGTTCATAGGTGTTTTTCTGAAAAAACTCGAGTTTTCCAAACTCAAGGTTTTCTCTGTCGGCCAATGGAAGTGTTGCGACAAGGTGCCTGATAGCGCTGCGAACCCCTTGCTTGCGAGAGGCGATCGCTTGCTCGAACTGTTCGTTGAAGACTTTGTTCACGCCGAAATCAAGGCGCTTGCCTTTGATCGCCTCTGCAATGTGCGGGTCCCTGCTTTCCCATGTGTAGTGGCCAAGTCCGCTCATGGCGATGTCCAGCAACGAGTAAAGCCCGGCGGGTGCCCGGTTCGGATCGTAAAGCGGTTGGGCTGACGGTTGTTTCGAGTCAACGACCTTCAGTCGTTTCTCTTCAAAGGGTACATGCTCGCCAAACCGCTCTTTCAGGTGGACCAGTGCAATGTCTTTACGGCTTGGGATATCGGCTTCCAATAACCCGGTAGCCGCAAGCGTCAACTTCAGTTGTGCGTTGAATGCCGTCCTTGCACGGTCTATCTCGACGTCGCTGTAACTGTCACTGGGCTGCCGAGTGACAATCCCGTTGGCCACGCCCCAATCCACCAATGCCGCCTTCTGTGCGTGTTCGGCGGCCGCTCGATTCGTCACGATCGCGTTTTCAGCGCTGGACATGACCTGGGCAAAGTTCATGTGCGCCACCTTCCCGGGGAACTGCGCTTCTATGGCCGCAGCTGCGACCGCGAGGCTTACCCAGGCCGGGCTGCCGTAAGTCACGCGGTCGGGAATGCCCTTGATCAAAAACTCGGGGGCCTTTCGTGCCAGTAACAAATAGGCGCCGGCCTTGGCCATCTCGGGACTGGTCTTGTAATTTTCGTGCAGGTAAGTGCTCAGGCGCTCGAGCACTGTCGAAGCCGGCCTGCCCCAGTGGGCGTGTTGCGCGAGGTCGAAACCTGCCACATGGTTTCGGTGCGGCGCCGTAATGGACTCGGGGTCCAGCAGCAGGTGGATTGCGCTCAGTGCATATTCGTTCACGCTGGTATCGGTTGCGACGCCCCCGAGCTGATCCTGGATGGCTTGCCCCAGTGCCTGCCCGCGGGTGGAGCTGACGAGGGTTTCGAGTGCCTTGGCAGGATCAGCCAATGCCTCGTCCGACAACGGCCGGTTCGCGTTCAGATATTCCAGTATACCCACGCTTGCGCCGATGTGCGGTGCATTGGGGTTCTGGCTGCCATGGTCGGTAGCCGCCGCCAGCACCCTGCGCTGTTCACCGGCGCTCATGGGAACAGGCCAGGACAACCCGCCGCCAAAATTGCCGAGCGGATGCTCCAGTGCCCTGTCACTCACCGCGTGGGCATGACCGGTCAGTTGAAAATGATTGGTGGGCAACCCCAAGCCGATACGTCTGAGAAAGGTCTCTACCGTCGCCGCTTTACCCGCCCGGATCGGGTAGGACGAGTCGGGGTGTATTTGCATCGGTGTCGTTTGCAGCGCGGCCAGCACCGCTTGAGGGCTGGCATTCACGCCAAGACGGCTGGCGATTTCGTTGAGCTTCTGGCCCAGTGTCCGCAGATTCTCGCGGTCGCCCAACGCCGCGGTGAGACCGGATTGCCGGGGGACTGGCGCGCGGGCCTGCGCGTTGAAATCGGCCGCGGCGACCAGAGCAGAGGGCAATAGAGGGAGCGCCGCCGGCTCGGTGGAAAGCAAGGAAAGTTGTGGAGTGACCCGTGGAGGGAGAGACACAGTGCCAGCATTCAACATGAGAATGTACCCATCTAAAGAGGGGTACGAGACTCACATACGACCTGTAAAACCGACATCTGATTAGTGTTTGCAGAAATTTGTAAACGCCCGGCAACATGCCTGCCGGGTTAGCACACTATCAGTAACCGCGCTCGAAACTCACTTCCCCGCGCAACGTTTCCTGCGCCTGATACGCCCGCAAATTCTCGACAAACAACTGCACCATCATCCCCGGCGAAGTCGGCGCCGAGCTGTGGCCGGTGAGCAGCAAGCCCCAGGCGGTCCAGAACGGATGGCGTTGGGGCAATGGCTCCTGACGGCAAACGTCAATCACCGCGCCGGCCAGATGGCCTTCCTTCAACGCTTCCACCAGGTCCGCATCGACCACCGCTACACCGCGCCCGACGTTGATAAACAACCCGGTCGGCTTGAATTGCTTGAACAACGCGGCGTCGTACAAATCATGGGTGTTCGGCGTGTTGGGCAGCAGGTTGACCACATAGTCCACCTCGCCCACCAGGCGCGGTAACTCTTCGAGCCCGGCGACTTCGATAAACGGCGCCTGCTCGCGGGCTTCGCTGGCGATGCCATACAACTCAACACCAAACGGCAGCAGGAATTGCGCAACGCTACGGCCGATATCGCCGGTACCGACGATCAGCACCTTGCGCCCCGCCAGGCTCTGGCCCATGCGGTTATCCCACTTGCGCTCAACCTGGCTGACCAGCCGCGCCAGCACTTCACGCTCATGGCCGAGCATGTAAGTCAGCACGTATTCGGCCATCACCTGGCCAAAAATGCCTACGGCGCGGGTCAGGCGATAATCCCGGGGCAGGCCTTCGGCCAGCAGCGGCGTGATGCCGGCCCAGGTGGACTGCAGCCATTGTGGCTGGTGGCCCTGGCGCAGCAAGGTGGCCAGCAGGTCCGGCTGGCCCAGCCACACCGGGCAATCGACCGCCAGGCGCGACAATTCGGCGGAGTCGCCGCTGGTCATGACCTCAAGGTCCGGCGCCGCTTCGCGCAGCAGCCGGGCGTACAGCGGGTGATCGTGTTCAGCAATCAGAACGCGCATGGTTCAAACCTTTCAAAAACACTGCAGGCGGCCGCCGGCGCAGTTCGCTGTCCGTTGCGGCCACCGCCAAAAATTGAATTCCATTGATGATGTGCCCCGGAAGGGGCACTGACCGATCACATCGGGTCATTACGTCGCAGCAGCTCTTCGGGCAAGTGTTCGATGTACTCGTCCTCGGCCGGCGGCATTTGCAGGTGGTAACCCTGCTTTTCGAGGTTCTCCAGAACCACGGTGATGTCCTCGCGGGACAGCTTGCGCTCCGGGCTCAGCACCAGGTCAAAGGCATGGTGCGGCTTGCCGAAGGCAGCCAGCAGACTTTCCGGCACGCGCTCCAGTGCATCGCTTTTCAGCACGTAGAGGTACATCTCGTTTCGTTTGAGGCTGCGATAGATGGAGCAAATACGTTTCAAGGCTGTTCTCCGGCAGTGGCCAGGCTGTCGAGCAGCGCCTGGCCCATCAATTCGCGGCGCCAGCCACGCAGCGAATCTGGCAATTGGTATGGCCCCTCGGGGTAGCCGCTCTTGACCAGGGCTTCTAGGGTTTTCTTGCGCAGCATCAGTTCCGGCGCCATGTCCAGGCGTTCAGCCTCGGCCTGGCCCAGGGCGCGCAGTTGCTTGATCAGCGTGGCGGCGTCCACCGGCAATGGCTCGGCAACCGCCGGTGGCCATTGGTCCATGGGGACGCTACCGGCACGCTTGATCAGGCCCAGCAGGAACTCGCCGTCCTGGCGCACCGTGCGCGGGTGCATGTCTTCGATCTTGCCCAACGCGGCGAGGTTATCCGGCTGGGATTTGGCCAGGGGCCATAACGAGTGTTCACGAATGATCCGGTTGCGCGGCAGGTCCCGGGCGCGGGCTTGCTGTTCACGCCAGGCGCACAGTTCGCGCAATACCGCGAGTTGGGCACGAGACAGTTTCCAGGCCAGCTTGGCGTCGCGGTAGACCTCATACGGGTCGACTTCACGGCGCAGGTTGGCCACCAGTTCGGCACCATCTTCCAGGACCCAGGCGTATTTGTCGTCGGACAGTTTAGGGCGCAGGCGTGTGTAGACCTCCGCCAGGTGCACCGCGTCTTCGGCGGCGTAGCTGATTTGCGTCTCGGACAACGGCCGCTGTAGCCAGTCCGAGCGGGTTTCACCCTTGGGCAGGTCGATATCGAGGACGGCTTGCACCAACCGCGAATAGCCCATGGAAAAACCGAGGTTCAGGTAGGCCGCCGCCAGTTGCGTGTCGAACAACGGCACCGGCAGGCTACCAGTCAGGCGCAGCAACACTTCCAGGTCTTCGCTGCAGGCGTGCACCACCTTGATCACCGCCGGGTTTTCCAGCAAGGCGGCCAAGGGTTGCCAGTTGTCGATGGTCAGGGGGTCGATCAGGTAAGCGCGAACGCCATCACCAATCTGGATCAGCCCGGCAATGGGATAAAAGGTGTCGACCCGCATGAATTCGGTGTCGAGGGCGACGAATGGCAACTGCTGCCATTCGGCGCAGTGCTGGCCGAGGCTATCGTTGTCGCAGATCCAGTGAATATCGATGGCCACACGGCTCTCCCTTGAAGAATGGCGCGCAGTATATATCGCGAAAGGGAGTTGCGAGCATTCGCAGTACAGCATCCGCCATGAAAACTCTTACAGGAGCTGAAGAATAGTCCGACAGCCGGCGCTTATCCTCTCTTGCGCAGGACGTACACGCGCCACATGGCCGAGCCGGGCAGGAATTCCTGTTGATTGAGGACCTTGAAACCGGCCTGGCGAAACTCCGCTTCCACCTGCGCCCGATGGCTGGTAACTGCCGCCAGTGCGGGCTGCACAGCCCGGTAGCCGCTGTCACTGTTGACCGAGACGATCACCGTGTCACGGCTCACCCGGTGAAACTCCCCGAGCAGGGCCAGGCGCCCTTCTGGCGTGGGCACATGGCGAAACAACTCCAGGCAAAAAATGCAATCCACCGCGTTGGCCGACAGGCCGATGGAAAACGCCGAGCCCTGGAAGGTCTTGATCCGCTTGAGCAAGCCCGGCGCGTGGTGAGTGCGGGCGTGGTCGAGCATGTCCTGGGAGTTGTCCGACGCGAGGATCACCCGGTTGCTGTGCTCGGCCAGCACTGGCCAAAACCGCCCGGTACCGCATGCCAGGTCGAGGATCAGCCCCGGCTCGCCGGCGATTTTCAGCGCGCGGCGCACCAACCGCTCATCGCGCCATAACCCCAGGCGCCGCAGCAGACCCGGCGGACGTGTGTCCGCGCAGACCCGGGCATGCTCCTGGCCTGTGCGTTCGGCAAATTCAATCTCGATGGAAGACGGCGGTTGCGACGGCATCACACGACTCTGTTAATGGATCAGACATTCGCAGCTTAACCACTGGCTCGTGAAAAAAAGGTCGAAGGATTGTTCACCGTTCATACCGATCCAGTATCCAGCGCGCAGCCTGTCTGTTAACTGTCTGTGATCAACGCCTTCATCTTCAGGCCTGGTGCAAATACCAGCGCCAGTCCTGCTCGCCCACCTCGCCCATGAACTGGCGGTACTCGGCCCGCTTGACCGCCAGGTACACGCCAAGGAATTCGCAGCCAAACGCCTCCCGCGCCCAAGCCGAGCCTTCAAGCGCACGCAAGGTGGTCAGCCAATCGGTCGGCAGCAATTCCTTGGCCTGGGCGTAACCGTTGCCCTCCACCGGCGCGCCGGGGTCGCGCTGTTCGCGGATGCCCCGGTGAATACCGGCCAGAATCGCGGCTGCCGCGAGGTACGGGTTGGCGTCGGCACCGCAGATACGGTGCTCGATATGCCGGGAAAACGCCGGCCCGCCGGGTACTCGCAGCGTGACGGTGCGGTTGTCCACGCCCCAAGTGGCGGCCAGCGGCGCGTAGCTGTTGGTCTGGAAGCGCCGATAAGAGTTGGCGTTCGGGCAGAACATCAGCAACGAGTCGAGCAACGTACTGAGCATGCCGCCTACCGCATGGCGCAACAGCGGCGTGCCGTCGGGCGCTTCGCTGGCAAACAGGTTATTGCCGTCGCGGTCCGCCAGGCTGACGTGCATGTGCATGCCGGTGCCGGCCAGGTCATCGAAAGGCTTGGCCATGAAACACGCGGTCATCCCGTGCTTGTGGGCCACGCCCTTGACCAGGCGCTTGTAACGGACCGCCTCGTCCATGGCTTGCAGGGCATCGCTGCGATGCTCCAGGGTGATTTCCACCTGGCCCGGGGCGTATTCGGAAATCGCCGTGCGCGCCGGGATGCCCTGGAGTTTGCAGGCGCTGTAGAGGTCGGCGAGGAACGGTTCGATCTGCTCCAGTTCTCGCAGGCCGTAGACCTGGGTCGAGCGTGGGCGACCGCCATCGACATCCCGCGCCGGTTGCGGGCGGCCGTTGCTGTCGGGCTTCTGGTCGAGCAAGTAGAACTCCAGCTCCGCCGCCATCACCGGGTAATAGCCGTCGGCCTTGAGGTCGTCGATCACCTTGGCCAGCAAGTGCCGGGGATCGGCCACGGTGGCGGGCATGCCTTCGGTGGGGTGCATGCTGACTTGCACCGCCGCCGTCGGAATCAGCCGCCACGGCATGCGCTGCAAACTGCCGCTGACCGGGTAGGCACGGCAGTCGATATCGCCGACTTCCCAGACCAGCCCGGAGTTCTCCACGTCGTCGCCATTGATGGTCAGGCCGAGGATGGTACTCGGCAGCGGCCGGCCACTTTCATACACCGCCAGCAGTTCATCGCGGTGCAACAGCTTGCCCCGGGGTACCCCGTTGTTATCGAGGATGAACAGCTCGAACATCTCGATATCCGGGTTCTGTTCAAGAAAGGAGTGGGCTTCGTGCAAGGTGGCAAAGGGCGTGCTCATGGGCATTCTCATACGTTCGCGTCAGGCAGGCGCACAGGCGCTGCCGGGCAGATGCGCGGGGCATCCATGGGGCAAATCAACGTAGGAGAAAGGTGTCCGGTGGGCGTGCGTGGCGGCAGTGCCACAGCGCCCAGAAGGCGAGCTCGGAGGGAAGCGCATCAGCGGTGATCCGACGACGATCCGGACGGCTGGACGCAGCAGCGCCTGGCGATGTCTCAGGGTGTGTGTCGGGGGAACCGTCCATGCGCAAATCACAGTGAAGAGATGCCGGGCAGCCTCACACGCGAGGTTAAGCCGTTAAATCCAGTCTTGACGGAGTTTGGTTGTGCCATGGCTAAACATTTGCAAATAATGGCGGCCCTGCCCATGCCCA
The DNA here is from genome assembly GCF_016650865.1 of Pseudomonas sp. TH34. NCBI lineage: Bacteria > Pseudomonadati > Pseudomonadota > Gammaproteobacteria > Pseudomonadales > Pseudomonadaceae > Pseudomonas > Pseudomonas sp. TH34. The sequence goes on from NZ_JAEKFB010000033.1 coordinate 534,706, forward strand.
AGGACCCGACCGCATGAAAGCTTTGCTGACCCTTTCCCTGCTGGCTGGCCTGTCCGCCCAGGCCCAGGCCGACGGCCCCGTGTCGCACCTGGATGAAGTGCTCCAACGCGGTGAAATGACCGTCTGCACCACCGGCGACTACAAGCCCTACACCTATCTGCGCCCGGACGGCAGCTACGAAGGCATCGACATCGCCATGGCCCAATCCCTGGCCAAGAGCCTTGGGGTGCAGGTGAAGTGGGTGCCGACCACCTGGAAAACCCTGATGCCGGACTTCCTGGCCCAGCGCTGTGATATTGCGGTGGGCGGTATTTCGGTGTCCCTCGAGCGGCAGAAAAAGGCATTTTTCAGCCAGCCATTGGGCGTCGATGGCAAGATCCCGCTGGTGCGCTGCGCCGATGTGCAGCGCTATCAGACGGTGGAGCAGATCAACCAGCCGCAGGTTCGGGTGATCGAGCCTGCGGGCGGCACCAATGAGGTGTTCGCACGGGCGCACTTGGGTAAGGCAAAGCTGACGTTGTTCCCGGACAACGTGACGATTTTCGAAGAGCTGCTGGCCAACAAGGCCGATGTGATGATCACCGACGCCAGCGAAGCCCGGTATCAGCAAAAACTCAAGCCGGGGCTGTGCGCGGTGAACCCCGAGCGGTACATGCAGTACAGCGAGAAAGCGTTTTTACTGCCTCGCGATGATGTGGCCTGGAAGAGTTATGTGGACCAGTGGCTGCACTTGAGCACGGTGACGGGCGTGTATGACGGCATCATCAATCAGTGGTTGGCTGCGCCCTGACCAATTCAACAAATGCCCTGCACGCGGCACTACGGTATGCCCCCTTGCGACTGAGCAACGCCGCCGTGCGTTGCGGCAACGCCGGGCTTAGCGGCACCGCCTGCAACCCCGGCTGTACCTGGGCAATTGCGCTGGGCAGGATGGTCGCCAGCCGGGTGTTCCGTACGATTTCGATAATCGCGCTGATGGAATTGGCCTCCATGGCAATCAGCGGTTTCACCGCTTGACTGCGAAAATACTCGTCGATATAGCGGCGCGTGGCGAAGCCTGAGTTCAGCAACACCAGCGGTTGCTGAAGCCACGACTGTTGGCCGATATCAGCATGGTCAGCACTCACCACCACACTCAACGCCTCGACAAACACCCCTTCACACTCGATATCCGGCAAATGCTCGCCGGTAAAACCGATGCCGATATCCAGTAAATCCTCCGTCAGCGCTGCCTCCATGCGGTCCTGGGTCAGCTCCTCGACGCTCACCGTTATGCCCGGGTACAAACCGTTAAAACGCGCCAGCAACGGCCCGATCAGGTAAGCGGTAAACGTCGGCGTCATGGCCAGGCGCAGACTGCCACGGCTCAGGTCCTGCACGTCATGCATGGCGCGGGTGCCGGCCTGCAAATCCTGCAACGCCAGGCGCGCAAACCGCACATAGGCCTCACCCGCGTCGGTGAGGCTGACGCTTCTACCGGAGCGATCCAGCAGCGGTGCGCCCAAGGTTTCTTCCAGTTGCTTGATCTGCTGCGACAAGGTCGGCTGCGACACATGCAGCGCCTCGGCCGCCCGGGTGAAATTGCGGTGCTCGGCGACGGCCAACAGGTAGCGGATATGACGCAGCAACATGGGTGATGCTCCAACTATAGGTATGGCTTATAGAAACCATAATAAGCCGGTCTTGGACGCTATAGCTGAAAACTTCCATCCTTGCCCCATCAGCGACGCAAGGAGAACCACCATGCAAGACCTCATCGACGGCTTCCGCAAGTTCCAGGGTGAAGCCTTCACCCAACGCAGCGATCTGTTCAAACACCTGGCGACCACACAGAACCCCGGCACGCTGTTCGTGTCCTGTTCCGACAGCCGCGTAGTCCCGGAGCTGTTGACCCAGCAGGAACCTGGGGATCTGTTTGTGATCCGCAATGCCGGCAACATCGTGCCGTCCTACGGACCAGAGCCCGGAGGCGTGTCGGCCACCGTCGAATACGCGGTAGCCGTTCTCGGCGTCAGCGACATTGTGATCTGCGGCCACTCCGACTGCGGCGCCATGACCGCCATTTCCACCTGCAAATGCCTTGATCACTTGCCCGCCGTGGCCAACTGGCTGCGCCATGCCGAGTCGGCCAAGGTGATCAACGCCGCCCGTACTCACGCCTCCGATGCCGACCGGCTGAACTCACTGGTGCGGGAAAACGTGGTCGCCCAACTGGCCAACCTCAAGACCCACCCTTCCGTGGCCCTGGCCCTGGAACAAGGCCGGCTGAGCCTGCACGGCTGGGTCTACGACATCGAAAGCGGCGGCATCGACGCCTTGGATGGCCGCAGCGGACGCTTCGTGTCCCTGCTCGACCACCCCACCACCCGCGCCCACGCCGCCTGAACCTTATTCAACCCCAAGAGGAAATCATCATGTTGCAATCCCAATTCGCCCAATCCCCACGCCTGGCCCTGGCCGACACCGTCATCGACATCAAGGCGCGCAAGAATCTGTCGTGGCAGGACCTCACCGACGGCACCGGCCTGAGCCTGGCGTTCGTCACCGCCGCCCTGCTCGGCCAGCATCCACTGCCGAAAGACGCTGCCGATGTGGTCTGCGACAAGCTCGGTCTCGACCAGGACGCCAGCCGCCTGCTGCAAACCGTGCCCCTGCGTGGCAGCTTCCCCGGCGGTGTGCCGACGGACCCGACCATGTACCGCTTCTATGAAATGCTGCAGGTCTACGGTTCGACCCTCAAGGCCCTGGTGCACGAGCAGTTTGGCGACGGCATCATCAGCGCGATCAACTTCAAGCTGGACATCAAGAAGGTCGAAGACCCGGACGGCGGCTCGCGCGCGGTGATCACCCTGGATGGCAAATACCTGCCGACCAAACCGTTCTGATTTGCCGGTAAACCGTCTACGCTCTTGGCACACCAACAAGAACGAGGGACGGGTAATGAAGGCAATGCTCCGAGCCACCTGGCTGCTGCTGTTGTGTTTTGGCCAGGTGCACGCCGCCACCGCTGAGGAGGCGGATGCCCAAGCCGCCAAGGCCTTGTTGGAAAAGGCCTTGGCGTATTACCAGAGCAATGGCGACAAAGCCTTTGCGGCGTTCAGCCGACAGGGTGAATTCGTCGATCAGGACCGTTATGTGTTCGTGGTCAACACCAAGGGCGTGCTGCTGGCAAGTGGCGGGCCCTCTTCTGCGTTGATCGGGCGCAATGTTTCCGAGGTGCTGGGGCCGGATTTGAACAAGTCGTTCAAGGACGCGCTGGCGGTGCCTGAAGGCAGTGGCATTCAGCAGGCCGATTACCGTTGGCAGAATTGGAATGACGGTAAGGTGGAGCGCAAGCATGTGTATTACCAGCGTGTTGGGCAGCGGATTTTGGCCGTTGGCTACTACTTGCCAAGGGCCACGCCGGAACATGCGAAGTCTTTGCGGGACAAGGCGGTCAAGGCGTTGGAGAAGGATCAGGCGGGGACGCTCAAGGCGATCAACGCCATGCAGGGCGGCTTTTTGCAGGATGATCTGTATGTGTTTGTGGTTGACCTCGACACCCAGCGCTACGTGGCTCATGGCACGACTCCGCGGTTGGTGAATACGGATTTCAGCAAGATCAAGGACCCCGACGGGAAGCCGGTGGGCGAGCCGATCCTGGCGGTCATGGCCGAGCAGGATCAGGGGGAATATCGATACCGCTGGAAAAATCCGGTGACGGGGAAGGTTGAGAACAAGCATGCGTATTTGCGCAAAACCGGGCATCTCATGGTGGCTGTGGGGTATTACAGTCCTTGAGGCGTGTATATCCGTTATTTAGGTAACGGCTGCTTATGGTTCCGCTCTTACAGCGGCTCACTTTTGAACAGCGCAAAAGTAAGCAAAACGCTCTTGCCCCACCACTCGGCACCTCGCTTGGGCTCGGTGTGCCCTCACTCCGGCTTTGGACCGTGGGCCGCCGCGATGGGCCATCCTTGGCCCAGCGCGGCTAACCCGGCGTCCTGCCGGGTTACCCACGCTCCAAAGCCTGCGTTCGGCCAGCGTGGTTTAACGGGGCGCCTAAGATCAAGATCAAAAGCAGATCAAGAGCACAGCGGCCTACCGGCCGGCTTGAGTGTTTTAGAGCAACAGCACAATCAAAAGCTAAAGCGGGCACGGTCCAAATGTGGGAGCTGGCTTGCCTGCGATAGCATCAACTGGGTGTACCTGATGTACCGAGTTGTCTGCATCGCAGGCAAGCCAGCTCCCACAGAAAAGCAGCGCCACCCCGCCCGTAGCAGCTGTCGAGCACCAGCGAGGCTGCGTGCCTTTGATCTTGATGTTGCTTTTGATTTTGATCTGCGGGCCCCGTCAACCACGATGGCCGCAAGTAGGCACGGTGGAGCGGGTAAACCGGCAGGACGCCGGTTTAGCCGCGCCGGGCCATGGATGGCCCGTCGCGGCGGCCCGCGGAGCCGTGCCGGAGTGCGGGCATGCCGAGCCTAAGCGAGGCACCGAGTGGTGGGGCAGAGACCTTTTGGTTACTTTTGGGGCGTTTGCCAAAAGTGACCCGCTGTAAGAGCGGAACCATAAGCCGCCGTTACCGCAGCAACGGATATGTACACAAAACAAAACAAACCCAGAACTACCGGGCCTTGTCTTCCCGCCCCCGCAACACCCGATTAGGCATGGCAATCGCCGCCGCCAACCCCAACAACGAAACCCCGGCACTGACCATCAGCAAATGCCGAAAGGTAATCAGCAACTCCCCCGCAAGGCATCCTGCGCCGGCCCAGGCGCCGCATTCAAACCATCCAACAGCACATTCCCGGAACTCCCCTCCGCGACCAGCGCCCCACTGGCCAGGTGCGCAAAACTGGAGTCCTGCAACAACGCCAGCAACAGCGCCGACATGCATGCCACCCCAACCGCACCGCCCAGGGAACGGAACAGGTTGGTGGTGCTGGTCGCCACCCCGATATCCCGCTGCTCCACCGAGTTCTGCGTGCCCACCAGCGAAGTCGGAAACTGCATCCCGGCGGCAATCCCACACAGCAACATAAATAAACTGGTCACTGCCACAGCCTGAGGCGCACTGAGGGCCATACCGAGAATCGCGATCGGACTCAGCAAAGCCCCAATCAGAATCATCGGCTTATAGCGTCCCGTCACTGAGGTCATACGCCCGGCAAAATAAGCCCCCATCGGCAAGCCCATCGCCAGCGGCAGCAAGTGCAAAGCGGCGCTGTCGGCACCGGAACCGGTCACGGTCTGGTAGCGCAGCGGCATCAACACCGTCAGGGAAATCGCCTGGAAACTGGTAAAGAAAATCGTGCACCAGCACAACACCGCACTGCGGTTGGCAAACAAGTGCATCGGCAACAACGGCTCCCGCGCCCGGCGTTCGTGCCACACAAACACCGTCAACGCCACCAGAGCGCAGGCCAGCAAGCCCAGCACTTCATCGTCGCGCCAATGATGACCCTGGCCGATTTCGGTGATGCCCAGCAACAGCGCCGTCAAACCGACAATCATCAGCACAGTGCCGAGATAGTCGATCACCGGCTTGCGCTGCGGCACCGGCAGCCCTACCAATGTGCGATGGGCCACCCACCAGGCGCCCGCGCCCAATGGAAGGTTGATCAGGAACACCCAGCGCCACGACAGGTACTCGGTCATGTAACCGCCCAACACCGGGCCGGCCACGCTCGCTACCGCGTACATGCTGCTGAAGTAACCCTGGTAACGCCCACGCTCACGGGGCGGAATGATGTCGCCGATAATCGCCTGGCTGACCGAAATCATCCCGCCGGCACCGATGCCCTGGAGGATCCGCGCCAGCACCAGTTGCTCCATGCTCTGGGCCATGCCGCAAAACAGCGAGGCGATGGTGAACAGGCCCATGCCGATCAACATCATCGGCCGGCGCCCGTACAGGTCGCCGAGCTTGCCGTAGATCGGCACTGCCACGGTCATCGCCACCATGTAGCCGGAGATCACCCAGGCCAGCAGGTTGACGTCATGGAACTGGGCTGAAATCGCCGGCATGGAGACGGCGACGATGGTCTGGTCCAGGGCCCCGAGAAAGATCGCCATCATCAAGGCGACAAGGACACTGCGAACAGCTGGTGTGGCGGGCTGATTGAGGTTGGTCACGGCAGAACCTGCGAGCAAGGCCCGCGGGAAAAGGAAGCCCGCGGGAATGCTCGTCAGTGTACTAGATAGCTGGCTATTCGATAGTCTCGTAAGGAAGTCCGACGTAATTTTCTGCAATGGTTTTACGCCCAGCTTCGGAGTCGACGAAGTACTCCAATTCGCTCTGGGCGATGCGCTGGCTGAAGCCGTCCGCCTCGGGGAATTGGTGCAACATCGAGGTCATCCACCAGGAAAACCGTTCGGCCTTCCAGATCCGCCGCAGGCAAATCTGTGAGTATTTCTCCAGTAACTCCACCCTGCCCTCGCGGTACACCTTGAGCAGGATATTGAACAAGGTGCTGACATCACTGGCCGCCAGGTTCAAGCCCTTGGCGCCGGTGGGCGGCACGATGTGGGCGGCGTCCCCCAGCAGGAACAGGCGACCGTATTGCATCGGCTCCACCACGAAACTGCGCAGTGGCGCGATGCTCTTTTCGATGGACGGGCCCGTCACCAGTTGTTCGATCAGCGATGTCGGCAGGCGGTTTTTCAGTTCATCCCAGAAGCGCTCGTCGGACCAGTGGTCGACCGACTCATCGGCCGGCACTTGCAGGTAATAGCGGCTGCGGGTCGGTGAACGCATGCTGCACAGGGCAAAGCCGCGCTCGTGCTTGGCGTACACCAGTTCCTCGTGGATCGGCGGCGTGTCGGCGAGAATGCCAAGCCAACCGAACGGATACACCCGTTCAAAGATTTTCAGCGCCTCAGAGGGAATCGACTGACGCGCCACACCGTGGAAACCGTCACAGCCGGCGATGTAATCGCAGTCCAGCCGGTACTGCTCGCCTGCATGCTCGAAGCTCAGCCACGGCTCTGCGCTTTTCAAGTCATGGGGCTGTACATTGCTGGCTGCGTACAGAGTAGTGGCACCGCTGGCCTGGCGCGCGGTCATCAGGTCGCGTGTGACTTCGGTCTGACCGTAGATCATCACCGTCTTGCCGCCGGTCAGCGCCTTGAGGTCGATGTGGGTCAGCTGTCCGTTCAGTGCCAGCTCAAAGCCCTCATGCACCAGGCCTTCGACGTCCATTCGCGCACTGACGCCGGCCTGGCGCAACAGGTCGATCATGCCCTGTTCCAGCACCCCGGCACGGATGCGACCTTGCACGTAATCTGGCGTCTGGCGCTCAAGAATAAGGGTTTCAATCCCGGCGTTGTGCAGCAGTTGACCGAGCAGCAGCCCCGACGGGCCGGCGCCGATGATGGCGACTTGGGTTTTCAGCGTTTTCATTATTTTTATGGCCCGCAAGCTTCACCCGAACGTATTCGGTGAAAGAGTTGTCATTGATGTTGTTGCTGGCATTTTTCACTTGAGTGCCCGGCATAAGAAGGTGAAAACTGAGCCCAAAGCTGCGCTTTTCGCCAATTGGGGCGATTACCGCACAACTCTCCCGAAGTATCGGATGAAGCCATGACCAAAACTGCCAGTGCCGCGATTCCAGTGTTCAAGCTCTACGGTGAGAGCCAGCAATGGCCGACTCCGGATTTGTTGCACTGTGAAACCATCTCCCGGCGCAGCCGTGAGTACCAGTGGGAAATCCAGCCCCACCGGCACGCGGACTTGTGCCAGTTGTTGTACGTGCACAAGGGCCAGGCGCAGCTGGAGATCGAAGGCCAGCGCAGCACCCTGAACGAATCGACGCTGCAGGTACTACCGCCGTTATGCGTGCATGGGTTTCGGTTTTCCGAAGACGTCGAAGGCTTTGTGGTCACCCTGGCGGCGCCGCTGATGGCGCATTTGCAAGGGCAACTGGGCGCGGCGCTGGATGGCCTGAACGCCTTGGGCAGCTATCCCGCCGGCAACGACAGTGACTACCTCAACAGCCTCTTTGCGCGCTTGCAGGACGAGTACGCCAGCGATCAACCGGCGCGGGACATGATGATGCACGCGCTGGTCAGCGTACTGCTGGTGTGGATCAGCCGCCAGGCCATTCAGCGCCGGCATCCACGGGCGCCAAGGGGCCGCGAATACTTCCGTCGGTTCACCCAGTTGGTGGAGCAGCACTATCGCGAACACCCGAAAATCGAAGACCTGGCCCACAAGCTTGGGATCTCGGTCTCACACCTGAACGGTACATGTCGGGAGTTGGGCGGGCAGCCCGCGTTGCAGATCATGCACGACCGCCAGTTGCTGGAAGCCAAGCGTCTGCTGACTTACACCAGCATGACCATCAATGAGATGTCGGAGGTTTTGGGCTTCTCCGATCCGACCAACTTCTCACGGCTGTTTCGCCGACGCGTCGGGTTCTCCCCGAAGGCGTTTCGGGAGCAATTGAAAACCGACCAGGACGCTAGCGAAGCGAACTGAAGGCGGCCATGTGGCCAACGCATTGACCATGATTGCAGCTGGAGGCGAAGCCCGGCTGCATGCGGGTCTGTTCGACGCGGTAGGCGGCAGTGCCATAGAGCGCTGTGGCGGCGGCGCACAGGGTGAAAATCATCAGGTACTTTCTTGTTTTGATCGACATGATGCTGACCTCTGACCGGATCAAGAAGGTGCTTTGATAAGCATAGGTCAGCTGAGGCAAGTCGCCATTATCGGGCGACATTCAACCTGTTTATGTCGGCTTAGAGACCGACGTCCCACACCGGCTCTTCCGGAAACCTCAGTACCAAGAAATCCAGCAAGCTGCGCAGCGCCGCCGGCATATGCTTGCGCGAGGCGTACACCGCGTAGATGTTCATCTGCTGCGGCTCGGCCTCGGGCAACAAGCGGATCAACTCGCCGCTGCGGATGTAGTCGCCCGCCTGATAACTCGGCAGCCGCGACACCCCTGCCCCCGCCAGCGTCACCCGCAATAAGGTACTGGCCTCATTGGCGCTGATATTGCCCTGCACCGGCACCGACACCGGCTCGCCGTTTTCCATGAAGTGCCACAGGCTTTTGCCGAAGTAGGAGTGGGTCAGGCAATTGTGCCGAGCCAGGTCCTGGACCCGCCGGGGCTGCGGATGCTCCAGCAGGTAAGCGGGCGAAGCGCAGATCACCGAACGGCACAACGTGAGGCGGCGGGCGATCAGGTTGGGGTCCAGTTCAAAGCTGGTGCGGATCGCCAGGTCGATGCGTTCGTCCACCAGGTTCACCGTGCGGTCGAGCATCTGCATGTCGATGCTCACCAGCGGGTAGCGCTTGACGTATTCGGCCATGGCATCGGCCAACTGCGCCTGGCCGAAGGACGTGCTGACACTCAGGCGCAGCAGGCCACGGGGCGCTTCGTCCGGTTCGCTGACGGCGGCCTGCATGTCGCTGCACAATTCTAGCACCTGCCGGCAACGGGGCAAGGTTTCGCTGCCGGCGGCGGTCAGGCTGAGCTTGCGGGTGGTGCGGTGCATCAGGCGCGCGCCGACCCAGTCTTCCAGCTCCGCCAGGTAGCGCGACACCACCGGGCGAGAAAGGTCCAGGTGGTCGGCCGCTGCAGACTGGCTGCCCAAGTCCACCACGGCCACAAACACGCGCATTGCTTGAAGACGATCCATGATTTGCCCGCTTTTAGAAACAAACTATGTCCAAGCATCGCATTTTTTGTAGCGTTTGGTGCAACTAAGCTCTGTCCACACCTTACCGATGACTGGAGCAGCACATGTTTGGATTCTCCCCGCTCAAGCGCGTGGCCCTGGCCGCCGCCACCCTGGCCTTCGCCGCGCACGCCACGGCTGCCGACTTGACTCTGGACGCCTACAACCCGGGCGAAAGCGCGATGATGCCGGTCACCTCGGTACTGGTCAGTGGCGACAAAGACGCGATCCTGGTGGACGCCCAATTCGGCAAGACCCAGGCCGAGCAACTGGTGCAAAAAATCCGCGCCAGCGGCAAGCGCCTGACTACCATCTACATCAGCCACGGTGACCCGGACTACTACTTCGGCCTCGACACCCTGACCGCCGCGTTCCCCCAGGCCAAAGTCGTGGCGCCGCAGCCGGTGGTGGACCATATCAAGGCCACCGTTGAACACAAACTGGCGTTCTGGGGCCCGAAACTGGGGGCCGACAAGCCAGCCAAAGCCGTCATCCCCCAGGCACTTGAAGGCCACAGCCTGACCCTCGAAGGCAAGCAACTGGAAGTGATCGGTCTGGACGGGCCGCAGCCGGACCGCACCTTTGTGTGGATCCCGTCGATCAAGGCCGTGGTGGGTGGTGTGGTGGTCTCCGAGAACATTCATGTGTGGATGGCCGATACGCAGACCGCGAAGTCCCACACCGATTGGCTGGCAACCCTGCAACGTATCCAGGACTTGAAACCGCACACCGTGATTCCGGGTCACTATCTGGGGACACCGTCGCTCAAATCCGTAGCGTTCACCGCCGACTACATCAAGGCGTTTGACGAAGAAACCGCCAAGGCCAAGGACTCCGCCGCCCTGATCGCGGCGATGAAAAAGCGTTACCCGAACCTGGGCGACGAAAGCACCCTGGAATTGGGCGCCAAAGTCGCCAAGGGCGAAATGCAGTGGTGAGTTGATTCACCCCTTAACCGTACTGGAGAACGTCATGAGCAAGATCGCAATCATTGGTGCCACCGGTCGTGCCGGTAGCCAACTGCTGGAAGAAGCGCTGCGTCGCGGGCACACCGTCACGGCCATCGCTCGCAATACCGACAAGATTGGCGTGCGCCCTGGGGTCACCGTCAAACAAGTGGATGCACTGGATGCCCAGGCGCTGGAACAGGCCATCCGCGGCAACGACGTAGTGATCAGCGCGGCGCACTTCGCCACCCTGCCTGCGGAAGCGGTGATCAACCCGGTGAAAAAAGCCGGCGTGAAGCGCCTGCTGGTGGTGGGCGGTGCCGGTTCGCTGCTGTTGCCAGGCGGCAGCCGAGTGATCGACAGCCCGGGCTTCCCGGAAGAATACAAAGCCGAAGCCAGCGCCGGCAGCGTTTTCCTCGACACCCTGCGCCAGGAAAAGGACCTGGACTGGACCTTCCTGTCGCCTTCGGCGGAGTTCGTCGAAACCGCACGCACCGGCAAATTCCGCCTGGGCCAGGATGAATTGCTGGTGAGCAGCGAAGGCCGCAGCTGGATCAGCTTTGCCGACTTCGCGATTGCGCTGATTGATGAAGTGGAAACGCCGAAGCATTCGCGCCAGCGGTTTACGGCCGGTTACTAAGGCTGACGCACACTAAAATGTGGGAGCGGGCTTGCTCGCGAATGCGGTGTGTCAGTCAACAGATGTATTGGCTGACCCAGCGCCTTCGCGAGCAAGCCCGCTCCCACATTTTGATCTTCATTGTGACGGCGACTGCGCCTGGCTCACCAACCAATCCATAAGCTGCTCCAACCCCGCCGAGGGCTCAGTCCCCGGCGGGTACACCAGGTAATACCCCATCCCCGTCGACACCCGCAGTTCAAACGGTGTCGCCAACCGCCCCGCCTTGAGATCCTCGCCAATCAGCGCGCTGTCGCCAATCGCCACGCCCGAGCCTTGGGACGCCACCGTCATCGCCAGATCCAGCGTTTCAAAATGATGCCCCTGGGCAAGATTGCTCAAGCGTGTATTCGCTGCCTTCAACCACAATGCCCAATCCCGTTCATCCCGCGTAGGGTGCAACAGCACCTGTTGCTGCAAGTCGGCGGGCGTGTGCAAACCACCGAGCAAGGCCGGCGAGCACACCGGTGTCAGACGCTCATCAAACAGATGCCGGGCCTGAGCCGACTGCTCGGCAATCGGCGCGTAGATCACTGCGGCATCGAACTGTTCACGGCGAAAGTCGACGGTGTAGGCCACGGTGGTGGTCAGTTCCACCGGCACGTCCGGACGTTCTTGCTGCCACTGCATCAGACGCGGTAACAACCAGCGCATCACGCAGGTGGAAGCCTTGAGCTGCAAGGTCTCGCGGCGGGTGCCGATCTGTTCCACCGCCTCGCCGATCAGGCCGAACACCTGCTGCGCCCGCAGCGACCATTCGCGGCCCTCTTCGGTCAGGCTCAAGCCACGGGCCTGGCGCTGGAACAGCGCATAACCCAGATGACTTTCCAGCCCGGCAATCTGCCGGCTCACCGCCCCCTGGGTGATGTGCAATTGCTCGGCGGCTCGGGTGAAGTTGCAGCACTGGGCCGTGACGCAAAAGGTGTGCAAGGCCGGCAAGGGCGGAAGGCGTTTCATAAGGGCGCAGCCATGACGTGAGGACATGGCTAGTATGACTTTTTATCGATTGTTGCCGCTACGGGCCAGCCGTTCCAATACGGGCCTTTATCAACAATAAGAGCGACGACAATGGCGACCTGCGGCGAAGTATTGGTCAACCTGCTGGAAGGCTACGGCGTGGACCAGGTGTTCGGCATCCCCGGCGTGCACACCGTGGAACTCTACCGGGGCCTGGCGCGCTCAAGCATCCGCCACGTCACCCCGCGCCACGAACAGGGCGCCGGCTTCATGGCCGACGGCTACGCGCGCACCAGCGGCAAGCCTGGCGTGTGCTTCATCATCACTGGCCCCGGCATGACCAATATCACCACCGCCATGGGCCAGGCCTACGCCGACTCGATCCCGATGCTGGTGATTTCCAGCGTGCAGTCCCGCAGCCAACTGGGCGGCGGGCGCGGCAAGCTGCATGAGCTGCCGAACCAGAGCGCGATGATCGCAGGCGTGGCGGCGTTCTCTCATACCTTGATGTCGGCGGCCGAATTACCCGGTGTGTTGGCCCGCGCGTTTGCACTGTTCCAGGCCGGGCGACCGCGCCCGGTGCATATCGAAATCCCGCTGGATGTGCTGGTGGAAAACGCCGACGCATTGCTCGGCAGCGAGCCCATCAGTGTTTCCCGCGCCGGTGCTGCGCCGTCGGCGGTCAAGCAGATGAGCCAGTTGCTCGCGGCGGCGAAACGCCCGCTGATTCTCGCCGGTGGTGGCGCCATCGACGCAGCGCCCGAGTTGACGCAACTGGCTGAAGCCCTCGGCGCGCCAGTGGCGCTGACCATTAATGCCAAGGGCATGCTGGCCTCCAACCATCCACTGCTGATCGGCTCTACCCAAACCCTGGTCGCCACCCGCGCCTTGGTGGCCGAGGCGGACGTGGTACTGGCGATCGGTACTGAGCTGGCAGAGACCGACTACGACGTGACCTTCGCCGGCGGTTTCGACATTCCCGGCGCCCTGCTGCGCATCGACATCGATTCCGACCAGACCGTGCGCAATTACCCGCCGCAGGTCGCGCTGGTGGCTGACGCGCAAATCGCTGCGCAGGCATTGCTTGCCGAACTGGGCAACAAGTCCCTGGCCACCCGGGACAGCGACTGGGGCGCCCACCGCGTCGCGCGCCTATGGAGCGAACTGGAACCCACCTGGGACGCCACCACCCGCGCGCAAACCCTGTTCCTCAACACCGTCCTGGACGAACTGCCCGACGCCGTACTGGTAGGCGACTCCACCCAACCGGTGTACACCGGCAACCTGACCCTGAACCTCGACCACCCGCGTCGCTGGTTCAACTCCTCCACCGGCTACGGCACCCTCGGCTACGCCTTGCCGGCGGCCATCGGTGCTTGGCTGGGGCGCGGCAACGGCGCGCCGGTGGTGTGCCTGATCGGCGACGGCGGCCTGCAATTCACCCTGCCGGAACTGGCCAGCGCCGTGGAAGCGCGCACGCCGGTGATCGTGCTGCTGTGGAATAACCAAGGCTACGAAGAGATCAAGAAATACATGGTCAACCGCGCCATCGAGCCGGTGGGCGTGGACATCTATACCCCGGACTTTATCGGCGTGGCCAAGGCCCTTGGCGCTGCTGCCCAGCGCATCCAGGGTGTTGAGGAATTACGCAGCGCACTGCGCGCCGCCACTGATCGCCAAGGCCCGACGCTGATTGAAATCGACCAGGGGCTTTGGATGAAGGAGTTGGCAGTATGAGCGCGGTATTGAACGGGCTGTACATCAACGGTGTTTGGCGTGCGGGCCATGACGTGCTGGACGTGATCAACCCGGCGACCGAGGCCACGCTGGCTCAAGTGAACCTAGGTGATGCAAGTGCGGTGAGCGAGGCCGTCGGTGCCGCCAGCGCTGCATTCCCGGACTGGTCGAAAAGCACCGGGCGCGACCGCGCGGCACTGCTGCGCAAGATCGCCGAGGGCGTGAGCGCCCAGCGTGAACACCTGATGCACCTGCAATCGAGCAACAACGGCAAGCCGCTGTTTGAGGCTGGGATTGATGTGGACGACGTGATCGCCACGTTTGAGTATTACGCCGGTGTGGCCGACGAAATGGATGCAAGCCAAGATCGTTCGGTGGCACTGCCCACTGAGGATTTCAGCGCCCGCGTACGCCGTGACCCCTGCGGCGTGGTGGGCCTGATCGTGCCGTGGAATTTCCCGATGGTCACCACCGCCTGGAAACTCGCCCCGGCGCTGGCGGCCGGTTGCTGCGTGGTGCTCAAGCCTTCGGAAGTGACGCCGTTGGCGGAGCTGGAACTGGCCAGGATCATCGCTTCGGTGGGACTGCCCGCCGGCGTGTTCAACCTGGTCTGCGGCACTGGCCTGGCGGTGGGCGCACCCATGGCGGCTGATCCACGGATCGCGAAAATCTCCTTTACCGGTAGCAACGCCGTGGGCGTGCAGGTAATGCAGCGCGCTGCGGAGACGGTCAAGGGTGTGAGCCTGGAGTTGGGCGGCAAATCCTCGTTGCTGGTGTTGGCGGACGCCGACCTCGACCTGGCCGTGGAACTGGCCTGCGGCGGTGGTTTCTTCAACGCCGGGCAGATGTGTTCCGCCACCAGCCGGGTGTTGGTAGCCGACGAATTGGCGGACGAATTTCTGACCCGTTTGCAGGCCAGGGCCGAGAGTATTCGCGTGGCAGACCCGTTTGCCGAAGACGTGGAAATGGGCGCGCTGGTCAACCGTGCGCAGTACCAGCGGGTGCTGGGGCATATCGAGCGGGGGGTGCAAGCCGGCGCGAAGTTGCTGTGTGGTGGCGGGCGCCCGGCGGATTTGCCTCGCGGGTATTTCATTCGCCCGACGGTGTTTACCGAAGTGCCGCTGGACAGCGCGTTATGGAACGAAGAAATCTTCGGCCCGGTGCTGTGCGTGCGCAGCTTTACCAGTGAAGCCGAGGCGGTGGCGCTGGCCAATGACAGCGAGTTTGGTTTGGTGGCCAGCGTGCTGAGCGGCAACCCGGAAGCGGCTGAGCGGGTGGCCAATGCGTTGCAGGTGGGCCTGGTGTGGATCAACGCGCCGCAGGTGATCTTCCCGCAAACGGCCTGGGGTGGTTACAAGCAGAGCAGCATCGGCCGGGAACTGGGGCCGTGGGGATTGCAGGCGTTTCAGGAGATCAAGCATGTGATTCGGGCGGTGTAGAAACACTCAAGAGCACCACTGTTCCCTGTGGGAGCTGGCTTGCCTGCGATTGCGGTCTATCAGACACAGATGTGTTGCCTGACCCACCGCTATCGCAGGCAAGCCAGCTCCTACCTGTTGATTTGTGCCGTGTCAGCAGATGCATTTTTTCAATAGCCCCAACGACTTTCTCATTTGCCCCCCCCCCTCGCCCGGCCTAATACTGCGCTTGTCAGTTCAAGGCTCGCCCATGGAAAACGTCCGCGCAAAACCCGCCACCGCCCTTTGGCTGATGATCAGCGTCGTGCTGGTCGCTCTCAACCTGCGCCCGTCGATGGCCGCCGTCGGCCCGTTGTTGTCGTCGATTCGCGCCGATGTGGCCCTGAGTTTCAGCACCGCCTCCCTGTTGACCATGCTGCCGGTCATGGCCATGGGCCTGGCGATGTTTTTTGGCATGGGCGTGGCCAAGAGGTTCGGCGAGCATCGCAGCATTGTGCTGTCGCTGGTGGTGATCGGCCTGGCCACGGTGTCGCGATTGTTCCTGGACTCGGCGGTTGAGCTGATCCTCAGCGCCATCGCCGCCGGCGTAGGCATCGCGATGATCCAGGCGCTGATGCCCGCGTTGATCAAGTCCCGCTTCAGCGACAACGTTTCCCTGTTCATGGGCCTGTACGTCACCGCGATCATGGGCGGCGCTGCCCTCGCCGCTTCGTTCTCACCGTTTATCCAGGTGCAAACCGGCAGCTGGCGCATCGGCCTGGCGATCTGGGCGGTTCTCGCCGTGTTGGCGCTGGTGTTCTGGTACGCCCAACGCTCGGCGCTGCCGCCACTGCCCCAAGCCGGCTCAGGCCCACAGGAATCATTCTTCGGCAATCGCCGGGCCTGGTTGCTGGCGATCTTTTTCGGGCTCGGCACCGCCGCCTACACCTGCGTGCTGGCCTGGCTGGCGCCGTACTACGTGGAGCTGGGCTGGAGCGAGCAGAATGCCGGCCTGTTGCTAGGCTTTCTGACGGCCATGGAAGTGGTCTCCGGCCTGATCACCCCAGCCATCGCCAACCGCCGCCAAGATAAGCGCGGTGTGGTCGCGGTGCTGCTGGTGCTGATCATCGCCGGCTTCTGCGGCCTGATCCTCAGCCCGCAGCACCTGAGCCTGCTGTGGCCGTGCCTGCTGGGCCTGGGGATTGGCGGCTTGTTTCCAATGAGCCTGATCCTGTCCCTCGACCACCTCGACAACCCGCGCCGCGCCGGTGGCCTGACGGCCTTTGTGCAGGGCATCGGCTACCTGATCGCCGGTCTTTCGCCGCTGATTGCCGGGATGATCCGCGACCAACTGGGCAGCTTCGAGTGGGCCTGGTGGTCACTGACGGCCGTGGTGGTGGTGATGCTGCTGATCGTGCTGCGTTTCGACCCCCGGCATTACGCTCGGCATATTCGCTGAAGTCGTGTTGTAAACATTATTTGTCTCACCTCAAACAGAGAAAGGTCCGACAGAGCTTTCTATTGGTACGAGCGTTCCGTTAACATTTTGTATTGTCTTGTACCGAGTTCGGTACAAAGCGCTTGCGGACGGAACGGATGCTAAACAGCAACTTGCTTAGAAAGCTCGATATGCAGGACCTGATGGTGTTTGTCGCTGTTTACGACCAAAGCAGCGTGACCGACGTCTCCGAAACCCTGTTCGTCAGCCAGTCCACCGTGAGCTACAGCCTGAAGAAGCTGCGCACCAGCTTCGAAGACGAGTTGTTTATCAACACCCGGGCGGGCATGCGTCCTACGTACAAAGCGGCCACCATGTACGGGCATGTGCAGAAAATCCTCGAAAGCATCAACCTCTGTCATGCCGGCAGCCAGGCCTTCGACCCCACCCAGAAGGCCGTGACCTTCAACGTCTGCGCCCCCGAATACTTCGAACAACTGATCCTGCCGCGCCTGCTGAAAAACTTCGACCACGCCGACCTGCCGGTGATCGTCAATGTGCAGAAGCTCGAAACCGAGATCCCGGCCGACGCCTTGCGCGACGGGCGCCTGGACCTGGTGATCTGCTTCGGGCCGCACTTTCATCGCGAGCACAAGGACATCAAGACCCAGATGCTGCTGGAGGACGACCTGGTGTGCGTGTTCGACAAACAGTCGGCGCCCCGGGAACCGGCGTTCAGCCTGCAATCCTTCGTCGCCCGGCGCCATGTGTTCCCCACGCCCTGGAGTTCCGACACCAACATGATCGATGGCTGGCTGGCGCGCCAGGCTCACAAACGCCAGGTGATCGCCCGGGCCAACAGCTACAGCGCGGCGCTGAAGATGATCACCGGCACCGACTTTATCGTCACCTTGCCCCGTCGAGTGCTGAAGCTGCTGGCAGACACGAACGTGTTCGGCCATTGCGAAGTGCCGAACGGTTTGCCGGGGTTTACCCTGGATATGCAGTGGAATGAACACAGCGCGCAGGACAGCGCCAACACGTGGTTCAGGGAGCAGGTGGTGAAGGTGTGTGCGGATCAGGGGTTATTATGACCCCCTGTGGCGAGGGAGCTTGCTCCCTCGCCACAGAGTATTGCCCCTCAGCCGATGGTGACTTTGCTGTAGGACTCGCGATCCATATCGACCAGCAAGACACTGAGCTGCACCTGCAGGTCTGCAGGCCAATCGCCCAGGTCCTGCAGCGCTGCCAGCAGGCTTTCCGACAACTGTTTCTTGACCTGGGGTGAACGCCCGCTGAGCAGCGACAGCTTCACCGCGATAAAAGCGCGCGGGCTGATGGACGTGCCAACCTGGAATGTCTCCACCTTCAGCGCCCGGCTTTTGATATCAAACTCGGAACCGAACTGCCCGGACGCCATCAGTACGTTGTTGAGCCGCAACAAGGTTTTCTCAACGGCCAGGTCTGTGAGGTTGGCGGTGTATTCCAGATGCAGATGCGGCATGAAAGGCTCCGAGTTGTTGTAGGAAAAGAGCCATACATATAGCACGAGGCCGAGCCGAATCAGACCGCTTTCAATGTGAAACTTCGGTCAAGCTGCGCAACGAGCGGTTTTCCCAAATCGCCACGATCACCAACACCGCCGACGTCAACGCCCCCAGTACCAACGCCGAAAACACCTGCTGCAATCCCAGCGGCAGCAACACCAGCAACATCAGCAAGCCGCCCAGGTGCGAAAACGGTGGCAACGGACGGTCGCTCATCACCCACTTGAACAGCGCACTGCCCAGCAGGAACAACCACGGGCCGGCGATGATCGCCACCACGCCCGCCTGACTGGCATGCCCCGGGTGCACCAGCACCAGTTCATCGGCCACGGCGCTGACGATAATCCCGGCGACGATCAATACATGCAGGTAGGTGTAGGCAATCCGCGCCTGGCGGCCCGGGTCGGCAGAACTGGCGATGCGATGGTGGGCACGCTCGGCGCCGCTGTCGAAATAGATCCACCACAGGGCGATGCTGCCCACTACCGCCACCAGGAAGGCCGCCAGCCCGTCCAGGCTCCAGGGCAATTCAGCGAAGGTCGCGCCAGTCACCAGCAACGACTCACCCAAGGCGATGATCACAAACAGGCCGCAGCGTTCGGCCATGTGGTTGCCTTCCACATTCCAGTCCGCAAGCGTCGAGGGCCCAAGCCCCGGCACCCAGAAATACACCGACGGGGAAATCAATTCGATCAACAGCGCCAGGGCCCAGAAGGCCAAACGCTGTTCACCTTCGAGCAGCGCGCCGGTGATCCAGAACACCCCGGAAAACAGCATCCACGCCAGGATCCGCTGGAAATTGCGGGTCATGTTCAGGGGCTCGCCGCGCACCGCCCACAGGGCAAACAGCGTACGTCCTACCTGCATGAACACATAGGCACCGGCGAACAACAGACCACGGTCGGTAAACGCCTTGGGAATCGACGAGGACAACAGCAGGCCCGCCACCATCAAGCCGAACAGGCCGATGCGGATCGGGATTTTTTCCGGGTCCAGCCAGTTGGTGACCCACGAAGTGAAGATCCACACCCACCACACCGCGACCATCATCAGCGCCACCTGCACCGCGCCGCCGATGGACAAGTGGGCGAGCAGCGAATGGGACAACTGGGTCACAGCGAACACGAACACCAGGTCGAAGAACAACTCAACCATGCCAACCTTGCCGCTGTCATGACTGCCGCGCCCACGCAGCAAGGAACGGGATGGGGTCATGCCTGGATCTCCCTGAAGGGTTTGTCTCAAGATTTGGGTGTGACCACCGGCAGCATGTCCCGCTCGCTCATGAACGCCTCCAGCCGCGAACGCATCCAGCGTTCCGCCGGGTCGGTGTCCACGTGGCTGAGCCAGACCATGGACAAATCCAGGGTCGGGGTTTCGAACGGGAACGGCTCGCAGAACAGATTCCCCCCGGCGGCCATGGCCTGGGCGGTGTAGTCCGGCAGGCTGGCGATCATGTCGGTGCCGGCGAGCAGCGCCGGCAATGCGCTGTATTGCGGCACCGAGAGCACCACGTGGCGCTTGCGACCGATTTCCGCCAGCCACTCATCGGCAAACCCGGACACGTTGGCAGTGTGGGACACCAGCACATGGGGCCGTGCGCAGTATTCGTCGAGGGTCAGGGGTTTGTCCGAGGCGTCCGCCCGCAGCAAACAGGGGCGGATATGCCGCAACAGCTTGCGCTTGGCATTCGCCGGCAGGCCGCGGGTCTGGGTGATGCCGACGGTGATATCGCCGGAGGCCAGCAGGTCCGGGATGCGCCAGTAATCCACATGCTGCACCACGAACACCACCAGCGGCGCTTCCTGGCGCAAGGCCCGCAGCAGTGGCGGCAGCAGGCCGAACTCGACGTCATCGGACAGGCCGATGCGAAAGGTCATGGTGCTGATGGACGGGTCAAAATCGTGGGTCAGGCTCAGGGCCGACGACAAGGAATCGAGAGCCGGCGACAGGTGCTTGATGATTTCCTCGGCCCGCGCGGTGGGCTCCATGCGGTGGCCGACGCGAATAAACAACGGGTCATTGAACAACGTGCGCAGGCGGTTGAGGGCCGAACTGATGGTGGGTTGGCCGAGAAACAGCTTCTCCGCCACCCGGGTCACATTGCGCTCGAGCATCAAGGTTTCAAAGACCACCATCAAGTTGATGTCGGCCTTGCGTAATTCATTGCGATTCATCGGCGCTCGCCCCACTGCCCTGGATAAGCCGCAGTTTAGAAACACCCGGGGCCCTGCGTCTATGCGCACACTGTTCAACACGGGCCTTTGGGACTATAAAGCAGCTTCCAAGGCTTGCGAGAACACCATCGTGCTGGTCATTTCTGCCTTGAGCGTCCTGGTTGCCGGGATTTTGCTCTGGGCCATCAAATTCATCGCTCATCCCACCGCCAGGACACTGTTACGGGTATTTGTCGGTTTATGCCTGGCGGCCGTCGTGGCTTACCTGGTGCTGGCTTCCGGGTTTCCGACCTCATTGCTGGTGTGATCGGGCTCCTGTCCCTGACGCAAACGCAAGGCGGCCAACGCGGCCACCACCAGCACCACGGCAATCACTTTCAAACCATTCATGGCGTTGCCAGTGCTCATTTCGATCGCGCCCATCACCGAGGGCCCGACAAACCCGCCGAGCAATCCGCAGGCGTTGACGAAGCCCAGCCCGCCCGCCAGCGCCACGCCCTTGAGGCGCGAAGCCGGGTAGAGAAAGATGATCGACTGCACCACAAAGAACATCACCGCCGACACACAGAAACCCAGCAGGCTGAACACCGGCCCCGACACCGAGGCAATCCCCAACCCCAACGCCATGGTCAGCAATCCGGTAATCAACAGCCGCCGGGCACGGGTGGGCGTGGTCGCAAAACGCGGCAGCAACACCGCCCCGGCCGCTGCGGCAATCCACGGCAATGAGGTCAGCAAGCCGACACTCATGGTGCTCAATTCACCGTATTTGCTGATGATGCTCGGCAGGAAAAAGATCACGGTGTAGATGGTGATCTGATGGCAAAAATACACAAAGATCGCCAGCAGGATCTGCGGGGTCAGCCAGTTCTTCAGGGAATGCCCACCCTCGCCTGCGCCCTCTTCGGTCTCCATCGCGATGCGCTGTTCAATCCCGCGCGCCTCTTCGGCCGAGAGCCACGGTGCCTTGCTCGGACGGTCCGGCAACTTGCGCCACACCACCCAGGCAAATGCTACTGCCGGCAAGCCTTCGAGCAGGAACATCCACTGCCAGCCGTGCCAGCCGAGGATGCCGTCCATGCGCATCAACGCCGCGCCCACCGGGCCGCCGATGATGTTGGCAAAACACACCCCGAGCAGAAAATACCCGGTGGCCCGCGCCCGTTGCTCGCGGTTGAACCAGTAGGTGAGGTACAGCATCACCCCGGGAAACAGGCCGGCTTCGGCAATGCCCAGCAGCAGGCGCAGGATATAGAACGAGGTCTCGCCCTGGACGAACGCCATGGCCGCCGAAATCAGGCCCCAGGTCACCATGATCCGGGCAATCCAGAACCGCGCGCCGACCTTGTGCATGATCAGGTTGCTGGGAATTTCCGACAGCGCATAGGTCAGGAAGAACAACCCCGCACCCAGGCCGTAAGCCGCCGCTGAAATCCCCAGGTCAACGTCCAGGTGATGCTTGGCCAGGGCGATGTTGGTGCGGTCCAGAAAGCTCAGCACGTAGGCGATGATCAGCAAGGGCATCAACTTGACGAACATCAGTTTGTTCAACTCCCGTGGTTCACGGGCAGTGTTGGCAGTCTTCATCGGGCACTTCCTCTTGGCGCCCCGCCAGCGCAACGGCTGGGGGACGCATCGGTGTTGTTCTAGGGTTCGAGTTGCGCAACCAGCGCCGGCGGGCGATGGGAAAACAATTGCAGCAGCGCCCCGCCCAGGGCACAGCCGGCCATCACGAAGAAGCACACCGTGTAGCCGTGCAAGGTGGTCCAGCCGCCGCCCATGGCAATCAGGCTGCCCATCAGCACCGGCGCCAGGCCGCCGCCGATAAACATCGCGGTGGTGATGATGCCGTTGGCGGTGGAGGTCGCCGACGGCTCGGCCGAGTCGCAGGCCACCGCGTAGTAGATCGGCCACACCGCGTTGGCCACCAGGCCGAACAACAGTTGCACGACGATGATCAGGGTCAGGGTGTTGGCGAAGTAGAACGCACCGACACTGGCAGCCATCCACACGCCGCAGATGATCAGGGTGACGCGTCGGCCAATGATGTCCGACAGCGACGGCCACACCAGCTGCCCGAGAATCCCGGTCAAGGTGAACACCACGCTCATCCCCGCCGACTCGGCCAGGGACAGCCCGGCGATGTTGTACAGGTAGGCCGGTAACACGATGTTGACGCCCATGTACACCACTTGGGTCAGCATCGTGTTACCCGCCGTCAGGGCGATATTGCGATTGCGCAACGTGGCGATAAAGGTGCGCCAGGCGTGGCCCTTCACTTGGCTGGCGGGTGCGTTGTCCGGCGGGGTCATGCCCTTGGCGGCAATGTCGACGTACAGCGCGGTGATGCGTTCGGCGGTGGAGTAACGCGCCCAGAAAATCATCAGCGGCAACGCCACCACAAACGCGAAGAAGAACACGTAGCGCCAGTTGTCTTCACCAAAGGTGCTGATGACAAAGCTGGCGACGATGCCACTGAGCATGGCGCCAATCGGGTAACCCGTATGGTGCGCGCCAAGGGCAAAACCACGACGCTCCACCGGCCACCATTCGGCGGTGTTGCTCACGCCCACCGGCTCGCCCCAGCCTGCGCCGAGGTTGACGCCAACCCGCAGCGCAATAAAGGTCGCGAGGTTGCCGCTCAGGGCCTTGAACCCGGAGAGGAACGAAATAGCCGTGTAGCCCAGCACCAGCGGCACCTGGAACCGCGCGCGCTTCCAGCCACCGCCGTAGCGGTCACTCCACATCGAGCCGGGAATATCCAGCAAGGCCAGGGCGAGCATGATCACCGTGGCCATCGTGCCCCACTGATCGGCCGACAAATCGAAATGCTTGGAGATGGTCGGCCCCAGGCGCAACACGATCTCACGGTCGTAGGCGTTGAGGATCCAGATCATCCAGCACACCAGCAGCGACACCCAGGAGTGCCGATGGATACTGCGTAGCGAGGCTTTTTTCAAGATTGCCATGGGTTTCTCCAGGCGCGCGAGGGCGCGCACTGACACAAGGTTGCGAAAGGAAAGTGCCTTGTTGAAAAAAACGCGCTAGCTGGCGAACCGTCGCTCGGCTATTCCTTGCACGCCCAGCCCGGTGATCGCAAAAAGCGCCCCGCGCTGCTGACCATCGGCCGGGAAACGCGGCAACGGTGGCTTGGCCATGGAGGTGACAAACAGGGTGTCCAGGTTCGGCCCGCCAAAGGTCAGGCTGGTGACCTTTTTCACCGGCATCTGGATGATTCGGTCGACCTGGCCATCAGGTGTGTAGCGCACCAGTTTCCCGGCGTAGACCAGCGCCTGCCACAGGCAGCCTTCGGCATCCACGGTGCAGCCGTCGGCGGCGCCACCGCTGCTGGTGTCGACCATGGCGAAGGTGCGTCGATTGCTCACCGCCCCCGTGGCGAGGTCGTAGTCATAGGCCCAGATCTCGCCGGACCAGGTGTCGCAAAAGTAGAAGGTGTCGCCCGACGGGCTCCAGCACGGGCCGTTGGACACGATGATGCCTTCGTCCAGGGTGTGCAGGCTCAGGTCCGCGTCGAGGCGGTAGAGTTTGGCGCTGGCGCTGTCTTCCAGGGTGTCCATGGAGCCGAAGACGAACCGCCCTTGGCGGTCGACCTTGCCGTCGTTGAGGCGGTTATTGGGCAGTTCCGGTTCCGGGTCGATGACCAGCGTTTGTTCGCCGCTGTTCAGGTCGAGCAGATGCACGCCGTTTTGCAGGGCGACAATGGCTTGCTCGCCGCTATGCCGCAGGGCCATGGAGCCGATTTTCTGGCCCACGTCCCAGGCGCGCAGTTCGCGGCCATCCTCGGTGCAGCGCAGGATCCGGCCGTCGGCGCTGTCGATCCAGTACAACCGTTGTTGCTCGACGTCCCACACCGGGCCTTCGCCCAGGGTGGTCTTCACGTCCACAAGCACTTCGATACGCATGGTGTTATCCCCTTTTTTGTTGTTGTGCGGGATGGACATGGCCGCGCCGTGACGCGGCCGGTTTATCGCTTAGAAGTTGACCTGGTCGCGCCCTTTCAGCCCGAGGATTTCCCGCGCTTCATCCGGCGTGGCGACCCGGTGGCCGAGGGCTTCAATCACCGTGCGAATGCGCCGTACCTGGTCGGCGTTGGACGCGGCCAGTTTGCCCGGGCCATCCCACAGCGAATCTTCCAGGCCGACCCGGGCGTTGCTGCCCATGGACAGGCCCATGGTGGCCAACGGAATTTGCCCACGGCCGGCGCCGAGGATCGACCACACGTAGTCGTCGCCAAACAGCCGGTCGGCGGTACGGCGCATATGGGCCAGGTCTTCCGGGTGGCCGCCGATGCCGCCGCGCAAACCGAATACCGACTGGATAAACAACGGTGGTTTCAGCAGGCCGCGCTCCAGGAAATGGGCGGCTGTGTACAGGTGGCCGATGTCGTAGCACTCGATTTCAAATCGGGTGCGGTTTTCGGCACAGGAATTGAGGATGTGGGTAATGTCGCGGAAGGTGTTGCGGAAGATCCGGTCGTCACTTTCTTCCAGGTACGGACGCTCCCAGTCGTGCTTGAACTCGGTGAAGCGGTTGAGCATTTCGTACAGGCCGAAGTTCATCGAGCCCATGTTCAGCGAGGCCAGTTCCGGCTTGAACTGCATCACCGGTTGCAGGCGCTCTTCGACGCCCATGGTCGGCGCGCCGCCAGTGGTGATGTTGATCACCACGTCGCTGGCGGCTTTGATCTGCGGCAAAAATTCGGCGAACAACGCAGGGTCCTGGCTGGGACGGCCATCGATGGGATCACGGGCATGCAGGTGGACAATCGCGGCGCCCGCTTCGGCGGCACCGATGGCGGCGTCGGCAATTTCCTGCGCGGTGATTGGCAAATGCGGCGACATCGACGGCGTATGGATGGCACCGGTGACGGCACAGGTAATGATGACAGGACGATTTTTGGACATGACGATTCTCCGACTTTTATTCTTATGAAAAAAAATCCCGGGTGTGGCTTGTGTGTTCTTCCTTGGCTAAACGCTGACGCGGCCTACAGGTACTCGACGTTACCGTCGACACTGATCGCTTGGCCGGTGACATTGCGGGCGGCGGGCGAGCAGAGAAACAAGGCCATGGCCGCGACGTCTTCGGCGGTGACCATGCGCTTGAGGGAGATCTTGTTGAGGTATTCCTGGCGCATCTCGGCTTCCGGTACGCCGACCTGCTCGGCACGGGCGCGGATCACGCCGTCCATGCGCGGGCCTTCGACGATGCCGGGCAGCAAGGCGTTGACGCGGATGTCGCTTTCGCCCAGTTCCGAGGCCAGGGATTTCATCAAGCCGACGATGGCCCATTTGGTCGCGGCATACGGCGTGCGCCAGGCGTAGCCAAGACGGCCCGCAACCGAGGCGATATGCAGCAGATGGCCGTGGGACGATTCCTTGAGCATCGGCACTGCGTGATGGGCAAAGCGGTATTGCGCCGTCAGGTTGATGTTGATCGTGGCTTGCCACTCGGCATCGCTGATGGCGTCGATGCCGCCGGTGGGACCGGCAATCCCGGCATTGTTGACCAACACATCCAGCCCGCCAAATTGCTCGCGCTGCACCTGGAACACCGCCTCGATCTGCGCGGCATCACTCACGTCGGCACGGGTGGCAACAGTGCGTGGGTACTTGTCGCGAAACGCCGCCAGGGCCGGTTCGCTGATATCACACACATGCACCTTGGCGCCCGCCTCCAGATAGGCCGCCGCCAACACTTCACCGATACCGGCAGCCCCGCCGGAAATCAACACACGTAACCCAGGATAGGGCTGCAGCCGCTGTAGGACACTCATGCACGTTTACCTCCTGAAACAGACGACCGCGAACGGTCGTTCTTGACGAGCAGGCGCGCCAGGGAATCGGAGGCCTGCATGATGTCATCGGTCACGGCAGCGCGGGCGCCGGCGCCATCGCGGGCGGCCAGGGCTTCGACGATGCGCGTATGCGCCTCCATCGAGCGCTGCAAGTGAGCTTTGTCGGGAGCGACCAGGGCAAAACACGGGCCCATGTGCAGCCAGAAGTTTTCCACGGCGGCCATGGTCAATTCGGCTTGGGCCACGGCATAAATCCGACGGTGAAAGGCGAAGTTGTTCCACAGGTAGCGGGAAACGTCGACTTCGTCGGCGGCCTGTTGCATCTGTTGGCAGAGGTCGGAGATTTCGTCGAGGTCGGCTTTTTCCAGGAGCAATACGGCCTTTTCTGCCAGCAAACCTTCCAGGGCGACCCGCGCATCGCGGATTTCCCGCAGGCGTTCGACCGTCATCATGCGTACCCGCAGACGGGAGGTTTCGGTGACTTCAAAGGCGTTTTCGGCGCTGAGGCGCTGGAGGGCTTCGCGCACCGGCATGGGGCTGGAGCCGAGGGCTTCGGCGAGGCCGCGGATGGTGAGTTTCTGGCCGGGCTGGAAACGACCACTCATCAAGGCTTCGCGGATCTGGCGATAGACCTGGTCTTGCAAGGTATCGCGGGACACCTGGCGCAAGGTGGGAAGGAGAAGCGGGCCATCTGTCATGAGTCAAAACCTGTGTTGTCGTTCTTATGGCTCCAATATGTGATCACAAATCAAATATGTCAAATAGTTTCCCGTTGACGGTATCGACGACGCTGACTCTAATGAGCCCTTTCTCCAGCAAGGACCGCTGAACCATGAAATTTGCCTACACCATCGTCTACGTCCCGGACGTCGCTGCATCCCTGCAATTCTTCGAAAAAGCCTTCGGCTTCAGTCGCCGTTTCCTGCATGAATCGGGGACCTATGGCGAGTTGGATACCGGTGATACCACCCTCTCTTTTGCAGCGCATGAGTTGGGCGAGATGAACTTCAAGGGCGGGCATGTGGAGGCGCATGCTTCACGCCAGCCGCTGGGGATGGAGTTGGGATTCGTAACTGAGGATGTGCCAAAGGCCCACGCCAGAGCGCTGGCCGAGGGTGCGACAGAACTCTCGGAGCCGAGCACCAAGCCTTGGGGTCAGGTGGTGTCTTATGTGCGTTGCCCGGATGGCACGCTGGTGGAGTTGTGTACGCCGATTCAGTGAATCGTAATGTGGCGACGGAGCTTGCTCCCGCTGGAGTGCGGAGCACTCCCTGGATATGCGGTCTGCTTCGCAGCCCAACGGGAGCAAGCACCCTCGCCACAGCAAGCTCCCTCGCCACAATGAAATGCCTGCATCAAGGCCTGAGCGGGCGCTCCTGATCGCGCTCGGAAAGCTCCGTGCCATCGTCCGGATGCTTCCAGGTCTGCGGTTTTTCTTCCTCGTGAAGCTTCCTCGCCCGCTCCTGCTCCAGCTCTTCGCGCTGCTTCTGCTCGTTACTCATACCCACCTCCCGTCCGTAAGAATTGGACACACTGGGGAAGCATAGATGAGTGAGCGGTTTTGTGTGCATCCGGCAATTGATAACCACGGCGCATCAATACATGTAAACAACTCACTTATCATTTCCAAATGTGTCAGCCACTATCCGCGGTCTTAAGCGAAACAAGCACTTTAAAAAGAACGCTGGAGACACAAAAAAATGCAAAACCCTTCTCGGCCTGACTCTGCCCGCTCCAAAGTCGGCGCGGTCTTTCGCGTCACCTCCGGCAACTTTCTCGAACAGTTCGACTTCTTTCTGTTCGGCTTCTACGCCACCTATATCGCTGCCGCCTTCTTCCCCGCTGCTAATGAATTTGCGTCATTAATGATGACCTTCGCCGTGTTCGGCGCGGGCTTTTTGATGCGTCCGCTGGGCGCAATCATCCTCGGCGCATACATCGATGACGTGGGCCGTCGCAAAGGCTTGATCGTGACCCTGGCGATCATGGCCAGCGGCACCCTGCTGATCGTGCTGGTGCCGGGCTATCACACCATTGGATTGTGGGCACCGCTGCTGGTGTTGATGGGCCGCTTGTTGCAAGGTTTCTCGGCCGGTGCCGAACTGGGCGGTGTGTCGGTGTACCTGGCCGAAATGGCCACACCGGGCCGCAAGGGCTTCTACACCAGCTGGCAATCGGGTAGCCAGCAGATCTCCATCGTGGTCGCGGCCGCCCTGGGTTATGGCCTGAACCAGTGGATGGAACCGGCCGTGGTTGCCGATTGGGGCTGGCGCATTCCGTTCGCCATCGGCTGCGTGATCATCCCGTTCATCTTCGTCCTGCGTCGCAACCTGCAGGAAACCGAAGAGTTCGCCAACCGCAAGCACCGCCCCACCATGCGCGAAGTGCTGGCCACCCTGGTGAAGAACTGGACCATCGTCATCGGCGGCATGATGATGGTGGCGATGACCACCACTGCCTTCTACCTGATCACCGTGTATGCGCCGACCTTCGGCAAGACCGTGCTTAACCTGACCACCTCCGACGCCCTGCTGGTGACCTTGCTGGTAGCCGTGTCGAACTTCATCTGGCTGCCCATCGGCGGCACCCTCAGTGACCGTTTTGGCCGCAAGCCGGTGCTGATCGCCATGACTACCCTGACCGTGCTGACCGCCTACCCGGCACTTTCCTACGTGGTCAACGCGCCAAGCTTCGCGCACATGCTGGAAACCCTGCTGTGGTTCTCCTTCCTCTACGGCATGTACAACGGCGCCATGATCCCGGCCCTGACCGAAATCATGCCGGTGGAAGTGCGTGTGGCGGGCTTCTCCCTGGCCTACAGCTTGGCGACCGCCATTTTCGGTGGTTTTACCCCGGCGATTTCCACGTGGTTTATCCACGAGACGGGCGACAAGGCATCGCCGGCCTACTGGCTGATGTTCGCCGCACTGTGCGCCCTGTGCGCGACGTTCGCACTGTATCGCCGTGCCAGCGCCCGTCTGCAAGTTGCCTGAGGAGTCACGCTGATGAACCCCCTATTGAAAACACTGGTGGCACTGGCGATCGGTTCCCTGGGGATGGTCGCCCACGCTGAAGAGCTGAAAGTCATGACCTCCGGCGGCTTCACCGCTGCCTACAAGGTGCTGGGTGCGCAATATGCCACCCAGAGCGGCGATACCCTCGACACCATCCTCGGCCCGTCGATGGGCAAGGCGCCGGAAGCGATTCCCAACCGCCTGGCCCGTGGCGAACACGCCGACGTGGTGATCATGGTCGGCTACGCCCTGGACGAGCTGATCAAGCAAGGCAAGGTCGACAAAGCGTCCCGCGTTGAACTGGCGGATTCGCGCATCGGCCTGGTGGTCAAGGAAGGCGCAACCAAGCCTTCGATTGCCACCGACGCCGAACTGAAGACGGTGCTGACCAACGCCAAATCCGTCGCGTATTCGGACAGCGCCAGCGGCGTCTACGTCGAAAAGGAACTGTTCAAGAAGCTCGGCATGCCGTCCAAAGGCACCATGATCGAACGCATCCCGGTGGCCTCACAGGTGGCCAAGGGTGATTACGAAGTAGGCTTGCAACAAGTGTCCGAACTGCTGCCGATTCCGGGCGTGACTTACGTCGGAAAAATCCCGGAAGACGTGCAGTCCGTCACCCGTTTTGCCGCCGGCATTCCGGTGAACGCCGAACACCCGGCGCAGGCGAAAAAGCTTCTGCAATTCCTCGCCTCGCCCCAGGCACAACCGGTGGTGCAATCTACCGGCCTGGATTCGGTCTCACACTGACCGGAACGGCATCTCCCGCGTCAACCGCTCCAGTTCCAGTGCCGCCGGCGTCAACGTACGCCCGCGGCGCTTGATCAGCCCCACGTTGCGCACCACCTCCGGCTCCACCAGCGGCACACTCGTCAGAATCGGATGCTTCCCGCCCGGCATTGCAATCGACGGGACCATCGCCACCCCCAACCCCGCCTCCACCAGCCCGATCATCGTGGTCACGTGATGGGTTTCGCAGATGCTTTGCTTCTTCACCCGCACCCCGCGCAGGGCCTGGTCGAGCAAGAAGCGATTGCCTGAGGTCTTGTCCACGGTGATGTAGTCGTGCTCGTACGCCTCGGCCCACGTCACACTGGCACGGTCCGCCAGCGGATGATCCCGGCGACAGGCCAGCACATATCGCTCCTGCAACAACAACTCGAACTCCACGCCGTCCGCCAGGCTGCCGCTGAAACTCACGCCGAAATCCGCCTCGCCACTTTCCACCGCCGCACACACCTCGCCCGCACTCGCGTCCAATACCCGCAGACGAATCTTCGGATAGAGCTTGTGGAATTCGGAGATCACGTGGGGCATGAAGTAGTACGCCGTAGACGGCACACAGGCGATGGTGACATTGCCCATACGGGTTGAAGCCACGTTACTGATGCCCATCAGGGCTATGTCCAGGTCATCGAGCATGCGCTCGACCTGCGGCAGGAAGGCACGGCCAACCATGGTCAGGCTGACCCGGCGCGTGGTGCGTTCAAAGAGTTTGACGTCGAGGGCGGATTCGAGCTTCTCGATACGCCGGCTGAGGGCCGGCTGGGAGATACGGATAGCTTCGGCCGCCGCACGGAAACTGCCCTTGTCTACGACGGCGCGGAAGGCTTGGAGGTCGTTGAGGTCGAAGTTGATGATCACGGGGGCAGCCATTGGTTGAGCAGATGTGGCGGGCATTATCGTATGGGGGCTGGCGGGATGCTATTGGCGCGGGCCACGTACTCAGGATCAGCCAATAACCCTACGGAAAATATGCGGTCATACATATCAGCAGGGAATTTGCGTGGGTTGGAAACGAGACTTCTGAAAAGCGTCAATACTGACAGCCTCAAATCCAGCTCTCACTTTTAGGCCCACTATGGAAAAGTCTTTGACGATGGATTACCCCATCAGTATCTGCACGAAACAGACAGCACGCTGGTCACTTCAGGAGACTCTAGCGACTCACACTGGTCAGTTACCGCTTGCAACACGCCCAGCGTTGAGTAGGATTAAATCCTACCCAGCAAAAGCGGACGCTACCATGCGCTCAACCCAGCAAATGAGCATCACCTTGCCGATTGAGATGGCCGCACTCGTCAAAGCCAAAGTGAGCACTGGCGAATATGCCAGTGAAAGTGAAGTCATACGCGACGGGCTGCGAATCTTGCTGGCACGTGACCGAGCAATGGAAAACTGGCTTCAGGATCAAGTGATTCCAGCAGCCGTCGCCCTCGAGGCCGATCCAGACAGCGCGCTGTCTGCCGCCCAGGTCCGCGAATACATGGCAGCCAAACGCCAACAGAAAGGCAACCGTAAGTCGTGACCTACACGGTAGCTTTTTCACCCAAGGCAGTAACGCAACTCGAAGAACTTGAAGACTACATCACCCAGGCCGGCTCACCCGTCATCGCTGCGCGCTATGTAGATGCCATCATCACTTACTGCGAAAACCTGTCTCTGTTTCCTCTGCGCGGCATCAGCCGTGAAGACGTGTTACCCACTCTACGTACCACTCACTATCGGCACACCACCATCATCGCTTTTACAGTAGATGCCGACACTGAAACGGTATCGATTCTAGGGGTGTTCTACGGAGGGCAAGATTACGCAGCCCTCTTGCAGAACGAGGACAACGGTTAACTTCAGCTCCAATCGTTCTATTCACGAATAGCTACCGGTAACGCAATCAATGGATGAAACAATAAAAAGGACTTCCAGCCCTGCGCCTCTCTATCGCGCGCTTCGACCGGGTTTGTGGCTCCTGGGTTTGCTCTGCCTTGCAGCTTTGGGCTTCTTCGCCTGGCAAAGCTTCTACCCGGTCAGCGCAGCCGAAGACTGGAGTGTTCATGTCGTCCACCGCGACGTAGCAAAGGCCGCATCACTGATGCCGATGCCCGACGGTTCGCTGATGGTGAGCCAGGAATTGAGCGATGGGCTTGGCAGTATCGTACGCATCTTGCCCGACGGAAAACGCGAGCTGGTTGTAGGAAAACTATCCAAGCCCGATGGCATGGTCGCCACTCAGGGCGGCTGGGTGTTCAGCCAGGAAGTGGATGGCGCGCCGGTCAGTTTCCTCAAGGACGGCGTCGTCACTGAGCTGTTCAGAGGAGACAGCGTGCAAGGGCTGTGGGACGACGGTGAGTACCTCTACGCCATCGAAGACCGCAAGGTAGCTGCCCGTATCCTGCGCTATCGCTGGAGCGACAAGACACTGAGCGTCGTGCGTGACCAACTCAGCGAAGGCGAGTCGATTGTTCGCTGCACGGATGGGCGCATGCTCTATACGGAAAAGAAGAAGGGCGTGGTCCGAGAGCTGACCAACGACGGTAGCGACCCGGTGGTACTGAGCCAACTGAACAAACCCACCTTCCTGATGTGCGATGAACGCGGGTTATGGATCAACGAAGATTCCACACACCGAGCGCGTTTGTTGTTGATCAACAAGCAAGGACGCCAGCAGACGATTCTGTCTTTCCTGAAGGCGCCACAGTCGATTGTGCGTACGACGAAGGGAACGTACCTGGTGGCCGAAGGTGGCCGTGACCGTATCCTGGAATTGGTGCCGTCCGTGGCACGGGTAGACCCCGTTACAGCTGAAACCGCGCCACCGCCTCATTGAGCGACACCGCTAACCGCGCCAGCTCATGGCTCGACCCATTGATCTGTCCCGCGCCTGAGGACGACTGCGCAGACAGGTCACGAATATTGACGATATTGCGGTCCACTTCCTTCGCCACCTGGGCCTGCTCCTCGGCGGCGCTGGCGATGACCAGGTTGCGCTGGTGAATCTGATCGATGGAGTCGGTGATCTGGCTCAATGCGCCACCGGCGCCTTCGGCCAGGATCAAGGTTTCGCTGGCACGCTGGGTGCTCGATTGCATTGAGGTCAGTGCCTCGCTGGAGCCACTGCGCATCGCGGTCACCATCTGGTCGATTTCCAGGGTCGATTGCTGGGTGCGATGGGCCAGCGCACGCACTTCGTCGGCCACCACTGCAAAGCCACGCCCGGACTCACCGGCACGCGCAGCCTCGATGGCGGCGTTCAGGGCCAGCAGGTTGGTTTGCTCGGCGATGGAGCGAATCACATCAAGCACCTTGCCGATGTCCCGCGATTGATCGGCGAGGTTTTGCACCAGGTTCGAGGTTTCACCGATGTTGGTGCTCAGCGCCTGAATCGCGCTGACGGTTTCGCCGACGCGCTGCTGGCCGTCGCGGGCCGTTTCATTGGAGAGCCGGGTGGATTCGGAGGTGGAAACGGCATTGCGTGCCACCTCATCGGCGGCCGAAGTCATCTCGTTGACCGCGGTGGCGGCTTGCTCGATTTCAGCGGTCTGCTTTTGCAGGCTGCGGCTGCTCTGGTCGGTGATGCCGTTGAGGTCGGTGGCCGAGGCCGCCATCTGCCCAGCCGACTGGCGAATCAACTGCAAGGTACCGCGCAGGTTGCCTTGCATACTCTGCAGTGCCACGAGCAGGCGCGTCACTTCGTCGTCGCCGGTGACTTCAACGGTCTGGGTCAGGTCGCCCCGAGCGACGTTTTCCGCGGCACGCACCGCGTGGCTCAGGGGCCCCACAATGCTACGCGTCAGCAACCACGCCAAGGCCACCGTGCTCAACGCCGCCAGCAGCACGAAGCCGAAGACCATCGTGCGTGAGCGGCTGTACTGCGCCTGCGCCGTCTGGCCCTGCAGGTTTATCTGGGCGTTGTAGTAGTCGGCCAGGGCATTGAGCTGATTACCGGAACCGTCGACCACGGTTTTCATGTCCACCAGCAGCAACTTGTTCAGCTCAGTGGTCTGCTGCTTGTCGGCGAGGATGAATGACTGAGTGAGACCTTGCTGATACTGACGCAGGGAGACCTGGAACTGATCATAAAGATTGCGTACCTCGGGGGTATCAATCACCGCATTCAGGTCGGCCAGTTTCTTCGTCAGATCCTGGCTGCGGGTGTCCATCTGGCTACGGTATTGCGAGAGGCTCGCGGGATTGGGATCAAGGGCCATGCGCAGGGAAATGGTGCGGATGCGCAGCATGATTTCGCGAATGTCCGAGACCAGGCGCATCTTCGGCACCAGGCCACTTTCAACCTGCACGGCACTTTCACGGATGCTCGCCATGTTCGAGAGCGCAAAGAACCCGAGCAGCGCCACGAGCAAGGCAATCAAGGCAAAACCGAGACCCGCACGGCGGGCGATGGACAGGCTGCGGAGCGACATGGCGATTGTTCTCATTATTGTCATACGACATCGTATGACAGAGTTTCGGCCAGCCAGGATAGGACTTGAGGGGTATTGACCAGAAGTTAGCGGATATAAATTACCTACCTGAAAGCCCTACGGAACAGACACGCCTCGGAGGTATTTCCAAGGCAGTCCGAGACTCTTTATTCAGCAGGTCAGATAGACCACGCCTGCGCACTTTCAAAAAACGCCTGCGCATTACTGTCCAGCGTTTCCAGGTGATAGCCGCCTTCTTGCACGATTACGCACGGCAGCCCCAACCCACGAATACACTCACCCAACCGCGCAAACCCTTCCCGCGTCACTGCCACTTTGCTCTGTGGGTCCAGCTCGTAAATATCGAACCCCAGCGACAACACCAGCACGTCCGCCGAGAAGTCCTTCACCGCCTTTAAGGCCAGCTCCAGCTTTTCAAAGAACACCGCTTCACTGGCACCATGCGCCATCGGCAGGTTGAGGTTGAAGCCTTCGCCCTTAGCTGCGCCGCGCTCTTCAGCAAAGCCTGCAACCCCCGGATAGAAGTTGGTCGGGTCGCCATGAATCGACACGTACAGCACGTCATCACGGTCGTAGAAAATCTCCTGGATGCCTTGCCCGTGATGCATGTCGGTATCGAGTACGGCGACGCGCTCGAAGCCATCGCGCAACACCTGCGCCGCCACCGCCGCATTGTTGATGTAGCAGAACCCGCCGGCAGCATCGAAGCGGGCGTGATGACCTGGCGGGCGGCACAACGCATAGGCTGCCGGCGCGCCATCGAGGATGTCTTTAGCGGCAGCGACGGCGCTTTGGGCGGACCAATAGGCTGAACGCCAGGTCAGTTCGCCAATCGGGCAACTGCCATCGGCAAGATAGCGCGCCGCCTGGGCGAGGATGCCGCGCAGGGCGTTGGGCTCGCGCACGAAGATGTTGGACATGACTTCGTCGCCCCAGTCTTCAGGGATTTCTTTCCAGCGCTGGTGGGCTTCCTGGAGGAAGGTCAGGTAGGCGGCGCCGTGTACAGCCAACAGTGGATCGAGGCCATGGTCGTGCGGTTGCTGGATCTCGAAGCCCAGGGTTTGGGCAGCCAGCAGCAGATTGCGGGCGCGCTCCGGTACTTCCTGCGGGGTACGCATCTGGCCTCGGGAGTAGTAGCTGCGAGGATGGTGCAGGAGTTGTTCGGGGTGGAAAAAAGTACGCATGGGATTTCTCCTTACTGAACCTGGCCGGCACGTTTCAACACGGCATTGAGCAATACATCGGTGCCTTGGCGAACGTCCTCGGGCAGCACGTCTTCCGCTTCGTTATGACTCAAGCCGCCCACACACGGGATAAAGACCATCGCCGTCGGGCAGAACCGCGCCAGGTGGATGGCGTCGTGGCCAGCACCGCTGACTATCGATTGCTGGGCATAACCCAACGCATCCACAGCAGACTGCACACAGGCGACACACTCGGCGTCAAACGGTGTCGCCGGGCTGATCCAGTGCGGGCTGACGGTGACGCTCAGACCACGTTGGGCAGCGATATCCTGCAAGCGGGTGCGCACCTGTTGCTCCATGGCTTCGATGTCGGTGTCGCGGTGATGGCGCAGGTCGACGGTAAAATTCAGCAAGCCAGGAATGGTGTTGCGCGACGACTTGGCGATGCTCAATTCGCCCACGGTGGTCAGGCCTTCAGGCGCAAAATCAGCCGACAGGTTTTCCAGCGCTTGAATCATCTGCGCGGCGCCGTACAAGGCGTCCTTGCGCAGCGGCATCGGTGTGGTGCCGGCATGGGCAGCCATGCCTTCTACACGCACGTCCAGCCAGCGAATCGCCTGGCCACCAGTGACCACACCGATGCTCTTGGCGTTGTCTTCCAGGATAGGACCTTGCTCGATGTGCGCTTCAAAATACGCATCCACCGCACCACCCAGAGGGCGCTCGCCGTTGTAGCCGGTGTTGCGCAACGCATCCGCGACGCTGATACCGTCGACATCCTGAGTGGCCAGCGCCTTGTCCAACGCCAAGGTGCCGGTGAACACCGCCGAGCCGAGCATCGCCGGAGTAAAACGGGCGCCCTCCTCGTTGGTCCACACCGCGATTTCCAGTGGTTTGCGGGTCTTGATGCCGTGGTCGTCGAGGCTGCGGATCACCTCCAATCCGGCCAGCACACCATAGACACCATCAAAGCGCCCGCCTTCCGGCTGGGTGTCAAGGTGGCTGCCCATCATCACTGGGGCCGCTTCATTGTCCGTACCGGCGCGGCGGGCGAACAGGTTGCCAATGGCATCGACGCTCAAGGTCAGCCCGGCATCTTCACACCAGCGGCTGAACAGCGCGCGACCCGCCTGGTCTTCGGCGCTCAACGCCAGGCGGCAGCTGCCACCACGGGCCGTGGCGCCGATCTCGGCCATGGCCATCAGGCTGGCCCACAGACGCTCGCCATTAATCTTCAACATAGACACTCTCCAATCAAACGCTTCAAGCCATTTCAAGGCGGTGGGCGGTGGCGTGACGGCGGGACAACGCGAGTACGCACACCAGCGAAACCGCCGCGATCGCGCTGTAGAACACTGCCATCGGCCACCACTGGCCTTGGTATTCATGGGCCAGCCAGGTGCCGATCAACGGCGTTAGGCCACCGGCCAGCGCGCCACACACTTGGTAGGCCAGGGAGATGGCGGTGTAGCGCACGCGGGTTTCGAACAGGCCGCTGACGAAGCCGGCGATCACGGCATAAAACGAGGCCATGCACACCACGGCCAAGGCGATGCCAAGGATGATCAACGGCGCCTGGCCGCTGCTGACGAGCACAAACATCGGATAAGGCGAGGCCATCGCGAGCACCGTCATTGCACACAGAAAGCGTGTGGCACCGACCTTCTCCGCCACCCAGGCCGCTAGCGGCTGGACGCAGAACTGGATGATGGCCACGACAAACAGGCACTCCAGAATCAACGAGCGCGGCAGGTTAAGTTGCTGGGTGGTGTAGGCAATCATGAAGGTGTTGGTGAAATACACCCCGGCAATCCCCAAGGTGTTGGCGCCGATGCACAGCAGCAGCGGGCGCCAGGCCGTCTTCAGCACTTCGATCACCGGCGCCTGATCCTGGGTGATGGCCCGGGCTTTTTCGGCCTTGGCTTTGTCTTCGAGGAACTCGGGGGATTCGTTGACGCCCAGGCGGATCGCCAGGCCGACGATCAACAACAAGGCACTGGCCAGAAACGGCACGCGCCAGCCCCAACTGAGCAGGTCGGCTTCCGGCAAACGGGTTACCGCACTGAAGGCCAGCAACGACAGGATCAACCCCGCCGGGCTGCCCAACTGGGCAAAGGAGGCAAAGAAGTTGCGACGGCCTTTGGGTGCATGTTCACCGGCCATCAGCACCGCCCCGCCCCACTCGCCGCCAACGGCGATGCCCTGCACGATGCGCAGCAGCACCAGCAACACCGGCGCCGCGACGCCGATCTGCGC
The DNA here is from genome assembly GCF_016650865.1 of Pseudomonas sp. TH34. NCBI lineage: Bacteria > Pseudomonadati > Pseudomonadota > Gammaproteobacteria > Pseudomonadales > Pseudomonadaceae > Pseudomonas > Pseudomonas sp. TH34. Next base: position 572,742 of record NZ_JAEKFB010000033.1, read on the forward strand.
ATAGGTCGGCAACAGGCCGATGCATACGGTGACCACGCCCATCATCACCAAGGTGATCACCAGGGATTTCTTGCGGCCGATACGGTCGCCGATATGCCCGAACACAATGCCGCCCAACGGCCGGGCGAAGAAGCCCACGGCAAACGTGCCGAACGCGGCCATGGTGCTGAACAGTTTGTCGTCGGAAGGAAAAAATAGTTGACCGAACACCAGCGCGGCGGCGGTGGCGTAGATGTAAAAGTCGTACCACTCGATCATGGTGCCGATGAAAGCGGCGGCCGCGGCACGGCGAGGCTGCGGCGAAGCGGATGGCTTCATGGGGCTGGCTCCTTTGGTTATTTTTTTGGCAGGAGAAAGGTCTGGCGCTCGCGCTCTGATGGCGCTGGTTGAGGGGGATTTTTCGTCTCGGCGCTATGATTAGTCAATTTTCTATTTATTATTCCGATTATAAATCCTGCTTATTATCGAGCTGTCGCCATGTCAGAAAACCGCCGCGATATTCACCCGCAGCTCAATGACCGCCTGGACTGGAACCTGCTGCGCACCTTTCGGGTGATCGGCCAGGAATTGAGCATCAGCCGCGCCGCCGCGCGCCTGCACTTGACCCAACCGGCCATCAGCCAGGCGCTCAAGCGTCTGGAAGAGCAGCTCGACTGCCAACTGATCGCTCGTCGCGGGCCACGTTTCGTGCTGACCGAAGCTGGCGAGCAAATCTTCGCGATCGCCGGCGAGATGTATGGCCAGGTCTCACAGATGAGCAACGCCCTGCAAAAGCCTGGCGACGAGGTGCTCGGCAAAGTGCGATTGCTGATGATCAGCCGGATCAACTCGGACACCTTTGATGAGTTTCTGGCGGACTTCCATCGCCAGCATCCCAGGGTCGACCTGGACGTTGAGGTGATGCGCAGCTCTGACATCGTTGCTGCCCTGCTGGAGAAAACCGCGACGTTGGGCCTAAGCCTTAATCGACGGCCGCAGCCACGGCTGGAGCAGCATCTGTTCCTTCGTCAGCGTTATGCGTTTTTTTGCGGGCGGCATCACCCGTTGTTCGGACGCACCGGGCTGGCGGAGGGAGATTTGCAGTCGGAGAACTTCGTGAGTTTCACCAGCGACCAGATCGGCGGGATGCTCTCGCCGTTGACGATCTTTCGCGATCAGCAAGGCTTCAGCGGACGCATCGTGGCGTCGTCCTCCAGCCTGGAGGAAGTTCGGCGCTTGGTGATTGCCGGGTTCGGCCTGGGTTGCCTGCCGATTCATGTGGTGGCCGAGGATGTGAAGAATGGGCTGCTCTGGCGCTTGCCGCCGGACGAAGGGATTACCGACGTGGATATCCACCTGCTGTGGAATCGTGAGCAGAAGATGAGCCGGGCGGAGACGGTGTTTATTGAGAGTCTGTCGGCGCGATTGGCTGCCGAATAAATGGCGTGATTCGCAAGTCACTTGGCGCCCTCTTGCTAGTGTATGAGAAGCGCCCGTCCACCATCATTCGTTCACAGGTTGCTCCCACAGTCTCAAACGAAGAGGTGTCCGAATGTCCAGAATATGGTTTATCACCGGCAGTTCCCGCGGCCTCGGCCGCTCGATTACCGTCGCCGCGCTGCGCGCCGGTGATCGTGTGGTTGCCACCGCGCGCAATCCCAAGCAACTGGATGACCTGGTGGCCGAATACGGTGATGCGGTTTATCCCGTCGCGCTGGATGTCACCCACAACCAGCAGGTGCTGGAAGCGGTAGACGCTGCGGTGAAACATTTTGGCCGCCTGGATGTGGTGGTCAATAACGCCGGCTACGGTGATCTGGCTTCGGTGGAGGACGTGACCCTGAAGGATTTTTCGGCGCAGATCGACACCAACTTCTACGGTGTGGTGCACGTGAGCAAGGCGGTGGTGCCGGTGCTGCGGGCCCAAGGCAATGGGCATATCTTTCAGGTGTCGTCGCTGGGTGGACGTATCGGCATGGCAGGCCTGGCCGCGTACCAAAGCGCAAAATGGGCCGTCGGTGGTTTTTCCACGGTGCTGGCACAGGAAGTCACCCCGCTGGGCATCCAGGTCACCGTGCTGGAGCCGGGCGGCATGCGCACGGATTGGTCGGGCAGCTCCATGACCATTCCCGCCATCAGTGAGCCCTACCAGCAAACGGTCGGCGCCCTGGTTGAGTTGCTCAACTCCCCGGGCATCCTGCCCACCGGTCCGGACCGGGTTGCCGAAATCGTGCTGGAGCTGGCGCTGAATAAAGACGCCCCACTACGCTTGCTGATCGGCAGCGATGCCGTGCAGTACGCCGCCCGTGCAGCCGCAGATTTGGCCGAGTCGGATAAGAAGTGGCATGACCTCAGCGTGTCGGCCTCGGATTAATCTCACAGTTTGGAAAAAGGTGCTCAATGCCTGACGCGACCCAACCCCGTTTCAACATACCCGACGTGTTTTGGCAGGCGCTGAAAAGCCTCGGCCTGGAGCCTTCGGCGGTGTTGCGTCAGGCACGCTTGCCCATGACCCTGCATCTGCGCGAGCGCCGAGACCGGCGGCAGGTGACGACGCTGGAGTTCTTTCGCCTTTGGGAGGCAGTGCGCACGCTTAACCCTGATCCGGCGGTCGGAATCTTGCTGGTGACGGGGCTGGATATCGCCGCACTCCCGCCCTCCAGCTTTGCCGCGTTTATCGCCCGGGATTACCGCGATGGCCTGCACCGCCTCGCCCGTTTCAAACAACTGTGCACGCCTGAGCGCCTGCTGGTTGCCGAGGATGGGCGTACCTGCACGGTGACCATCGACTGGTTGCACACACCAGAGGCGCCGCCTGCGTTGCTGGTGGATGCGGCGTTTGCCACGTTTGTCGAGTTGGGTCGTCGGGGTTCCCGTACGCCGATTGTTCCTCTGAAGGTCGAACTGGCACGCGCAGGGGACGGCAGCAACGTATTGGCCGAGTTTTTTGGTTGCCCGGTGCGGTTTGGTGCCGAGCGTAATGCACTGGTGCTGGATGCCGCGGATCTGGACCGGCCTTTTCCGGGGTACAACCCCGAAATGCTGGAAATGCTGAACCCCGGCCTGGTGGCGGCACTGGCCGAAGCAGCGACACCGGCCAGCATCAGCCATCAGGTCAAGGTCACCCTCAAGCGCTTTCTGGCCAGTGGCCGCCCCGAGATGGTCGAGGTAGCGCGGGAGCTGGGCATGAGCGAACGCACGTTGCAACGGCGCATTACCGAGGCCGGCACCAGTTTCAGGCAGCTGATGCTGGAGACGCGCCAGGAGGTGGTACGGCACCTGCTCACCGAGCCGTCGATTGAGATAGACGAAATCGCGTGCCTGGTGGGCTATGAAGATACCAACTCGTTTTATCGTGCGTTTCGTTCCTGGGAAGGGACAACGCCAGCTCGGTGGCGAGCGTTGCAGACGCCCTCATCGTCTCATTGAAGCTATGCCGACAAAGCCTTCTCGGCACTGCGCGCCATGATCTGCAAATCTTCAAACGGATTTCTGCCAATCAACATGAAGGCGTGAGACGGGCTGGACCAAAACACCACGTTCATGCCCCGGCGCTGTTCGGTGGCCATGGCCACCGCACCTTTTTTCGCCGCCGTAATGCACAGCGCCAACGGGCCGTGCCGCGCGTCGAGATAAGTCAGTTGGCCGATCAGTACGCCGTCATAATCAAGGATTTGTGCGCGGCGAAATTCGGCGCCGGGCAGGTGCACTGCATCCGGGCTCAACGGCAGGCCGAGTTGGCTCCCGACCGAACTGAGTTGGGCGATATGGGAGTCGGCGTCAGTGCTGAGGTTTTCCAGGGTCTGGGGCGTGTAGAGCGCCATGTATTCAGCGACCGAGGCACGCCAGCCCGAACCGGGCTCTGGTCGGGGCCAGGTCATGAACAGTCGATCAGCGACCACGCCGGCCACCGCAAAGCTTGCTGCTACCGCGAGAAATTTGCGTCGACTCAGGGTGGGTGTTTGTGCCGGCGGCAAGGCATCGAGCATCACCTGCAAACGCTCTGTAGGGGCTTGATCGAGAACCGAATCGAAGGCTGATTTGAACGGCAAGTGGCCGCGCTTGAGCAGCTCCAAGCGGGCCGTCACGGCAGGATCGATCCCCAGCAGGTTATCGATAACCTGACGCTGCTGAGGGTCTAACTCACCGTCCAGGTAAGCCACCAACAGTTCATCCGACGGTGGTGTATTTTGAGTCATCGTCGTTCTCCGCTCGATTTATCCAACAAGCCGCTTGAGTGCGCAGTTTCAGCCAGCTTCATGCGCGCAGCGGCCAACCGGCTCATCACCGTTCCTACGGGAATATGCAGGACTTCGGCAATTTCCTTGTATGAGAGGCCTTCGACGTAGGCCAGAAAAACAGTCTCCCGCTGCGCTTCGGGTAATGCATTGACGCGCTTGATCACCTGCGCGGCCAGGACCTGGTCCTGAGCCAGGGCTTCACCGTCGAACGACAACGCCTGCTCGGCGTCGACAAACCCCCGCCCTTGCCGTACTCGCTGGGCACGCAATTCGTTAAGCCAGATCGAATGCATGATCGTCAGCAACCAGCGGTCCAGCCGCGTGCCAGTCACGAACTGGCCTGCACGCTCCAACGCCCGCACGCAGGTTGCTTGCACCAGGTCATCAGCCACATGCTTTTGTCGCGACAGCACCAACCCGTATCGCCATAAACGTGGCAATAGCTGGCTCAACTCACGGCGCAACTCAGCGTCTGTGGTGATGGTGATCTCCCGGCTGTTCGCTCACAGCTTCAAGCCTGAGGCGCGGCGGCGATGGCTTCGGCCAGGTCTTCGTATTCTTCGCAGGTGGTGCTGCACAACGCCTTGATCTTCACCAGTTGCTCCTGGGCCAGGTCCACACGGCCCTTGATGACGTAGGCCTCCCCCAGGTACTCACGGACTTGTGCGTAGTTGGGGTCCAGTGCCACGGACTTCAGGTAGTAGCTGATGCCTTCATCGGTGCGCCCCAGTTTGCGGGTGGCGTAGCCGCGGTAGTTCAGGGCCTTGGCGGTGTTCGGGTTTTGCAGGGTGTCGAGCAATGACAGGGCTTCTTCGTAACGCCCGTCCTTGGCCAGGCGATAGGCGTAGTCGGTGCGGTCGGCGTCCGACGTGGCCTTGCTGGTTTGCAGCACGCATTTACCGGTCTTGGTATCCCAGACCTGGCCTTTGGGGCAGTTGGGCTTGGGCGGCGCCGATTCGTCACCGGAGGCATGGGCCTGGCCGGCCAATAGCGCGGCGGCCATGCAGGCGCCGAAGAACAAAGCGGTGCGGTAACCAACGGCGTGTTCGGGACGATTCTTCATGGCATTCATGCTCCGTAACGATAGGGAAAGTACAGCAGCAAACTCAGTGTTGAAGATCGCCCCGAGGGCCGGGCAGCATGCGGCGCAGCGTGCTGTCGCGCTGGATGTAGTGATGCCACAGCGCGGCGCAGGCATGCAGCCCCGCGAGCACGATGATCGCCCACGCGACGTTGTTGTGCAGGCCACCCAGGGTGCCGCGCAATTCGTGATCAATCACAAAAGGCGCTGGCACCGGGAACAGTCCGAAAAAGTTGAAGGGCTCGCCCTGGGCCCAGCGGAACAGGAAGCCCAGAATCACCTGCGTCAGTAGTAACAGGTATAGACAGCCGTGGGCGATCTTGGCGGCCACGTTAAGCGCTGGGTGATTGTCGGCCTTTGGATGATTACCACCGAACAGCCGCCAGAGGATACGTGCAGCGATCAGCACTGCCATGGCGATGCCCAGGGAGATATGGACGGATTGCAGGCCCTTGCGCAAAGGAGTGCCTTTTTCCAGGTTTTCCCAGATATGGGCGCTGGCGAACATGAAGATCACCAACGCGGCGGTCAGCCAGTGGAAGGTGCGGGTCAAGCGGTCGTAGCGGTCGGCGGGGATGTTCATGGGCGTTTCCTGGGTGGTCTGTGTGGTGAACACCGCAGTGGGGGGAGTTATTCAGTCGTGAGTGAAAGTTTATGTGAGTACCACCGGATAAAACGCTTTTGAGGCTGGGAGGAAAACACCCAGAAACCAAATGCCTCGCCTACCACTTCGCGTTTTATGAGACTTACGGCTTATCTGAACATCACCCATCGGATGAACCGCACTTGAAAAAGTCCCACCACGGGACTAGGATCTTTAATGAGAATCGTAGCTGTCAGCCACCTAAAGACCTTTTGGCAAAGACACCCGGATGCAGAGCAATCATTCCTCGCCTGGATTGATGAGGTCAAAAAAGCAGACTGGAAAACTCCAGCTGATATCAAGGCTCAGTTTCGTCACGCCAGCGTTCTCAAAAGCCGCAGGGTCGTGTTCAACATCAGAGGTAACGACTATCGGCTCGTGGTCGCCGTGGCTTATCGCTACGGCGCCCTCTATATCAAATTCGTCGGTACGCATAAGCAGTACGACGTCATTGATGCCGATACCGTTGAAATGGAGTAAGCCATGAATATTCGCCCTATACACACCGAGCAAGACTACCGGGACGCGCTGAAGGCTGTATCGCCATTGTTCGACAACGAGCCGGAACCCGGGACGCCTGAAGGCGACTATCTGGATGTGATGATTACACTCATTGAAGTGTACGAAGCGAAGCACTTCCCGGTGGACTTACCCAACCCGGTGGATGCCATTCGTTTCAGAATGGAGCAGTCGGGGCTATCAGCGGCTGATCTGGTCCCTGCTATTGGCCGACAAAATCGGGTTTATGAGGTACTGAATGGAAAGCGGGCGCTTACGCTGCCGATGATTTGGAAGCTGCATCAGATGTTTGGGATTCCGGCAGAAAGCCTGATAAAACCGGTAAAGATTGCCTGAGATCAGAAACGAAAAAGCCCCGTAGTTTATTCAACTGCGGGGCTTTATCTATGTAATGGCGGAGAGATAGGGATTCGAACCCTAGGTACCGGTGAAGGTACAACGGATTTCGAATCCGTCCCATTCGGCCACTCTGGCATCTCTCCAACGGCGCGCATCATAACAGCCTGTTTCCTGGAAGCAAAGCGCCAAAGCGATTTTTTCCGTGCTATCAGATGCTTGCGTCGATTACAGCGGTACGCCGAGACGGTTGGCGACTTCTTCGTAAGCTTCGATGACGTCACCGAGGCCCTGGCGGAAGCGGTCTTTGTCCATCTTCTTGCGAGTGTCTTTGTCCCACAGGCGGCAGCCGTCCGGGCTGAATTCATCGCCCAGGACGATGGAGCCGTCGTGGAACACACCGAATTCCAGTTTGAAGTCCACCAGCAGCAGGCCGGCATCGTCGAACAGTTTGCTCAGGACGTCGTTGACCTTCAGCGACAGTTCTTTCATGCGCGCCAGTTGTTCAGCGGTGCCCCAACCGAATGCCACGACGTGGGATTCGTTGATGAACGGGTCGCCCTTGGCGTCGTCTTTCAGGAACAGTTCGAAGGTGTAAGGATTGAGCTTGAGGCCCTCTTCCACGCCCAAACGCTTCACCAGGCTACCGGCCGCGTAGTTACGCACGACGCACTCGACCGGGATCATGTCGAGTTTTTTCACCAGGCATTCGTTGTCGCCCAGCAGTTTGTCGAATTGGGTCGGAATGCCGGCCGCTTCGAGTTTCTGCATGATGAAGGCGTTGAACTTGTTGTTCACCATGCCTTTGCGGTCGAGCTGTTCGATGCGCTTGCCGTCGAACGCCGAGGTGTCGTTACGAAACAGCAGGATCAAGCGGTTGGCGTCGTCGGTCTTGTAAACCGATTTGGCTTTGCCGCGGTAGAGTTCTTCACGTTTTTCCATGATGGGCTCCGCTTGCTAAGTAGGTGGGCTAGGCGATGTGTCGCCAGTCGAGCCCTGAATCTTGATCGGCCAGTTGCAGCCAGTCCAGGTCGCACCCAAGGGTATCGACAAAACATTGCCGGGCCAGCTGCGGCAGGTTGTTCTTGCTGCTCAGGTGGGCCAGGACCAGGTGTTGCAGGTCTTGCCAGCCCAACTCATACACCAGGTACGCCGCCTGGTGGTTGTTCAAATGTCCAAACTGCCCGCCGACCCGCTGCTTGAGAAAGGCCGGGTAGTGACCCCGTGCAAGCAGGTCACGGCAGTGGTTTGACTCGATCATCAATGCGTCGAGGTCGCGATAACCGTCCAGCACCTTGGCGCAGTAGGAACCCAGGTCGGTGAGCAGGCCGAAGCGCCGTTCACCGTCACTGAATACGTATTGCGTCGGTTCCTGGGCATCGTGGGCCACTTCAATCACATCGATGCTCAAGGCACCGATCTGCAATTGCTCACCACCGGCCAGCAAACCTGCGGGTTCGATCGGTTTGCGCATCCCGCGCAAGGTACCGCGACTCAGGTACACCGGAAGATTGTAGCGCCGAGACAGCAAACCCACGCCATGCACGTGGTCGGCATGTTCGTGGGTCACCAGAATCGCGCTCAGCTGCGCGGGGTGAACCCCCAGGCGCAGCAGGCGCCGCTCGGTTTCCCGCAGGGAGAAACCACAATCCACCAGGACGTACGTGTCGTCGTGGGCTACAAGCGTGCCGTTCCCTTGGCTACCGCTGCCGAGAACGGCAAAACGCATCGGATCAGCCCAGGTTGTCCTGAATCACGCCCAACACTTTGCGCGCCACTTCTGCCGGCGCCACGGTGTTGATGTTCTTCTCGACGGTGACTTGCACGCTTTCGCCTACCTTGCTCAAACGAACCTGATAACGCTCGGCGCGAGTCTCGACCTCTTCCTTGGTCGGCTTGCTGCCGAACAGCTTGCCGAAGAAACCTGGCTCGTCGTCTTTCTTCTCGGCTTTTTCGGCCAAGTTGATGTAGTACAGGCCCAGACTGCGGTTGATGTCTTCAACGCGCCATTCACCGTGCTCCAGCGCGCGGCCGACACTCGACCAGGCGCGATCCAGGTCTTCACCCAGGTTGAGCACAACGTTACCGCTGCCGTCTTCGCTGAGGCTGACGCGGCTAGGTGTGTCAAAGCTACCGGCGGCGAGCAGGGAGACGGAACCGCCCTTCTCGGAGATACGGCTCATGCTGGCGAGCATTTCGTCGACCAGTGCAGCGTCCACGCCGGTGTTGACCGAACGTGGAGTGAAGTCGACGTTGGCGGTGCTACCGGCAGGACGCTCGGCGCTCACCACATAGACTTCACTGGTGTTGCGTTGCACGCCTGGCTCGATACGCACGCGGATGCGGGCTTCGCTGTCATTGGCTACGCCGCCGGCCTGCAGGCGCTTGGCCATGGACGCCGACAGCTCGCTGGTGTGCTGCCACGCGGTGGTGAACTCACCGGTCTGCGGGCGTTGTTCGTCAATGCGGAAACCGTTGTCCTGGAAGAACTGCACGGCCACCGGCCAGACTTCGGCAGGTGGGCGCTGGGCCATGACCCAACGGGTGTCGCCGCTCTTCTGCAGGCTGTAGTCGCTGGCCTCGGCCACGGCCGACAGCGGCTGTGGACGCGGCACTTCGTATTCACCCTTGAAGGTGTCGTCGGCCACGTTGCGCGGAATCGGCAGCAACGGATCAAGGCGCTTGGCGACATTGACGTCCGGCGGCAATTTCATCGGGGCGGTTTGTTGGGCTTCCAGGTAATCGCTACCGCGGTCGCGGAAGTAGCCTTCCGGGCCCCAGATCCAACCGCAGCCACTGGTGCTGGAGATAATCAAGGCAAGTGCGGAAAGTCCGGCCAATCGCTTCATGCGTAGTGCTTCCTCAATTAAACCAGGACGCCGGACTGGCGCAGGGCCTGTCGCAGCGGTTCGTGACAGGCTTCGCTGAGCCAGGTGAGCGGCAGACGGATACCGTCCGGCATCAGGCCCATCTCATGCAGCGCCCATTTCACGGGGATAGGGTTGGATTCGATAAACAGGGTTTTGTTGAGCGGTGCCAGTTGTTCGTGGATCGCCCGGGCCTTGACCGCATCACCGGCAATGGCTGCGGCACACAGCTCGCTCATGGCGCGCGGTGCGACGTTGGCAGTCACCGAGATGTTGCCTTTGCCGCCCAGCAGGATCAGTTCGACGGCAGTGGCGTCGTCACCGGAATACACCAGGAAGTCACTGCTGACGCCGGCCAGGATGTCCTTGGCGCGTTGCAGGTCACCGGTGGCTTCCTTGATACCAATGATGTTCGGTACGGTGGACAGGCGGATCACGGTCTCGGCCTTCATGTCGCAGGCGGTGCGACCTGGCACGTTGTAGAGGATCTGCGGGATGTCGACCGCTTCGGCGATAGCGCGGAAGTGCAGGTACAGGCCTTCCTGGGTCGGCTTGTTGTAGTACGGGGTCACCAGCAGGCAGGCATCGGCGCCGGCTTTCTTGGCGTTGCTGGTCAATTCGATCGCTTCGCGGGTCGAATTGGCGCCCGTGCCGGCGATGACGGCAATACGCCCTGCAACACGCTTGACCACGAATTCGATCACTTCGATGTGTTCTTCCACATCCAGTGTGGCCGACTCACCCGTGGTGCCGACCGCCACGATGGCGTTGGTGCCCTCTTGCAGGTGGAAGTCCACCAGTTTGCCCAGGCTGTCCCAGTCGAGATTACCTTGTGCATCCATGGGTGTGACCAGTGCCACCATACTGCCCGCAATCATGCAACCGCTCCTGCCGGAAAAAGAGAGCGGTAATGGTACTGGCGCCAAGATGCTTGTACAAGCGAAGTACCGCCTGAGGATGCGTTCTGGATCAACTTAGTTCGCAGCAACGCCATCATTCGGCCAAAGCGGGGTTTGATGAAGCTGATTACGTAATGAAAACGCCACCTCCTAGCCCTTGGCGATGGTTTTCGCTACCCTTCATCCTTTGATTGATACCGCTTTCATCGTATCGACCGCTCATCGCTTTAGGAAGGCTGCATGTCCACCCCCACAGTCCGCGAACAATTCCTTGTCATCAGTGCCCTTGGCGCCAACCCCATGGAGCTGACTAACGTCCTGTGCCGCGCCAGCCATGAAAACCGCTGCGCCGTCGTGACCTCCCGCCTGACCCGCCATGGCGAGTGCAGTGCGCTGGTCCTGCAGATTTCCGGGACCTGGGATGCCCTGGCCCGCCTTGAAACGGGCCTGCCGGGGCTGGCCAAGAAGCATGACTTCACCGTCAACGTGGTGCGTAGCGCCGCCCTGGAAAACCGTCCCCAGGCCCTGCCTTATGTTGCCTATGTCAGCTCGGCCTACCGCTCGGACATCGTCAACGAGCTGTGCCAGTTCTTTATCGACCATAACGTCGAACTGGAAAACCTGACCTGCGACACCTATCAGGCTCCACAGACCGGCGGCACCATGCTCAACGCCACCTTTACCGTGACCTTACCGGCCGGCGTGCAGATCAGCTGGCTGCGCGACCAGTTCCTGGATTTCGCCGATGCTCTGAACCTCGACGCACTGATCGAGCCTTGGCGCCCACAGAACCCAATGTAAGGAAGTTTTCATGGCAGTAGTCATCGACAAACCGGTAGCCGACTTCGAAGCCCAGGCCACCAGCGGGCAGACCTTCAGCCTTGCCGGGCTCAAGGGCAAGCAAGTGGTGATCTACTTTTACCCGAAAGACAGCACCCCGGGCTGCACCACTGAAGGCCAGGGTTTTCGTGACCAGCACGCAGCGTTCAAGGCGGCCAACACCGAGGTGTTTGGCGTGTCCCGGGACAGCGTGAAGTCCCACGAGAACTTCAAGGCCAAGCAGGAATTCCCCTTTGAGCTGATCAGCGACAAGGACGAAGCGGTTTGCCAGCTGTTTGATGTCATCAAGCTGAAGAAGCTGTATGGCAAGGAATACCTGGGTGTTGATCGCAGCACCTTCCTGATCGACAAGAATGGCGTGCTGCGTCAGGAATGGCGTGGTGTGAAAGTGCCAGGCCATGTGGATGCTGTGCTGGCAGCGGCGCAGGCGCTCAACAAGGCTTGATTCACTTGCTGGCGTTGAAATAGCTATCGCAGGCAAGCCAGCTCCCACATGTGATCGTTGTTCAACAGGACAACTCAGTCAATGTGGGAGCCGGGCTTGCCCGCGATGAGGCCTGCACCGGCACCACGAATATCAGAGTAACGGCGCTACAACAGGCTCCTGCCGAGGCCAGGCATCCAGCACCGCCTTGAACAATGTCGCCAGGGGGATCGCAAAGAACACCCCCCAGAAGCCCCACAACCCGCCAAACAACAACACCGCACAGATGATCGCCACCGGATGCAGGTTCACCGCCTCGGAGAACAGCAGCGGCACCAGCACGTTGCCGTCCAGCACCTGGATGATGCCGTACACCGCCATCAGGTAGATGAACTGATCACTCCAGCCCCACTGGAACAGCGCGATCAACATCACCGGCACTGTCACCACCACCGCACCGACGTATGGCACCACCACTGAAACACCTACCAGCAGCGCCAACAGGGCAGCGTAGTTCAGCCCCAGTGCGACAAAGCCGATGTAGGTGACGCCACCGCAGATAAAGATTTCGATGACCTTGCCACGGATGTAGTTGGCTATCTGCCGATTCATTTCTTCGGCGACCCGGGTAATCAGCGCGCGCTCACGGGGCAGGTAGCCTCGCACCCAACGACCGATCATCTCGCGGTCCTTGAGGAAGAAAAACACCAGGATCGGCACCAGTACCAGGTAGATCATGATGTTGACCAGCAACGGCAAGCTCGAAAGAGAAAAGGTCAACGCCCATTGTCCGAACTTTCCGATTTCACCGCGGGCCACTTCAATGGCCTGCAATACCTGCTCGTCCGACACCAGATGCGGATAACGCTCGGGCAACAGCAGCAGCAATGACTGCCACTTGGCGAGCATGCCCGGTAGCTCGTTGAACAAGGTAATCAACTGATGCCACAACAAGGGCACCACGATCACGATAAACACCAGCAACAGCCCCATGAACAAGGCAAACACCAAGCCCACCGCAGCCCCGCCCGGCAATCGCAAACGCTCCAGGATGGAGACCAGGCCTTGCATCAGGTACGCCAGCACCATCCCTGCCAATACCGGCGCCAGCATGCCGCCCAAGGTGAGCACGGCCGTAAAGGCAAGAAACAGCAGGACGGCCAGCACCACGGCTTCTTCATCGGAAAAGTAGCGCTGAATCCAGTCACGTAACACTTTGAACATCAATAAACCTCAGGCGATAAGGACAGCATATTCAAGCGATTCAGGCCTTGCGCAACCAGTAACGATAGACGCCCGCTTCGTCTTCTTCATGCAACAGGGTGTGACCGGCCAACTTGGCAAACGTACGGAAATCCCGCTGGGAACCCGCGTCCGTGGCGATCACCTTGAGCACCGCGCCACTTGCCAGCCGATTGAGTTCCAGCTTGGCCTTGAGCAATGGCAGCGGGCAGTTAAGGCCACTGGCATCCAGTTCGGCATCGAAGGCTACAGCGTCGGTCATGGTTTTGCTCCGGGTGGGCATCGGGGGCGCTTAGAATATCTGGTCCGAAGCTCAGTGTCCGGCTACAGTAAGGTCTTTGTCGAAAGGCTTTGTGCATGACTTTTTTGCGCCCTACCCTGCTGACGCTGGCTTGCCTGCTGGCCTCTCCAGGCTTCGCTGACGACCTGCCGTCACTTGGCGACGCCAGTTCTGCCATTGTCTCGCCAAAACAGGAATACGATTTGGGCCGGGCATGGCTGGCCTACCTGCGTGGCCAGGTCTCGCAGCTCAACGACCCGCAGCTCAAGGACTACGTCGAAACCAGCGTGTACAAACTGGTGGAGACCAGCCAGGTCAATGACCGGCGCCTGGAATTCATTCTGATCAACAGCCCGCAGTTGAACGCCTTTGCCGCACCTGGCGGCATCGTCGGGGTCAACGGCGGCCTGTTCCTCAATGCCCAGACCGAAGGCGAATATGCCTCGGTACTGGCCCACGAATTGGCTCACTTGTCCCAACGGCACTTCGCCCGAGGCGTGGAAGCGCAGCAGCGCATGCAGATCCCGATGATGGCAGCGCTGCTCGGCGGCATCATCGCCGCCGCCGCGGGTGCAGGTGATGCGGGCATTGCCGCAATTGCCGGCAGCCAGGCCGCCGCCATCCAGGAGCAACGCCGCTTTTCCCGGCAAAACGAGCAAGAGGCTGACCGTATCGGCATTCTCAACCTGGAGAAGGCTGGTTACGACCCGCGCTCCATGCCGACCATGTTCGAGCGCTTGATGCGCCAGTACCGCTTTGACGCCAAGCCACCAGAATTCCTGCTGACTCACCCGGTCACCGAGTCGCGGATCGCCGATACCCGCAACCGCGCGGAGCAAGCCAAGCCGGGCGGCACTGAAGACAGCCTGCGCTACCAACTGATCCGCGCGCGCGTGCAGTTGTATTACGAAGACACTCCAGGCCTGGCAGCCAAGCGCTTCCAGGCTCAGCTGGATGAAAACCCGAAAAATGATGTGGCGCGCTATGGCTTGGCCATCGCCCAGATCAAAGGCGCGCAGTTCAACCTGGCCCGGGAAAACCTCAAGCCGCTGCTGGCCAAGGCACCCAACGACATCACCTACAACCTGGCGCAGATCGAGTTGGACATGACCAGCAATCGTCTTCCGGATGCCCAGCAGCGCACGGACCGGATGTTGACGCAATATCCAGGCAACTACCCACTGAACCAAGTGCGGGTGGACCTGCTGCTCAAGCAGAACCGTACCGCTGACGCGGAAAAAGCCCTGGAAGGCCTGCTTAAATCACGCACAGACGATCCGGATGTCTGGTACCAGGTCGCAGAAACCCGTGGCTTGTCGGGCAATATCATCGGCCTGCACCAGGCCCGCGCCGAATACTTCGCCCTGGTGGGAGATTTCAAGCAGGCCATCCAGCAACTGGACTTCGCCAAGCGTCGCGCCGGCAGCAACTTCCCGCTCTCATCACGCATCGATGCACGACAGCGTGAACTGATCGACCAGGAACGCATGATCAAAGACATGATGGGCTAAACCTTACAGCCACAAAAAAGCCCCGCTCTCGTATATCGAGAGCGGGGCTTTTTATTGGACTAGCGGATTACTCGGCCAGCTTGAAGGTAATGAAGCTAGCACGACCCTGACGCAGGACGCGCATCGACACCGAGCGGTTCTTCGGCAGCGCCTTGGCGATGTCGGTGAACTCTTTGGTGGAGTTAATGGCCTGGTTGTTCAGGTGGGTAATCACATCACCTGGTTGCAGGCCGATCAGGGAGGCAGGGCCGTCCTGCACTTCCTTGATCACTACACCGCTCTTGAGGTCGAAGCTCTTCTTCTGCTCGTCGGTCAACTCGACGACGGCAATGCCCAGGCGGTTGCTGCTGCGTTCGGCACCCGGTTTGCTGTTGCCCAACGCATCAAGCGCCGCGCCTTCTTCCGGAATCGCGCCGACGGTCAGCTCAACGTTCTGGCGTTTGCCGTCGCGGATCACTTCCAGCTTGGCCTTGCTGCCGGCCTTGAGTGCGCCCACCAGGTGTGGCAAGTCCGCAGACATGACGATCGGCTGGCCGTTCATGCTCAGGATCACGTCGCCGACTTGCAGGCCACCTTTAGCTGCCGGGCCATCGTCCTGGATCTGCGCGACCAAGGCACCGGCTGGCTTGTCGAGACCGAAGGATTCAGCCAAGTCTTTGTTCACTTCCTGGATCACAACACCCAACCAGCCGCGGCTGACTTTGCCACCGGTTTTCAGTTGGTTGGAAACGTCCATGGCCACGTCGATCGGAATCGCGAACGACACGCCCATGAAACCACCGGAGCGGGTGTAGATCTGCGAGTTGATGCCGACCACTTCGCCCGCCAGGTTGAACAGCGGACCGCCGGAGTTGCCCGGGTTGATCGGCACGTCGGTCTGGATGAACGGCACGTAGTTTTCGTTCGGCAGGCTGCGACCGATGGCACTGACGATGCCTTGGGTCACGGTGTGGTCAAAACCAAACGGCGAACCGATGGCGACGACCCATTGCCCGGCTTTCAGGTCCTGGGATTTGCCCAGCTTGAGCACCGGCAGGTCCTTGCCATCGATTTTCAGCAGGGCCACGTCGGAACGTGGGTCTGTGCCTACCAGCTTGGCTTTCAGCTCACTGCGGTCAGCCAGGCGCACCAGAATCTCGTCGGCATCGGCAATCACATGGTTATTAGTGAGGATGTAACCGTCAGGCGAGATGATGAAGCCCGAGCCCAGGGACTGGGCTTCCCGCTGGCCGCCACCGCCACGCGGCGTGCGCGGCTGGGGCATGCCGCGTTCGAAGAACTCCCGCAGCATCGGCGGCAGGCCTTCAAGGTCAGGCATCTGCTGATTGGAGACTTTGCGATCCGGCAGCTTTTGCGTAGTACTGATGTTCACCACGGCAGGCGAAGCCTGCTCCACCAGTTGGGTGAAATCAGGCAGCTCGGCCGCTTGCGCGGTAACGGCCTGACCCAACACCAGCACCGTGGCGACAATGGATAGGTAAGACTTCAAACGTGGTATCGACATACAGCTCCCATTACGACGAGCAGGGTTGAGCGACAGGGTTCAATAAACGCCGAAAAAACTGCGACCGACATTTTTGTTCCGCGAACAAAACAAGGCCAGGGCCGAGAAGCCCTGACCTATAAAAAACATAGGAGATTTTAGCAAGTGAAAAAAATGATCCAGACATTTCATGTCTCTCGGTAGAGGCAGGCATCGACTCTCTCCTGCGCAACATTGAAATATCAGGATGAACATAGGATTAACAACTCACGGCTTGGCGGGCGTGGTGCCGCTGCGTAAAGACAGCGCAATTCGCTCGGCGGTGCCAATCGGGATTTCGCCGACGACGGTCACCATCACCTCGCCTTCCAGGGTATTCAGACGCCGCGATACGGCAACTGTCGGGCCCAACTGGGTGCGCGTCTCGGTCACGGTTGCGCCGTTAAGCGGCTCCAGGAACACCGAAAAACGCGCGAGGCCATCGTCATACATCAAGCTGCTGACAGTGACCTTGGTGTGGGAGTCTTTATGAGCGCTGCTGTTGACTAACTGAAAGCCTGGCGGCAACCAATCGAGGCGCCAATCCTGAGGAATCTCGACCTCCGGGGTCTTGGCGCTGGTCACAGCGACCGGCGTACATTCGCCGCTGGGCAGCAAATCACGATCGTCAGGCACCGATGTATTGAGCCGGGTGAACTGGAATCGCTCCAGCAACTGGCCCTGATCATTAAGCAACAATGACTTCAGTGGCAGCGCGGTTTCGCGATCCAGATGCAGCTCAAAACCATAGCGGTATTGATCGCGAGGAGTCACTGAGACGATCACCGCATTTCGACCGGCCACACGCGATTTGCCGATGACGGCAAGGTCGTAGAACGCTTTGAGTTTTTGCGGATCAAGGGTGCGTGCTGTGGCGTTGGGGGAGCCCCCGAGCCCGGCAACCAGCGTGCCGCTCACGCATTGGGTACGGCCATCAACGCGCAGGACTTCCTGGGCAGAACCATCGAGCTGCAGAAGCCGCTCACGGACCTGACCATCCTGGACACGGTGCCAGATGTCATGGGTAGAAAAACTACCGTTACGCTCGTAGATGAAGGTGCCTTGAAAGCTTTGTTGCTGCTCCGCCCGCCCAAGCCGCGTCAGCCAGTCTTGGGCTTCGTCGGCATAGGCGGGGACTACAAACCAGCCACTGAGCAAAAGCGCAAGGAGCGGTATGGCGCGCATAAAGCTCCTTGGCGGACTAGCGGTTTTCCAGGCTTGCAGCACGAGCGTATGGCAGAGCGCTTTCAGTGCCTTTCAAGGCCGATTCCTGTGCGTGTTGGCGCAGGTAGCCAGGAAGACGCTGATCTTGCCAGCCGGATTGCCCTTGAAGTACACCGTTGGCCATAGGCCCGGTGGTATCGGAGCTTTCCTTGTAGCCGGCCAGTACGGCTGGACCCTTGACCTGCGGACCGGCCATGACCGGTTGCTGGGTCTGCTGGGCCAGTTCGGCACCGGCGATTTCGTCCTGGTTGTACAGGCGAACACCTGCCAGAACAGCGACGGTCACCGAAGCAGCGACTGCCAGACGGCCAAGGCTACGCCAAGGACCACGAGCAGCTTTTGCCGGAACGGCTTCATCAGCCAACGCAGCAGAAACGGCCGCAGCAATATCCAGACGAGGGATTAGAAGATCCTTGTGCATCACCGCCCGAGCGACTTGGTAACGAGACCAGGTATCACGGGTTTCGGCATCATCAAATGCATTAAGCACTCGACGAAGTTCCAGTTCATCCGCTTCGTTATCCATCACTGCGGACAGCGATTCCTGCAGGGCATCACGACTCATGGCGGTTCCTCTCTTGGCTGTCGCCGCTGTCTCAGTTTTCCTGCAACAACGGCTGCAGGGCTTTATCGATGGCTTCCCGAGCCCGGAAAATCCGGGAACGTACGGTACCCACCGGACATTGCATGACGCTCGCAATGTCTTCGTAACTCAGACCATCGAATTCACGTAAAGTTAACGCGGTACGCAAATCTTCTGGCAGTTGTTGAATAGTGCGATGGACGGTTCCTTCGATCTCGTCGCGCAGCAATGCACGCTCCGGCGACTCGAGATCTTTGAGGCCGTGATCACCATCATAAAATTCAGCATCTTCCGAACTAACATCACTATCCGGCGGGCGGCGACCGCGTGAAACCAGATAGTTCTTCGCCGTGTTAATGGCGATGCGGTAGAGCCACGTGTAAAACGCACTATCACCGCGAAAATTACCGAGTGCACGGTACGCCTTGATAAAGGCTTCCTGTGCAACGTCCTGCGCTTCATGGGTGTCGTGCACAAACCGCACGATCAACCCGAGAATTTTGTGCTGGTATTTCAGCACTAGCAGATCAAATGCCCGCTTGTCACCGCGTTGAACGCGCTCGACCAGCTGCTGATCCTCTTCCTGGGTTAGCATGAACACTCCTCGTTGTACTTGAAGGAGGCTTGCATAACTAATCGATCAGGCTTGCAAACATAGACTCGGGCTTTTCGCAAAAGTTCTCCCCCTCCAAGCAAGTTTCCGGTACGCACTGATTTGGCACACACGAAAAACGCAGCGCGGGCTATGCCGGCTGCGCGAATAATCTGTCGCCAGTTTCCTGACGCACCTGACACAGGCGCCGATCAGCAAATCCAGCGTGTTCCCAGCTTTCGGGCATCCTGCTATTGAGTCGGGGCTTATGCAAAAAGTTCCCATCCCAATCGCTGTCAGTTTCACGAAAGCCGTGCAGTTCGTCGACCGTAGTCTCACAATGCCACGAATGCCCGGCTATTGTGCCGCTCCCCCCCTCTATATACTAGTGGGCCGTGTGACCCTTTGATTCGCCGATCCAGGCGTCCTGTTTGCGCCCCCTTCGGATCGCTTTTTGCGGAATCCTTCAAATGAGCCAACAGTTTCAACACGATGTCCTGGTGATTGGCAGCGGCGCCGCGGGCTTGAGCCTTGCACTGACCCTGCCGGGCCACCTGCGCATAGCCGTTCTGAGCAAGGGTGACCTGGCCAACGGTTCGACATTCTGGGCCCAGGGCGGTGTCGCTGCGGTGCTGGATGACACCGACACCGTGCAATCCCACGTCGAAGACACCCTGAATGCCGGCGGAGGCCTGTGCAATGAAGAAGCGGTGCGCTTCACCGTCGAGCACAGCCGCGAAGCCATCCAATGGTTGATCGACCAAGGCGTGCCCTTCACCCGCGATGAACATTCAGGCACCGACGACGGCGGCTTCGAGTTCCACCTGACCCGCGAGGGCGGCCACAGCCATCGGCGCATCATCCATGCCGCCGACGCCACCGGCGCCGCAATCTTCAAGACCCTGCTCGACCAAGCGCGCCAACGCCCCAACATCGAATTGCTGGAGCAGCGAGTCGCCGTCGACCTGATTACCGAAAAACGCCTGGGCCTGTCGGGCGAACGCTGCCTCGGCGCCTATGTACTCAACCGCGCCAGCGGCGAAGTCGACACCTACGGCGCCCGCTTCACGATTCTCGCCTCGGGCGGCGCAGCAAAGGTTTACCTCTACACCAGCAACCCCGACGGCGCCTGCGGTGATGGCATCGCCATGGCCTGGCGTTCCGGCTGCCGGGTGGCGAACCTGGAATTCAACCAGTTCCACCCCACCTGCCTGTATCACCCGCAAGCCAAGAGTTTCCTGATCACCGAAGCCCTGCGGGGCGAAGGCGCGCACCTGAAACTGCCCAACGGCGAACGCTTCATGCAGCGCTTCGACCCACGAGCCGAGCTGGCCCCACGAGACATCGTCGCCCGGGCCATCGACCATGAAATGAAGCGCCTGGGCATCGACTGCGTCTACCTGGACATCAGCCACAAGCCCGAAGCCTTCATCAAGACCCATTTCCCAACAGTGTACGAGCGCTGCCTGGCGTTCAACATCGACATCACCAAAGGCCCGATCCCGGTCGTGCCGGCGGCGCACTACACCTGCGGCGGCGTGATGGTCGACCAGCACGGGCGCACCGACGTACCCGGCCTGTACGCCATCGGCGAAACCAGCTTCACCGGCCTGCACGGTGCCAACCGCATGGCCAGCAACTCGCTGCTGGAATGTTTCGTATACGCCCGCTCCGCCGCCGCCGACATCCTTGAACAACTGCCGCGCATCCCGGTGCCGGCTGCCCTGCCCCGCTGGGACGCCAGCCAGGTCACCGATTCGGACGAAGACGTGATCATCGCTCACAACTGGGACGAGCTGCGGCGCTTCATGTGGGACTACGTGGGGATCGTGCGCACCAACAAACGCCTGGCGCGGGCGCAACACCGGGTTCGGCTGCTGCTGGATGAGATCGACGAGTTCTACAGCAACTATAAAGTCAGCCGTGACCTGATCGAGCTGCGCAACCTGGCCCAGGTGGCGGAACTGATGATTCGCTCGGCCATGGAACGCAAGGAGAGCCGGGGCCTGCATTACACCCTCGACTACCCGCAAATGCTACCCGAAGCGCGCGACACTATTCTGGTGCCAACCACCTACGGCGGCTGAACTTCAAGCGCACCCGCAGGCGCCGATGCACATCGGTGGCCTGCGAATCCCGCGGCACACATATCGAACGCACCCACCAGTCACCCTGCCCCCGAAAGCGCAGTACCACGATCAACGGCAACGCCAGGCTGTCGGGGCGCAGTTGCACGCGGTGCCAGCCACGAGCGGCGCTCCACAGCTGCCAGCCCTCCTCATCGCGACGCAGGCCACGAATCGACGAACGGTGAGTCAGCAGCAGATGACGCGGCAACACCCAACCGGCATGGGCCAGGCACAACGAGGCGCCAAAGGCAGCAATCCACGGGGGAACGTCTAGAAACCACAACGCACCCAATGCGAACGCCTGGGCGAAAAGATAAACCGCCAGCAACTGCCCGGAGGCATGCCAGCGGCATTCGAACGTATTACTTGGGCTGGACACGATCCAGAATCATCCGAACCATGCGCTGCAGCTCCGGGTCTTCCGATTCGGCGCGCTCCATGAACCAGCCGAACATGTCCTGATCTTCGCATTCCAGCAGCTTGCGGTAGCAGTCGCGGTCGACGTCGTTGAGGTGCGGATAGACCTCCCTGACGAACGGTACCAGCAACACATCCAGCTCAAGCATGCCGCGGCGGCTGTGCCAGTAGAGGCGATTGAGTTCTACATCTTCGACCATGGAGCGCTCCTCAAATAGAGCGCAAGTATACAGGCCGACGCTGCCTGGAACAGTCGGCTTTGGTCGGCCATACGGAAACTATCCATTTGCCGGGCGCCCCTCTATGATGCACTCATGACTTTTTAACCTGCGATGACCCATGGCTGACTCTGCTTTCTTCTGTCCCCTGTCCCACGAAGGCGTTCTTGCCGTCCGCGGCTCCGACGCTGCCAAGTTCCTCCAGGGACAACTGACCTGCAACCTCAACTACCTGAGTGACACCCAGGCCAGCCTGGGCGCACGCTGCACCCAAAAGGGGCGCATGCAGTCGAGCTTCCGCATTCTGCTGCAAGGCGATGGCGTGCTGCTGGCCATGGCGACCGAACTGCTGGAGCCGCAACTGGCGGACCTGAAAAAGTACGCCGTGTTCTCCAAATCCAAACTTACCGACGAAAGCGCCGCCTGGGTGCGCTTCGGTGTATCGGATGCGGATCAGGTACTGGCCAGCCTCGGCCTCGAGCTACCCGCCGAGACCAACAGCGTGGTGCGCAGTGACGACTTGATCGCCATCCGCGTATCGCCAGGCCGCGCCGAACTCTGGGCCCCCGCCGCCCAGGCTGAAACGCTGCACAGCCAACTCGCCGGGCAATTGAACGAAGGTGAACTGAACCAGTGGTTGCTGGGCCAGATCCGTGCCGGCATCGGCCAGGTCATGCCTCAGACCCGCGAACTGTTCATCCCGCAAATGCTCAACCTGCAAGCCATCGGCGGCGTCAGCTTCAAGAAAGGCTGCTACACCGGCCAGGAAATCGTCGCGCGCATGCAGTACTTGGGCAAACTCAAGCGCCGCCTGTACCGCCTGAGCCTGGCTGCCAGTGAACTGCCGGAGCCAGGCACCCCACTGTTTTCCCCGACTCACAACAGTGCCATCGGCGAGGTGGTCGTTGCCGCCCGTGCCGACCAAGGGATTGAACTTCTAGCGGTGCTGCAAGCCGAAGCAGCAGAGAGTGGCGATGTGCATGTAGGCACGCTGGAAGGCCCGGGCCTTCAGTTGCTCGACCTGCCCTACCAACTGGACCGTGATCGCGAGATCCAGCGCTGATCGTCGTACCTTTTTGCAACACCCTAGAGATCATGAATGAACATGCTGGCGGAAAAAGTCCAACAGGCGTTGGTTGTGGCCATCGATAACGATGACCTGGTTCTGCCAACGTTGCCGGAAGTAGCCCTGAAGATTCGTCAGGCCGCCGAAGACCCGGACATCAGTATCAGCCATCTAAGCAAAGTGATCAGCCGCGATACCGCCTTGTCGGCGCGGCTGATCAAAGTGGTCAACAGCCCGCTGTTGCGCGCGACCCAGGAAGTCACTGACCTGCACACCGCCATCACCCGGTTGGGCACCAACTACAGCAGTAACCTGTCGATCGGGCTGGTGATGGAACAGATCTTCCACGCCCGTTCCGACGTGGTCGAACAGAAGATGCGCGACGTGTGGCGACGCAGCCTGGAAGTGGCCGGCGTGAGCTACGCGCTGTGCCGCAACCACAGCCAGTTGAAGCCTGACCAGGCGGCCCTCGGTGGCTTGGTGCACCAGATTGGCGTGCTGCCGATCCTGACCTATGCCGAAGATCACTATGAGCTGCTGGCTGACCCCGTCAGCCTCAACCACGTGATTGAAAGCATCCACCCGCTGCTGGGGGACAAACTGCTGCGACGTTGGGACTTCCCGGAAATGCTGGTGAACCTGCCAGGGCAATACCTCGACCTGGAGCGCGACTCCGAGCGCCTGGACTATATCGACCTGGTGCAGGTTGCCGTGCTGTATTGCCACCGCAACACCGACCATCCGCTCGCCAGCGTGCCGCTATCGACGCTGCCGGCAATCAAGAAACTGCGCCTCGACCCGCACAGCGACGCCTTGCGCACCGAGCTGGATGAAGCGCGGTCGATGTTTTACTGATTACCCTGCAATAAAACTGACCCGCACCTTCAACCCCGCCAACTCACCATCATGCAAGCTGATCTGCGCCAGATGTGCCCGACAGATCTCACCGACAATCGCCAGCCCCAAGCCCGAACCCAAGCCCTGCTGACTGCGCCGATAGAACCGCTCGAATACCCGATCCCGCTCATCCAGCGGGATTCCCGGGCCGTCGTCTTCCACCTCAAGCACCGCCGGCGCCGTCACCCGCAGGATCACGTTGCCACCCGGCGGCGTGTGGGCCAAGGCGTTGTCCACCAGGTTGCTCAACAACTCGTTCAACAGGGTCGGCTCGCCTCGCAGCCACACTGGCTCATCGGCTTCCAGAGCCAGGGCTACGCCACGTGCATGGGCCAGCGGCGCCATGGCCATGCCCAGTTCGCGAGCCAGCTGGCTCAAGTCCAGCAACTGGGCCCCGCCTTCGGCAATCGCCCGGGCACCGTTTTCGATGCGAGCCAGCGACAGTAATTGATTGGCCAGGTGAGTCAGCCGATCAGTGCCCTGGGCGGCGGTTTCCAGGGTGGTGCGCCAGGTGGCCGGGTCTTCGGCCCGCAGGCCGAGCTCCAGGCGCGCCTTGAGCGCCGCCAGGGGTGTGCGCAGCTCATGGGCGGCGTCGGCAATAAACTGTGCCTGGCGCTCGAACTGCCCGCGCAGGCGTTCAGTGAAATGGTTGAGCGCCCGAACCAGCGGACCCAACTCATGCTGCACTTCCACCAGCGGCAATGGCCGAAGGTCATCGGGCTGGCGCTCTTCCACGGCCGTGCGCAAACGCTCCAATGGCCGCAACGCTGCACTCACGGCAAACCACACCAACAACAACGCGCCGACAGCCAACATCCCCAGGCGCAGCAAAGTATCGGCCATCAGGCTGCGAGCCATGGCGACCCGCGCCTCATCGGTTTCGGCCACACGTATCTCCGCCATGCCATTCATGTTCGGTTCGGAGACGGCCTTGAGCAGGCTGACCACTCGCACGTTCTGGCCCTGATACTTGGCGTTATAAAAGCGCGCCAGCGCCGGATAGTCATCGGTGCGCGGCGTGCCCGGCGGCGGGCCCGGCAGGTTCTCGTAGCCGGAAATCAGCTTCTGGTGAATATCGTTGACCTGGTAGTAAATCCGTCCGGCGCTGTCGTAGGCGAACGTATCCAGGGCCACGTACGGCACGTCGGCACTCAAGGTCCCGTCGCGATGGGACAGGCCGGCCGCAATGGTCCGCGCCGAGGCCAGCAGCGTGCGGTCGTAAGCCGTGTCGGCCGCCTCGCGCCCATTCCAGTAAGCGCTCAAGCCGCTGGCGAGCATCAACACCACCAGCAACAGCGCCAGGTTCCACAGCAGGCGCCAGCGCAGGCTGCTGGGCTTATGCATCGCGAGCTTCCAGCAAGTACCCCAGGCCACGGAAGGTGACGATGGCCACAGGCTGGCCATCGAGTTTCTTGCGCAGGCGATGCACGTAGATTTCGATGGCGTCGGGGCTGGCCTCTTCATCCAGGCCGAACACCTGGGAAGCCAGTTGCTCCTTGCTCATCACCCGGCCTGGACGCGCAATCAGCGCCTCAAGCACCGCCTGCTCGCGGGAGGTCAGGGTCAGCAGTTCGCCACCCAGGGTGAAGCGCCGCGTATCCAGATCGTAAATCAGCACGCCACACGCCTGCTGCCGCTCACCGCCCAACACGCTACGGCGCAGCAGGGCTTTGACTCGGGCTTCCAGTTCCGTCAGTTCGAATGGCTTGGCCAGGTAGTCATCCGCCCCCAGGTTGAGGCCGTGCACCCGGTCTTTCACATCACTGCGAGCGGTCAACATCAGCACCGGCAGATTTTTACCGCGGGCCCGCAACCGCGCCAACACCTCAAAACCGTCCATGCGCGGCAGGCCCACATCAAGGATCGCCACCGCGTATTCCTCGCTGCTCAAGGCCAGGTCCGCCGCCACCCCATCGTGCAACACGTCGACGGTCAAACCCGTGCTCTTGAGCGCTTGGGCGACACTTTCGGCTAGCTGCAAATGGTCTTCGACCAGAAGGACACGCATGGGTTTTTACCTCGTTCGGGGGTGGTCGGCGCCACGCTTTGCCGGGGAGTTTACAGGCGCAACCTGTGCTGTGAAGCCCGAAAACATTGAAAGACGACTGAAAGGTTAGTGAAAGCTTCGCCCTTTAGCATCCAGCCACGGTGGGTTTCGCCTGCCGAGCTATTTCACCTGTAGCGCCCGAAAAACGCCTCGAAGCGTTTTCGCCAAAATAAGAACAATAAAACGGAGTACACCCACGATGCTGCGCACTCAGCCGCCCGCTCGTTCTTCTCGTTTCACCCAGACCGCCCTTGCCAGTGCTGCCGCCTTTGCCGGCTTTTCGCCCGTAGGCCAAGCCGCCTTTTTCGAGGACAGCACCGCCACCCTCGAAACCCGCAACATGTACTTCAATCGCGACTTTCGCGATGGCACCAGCGCACAACAATCCAAGCGCGACGAGTGGGCCCAGGGCTTCATGCTCAACCTGCAGTCGGGCTACACCGACGGCACCGTCGGCTTTGGTGTGGATGCCCTGGGCATGCTCGGGGTCAAGCTCGACTCCAGTCCCGACCGCACCGGCACCGGCCTGCTGCCCACCCACGATGATGGCCGCGCCGCCAACGAATATTCCAAACTCGGCCTGACCGGCAAAGTGAAGATCTCCGCCACCGAGCTGAAGATAGGCGCACTGATCCCCGAGTTGCCGATCCTCAAGCCCAACGACGGGCGCATCCTGCCTCAGACGTTTGAAGGCGGCCTGTTGAGTTCCAAAGAGTTCAAGAACCTGGTGTTTACCGGCGGCCGCCTGAACAAGGCCAAGGACCGCGACGACACTAACTACGAAGACATTGGCCTCAATAACAAGAACAGCCGCTTCCTCAGCGGCGCCACCGGCAAGCATTTCGATTTCGGCGGCGTGGACTACAAGTTCGCCGACAAGATCACCGGCAGCTACCACTTTGCCCAACTCGACGACGTGTACCGCCAGCATTTCCTCGGC
>NZ_JAEKFB010000034.1:0-212355 GCF_016650865.1 Pseudomonas sp. TH34
TGTAAGAGCGGAACCATAGGCGGCCGTTACCTAAATAACGGATATGTACACCCAAAGCCCCGACGATAGACCCCACCAATCACCCAGTCAGCCCAAGCAATTGGACGCAACGCAAACATGCTTCTAACCTGACAGCCTGCGCTACCCAAGAAGCCCGCCCATGATCGTCCGTCCCAAACCCAACCTGCTCGGCATCCTGTTCTCCCTCAAGGGCTCAATCGCCAAGCGCATCGCCCTGCGCAGCCTGCTGGTCACCTTGCTGGCCTCACTCATCGTGCTGGTAGAAACCCTGCACCCGGCCTACTTCTCCAAGGTCAACGCCACACCCTTCACCCTCCTCGGCCTATCACTGTCGATCTTCATGAGTTTTCGCAACAACGCCTGCTACGACCGCTGGTGGGAAGGCCGCAAACAACTGGGCCAGATGATCATCGAAATACGCTCGCTGATCCGCGAAACCCAAATCCTCAGCCCCACCGACCGAGAAAGCGTACTACGTGGCCTGTGCGGTTTCGCCCACGGCCTGATCGCCCGCCTGCGCCTGGAAGATGAAGCCCAAGCAATCAAACCGTGGGTCAACCCCAAGGCCAGCCACCCCAACCTCCCCGACAGCATCCTGCAAGACCTCGGCGCCCGCTGCTCGAACCTCGCCGAACAAGGCCACATCAGCGACTGGCGCTACACCCAACTGGAAACCCGGCTATACGGCCTGAGCCAGGTCCAGGCCTCGTGCGAGCGCATCAAGCACACGCCGCTGCCCTTCCCCTATACCCTGCTGCTGCATCGCACCATCTACCTGTTCTGCATTCTGCTGCCCTTCGCCATGGCCGAGCCGCTGGGCTGGCTGACGCCGGTGTTTACCGCGATCGTCAGCTACACCTTCTTCGGCCTGGATGAAATCGGCGACGACCTCGAAGACCCCTTCGGCTTTGACGAAAATGACCTGCCCTGCAACGCCATCCTCCGCACCCTGGAGCGCGAGATTCTCGCGGCCCTCGGCGAAACCGAGCTGCCGCCGGCCCTTGAGCCCATTGAATTCGTGCTGACGTGATGCGGGTTTGACACTCGCGGTGACCTGACCGAAGCTGGTGACTTTGCACTAGCTGCCAAGCTTTCGGACGCCTGCATGTCAAAGTCACGCCGTTACTCCATCATCGGCCTGTGCGCCCTGTTGTTTATTGTGCTGATCACCTGGTATTTCACCCGTACGCCCCCGGTGGTGGTGCCCCCGGCCATCGCCCACGGTTACGCCAAGGCCTTGAAACAGGCACACAACGGCGAACCCGGCGCCGCCCGCGTGCTGTACCAACAGCTGGGCCGTCCGGACCTCTCCGATGTGCGCCGCGCCGCCCTGCATGCCGAACTGCCTAACTACCCCAGCCCCCAGGCCCTGAAGCTGGCGGACAAGGACCTTACCCATGACGCACCCATGGTGCGTGAGGCGGCGATTCACAGCATTGTCGGCCTGGTGCCCAGCGGCCAGCGCACGCTGTTACTCGGGCCGTTGCTGGATGACCCGGAGCAAAGCGTCCGGTTTGCGGCGGCCAATGCCTTGCTGGGGCTGTCTCCCGACACCCTGGGCCTGTACTTCGGCCCGTTGCAGCAGGTACTCGACGAATACGTGAAGTTGCTCAAGGCCCAACCCGAAAGCCCCGAAGGCTGGATTCAGCTGGCCCGCCTGTACATTCACAGTGCGCTGCTGCCCGATGCCCAAAATGCCCTGGAACAGGCGATGCGTCTGCAACCGGACAACCTGCAAGCCGTCGTCGCGCAAATTGAACTGCTGGACAAGCAGGGCAAGGTCGACGAATCCCGCCAGCTCCTGGCCAAGCAGTTGCAGGCTCACCCCGATTCGGCCTACCTGCAACATGCCCTGGGCATGTGGCTGCTGCACCATGGCGAGCGCGCGTTTGCCCTGCTCAGCCTGTCCCGGGCAGTGGAGCTGGAGCCGAACAATCAGGATTACCGCTACGACCTGGCGACCACCCTCCACGCCCAGGAGGAACTGGAGGCCGCCCAGCGCCAGTTGGAAGAAATCGTCCAGCGCAACCCGGCCAATCGCAAGGCGCGGGTCTTGCTGGTCAATTACTGGAAGGAAACCGGCCAGTTGCAGAATGTGCAGGTGCTGCTAGCGCAGCTTGAACAGCAGAACCCGGACGACCCGGCGCTGCAACAAGGCCTGTAAACGCTGCAATTGATACAAAACGTTGAACCGCCACACACCGCTACGGTCAAGTAAATATGGCGCGCCCCAGACGGCGCTGCCGACTACTTATTTGTGACCCGAGGGCACTTCTTGTCTACATCCAAAGAGCTGTTCACAGCAAAGGCGGCCACCGGTATTGAAGGTCTGGACGACATTCTTGCCGGGGGGCTTTCCCGTAGCCACTTGTTCCTGCTGGAAGGTGAACCCGGCACCGGTAAAACCACCGTGGCCCTGCATTTCCTCCAGTCTGGGGCAAAAAACGGCGAACGATCGCTGTACATCACCCTGTCGGAAACCGAGCGCGAGTTGCGTCAGGGTGCCAAGTCCCATGGCTGGGACCTGGACGAACACATTCACATCTTTGAACTGACCCCGCCGGAAAGCCTGCTCAACGCCGAGCACCAGCAAAGCCTCCTGTATTCCTCGGACCTTGAGCTGGGCGAAGCCACTCGCCAGATCTTCGAAGTGGTGGAACGGGTCAAACCGACCCGCGTCGTCATCGATAGCCTTTCTGAGATCCGCCTGCTGGCGCAAAGCTCTCTGCGCTATCGCCGGCAGATCCTGGCCATCAAGCACTACTTCGTGCGCTACGACGCCACCGTATTGCTGCTGGATGACCTGACCACCGAGTCCCTCGACAAAACCGTACACAGCGTGGCCCACGGTGTGATTCGCCTGGAAGAACTGACCCCCAACTACGGCGCCGAGCGCCGTCGCGTGCGAATCGTGAAGTACCGTGGCCAGAAGTACCGTGGCGGTTTTCACGACTTCACCATCATGGAAGACGGCGTACATGTATTCCCACGCCTGGTGGCGGCCGAACACCGTGGCGGCTACAACCGCCAGACTCTCACCAGCGGCGTCCGTGAAATGGATGCATTGCTCGGTGGCGGTATCGAAACCGGTTCCAGCACCTTGATCCTGGGCCCGGCCGGTACCGGCAAATCGCTGATCTCGATGATCTTCGCCGCAGCGGCCGTCGCCCGCGGCGAAAAAGCCGCGCTGTTCATTTTTGATGAAGAGCTGGGCCTGCTGTTCGAGCGCATGCGCAACATGGGCATCGACCTGAAAGCGCTGCAAGCCACCGGCAATCTGCTAATCGAACAAGTGGACGCCGCCGAGCTGTCTCCCGGCGAGTTCTCCCACCGGGTGCGGCGTTGCGTGGACGAGCGCGGGATCAAGACCGTGGTGATCGACAGCGTCAACGGCTACCAGGCCGCGATGCCGGAAGAGAACGCGCTGATCCTGCACATGCACGAGCTGCTGCTTTACCTCAACCGCCGTGGCGCCGCGACCTTCATGACCGTCGCCCAGCACGGCCTGGTGGGTGACATGCAGGCGCCGGTGGACATCACTTATCTGGCCGACACCGTAATCCTGCTGCGCTACTTCGAAGCCTTGGGCAAGGTGCGGCGCGCGATTTCGATCATCAAGAAACGCACCGGCAGCCATGAATCGACGATTCGCGAATACCGTATCGGCAGCAAGGGCATGACCATCGGTGAACCTCTGGATACGTTCCAGGGTGTATTGCGCGGCGTGCCGACCTATATGGGCACCGATAACCCGCTGCTCAAGGATGAAAGTTCATGAGTGGATCGTCGGCCATTTCCGAACGGGCGATCATTCTGGCGCCCCTGGGCCGCGACAGCTCCCTGGCATTGATGATGCTCAATGAGGCCGGATTCAACGGCATCATCGCCAGCCATTTGCAGATGCTGTGCGAGGAACTGGAACAGGGCGCCGGCTTGCTGATTGTGGCCGCCGAAGCCATGCACGGTGTCGATCTGGAACCGCTGCTGAGCTACCTGCACCAACAGCCGGCCTGGTCGGACCTGCCTATCGTGCTGATGACTCATCATGGCGGCAGCGAACAGAACGGCTCATCACGCTTGAGTACGCTGCTGGGCAACGTGACGTTCCTGGAGCGGCCGTTCCATCCGATCACCCTGATCAGCCTCGTGACCACGGCCCTGCGCGGACGCCGCCGACAATACGAGGCACGCGACCGGTTGATCGACCTGAGCCAGAGCGAACAGCGCCTGCAAAGCACCCTGGAAACCCTTGAGCAACAGGTGGAAGAACGCACGGCTCAACTGCGCAACAACGAAGAAGCGTTGCGCCAGTCACAAAAAATGGAAGCCGTCGGCCAATTGACCGGCGGTATCGCCCATGACTTCAACAATATGCTGACCGGGATTATCGGCAGCCTTGAGCTGCTGCGAAGGCGCGTAGCCCGGGGCCGCACTGAAGACCTCGACAGCCTGATCGACCTGGGTGTCACTTCAGCCAACCGCGCGGCCGCCCTGACCCACCGTTTGCTGGCGTTTTCCCGTCGCCAGTCGCTGGATTCAAAACCGGTACAGATCAATCAATTGGTGAGTTCGATGGGTGAGCTGCTGCAACGCAGCCTCAACGAAAGCATCACCCTGGACATCCGCCTGACCGAACAGTTATGGACCGCCGAAGTCGACCCCAATCAACTGGAAAGCGCCCTGCTCAACCTGGCCATCAATGCCCGGGATGCAATGCCCAACGGCGGCAAACTGGTGGTGGAAACCACCAACCGCCACTTGGACAGTGTGTTTACCGCAGCCTATGGCACCCTCACCCCTGGCGACTATGTGGAACTGAGCGTCAGCGACACTGGCTGCGGCATGCCCGAGAGCGTGATCAGCCGCGCCTTTGACCCGTTCTTTACCACCAAACCCATCGGCCAGGGCACCGGGCTGGGGTTGTCGATGATCTATGGGTTTGCGCGCCAGTCCCACGGGCATGTGTCGATCCACAGCGTGGTGGGCCAAGGCACCACCGTCAGCCTGTTCCTGCCGAGGTATGTCGGCGAGGTCATTGCAGATGAACCTCTCAACCCGGCATTGCTGCCGTTCGCCAACGCTGGCGAGACGGTGCTGATCGTCGAAGACGACCCGGCCGTGCGGGTGCTGGTCAGCGCCGTGTTGAGTGAACTGGGTTATGCCTTCGTCGAAGCCGGTGATGCCGACAGTGCCATGCCGATCATCGAGTCCAGCCAGCGGATTGACCTGCTGATCAGCGACGTTGGCCTGCCCGGTATGAACGGCCGGCAACTGGCGGAAATCGGGCGGCAGGTGCGACCGGACTTAAAGGTGTTGTTTATCACGGGCTATGCAGAGCATGCAGCGGTACGGGGCGGCTTTCTGGAC
This sequence comes from Pseudomonas sp. TH34, assembly GCF_016650865.1. Taxonomy (NCBI): domain Bacteria; kingdom Pseudomonadati; phylum Pseudomonadota; class Gammaproteobacteria; order Pseudomonadales; family Pseudomonadaceae; genus Pseudomonas; species Pseudomonas sp. TH34. Next base: position 5,389 of record NZ_JAEKFB010000034.1, read on the forward strand.
CCGGGCATGCAGATGATCACCAAGCCCTTCACCTTTGATTTGTTGACGGCAACGGTGAGGGAGATGATCAAGGCTTGAAGAGGGAGTGCGCTCCCTCTTCGCAAGGCGTTAAGCCAGCAAGCGCTGGATATGTTCCTGCAACGTATCCAGGTCAAACGGCTTGGCCAGGATCGGCGCATTGCGCGTGATCGGGCTGTTGCAGTCGAGGATCTCCTGCGGGTAACCGCTGATAAAGATCACCTTCAATTCCGGTCGCAGCTTGATCGCAGGCTCGGCGATCTGCACGCCGGAAATACCGCCTGGCAGACGATAGTCGGTGACCATCAGGTCCAGGTGCGGCTTGGTGGCGAGGATTTCGAACGCCTGCTCACCGTCAATCGCCTTCAACACCCGGTACCCAAGCCCCGACAGGTACTCGCCCAACACAAACATAATCGATTCGTCATCTTCGACGATCAGTACAACATCTTGTGCATCTTCACTCATGGGAAGCCTTTGTCCGGTCAATTGCTGCTGATACGACCATAGGGTCACGCAGAGGTTGCGTCGGATTCACGATTGATTTCCTGGCGCGGGCGCCAACGGCAGGCAAACGCGGAACAAGGCGCCCTCGCCTATCCGGCTTTCGACTTCGATAGTACCGCCATGGGCCGCGATAATCTGCTCGGAGATAAACAGCCCCAGGCCGAGGCCCGCCACAGCGTGGTTGGCCGACACCCGTTCAAACTGCTGGAAAATCCGCTTCTGGTTGTCTTCGCTGATGCCGATACCGTGGTCACGCACTTCCACTCGTGCTTCGCCATGCTCGGCATAAACCCGCACCTCCACCGGGCTCTTGGCCCCGTATCGCAAGGCGTTGGTCAGCAGGTTGGACACCACCTGTTCGATACGGAACTCGTCCCAGTTGCCCTCCACCGGCCCTTCCTGCACCCACTTCACCGAGGACTCGGCCGCCGCCACTTGCGGGGCGAAATTCTCTAGCAGGTTGTGCACCAGTTGCGTCAGGTCAAAGCGCCCGGGGCGAATCGACAGCTTGCCGGTGCGAATACGCGATACATCAAGCATGTCTTCGATCAAGCGGATCAGGCTCTGGATCTGCCGCTCGTCGCGGTCGACCATGGCGTGCATCTTGTCCATGGTAAAGGCGGCGGCGTTATCCCGGGCCAGGTGCATCTTGCGCAACTGGGTTTCCAGGATCAGCCCGTTGAGGGGCGTACGCACCTCATGAGCAACGATCGACATGAAGTCATCACGCATGCGCACGGCTTGCTCCAGTTCCGCCTGGGTGGCCTGCAAGCGCGTGAGCAAGGCTTCCTGCTCGCGGCGGCTTTGCTCCAGGGCTTCAACCTGCTGTTTCATCGCCTTGCTCTGGCGATACAGGTCGACGAACACATTGACCTTGCTCTTGACCGCATGGATATCCAGCGGCTTGTGCAGGAAGTCCACGGCGCCGCTTTCGTAGCCCTTGAACGCGTAGTTGAGCTCACGACCGGCGGCGCTGACAAACACGATCGGGATGTTCTTGGTCTTTTCGGTGCCGCGCATCAGCTCGGCCAGCTCAAAGCCGTTCATGCCGGGCATCTGCACGTCGAGAATGGCCATCGCGAACTCGTGCTCCAGCAGCAGCGACAAGGCCTCGTCGGCGCTCAATGCCTTGTAGACCTGGCGGTCCTCGCGCTTGATCAGCGCTTCAAGGGCCAGCAGGTTTTCCGGCAGATCGTCGACGATCAGCAGTTTGGCCTGGACAGTACTTAACATGGGGAGGATTCCAGGGAAGCCAGCAAGGTGCCGATGCGGCTCAAGGGAAGAATATGGTCAGGTGTATGCAGCGCCAGGGCGGCGCGGGGCATGATGGCTACCCGCGCCTCGTCGGGATCCTGGACCACCGTCATACCACCGCACTGTTTGACATGGGCCAGGCCACGGGCGCCGTCCTGGTTGGCGCCCGTCAGCAGGATCGCCATCAGGCCGGCGCCGTAAGCATCGGCCGCCGACTCGAACAGGTAGTCAATGGCTGGCCTGGAATGGTGCACGCGGTCCTCCTGGCTAAGTGACAGGCTACGGTCGTGCTCTACCGACAGGTGATAACCGGGGCCGGCAAAATACAGGGTACCGGGCTGGATCACTTCCTTGTCCCGCGCTTCCACCACCTTCATCGATACGCGACGGTCAAACACTTCCGCCAACTGGCTGCGGCGCTCGTCGGGCAGGTGCAGCACCGTGATGATCGGCAGGCCGAAGCTCGCCGGCAATTCACCAAAAATGCCCAGCAACGCCTCGACGCCGCCTGCGGAAGCGCCGATCACAATAGCTTCGATCCCGGATACCGGGCTGGCAGCAGCTTCATTCATAATTTTCGGTAGATCCGTTCTTGCTTGACCAAGGGTTCGAACTGCTTGCTGTAGCCGGAAAAATCCAGGGTTTCCTTGCTGCCCAGCACCAGGAAGCCGCGATGACACAGCGACTCATGAAACAATCCAAACGCCCTGTCCTGCAACTTTTTATTGAAGTAAATCAGTACATTACGACACGAAATTAATTGAGTTTCTGAGAATACGCTATCCGTGGCCAGGCTGTGATCGGCAAACGTCACGTTCTCTCGCAGGGTCTTGTCGAAGATCGCATGATCGTAAGCCGCGGTGTAGTAATCGGCAAACGAACGCTGGCCCCCGGCCTGCTGGTAGTTGTGGGTATAAGCGCGGATGTTCTCAAGGGAAAAAATCCCCTGCTTGGCTTTTTCCAGGGACCGGGGATTGATGTCGGTGGCGTAGATGATGGTGCGCTCCAGCAAGCCTTCCTCACGCAACAGGATGGCCATGGAATACACCTCTTCCCCGGTGCTGCAGCCGGCGATCCAGATCTTGATCGACGGGTAGGTCTTGAGCAGCGGCACCACTTCCTGGCGAATCGCCAGGAAGTGCGAGGGGTCGCGAAACATCTCACTGACGGGAATCGTCAGGAACTGCAGCAACTGCATGAACGCCGTCGGGTCATGCAGCACCCGCTCCTGCAAGGCCGAGATGGTGGCGCAGTCGAACTGCCGCAGCGCATGGGCCACGCGGCGCTTGACCGAGGCCCCGGAGTAATCACGAAAGTCATAGCTGTACTTGAGGTAAATCGCCTCAATCAACAAGCGCAGTTCGATGTCAGTGCTTCTTTCCAATTAAATCCGTTCCATCTTGGGTAGCCACACGCGAATCAATGAAAACAACCGGTCCAGGTCGATAGGCTTGGCCAGGTAATCGTTGGAGCCTGCCGCCAGGCAACGCTCCTGATCGTCCTTCATGGCCTTGGCCGTCACTGCGATGATCGGCAGCTTGCGCCAGCGCGGGTCCTGGCGGATCAAGGCCGTGGCCTCGTAACCGTCCATCTCCGGCATCATTACATCCATCAGCACCAGGTCGATGTCATCGACTTCATTGAGTTTCTCGATCGCCTCGCGGCCATTACGGCCGATCACGACAATCGCGCCCTTGTGCTCCAGGGCACTGGTCAGGGCGAAGATATTGCGCACATCGTCATCCACCAGCAGGATCTTGCGCCCTTCGAAGACCTTGTCGCGGCTGCGAGCGGTCCTGAGCATTGTCTGGCGTTCATGGGACAGCTGGGATTCGACTTTGTGCAGAAAGAGTGTGACTTCGTCCAGCAGGCGCTCGGGGGAACGCGCACCCTTGATGATGATCGAGCGCGAATACTTGCGCAGTTCGGCCTCTTCGTCCCGGGTCAGGTTGCGCCCGGTGTAGACGATCACCGGCGGGAACGAGCAGATATCCTCGGTGGACATGCGCTTGAGCAACTCATTACCGAGCATGTCCGGCAGCTTGAGGTCGATGATCATGCAGTCATAGATGTGGGTGCGCAGCAGGTCCAATGCCTCTTGGGCGAAGCCTACGGCGGTGATCTCGATGTCATCGTCGCCGATCAGGCGGGCAATGCTGTCTCGCTGAAGGTCATCGTCTTCCACCAGCAGCACACGCTTGACCTTCTGCGTCAGCTTGGCTTCCAGGCGGGCGAACACATCCTTGAGCTCTTCACGGGTGGTCGGCTTGACCGCATAGCCCACGGCGCCCATGTGCATGGCGGCTTCGACGCGGTCTTCCACGGAAATCACGTGCACCGGGATATGGCGGGTCCCGGCATGTTCCTTGAGGCGTTGCAGCACGGTCAGGCCGGAATGGTCCGGCAGGCGCATGTCCAGCAGGATCGCGTCGGGAATGTACTGCTCAGCCAGGGCGTAGCCTTCGTCCGCGCCATGGGCCACCAGGCAGTGGTAACCCAGTTCATGGGCGAGATCGAAGAGGATGCGGGCGAAGTTAGGCTCATCTTCCACCACCAGGATGCAACGCGTGGCGAACGGAGCCTTGTCGCGGTCATCGATAAAGCGCGGGATCTGCGCTTCGTGGGCGATCGGCATCGGCGACACCTTGATCGGCGCCGGTGCAGGCACAGGGACTACCGCGCGCGGCTGTTCCAGCGCCGGGGTGTCTTCGTCACGCTCTACATAGTGCTCGGGCACCACCAGGGTAAAGATACTGCCCTGACCAGGTTCGCTGGTGACGCTGATATAGCCACCCAGCAGGTTCGCCAGGTCCCGGGAAATCGACAGGCCCAGGCCGGTGCCGCCGTAACGACGGTTGGTGGTGCCATCGGCCTGGCGGAAGGCCTCGAAGATGCTTTCCTGCTGGTCCGGGGCGATGCCAATCCCCGAGTCGCGCACGGTAAAGGCGATGCCTTCCCCCGGCGCCCGGGATACCGACAGGCTGACCTCACCTTTCTCGGTGAACTTGATGGCGTTGGACAGCAGGTTCTTCAGAATCTGCTCCAGGCGCTGGCGGTCGGTGAACAGCATGTGCGGCGAGCCTTCCTGCACCTCCACCTGGAACCCGAGCTTGCGGTCGGCTGCCAGCGGCTCGAACATGCCGCGCAGCCCATCCACCAGGCGCGCAACGCTGGTATTCTCCGGGCGCATTTCCAGCTTACCGGCTTCGACCTTGGAGATATCGAGGATGTCATTGATCAGGTTGAGCAAGTCGTTGCCGGCCGAGTAGATCGACTCGGCGAACTTGACCTGTTCGGCGCTGAGGTTTTCCTGGGGGTTCTCTGCCAGCAACTTGGCGAGGATCAACGAGCTGTTCAGCGGTGTGCGCAGCTCGTGGGACATGTTGGCAAGGAACTCGGACTTGTACTTGCTGGAGCGCTGCAACTCATCAGCGCGCTCTTCCAGCTCGATCTGTACGCGATTGAGTTCAACGTTTTTCTGATCCATGGCATCGCGCTGCTCGGCCAGGGTCTGGGTCTGTTCGGCCAACTGTTCGTTGGTCTGTTCCAGCTCCGCCTGTTGGGTTTCCAGGTGGGCCTGGGACTCCTTGAGGATGCGCGACTGTTCTTCCAGCTCTTCGTTGGCGGTCTTGAGCTCTTCCTGCTGCACTTGCAGTTCTTCATTAAGCTGTTGGGTTTCGGCCAGCACTTCCTGCAGGCGCTGACGATAACGGGCAGCTTCGATGGAGGTGCCGATATTGCCGGCAATCAACTCCAGCAGTTCGACATCACGGTCTTCCAGTACACGCAGGAACCCCAGCTCGATCACCCCGTTGACCCGGCCATCGTCGCTGGTCGGTACCACCATCACACTGCGGGTCGAGCCTTCGCCGAGGCCGGAACTGACCTTGAAGTAGTCCACCGGCACATCGTCCAGGCGAATCAGGCGATCCTGACGGGCAGACTGGCCGACGATGCCTTCATCGTTATAGATCGACTGTTCCTGCTGCTCTTGCTCGCGGGAGAAGCCATAAGTGGCCACGCGTGTAAGGCCGCCGTGCTCTTCACGCACGTACAGCGCCGCCACCGCCGAGCCCATGTACTGGGCGAAGAACTGCAAAATGTTACGACCCAGCAGGCTCAACGTCAGTTGGCCAAGGACCTGCTCGGCCAGTTCGGTCTGGCCGTTGCGCAGCCAGGCTTGCTGCTCCAGGCGCTTGGCAATCCTCTGCTGCGATATGAGGTTTTCGCTGTAACTATTTGAAAGCTCGAGCAAATTCTTTCGGCCGACATACGCGAGAAAGCCGCTCAGGCCGAGTACAAACACCAGGTACAGGGTGACGCTGATGATCGTGGTGCGGGTAACGTCTTCATTCCGGGTGATGCGGAATTGTTGCTCCATCGCCACCGCCCGGTCGTACTCCTTGCGAATTTCGTCCGTCAGGCTTTTGCCACGCCCGGCTTTCACGGCGGTGCGAAAATCACCGCTTTGGCGCTGCATATCAATCATCGACTGGGCATAAGTGTTCCATGCCTGTTGCAACGACTCCAGACGCTTGAGCCGGTCCACCTGCTCTGGATTGTCCGCCACCAGTGCCTGCAAATTGCGCAAGTCCGAAATGATCCGCGGCTTGGCCACTTCATACGGGTCGAGGAAATGCTCGTCCCCCGTGATCAGGAAGCCGCGCATGCCGGTTTCCAGGTCCACCGTCAGTTTCGAGGTTTCGTTGAGATTGTTGATCACCCGGTCGGTGTGCTCGACCCACTGAATCACCGACAACAGGTAAGTGATCAGAACGACGAAAAACACTGCGCTGAGCACACCCACGCCCAACGGCAGCGCCACGTTGCGGCCCAGCAATTTACGGAAGCTTTTCTCATCGACAGACGACGCGGGAGTCATGGATATGCCTTGGCCAAATACGGAAAAACGGGGAGTTTGCCCCAAAGTTGCGCCTAAGCGCTATTTTTCTGCTGGCCATGGTGGCATTGATTACATAACGCGCCTGCTCATCGATTCCTTGGACGGGACATTTCCACTCAATCCCGGCACAATGCCGACCCTGTTTCGGGAACTTGCCGAGATTGACGCGACTCATTAGAGGATGGTCTTTCGACTGCTCAAGACCTGCCCCCTCAACTTCTCGGGAACCCTCACTATGTCCGCCTCAGCCTCCACCATCCTAGTAGTCGAAGACGATGCCATCGTTCGCATGTTGATCGTCGATGTCCTCGAAGAGCTGGAGTTCCAGGTGCTTGAAGCGGCAGACGCTGAAATCGCCCTGGATATCATCAAAGATACCGCCCACACCATCGACCTTATGATGACCGATCACGGCCTGCCGGGAATGAGTGGCGTTGACCTGGCCGCCAAGGCCCGTGAACTGAGACCCGCCCTGCCGATTCTGTTCGCCAGTGGTTATGCCGAGAACATCGGTGTACCGGCTGGCACCCAGGTGATTGGCAAACCGTTCTCGATTGATCAGTTGCGTGACAAAGTCAAATCCATGCTGCCTTGACCCCCCCTGCTGCCGCCTTCCACAGGCGGCACTTTCATCTCTTGATGTCGACTGATCGATAGATCTTTGCGTTGAACCTCACGTGCCAAAAGACTTCCTGAGCAACTGAGTGCAAACTCTGCCTGACACGCAAACGTTCAGCCAGTTGCGACTGTACGCGCCCACCGAAGCCTGCTTTGATAACAGCTGAAAACTCGACGACATCCGACTGATTCAGTAAGGACGCAACAACATGATTCGAACACCGACGCGCCTGCTGTTGGCGAGCCTCTCGATTCTCATGAGTACCGGCGCCTGGGCCGATTTCACCGCCACGCCGAGTGAAGCACGGGTCATCGCCAAAGAAGCCTACCTCTATGGCTTCCCGGTGGTGGAGATGTACAAGACTCTCTACACCCAGGCCGTCGACAAAGCCGGGCCGAACTTCAAGGCGCCGTTCAACCATATCGGCAACACTGCGCAAGCGATAACCCCTAAAGATACAGCTATCCCCACCCCCAACCCGGACACGCCCAACTCCTTTGTCTGGCTCGATCTGCGGGCCGAGCCCGTGGTGTTGACCCTGCCCAGGATCGAAGACAACCGCTACTACGCCGTGCAGTTGGTCGACCTCTATACGCAGAATTTCGGCTATCTGGGCACCCGCAGCACCGGCAACAACGGTGGCCACTACATGATTGCCGGCCCGGGCTGGAAAGGCCAGCAGCCAACCGATATCGACCGCGTCGTGTACAGCGAAAGCAACATCGCCTACGCCCTTTACCGCACGCAATTGTTCGATGAAAAGGACCTGGGTAAGGTAAAACAGATCCAGAGCGGCTATAAGGTCCAGACCCTGAGCAGCTACGTGAACCAGCCCAAACCCATCAAGCCGCCTAAAATTGCCTGGCCCAAGCCTACGCCGAACATGAGCGACAGCGTGCATCTGTTCCGCTATCTGAACTTCATGCTGGCCTACGCAGCACCCCAGGACAGTGAGAAAGACGTGCTCGCGCGTTTTGCCAGGATCGGCGTCGAAGCGGGTAAGCCGTTCGACCTCAAGGCCCTGACAGTTGAGCAACGTAAAGCATTGGATGACGGTATCGCCGATGGCAAGGCCGAGTATGCCGCCTTCAAGAAAGACAAGATCGATACTCATCAAGTATCCAGTGCGGACCTGTTCGGTAACCGCGACCACCTCCAAAACAATTACCTGTACCGCTACGCTGGCGCCAACATGCACCTGTTTGGCAACTCCGGCGATGAAACGGCCTACCTGCGCTACTCCGTGGACAGCGAAGGCAAACCCGCCAACGGCGCACGCCACAGCTACACCCTGCACTTCGCCAAGGACCAGTTGCCACCGACCGACGCATTCTGGTCACTGACCATGTACAGCGCCAAGACCAATCTGCTGACGCCTAACCTGAAGAAGCGTTACGTGCTCACGTCGGGGATGTTGCCCAACTTCAAGCTCGACGCCGATGGAGGCCTGACACTTTTGGTCGCGCACCACGAACCACCGAAGGCGGAGCAAAGCAACTGGCTGCCTGCACCACCCGGCCCGTTCTATGCCCTGTTGCGCATTTACCTGCCCAAGCCTGAAGTGGGTAACGGGCAATGGAAGCAGCCACCGCTCACACCGATCAAATAGCACCTGCTCAAGTCGTGCAGCGTTTGAGGCTTAGCCCTTTTTAAGCTTCAAAAACGATTGATGCAGGTCCGACGCCCAACCGTCGATGACGCTTTTCACGTCATCGGCTTTCATCACCTGGGATTCGTTTGCCAACGGCTTACCGGTGCCTTTGCGCACGACTTGGGCGACCACCTTGCCACTGGCACCATCGAGGAATTGGGCTTCGGTGCCCAAGGTGGTTTCCTGGTCACGAATTCCGGCGCCCGTGCTGACCGTGGCGACTACCAGGGCGACAGGAATGTACTCATAGGGTTTGAGACTTTCGGTCTTGCTGCTGACGGCAGTGATCGCCGCACGCACCACGATCACGCCCGGGCCTGGTCCGTCGGCCAGAGGCAAGGACTTTTCCAGTTCGCGCTTGAGCGCCTGGCTGTAGTAGGTGTTGATGCCCTGCAGGGTGCTTTCAGGGATCTTGGTGCTGGCTTGCGGCTTGGGGTAGAACTGGGTGGGCTCGATGTACACCGCGTTATAGCGGCTCAGACTCAGGCTGGGGTCCACCCAACGCATTACCTGCGCACCCGATGGCGACTTGGCTTCCTTGAGATTGCTGTAGTCGGAGAGAAACCCGGAGTATTCGTCCGGCTGAGTCACCTTGCTGGAACACCCCATCACCCCGATCGTGGCAATACACACGGTGCTTATCATTATTCCCAGTTTCATCGCGATACTCCTTGGCTGGCGTTGAGGAAGCGCTGAGCATTAGGTATAGCTGATGCTGGAGCTGCGGCAATGAAGCGAGCCCGCTCGGCGCGCCCCCTTTAACAGTCTTTGACAGTTTCCCGACAAAGCTCACAAAGACTCATGGACGGCCCGCCCCTAGCATTCGAGCATCCAAACCACCCCTCGGGTGCTCATCATGTTTCGCACATTGCGCAGTATTCCGCTGCTGGGTTGCCTGCTGGGCAGCCTTGGCTGCCACGGCCAACCGCCGGCTCCGCCGCCCATCCCCAAGGGCGACTACAGCGCAATCATTCGCTACCTGCAAAAACGCATCCCCGTTGAAATGGCCAGGCAAAACATACCCGGCCTGTCCATCGCCCTGGTCAATGGCCAGGAACTGATCTGGGCCCACGGCTTCGGCGTTGCCGACAAAGCCCTGGGCAAACCGGTGACCCCCAACACCGCGTTCCGCGCCGGCGCCCTCTCCAAACTGCTCACCGCCACCGCGGCCCTGCAACTGGTTGAGCAACAGCGCCTGACCCTCGACGCCCCGATCCAGGACACCCTGCGGGAGTTTTACGTACGCTCGCGCTTTCATTCCGACCAGACCGCCGCCGACCGCGACATCACTCTGCGCCGCCTGCTCAGCCACCAGTCCGGCCTGCCCAGCGAACACCTGCGGGACGTGCGCAGCACCTTCGCCATGGGCCAGATGCCGATGCGTATTTCCGGGGTATGGCTGAGCACGCCGCCGGGCACTCAGGTGGCCTATTCCAACCTCGGCTACGCCCTGGCCGGTGCCGCCATCGAGCGCAGCAGCGGGCAAGACTTTGAAAATCGGTTGCAAAGCAGCCTGCTCAAACCGCTGGAGATGAACCAGTCGAGCTTCGTCGGTACCGGCGCACAACTGAGCTTCCGCGCCCGGGGTTATGAGGATGGCACCGTCAGCGCCGACGCCCAGGTGCGCGACCTCGCGGCCGGTGGCTTGTGGGCAAGCCCCAAGGACCTCAGCCACTACGTGCGCATGCTCTTCGCCCGAGGCCTCTACAAAGACAAACAGGTGCTGAGCAGCCAGTCGATTGACGAAATGTTTACCCAGCAAAACACCGGCAACGCCCTGGACTTCGACTGCCAGATGGGCCTGGGGTGGTTTCTCGCCCCTTGTGGTGATGAACCGGTCGGCCCCGGCATACGCACCTACCAGCACAGCGGTGGCGGTGATGATTTCGCCGCGCAACTGACGATGCTGCCGGACCAGCAACTGGCGGTGATTGTCATGGCCAACGACAGCAACGCCGAAGAGATGGTGGTGTCCCTGACCACCGACACCCTGCGCCTGATGCTCCAGGCCCAGACCGGCGAGCCGGTGTGTTCTGACGACTGCCAACAGCCGGCCCACGGTCTGAAAATCCGCCAGGTGCCCGCTGCCATCGACCGCAAGCGCCTGGCCGGTTTCTACGCCACGGCCTGGGGCATTTTCCGTATCAAGGACGAAAACGGTCAGCTGTATGGCGAGTTGGCCGACACCCGTTTCGAACTGCTGCGGGACGGCCATGGCTGGCTGCGGGCGCAGCAGAAATTCCTCGGCTTCTGGCTCAAGGACCTGGGTGAACTGGGCCGCGTCCAGCTGGACGTGGTGACGGTGCAAGGGCGCCAGATGCTGACCGCCCGCAGCCATGGCCAGCGCGTGCCCGTGGGCGAACGCATCGAACAGACCCCGCTGAGTAATGCCTGGGCCGACACCATCGGCACCTATCAAGTGCTCAACACCCATGAGCCCGACGCGCCCTTGAGCGGCATCAGCGTGCGCCTGGAAAACGGCTTCCTGGTGATTCGCGGCCAACTGCACGACGAACCACTGACCGACTACATCCTGCTGCCCGTGGACAACGCCCACGCGGTGCTTGCCGGCAACGGCTATGGCCTGGGGGACACCGTGAGCCGCCAGATCAATGGCCTGAGTGCCTCTGGCTACCAGTTCAAACGTACTGATTCTCCCCACAACCCCCTGAGTCTCTGACCTCACATGAAGACCATCCTGCGTTCAAAAAACCTCTGCCTGTCCCTGACATCGCTGTGTCTGCTGTCCAGCGCCGACACCCTGCTGGCGGACGATTGGGAATACACCCTCAAGGCCGGCGTGGCCAACCTGCCCCGCTACAGCGGCAGCGACGAGCGGGTGACCGCGCCGGTGCTGGGTGCGGCCATCGTCAGCCCGTGGGGGATTTTCCTCGACACCGACAAGGGCTTGGGCTGGGGTTATGACGGCGGCGGCGCGAGCTTCAGCGCCTACGTCGGCGCCAGTGGCAATCGAAAGGATGAAAGCAGGAGCGGTCGCCCGGGCTCGAAGAAACTCAAGGGCATGGGCGAAATCAAGACCCGCCCCCAAGTAGGCATCAGTGGCAGTTATAACTTGGGCGGGGTGATTCTCGGCGCCACCCTGGAGCATGCACTTGAAGAGGATGATCACAAGGATTCCGGCAAGGCCTTCACCCACCTGGAACTGAGCCTGGGCACCAACCTGTATGACGGCGACTACGGTTCGCTGGACGCCAGCCTCAGCAGTCATTTTGGCGACAGCAACTACCTGCAGACCTGGTACGGCGTCACCACCGGCCAGGCCGCGCAGAGCCGCTTCAAGGCTTACAAGGCCAGCGGCGGCAATATCAGCAACGGGATGAACCTGGTATGGAGTTTGCCGATCAGCGATCACACCCAGTTTTCGACGCTGCTGGATGTGCAATACCTGGCGGACAAGGCTGGCCAGAGCCCGATTGTAGAGCGACGGTTGCAGACGTCAGTGATGGGGATGGTCGAGTACACGTTCTAAGGCGATCGTTCCCACGCTCTGCGTGGGAATGCCTATTGGGACGCTCGCGTCCCGCCGTCGATGCAAGGCTAAAGTCCTGCGCATGGGTGACGCGGAGCGTCACGGCAGGCATTCCCACGCAGAGCGTGGGAACGATCGGTGGCTCCTGGATGGTTATTCGACATACGCCCAGGTCATCCGAAACGACGCCCCGCCCCACTCCGAATCCAGCACTTCAACCTGCCCGCCGTGCCACTGGCACACGCGCCGCACCAGCGCCAGGCCGAGGCCGAAGCCACCGGTGCGGCGGTCGCGGCTGGCATCGAGGCGCAGGAACGGTTCGAAAATCTTCGCCCGCCCTTCCATCGGCACCCCAGGCCCATCGTCATTCACCCGCACTTCGTAGCCGGCACCGAATTTCACCAGCGACACTTCCACACGCCGGTCGGCGTAGCGAATCGCATTGCGCAACAGATTGATCACCGCCCGGGCCATAAAGCGCGGCTCGATGCGGATGTAATCGACTTCACAGGTGCGCAGCAGCAACTGCACGCCTGCCGCCTCGGCCTCCAGGGCGACGCTGCCGATCACACTGTCGAGCCAGCTGTGAGCCTCGATGCTTTCCCGGGTGATCTGCGTGGCCCCACGTTCCAGGCTGGCATAGGTCAACAGTTCCGAGACCATTTCTTCCAGCTCGCCGAGGTCGGCGTACATGTCGGCGATCAGCGCGCGGCTTTGGCGTGGGTCGGCCTGTTGCTTGAGCTGGTCTAGCTCAAAGGAAAGCCGTGCAATCGGCGTGCGCAGTTCGTGGGAGACCGCGTTGGTCAACTCGCGCTGATTGGCGATCAGGCTTTCGATGCGCTCGGCCATCTGGTTGAAATGCCCCGCCAGCTCGCGCACGGTGGAGCGGCGCGGCAGCAGGATGCGCGAGCCGAGGTCGTTGTCGCCGAAACGTTGCGCGGCCAGGCGAATATGCTCCAGGTCACGCCAATGGGGCCGTACCCAGAAGTACAAGACAATCGCCAGGCACAGGCCGAGGAAGCCATACGCCCACATGTACAACCACTTGGGCTCTTCCGGCAGCTTGATTTGCAGCAGTTGCTGGCCGCCATCGATGTTGGAGATGAACTCCATGAAATCGCCGCGCACCACCAACTCGCCCCCGGCCAGCAGTTGCTGCTCACGTTCGGTCAGTTTCAGCGCGTCCTTCTGCACCAGCGCCAGGCGCAGTCCGTAGTGCGGCTGCAAGTCAACCAGGCGAGCAGCGCGGGCTTCACCCGTCACCGGCCGCAATTGTTCCACCACCCCATAAGCCGGGCCGCGCAGGGCCTCACGGTTATAGGTTTCGTTGGCCTCCGGCAGCAGCTCATCGAAGGTGTAGTTCACCAGCCAGATCGCCCCGGCCAAGCCAATGGCCAGGATGATATACAGACGCAGAAACAGCCGTAACATCTAGACCTCCCAGGCGAACGGATTGAACAGGTAGCCCTTGCCCCAGATGGTCTTGATGCACACCGGTTCCCGAGGGTTGTCATTGAGCTTGCCGCGCAGCTTGCTGATGTACACGTCGACGCTGCGATTGAGCCCGTCAAAGGCAATCCCGCGCATGCGGTTGAGGATGTCGTCGCGGGAGAGGATTTTCCCGGCAGCGCTGGCCAGCAACCACAGCAGTTCGAACTCCATGGTGGTCAGGTCGATCTTCTCGCCGCCCAGGCTCACCACTCGGCAACTGCGATCGATGGCCAGCCGGCCGAACTCAAGGGAGCCCCGCACCGTGGGCTCCGGTGTCTGGCGGCGTTGCAGGGCACGCAGGCGGGCCAGCAGCACGGGTGGTTTAATCGGTTTGATCACGTAGTCGTCAGCGCCGGATTCCAGGCCGAGGATATGGTCCAGGTCGTCTTCCTTGGCGGTGAGGATCACGATGGGCGTGTCGGACACGTTGCGAATTTCGCGACACACATGCAGGCCGCTCTGGCCGGGCAGCATCAGGTCGAGCACGACGATCTTGGGCTTGAACTCCAGGAAGGCCGCCAGCGCCAGGTCACCCCGATGCACGGCCAGCACTTCGAAGCCGTGCTGGGACAGGAAATGGGCGATCAGCCCTGCCAGCTTCTGATCGTCCTCCACGAGCAAGACCTTGCCGAGACCCAAGTTATCCATAAATTTCCAGTGCACGCGCGGATTGAAGTGTGCGCATTATAGGGGGCAAGCCGGCAGACTAAAGCAGCTGGCCATTACTGGCCGACGAAGCTTCATGCTTTTAAGAGTTTTTAACAGTTTCACCGCAGTCTTTAACTCGGCACGGTCCGACAGGCGCGCCCCACACGCTTTTCGGAAGTGTCGCTGATGACAACACCACAAACACAAGAGAATCATGGCCCTTTACCCACATAGCGGGAGAGGATCATGTTCGTTCGTCATAAATCAGACATAGAAAACACCGCGCACTTTGTCGAATGGGGCGCTGGCACCAGCCATCGGCTGCTGACGGAAAAGGACGGGATGGGTTATACCGTGTGCCACACCGTCGTGCGCGCCGGCACTGAGTCGCTGCTGCACTACCGTAATCACCTGGAAGCTTGCTACTGCATCGCCGGCGAAGGTGAGGTGGAAGACATGGACGGCAACGTCTACCCTATCCGCCCCGGTGACATCTATGTGCTGGACCAGCACGACCGCCATTACCTGCGAGGCGGGAAGGAGCAGGATCTGGTGCTGGTCAGCGTATTCAACCCGCCGCTCAAAGGCGATGAGCGCCACAACCTCACGGATAAATCCGGCTCCGGCTACTGACGACGATTTGACTCACGGACACGAGCACACCATGCGCAAGGATTACCTGGCTTTCTTCATTTCGTTGTTTCTGTCACGCCTGGCCGACCAGATTCTGTTGTTCATCGTGCCGTTGATCGTATTCCAGACCACTAACAGTGTGTCGTGGGCCGGGCTGGCGTTTTTTGTCGAGTCCTTGCCGCGCTACCTGTCGTTCCCGGTGTGCGGGGCATTGTGCGACAAGTATCCCGCCGTGCGCATCCTGCATATCAGCCAGGTTTATCGGGCACTGGCCTGCGTGGTCGCCGTGCTGTTGTACGGCATGTTCGACGGCATTTACTGGATCGTGATCCTTTCAGCGCTGTGTGGCGTGTTGACCACCCAGGGCATCATGGCCCGGGAAGTGTTGATGCCGCATATCTTCAAGCATTACACCTACGCCAAGACCTTGTCCTACTCGCAGATTGCCGACCAGACCGGGTTGGTGCTGGGCCCACTGGTGGCCGCGCTGATGTTGGGCGCCTGGGCCTGGCACTGGGTCGTGCTGGGGGTTGCCGGGCTGTTCCTGCTGGCGGACCTGGCGATGCGCATCTGGCAACGCCACACCACGGTCAGTCTTGAAACCTTCGAGCAGCACAACGACATCTGGCTGCAGCCGTTGCGCGTTGCCTTCGGGCATATCCGCGACCTGCCGGAGCTGAAGAAGATCATCGCGCTGGCGGTGGGTGTGAACCTGATTATCGGTGTAACCCTGGCGACATCAGCCGCGATGGTCATTGGTCAGTACGCCGCCGGAAAGGACACCTACGCCGGGCTGCAGGCGGCGGGTGCCGTGGTGACCATCGCCATTCTGTTCTATCTGGCGCGCGCTTCCCTGCCGCTCAAGGTGCTGGGCGGTCTGTCGTATTCGATGATTGCCGTGGGTGCGCTGATCACCGCTCTCAGCCCGAATGTGTGGGCTTATGCCGTGGGTTTCCTGCTGCTGACCGGCTTCGACAAGATGTTCAACGTGTACATCCGCAGCACACGCCAGCGGATAATCCCGGTTCAGGACTTTGGCAAGACGGTGGGTGTGTTGACCTTGCTTAACAACCTTTCGCAGCCACTGGCAGGGTTATTGATTGCTTTGCTGGCGGCGCCGTTGGGGACACAGGCGGTGATCCTGATACTCGCCGGGGTCACCGCGCTGATTGGTGCAGCGGTTGCGTCAGGCTGGCACGCCACTGTGAAAGCGGAACTCGACGTCCGGTGATTCGATCAGGTCCTGCTCGGCGGCGCGTACGCGGTCAATGACCTGGGCGATGTCCTTGGCGTCGCCGTACTGGTAAGCCAGTTTCAAGTAACCCTGGAAATGCCGGGCCTCGCTTTTCAGCAGGCCGAAGTAAAACTTGCCGAGTTCTTCGTCCAAATGCGGCACCAGTGCTTCGAAACGCTCGCAACTGCGGGCTTCGATAAACGCGCCGACCACCAGCGTATCCACCAGTTTGACCGGCTCATGGCTGCGCACCACTTTGCGCAAACCCGAGGCGTAGCGGCCGGCGGACAGTTGGCGCAGTTCGATCTTGCGCTTCTTCATCAGGCGCATGACTTGCTCGTGGTGCACCAGTTCTTCCCGTGCCAGGCGTGACATCAGGTTGATCAGGTCGACGTGGGAATGGTACTTGGCGATCAGGCTCAAGGCGGTGCTGGCGGCCTTGAATTCGCAGTTCTTGTGGTCGATCAGCAAGGTTTCCTGGTCGGCCAACGCGGCCTGGACCCAGCCGTCGGGGGTGCGGCAACCGAGGAATTCGTGGATTTCTGGCAGGTTCATCGGGCTCACGGGCAAAGATTCACAAAAGGCCGGCGATTATACCGACCGCGCCGCAGACCGCCAGCCACCGGGCTTGATGTGCATCAACATGACGTGTGCCGAGCAGCAACTATAGTTGTTCCACGCCCACCCTTTTTGGAGAACCCGACCATGCAAGCCATCCGCAGCATCCTGGTGGTCATCGAGCCCGAGCATTCGGAAAGCCTGGCCCTCAAGCGCGCCAAGCTGATTGCCGGCGTCACCGGGGCCCATTTGCATCTGTTGGTGTGTGACAAGAAGCACGAGCATTCGGCGATGTTGAGCCTGCTGAAGGCCGGTTTGCAGGAGGATGGTTATAGCGTCACGACTGAACAGGCGTGGAATGACAGCCTGCATGAAACCATCATCGATGTGCAGCAGGCTGAGGGATGTGGGTTGGTGGTCAAGCAGCATTTCGCGGACAGTCCGCTGAAAAAGGCGCTGTTGACGCCTGCCGACTGGAAGCTGATGCGTTACTGCCCTACTCCGGTGCTGCTGGTGAAGACATCCACGCCCTGGGCTGGCGGGGTGATTTTGGCGGCCATCGACGTGGGGAATTCTGATGCGGAGCATCAGGCGCTGCATAACTCGATCATTGATCATGGGTTTGATATCGCGAGCCTGGCCAAGGCGCAGTTGCATGTGATCAGTGCGCATCCATCGCCGATGTTGTCGGCGGCTGATCCGGTGTTTCAGCTCAAGGAGACGATCGAGGCCCGGTATCGTGAGCAGTGCAAGGCGTTTCAGGCGGAGTTTGATATTGACGACACGCATCTGCATATCGAGGAAGGGCCGGCGGATGTGTTGATTCCTCATGCCGTGCATAAGTGGCAGGCGGCGGTGACCATTATCGGTACCGTGGCGCGTACGGGGATTTCGGGGGCGTTGATTGGGAATACGGCGGAGGTGGTGCTGGATGCGGTGGACAGTGATGTGTTGGTGCTTAAGCCGCAGGAGTTGATGGATCATCTGGAAGAGCTGGCTAATGGGTGAGGCTTTTTTTGGGGGCATATCCGTTTTTGGGTGATGGCTTGTATTGGTTCCGCTCTTACAGCGGGTCACTTTTGAAAAGAGCCCAAAAGTAACCAAAAGGCTCTTGCCCCACCACTCGGCACCTCGCCCAGGCTCGGTGTGCCCTCACTCCGGCTTTGGACCGTGGGCCGCCGCGATGGGCCATCCTTGGCCCAGCGCGGCTAACCCGGCGTCCTGCCGGGTTACCCACGCTCCAAAGCCTGCGTTCGGCCAGCGTGGTTTAACGGGGCGCCTAAGATCAAGATCAAAAGCAAGAGCACAGCGGCCTACCGGCCGGCTTGAGTGTGGTGAAGCAACAGCCAGATCAAAAGCTAAAGCGGGCACGGTCAAATGTGGGAGCTGGCTTGCCTGCGATGGCATCAACTGGGTGTACCTGATGCACCGAGGTGTCTGCATCGCAGGCAAGCCAGCTCCCACAGAAAAGCAGAGCTGCATCAGCTTCAGATTTGGCTTTCGCTCTGGCTTTCGCTCTGGCTTTTGATCTGGCTTCTAACACTCAAGCCGGCCGGTAGGCCGCTGTGCTTTTGCTTTTTGCTTTTGATTTTGATCTGACTGCCCCACTCAGCCCGAGGCCGAACGCAGGTATTGCGGAGCGGGTAAACCGGCAGGACGCCGGTTTAGCCGCGCCGGGCCATGGATGGCCCGTCGCGGCGGCCCGCGGAGCAATGCCGGAGTGAGGGAACGCCGAGCCCTAGCGAGGCGCCGACAGGCGGGGCAGAGCCCTTTGCTTACTTTGGGGCTTTTCCAAAGTGAGCCGCTGTAAGAGCCATCCCTTTCAAGGTCTGCGTTTAAAAGTCCGTTTAAGGCCATGTTTAAGTACGTTTATCCGACTTGGCCGCCTTAAGCACCCTAGCTGTTGAGACATGCGCCCGTGCTGCCTTACCTTCCAGCCACTCCTTGGGCTTGGCTACTTTGGGGCCACGAGGGCTTTTTGCTACGGACTTAGGTTTGATCATCCTTGCCAGGGCCAGCAATCGCTCTGCCAGCCCTTGCGGAGTCTTTTCAAGAGGGAAATTTTCCGCAGGCAATGCGATCTGCAAGCCTTGATAATCACTGCGAACATGCACCGCCAAATGGAAAATCGAAACCTGCCAACCCTCTGGCTGCGTTTCGCGGTGCGCCTGCTCAACGCTACGCTTGAGAACCGACAAAACGTTGTAAGCCAGGACCGCCGAGGCAAAGCCCAATAGCGCGGCTTTCGGGCTGCCAAGGCCTGTAATTTCACTGTCCAGTACCGACTCAAGGCGCTGAAACATTCCTTCGATACTCCAGCGATGACGGTATAAATCGGCTATCTGCCGGGCACCGATGGTGTCGGGCAAATTGCTCCAGAACCACATCACCAAATCACCTGAGTCATTCGCCGTTTGCAGGCTCAACTCAACACGTCGCCAGCGGCGGCCACCCTTCACTTCGATGATTTGTTCGCGAACGGTTCCGCTATCGACCGTCCCTGAGTCTTGCCACTCACTTTCCTGGACCAGGCGTGGATGCTTGCTGGGTTGGCGAACGATGAACGAAGCCCCCGTGTCCTCGCAGGCTTGCAGGATGGGCAGCGTGCAATAGAGCCGGTCAGCCATCCACAACTGGCCCGCGCATGCGCGGGCCAGCAGCGGTAAAACACTGACTCGCTCACTGGCGTAGGCATCTTCCCACGGCTGAAGATCAACGACTAAATCCAGATCCGGATCGTAGGCAACTACTGAAAATCCTGGGCGCGCTGCGCCGCGCTCATTGCGCAGAGCGCCTAGACGTTTTTCAGTGGCCGGCAAGTGGTTGCCATCCACAATACGCAACTGCCAGCCGGGCAGGATCGATGAATGGCCGAGCGTTTCGACGGTTGGTATCAAACGCTCGGCACTGCCCGAAATGAGGGCGCGAAGCAGCTCGGGTTCGGTTCGCTTGATCTTGTCATAGAGTGCCGAAACACTGACCGAAAGGCCCTCCATCTTGCGCGCCGCCGCGTGCAACGACGGCCTCAAGCCCAATGAAACAAGGGACATCAGCTCAACAACGGTTGAAAACAAAAGCTCACGTGAGTACTGCCGTTGGCGGTGATCATCGAACACCTTGTCAACCCAAGCGGCATCTACTGCCTGCTCTAATATCAACTTGGTCATGACGCTGGCCGGAGCCTGTTTTTCAAACCGTTCTAAAACCTTTTCCCACATAGTTTCGTCGTCCTGACTGGATTGGTTAGGGGATTTTAAACCAAGACCTTGAAAGGGATGGCTGTAAGAGCGGAACCATAAGTGGCCGTTACCGCAGCAACGGATATGTACACAGTCAGCTACCAAAAGCATCCCGCAAAAACCCCGGAGCGATATACCGCTGATAATGCGCCTCGGACAAAATAAAAAACTCCCGATCTATCGCATCCCGCAACTCAGGCAACCCCCAATCCCGAAACTCCGGCATCAACACCATCCCATAAGCCTCAAGATTGCTGATCACCCGAGCCCCCCGGGCAATCAACTGATACGCCCAGCAGTACTCCGACTGATGCGGCACAAACCGAATCTTGCGCTGCTCCAACTGCCCCCGCAGCATTTTCGGGTCAAACACCTCAAGCTTCCCGGCCATCACCTGCACCAACAACTGCTCCAGCCGCAGCCAGACCGCACGCTTTTCTTCCTCGTTATACCCGTTCCACTGAATCACCTCATGGTGAAACCGCTTACACCCCCGGCACACAAGATCGCCGTAAACCGTGGAGCACAGGCCTACGCAAGGGGTCTTGATGGTTTGGTTAGACATGGTCGACAACGCACAAATCAGCGAAACAGTTGCACATGTTAGCCCTTTGTCTAAGGTTGATCACCCCGCAAACTTGGCGAGGCAACTTACGTTTAGAATTTTTTTGCCGTAGAATCATCCGGCCTTGTAAGGCGCCAATAATCCGTTGGAAGCTGTTTTCAAAGCGTCACGAGCACAGTCGTTCCTAAAGAACGGTGTTGGCGATGGTTATTTACCCGGTAAATAGCCAGCGCCAACCCTCATCAGCTCCGTTCTGCAGGCGTAAAACTTTGAAAGCAGCTTCTGTGAGGATTGCCGGCAGCGCTGGCTCTACGGCCCAAAAAGCCCCTGAGCGCATGCGTGCCGTGCTTTTCTGGATGAGCGTCCCGTGGGACCACTGATGAGGGTAATAACTGTGCTTGAAGCCTACCGCAAACATATCGAAGAGCGTGCAGCCCTGGGTATCGTTCCCCAGCCGCTTAACGCCGAACAAACCGCAGGCCTGGTCGAGCTGCTGAAAAATCCTCCGGCTGGCGAAGAAGAATTCCTCGTTGACCTGATCACCAACCGCATTCCACCAGGCGTTGACGAAGCTGCCTACGTCAAGGCCGGTTTCCTGTCTGCCCTGGCCAAGGGCGAAGCCACTTCCCCTCTGATCGACAAGAAACGCGCTGTTGAACTGCTCGGCACCATGCAAGGCGGCTACAACATCGTGACCCTGGTCGAGCTGCTGGACGACGCCACCCTGGCTCCCGTCGCTGCCGCCCAACTCAAGCACACCCTGCTGATGTTCGATGCTTTCCACGACGTCGCGGAAAAAGCCAAGAACGGCAACCAGCACGCCAAAGACGTGATCCAGTCCTGGGCCGACGGCGAGTGGTTCAAGAACCGCCCGACCCTGGCCGACAAGATCAGCCTGCGCGTGTTCAAGGTGTCTGGCGAAACCAACACCGACGACCTGTCCCCTGCCCCGGACGCCTGGTCCCGTCCTGACATCCCGCTGCACGCCCTGGCCATGCTGAAAATGGCCCGTGACGGTATCGTGCCGGATGAGCAAGGCAAGACCGGCCCGATGAAGCAAATCGAAGAAATGCGCAGCCAAGGCTTCCCGATCGCCTACGTCGGTGACGTGGTCGGTACCGGTTCGTCGCGTAAATCGGCAACCAACTCGGTACTGTGGTTCTTCGGCGACGACGTGCCTTACGTGCCGAACAAGCGCGCTGGCGGCTTCTGCTTCGGCAGCAAGATCGCTCCAATCTTCTACAACACCATGGAAGATGCCGGCGCACTGCCAATCGAGTTCGACGTTACCAACATGAACATGGGCGACGTGATCGACCTGTACCCGCATGCTGGCAAAGTCACCAAGCACAACAGCGATGAAGTCCTGACCACCTTCGAAATGAAGACCCCGGTCCTGTTGGACGAAGTCCGTGCCGGCGGTCGTATCCCGCTGATCATCGGCCGCGGCCTGACCGAGAAGGCTCGCGCCGAGCTGGGTCTGCCACCTTCGACCCTGTTCAAGCTGCCGGAAGCACCGGCTGAAAGCGACAAGGGCTACACCCTGGCGCAGAAAATGGTCGGCAAGGCCTGCGGCGTGGCTGGCGTTCGTCCAGGCACCTACTGCGAACCGAAGATGACCACCGTCGGCTCCCAGGACACCACCGGTCCTATGACCCGTGACGAACTGAAAGACCTGGCGTGCCTGGGCTTCTCCACCGATCTGGTAATGCAGTCGTTCTGCCATACCGCGGCTTATCCAAAGCCGATCGACGTGACCACCCACCACACCCTGCCTGACTTCATCATGACCCGTGGCGGTGTATCGCTGCGTCCAGGCGACGGCATCATCCACAGCTGGCTGAACCGTATGCTGCTGCCGGACACCGTCGGTACCGGTGGTGACTCCCACACCCGTTTCCCAATGGGCATTTCGTTCCCGGCCGGTTCCGGCCTGGTGGCGTTCGCCGCAGCCACCGGCGTTATGCCGCTGGACATGCCGGAATCGATCCTGGTGCGCTTCAAAGGTGAAATGCAGCCTGGCATCACCCTGCGTGACCTGGTTCACGCCATTCCTTACTACGCGATCCAGGCTGGCCTGCTGACCGTAGAGAAGAAAGGCAAGAAGAACGCCTTCTCCGGCCGCATCCTGGAAATCGAAGGCCTGGACAACCTGAGCATCGAACAGGCTTTCGAGCTGTCCGACGCCTCGGCTGAACGTTCGGCTGCCGGTTGCACCATCAAGCTGTCGAAAGAATCCATCACCGAGTACCTGAACTCCAACATCACCCTGCTGCGCTGGATGATCGGTGAAGGCTACGGCGATGCGCGTACCCTGGAACGTCGTGCCCAAGCGATGGAAGCCTGGGTTGCCAACCCTGAGCTGATGGTTGCCGATGCTGACGCCGAATACGCTGAAATCATCGAGATCGACCTGGCCGACATCAAGGAGCCTGTGCTCTGCGCGCCAAACGATCCGGACGACGCCCGTCTGCTGTC
Source organism: Pseudomonas sp. TH34 (assembly GCF_016650865.1). Lineage (NCBI taxonomy): Bacteria > Pseudomonadati > Pseudomonadota > Gammaproteobacteria > Pseudomonadales > Pseudomonadaceae > Pseudomonas > Pseudomonas sp. TH34. The sequence continues at coordinate 28,677 of NZ_JAEKFB010000034.1, forward strand.
CAGCGTGGCTGGCGAGAAGATCGACGAAGTGTTCATCGGTTCGTGCATGACCAACATCGGTCACTTCCGCGCTGCCGGCAAACTGCTGGATCAGGTCAAGGGTCAGCTGCCAACCCGTCTGTGGCTGTCGCCGCCGACCAAGATGGACGCTCACCAACTGACCGAAGAAGGCTACTACGGCATCTACGGCAAGGCCGGCGCGCGCATGGAAATGCCGGGCTGCTCGCTGTGCATGGGTAACCAGGCACGTGTAGAGCCGAACTCGACCGTTGTGTCGACATCGACCCGTAACTTCCCGAACCGCCTGGGTGACGGCGCAAACGTCTACCTGGCTTCGGCTGAGCTGGCGTCGGTGGCTTCCATCCTGGGTCGCCTGCCGACCGTCGAGGAGTACATGGAATACGCCGCGAAGATCAACACCATGGCCAGCGACGTGTATCGCTACCTGAGTTTTGACCAGATCGCCGAGTTCCGTGAAATTGCCGCAAGCGCCAACATTCCTGTGGTTCAAGCCTAAGGTTTTGTTGCTGTAAAGGAACGCCGCGTATCGCAAGGTACGCGGTGTTTTTTTATGCCTGCAGAAAATCGGGCAATCCGAGACAGCCCCAAATGGGCCGTAGGAACGGTCCTGTATTCGCGTCAGTAATATTTACACTTCGATACAGAGCATTCCGTCAGAACATTAAGCCATCCACAAACGTCAATGAATCCGCGGGATAGAGAGGTTTATTCGGACCGCTGGAAGGCCCGTCGACTGTATCAAAATACAAAAACAACGCTGCGAATAACAATGATTATCATTGGTTTCCGCATTTTAAATGGGTATCCTCCGCCTGCTTTTACTCAAGGCTGCGCAAAAGGACTCCCACTTGAAGTACGAATACAGCACAAAACCGCAATGGCTACTGACTCGCTGGAGCGAGGCACTCGGCACTCCCCTCTTCCAAACCCATCGCATCACACTTGACTCCCTGATCAACACCTTGGCGCCAGCCGCCGAGCGCAGCTTCCAACGTTTGATTCAGGCGCTGTTCCGTGAGGGGTTACTGAACGCAAACGCCCTTGAGTACGACGACCACCACCGATGCTGGTTGACCCTCTGCAACCAAACCCGCCTGTGCTTCGACCATTTGCTCCCGGGGCGCATGAGCAGCTGGGACCTGCGTGGCAATATCACCGCACACAGCGGGGAATACCCACCTCACAAGGTCCAGTTTCCTTCGGAACTGCTGACCCTGCTCAACAACGATCTCCAGGCGCCTGCCGCCCCCGAGGTGCTGCACCGCCTCAACGAAGAACTCGATGACAGCTTCACCAACGACACGCTGTGCCTGGCGTTCCATCAGCAGTGGACGCTCCAGTTGCACGAGGCCATGGACCCGGCACACAGCGACAATCTGCTGGGATGGCTCAAGGACGATCCACGCGTTGCCAACCCGACCTCGTTACTTGAGCAATGGGGCACCCTGGGCCACCCATGGCACCCCAACTACAAGACCAAGCTTGGCTTGAGCACCGACCAAGTCATCGATTTTTCACCGGAGTTCGAAGCCCGCTTTCCGGTGATCCTCTGCGCGCTGCACCGCCAGTTTGCCCATGTCGAATCACTGGCTGGCACCGCCGACTACTGGCAGTGGTGGCAAGCCCACTTTCCACAGGCGGCCCAGCAACTGACGGCTGAACTGACGCGCCAAGGCCTTGAGGCCGCAGACTACCTGCCGCTGCCTGCACACCCGTGGCAAGCCCGCCAGGAGCTGCCACAGACCTTTGCCAACGAAATCGGCGACCGGTTGTTGGTGCTGACCGACATCGTCGCATTTACCGCACATCCCACCATGTCGTTCCGCACCGTGTTGCCCGAGGGACGGCGTGATGCACCGATGGTCAAGCTGCCGGTTTCACTGCGCCTGACCAGCGTGCAACGCACCGTATCGCCACGCTCGGCGCGCATGGGCCCGCGCATCAGCCACTTGATGCAAACCATCCTGGCTCGCGAGCCGGAGGTTCAGAAGATTCTCGGCATCGTTCCCGAACGCATCGGCGTGCACTTCAAACCACAACCGGCAGACGACGAGCGCTCTCGTCACCTGGCGGTGCTATACAGGGACAACCCGCTGAACCAACTGCAACCCGGGGAAATAGCGGTTCCGGTCGGCAGCCTGTTCGCCGTCGACCAGCACGGCCAGCCGCTGCTGCGACAGTGGGTGCATCTGGCACAGGGCAAGGACGATAGCGGCGCCATGCAAGCGTTCTTCCGTGATTACGTTGCGATTGCAGTGCCCGGCCTGCTGAATATGTACCTGCGCTACGGCGTGGCTTTCGAAGCCCACCAGCAGAACAGCTTCATGATCATGGCCGCAGACGGACAACTGAGCCGCCTGCTGTTGCGTGACTTCGGCGATATCCGTATCGACCGCAAGACGTTGCATGCGCAGGGCCTGGACATCGAATTGCATGACCCGAAGATGACGCTGTATGACGACGCAGGCTTCGTGCGCGACAAACTGCTGCACACGGTTTTCATGTGTCACCTGGGCGAGCTGGTGCTGCTCGGTGCCCGCGAATTCGACGTCCCCCAGGCGCTGCTGTGGGGTGAACTGGCTTCACAGGTCAGCCAATGCTTCGACGACCTGCGCGGCCAGGTCGAACCGCAGCGCTGGGCCACGGAACGCCAGGCCTTGCTGGAACAGGACTGGCCGGCCAAATCGTTCATGCGCATGCGCTTGCTGGAGAGCCATGCCGATATCGTCGGGCGCCTGTGCAACCCGCTGAGCGTTCAAGTCGATGGCAACTAACAGCGCAGCCCTGCGGTTGCTGGTCTGCATTCAACTGGTGTCCATGGGCGCCATGGAAATGAGCGGCCCTTTCTGGCCCTTGCAGATCCAGAAACTGCTTGGCATCGCCAACGCCCAGTACACCGGCCTGCTGTCTTCACTGGTGTACGCCGGGCCGATGATGGCGGCGATGGTGCTGACCCCCGCCTGGGGGCGCCTGGGTGATCGAACCGGCCACAAGCCCATGATCATTCGGGCGTTGCTGGCGCTGGCAGTGTGTCAGGCCCTGGCCGCAATCACCTTCGATCCATGGCTATTGGTGGGCATCAGGGTGGCGCAAGGGGCGCTCGCCGGGTTTATTGCAGCGGCCCAAGCCTACGCTCTGGCCTGCTGTGGTGACGGGGGGCGCGGGCAAATTCTTGCCCGCCTGCAATCGGCGACAGCCGTTGGCTCACTGGCCGGCCCAGTGCTGGGTGGCTGGCTGATGGATGTCTCGGGGTTCGCGTTGCTGTGCTACAGCGCCACCGTCATTTGCCTTTTGTGCGCGGCGATCAGTGTGTTTTTGCCCAGCGATACGCAGCGCGTAACACACAAGCAAAAACCGGCACATACCCAGCTACCCAAGGGTTGGCTGGGAGCGATGCTCGGCGTCATCGTGCTGATTCAAGCGGCCAAAATGATGCCGCAGCCGTTCTATGCCTTATACGTGGCAGACATCCTGCACGCGCCCGCCTGGCTGATCGGCGCCAGTTATGCCGCCAGCGCCGCCACGCTCGCACTGTCCGCGCCGCTTTGGGGTCGGTTATTCGACCGCCATCAACCGGCGCACACCCTGCGTGTCATTGAATGGGTTACCTGGGCCTGCGCACTGACCCAGGTTTTTACCGCGGTCGCCAGTGAATGGATGGGCTTTATTGCCAGCCGCTTGCTCTGGGGCGTATGGCAAGGCGCGCTACTGCCCGTCGCTTACACCTTGATCGCCAACACGGTCGCGTCCAGCCAGCAAGGCTTCGCGCTGGGCCTGGGCAACAGCGCCGCCAAAGCCGGCGCGTTGTGCGGAGCCCTGATCGGTGGCATCGGCATGGGCCTCATTGGGTTGGCACACAGCTTCTGGCTCGTCGCCCTCACGTACGCGTTGGCTGCACTGGGTATTCGCGCCATTCGGTCTTTCTCAAAAATGCCAGAAACGACTGTTTCCACAACCAACACTTCTCAATACTAAAAAAGAAAAAAATGAAAAAAATCCAACTTTCTATCCTGTTGCCCTTTATCGGCTCGTTGAGCACCCCGGCGTGGGCTGATCAAACCGAAACGGCGCCCACCACGCCCAATGCCATGCAGTTACAGGAAGTGGTGGTGTCCGCCACCCGTACAGAGGCCAGTATCGCCTCGATTCCCGGCTCTGTGCAGGTGATAAGCCAAGAGCAGATCACCCAGCAAACCGGTGCGGGACGACGCGTCTCTGACATCCTCGGCCAACTGGTTCCGGGTATTTCCCCCTCCACCGGAGGCATGAGTAACTTCGGCCAGACTCTGCGCGGGCGAAATACTCTCGTGCTGATCGACGGGGTTTCCCAGAACTCGACGCGAGACAACTTCCGCCAGCTCAACAGCATCGCCCCGGAAAGCATCGAGCGCATCGAAGTGATTTCCGGCGCCAGCAGTGTGTACGGAGCGGGCGCATCCGGCGGCATCATCAACATCATCACCAAGCGCAACAACGGTGAGGAGTTGGCATTCAGCAGCAAGATAGGCCTGACTTCCGGCAACAACCTCAACAAGAAAGGTTTTGCCTACGACGTGTTCCAGAGCGCCACCGGGCGCAAGGACGCGCTGGACTGGTACGTATCGGCCAACGGCGTACAGCGCAACGATCAATTTGACGGTAACGGCCACCGCATCCCCCAGGACACGTCCCAGGGCAGCAACATGGACACCGACACCTACGACCTGCAAGGTCGCTTCGGCTACGAGCTGGACGCTGACAAGAAAATCAGCCTGTCGCTGCAGGACTACAAAGACCAACAAGATACCCACTACACCAAGAACCCACGCATCACCAGCGAAGCCGTCGCGGTAAAAGGCCTGGACCTGGATGACCAACCGTTCACTCACAACCAGGCCGTCAACCTCAACTACACCGACAAGGATTTCTACGGCCAGGGCTTGCAGGTCGAAAGCTATTGGCGGCGCGCCGACGCCTTGTTCTTTCCGGACCTGTCACGGGGCAGAGCCGGGATTTCCGACAACAATAGCGTGCAGGATGTGTACGGCCTGCGGGCAGCCATCGAAAGCGCCATGCCGGACATCGGCCCGGCCACCGGCACGCTGGTCTGGGGCGCCGATTACAATCACGAAACCTCAACCCAGCGCGGTGACCAATACCGGGTCAATGGGCTGAGCTACACCAAGACCGGTACGACCTTTGAAATGGGGCCGGACATCACGACCACCAACAAGGCCATCTTCGGTCAACTGTCCTACGACATTGGCGATTGGACACTGCGTGGCGGCGTGCGCCGCGAATGGATCGACAGCGAGATTTCCGACAGCATCGCCTACGGGGAAATCGTCCAGACAGGCAATCGGGCGACCCTCCCCGGCGGCACCCTGAAATACAACGACACCCTGTACAACTTCGGCGCGGTGTACCACTTGAGCGAAAATCAGGACGTGTTCGCCAACTTCAGCCAAGGCTTTTCCCTGCCGGATATCCAGCGTTTCCTGCGTGACGTCAACAGCACCTTTGACATCCAGAAACTCAATGCCCAGGCACTCAAGGTCAACAGCTATGAGTTGGGATGGCGTGGCAACTGGGACAAGTGGCAGGCCAGCGTCACGGCGTACGAGAACACTTCGGACGTCACCCAGTTCTATGACGCCAACGACCGCGTACTGCGCTTGATCAACCAGAAAGAACGCGTGCGCGGCGCGGAAACAACGCTGACCTATAACGTGACGGATCAATGGTCGGTGGGCGGCACTTACGCGTACGCCAAGGGCGAGACCAACCAGAACGGCAAATGGATCGACCTGCCTGCCACGCGTATTTCACCGGCCAAGACAACTGCCTTCGTGGGTTACGACCGTGGCGACTACAACCTACGCCTGCAAGGCATGCGACTGGCCAACTATGACGCCGCGTTCGACGATAACAACGGTCGCGATATCAAGGGCTACACGTTGTTCGACCTGCTAGGTTCGGTAGCGTTGCCGGTGGGTCGCCTGGAGGGCGGGGTCTACAACCTGACCAACCGCAACTACCAGAACATGTTTGCCCAGGCCAACGCCCGCGCGCCCTACCCGAATGCTGAAGGCCGTACGTTCAGCCTGAGTTATGCCGTCGACTGGTAATAACCTCTGCACGCGGGAGCGAGCTCCCGCTGATTAAGCAAGGCTCGCCTTCCGGGTGGGCCTTGACCGTCGCGATCACCGCCCGCAACTCAGCCTTGCTTTGCTCCAGACGCGCCTGTATCACCTCGATTTCCTCGATCTTTCGCTCAAGCCCGAAGACAATCTCTGCCCGCCTGGCCTCGCTGGGCGAGGCATCCGGCATCAGCTGTTTCAGCTCCTGCAAACTGAAACCTGCGCGCTGAGCGCCTTGGATCAACTGCAACGCCTGCAGGGTTTGGGGCGCATAACGGCGATAGCCATTGGCTTGCCGTTCAACCTGGATAAGACCCTCAGCCTCGTAAAAGCGAATTTTTGAGGCCGACAGGCCGCTGAGTTTTGCCAACTCGCCGATATTCATGCTTTACCCGCTTGACCTTAAAGTGACCTTTAAGCTTAGCCTGAGCGCTCCCATTGTGAGGAGTCAAGCATGTCGCCCTTTGAAGCGTTGCAATTGCCCAACGGCCAGCTCATCAGTAACCGCATCGCCAAGGCGGCGATGGAAGAGAACATGGCGGATGCACACCAGGCGCCTTCCGAGGCCTTGATGCGCCTGTATCAAGCCTGGGCCGAAGGCGAACCCGGCCTGATCCTGACCGGCAACGTGATGATCGACCGCCACGCCATGACCGGCCCCGGCGGCGTGGTGCTGGAAGACGAACGTCACCTGGACAAGTTTCGCCAATGGGCCGCGATTGGCCGGGCCAAGGGCGCGCAGTTCTGGGTACAGCTCAACCACCCGGGCCGACAGACCATGGCCAACCTCGGCCAGCCAGCACTGGCACCTTCTGCGGTGGCCCTCGATCTCGGCGGCTTTTCGAAGATGTTCGCCCAACCCAAGGCGATGACCGAGGACGATATACAGGACGTCATCTCGCGCTTCGCCACCAGCGCGCGTCTTGCCGAAAAAGCCGGTTTCAGCGGCGCGCAGATCCATGCCGCCCACGGCTACCTGCTCAGCCAGTTTCTCTCGCCCTTGTGCAACCAGCGCACGGACCGCTGGGGCGGTAGCGTGGAAAACCGTGCGCGGCTGCTGCTGGAGGTGGTCAAGGCCGTGCGCGCCGCCGTGAGCCCGGACTTCTGCGTGGCGGTAAAACTCAACTCCGCCGACTTCCAGCGTGGCGGGTTTGACGCCGCCGACGCCCGCGCCGTGGTCGAGCTGCTCAACCCCCTGGCCATCGACCTGCTGGAGTTGTCCGGCGGCAGCTACGAAGCCCCGGCCATGCAAGGCGAGGCTCGCGACGGACGCACTTTGGCCCGCGAAGCCTATTTCATCGAGATGGCCAGCGACCTGGCGAAAGTCGCCAGCATGCCGGTGATGGTCACCGGCGGTATCCGCCGTTTGCCAATCGTCCAGCAAGTTCTGGACAGCGGCATCGCCATGGCCGGAATCGCCACCGCCCTGACCCTGGAGCCGCACCTGATCAAGCAGTGGCGCGCTGGCCGCGATCTCAACCCGCAACTGCCGCCGATCCGCTGGAAGCGCAAACCCCTGGCCAGCCTGGCGAACATGGCAGTGGTGCGCTATCAGCTGCGCCGCCTGAGCCGTGGCCGCCAGCCGAACCCCGGGGTGGCGCCGCTGCTGGCATTGATAAAAGACCAACTGTTTATCGCCCGTCGCACCCGCCAATATCGAGCCGCGATGACCAATTCTTCACATTGAGCGGGGAGCATTCAGCGCCATGGAACTGTCCTCTACTGATCAGCAGCTTTTTACCCTCACTGACGATTGGAGTTCTTCATGGCGAAAATCACCCTGGCCCAGCAACTGGCGACCACCCTTGAACAGGCGGGCATCAAGCGCATCTGGGGCCTGACCGGCGACAGCCTCAACGGCCTGACCGACTCCCTGCGCACCATGGACAGCATCGAGTGGATGCACGTGCGCCACGAAGAAGTGGCTGCGTTTGCCGCCGGTGCCGAAGCGGCGGCCACCGGGGAACTGACCGTATGCGCCGGCAGCTGCGGCCCCGGCAACCTGCACTTGATTAATGGCCTGTTCGACTGCCATCGCAACCACGTGCCGGTACTGGCCATCGCCGCACAGATCCCCTCCACCGAGATCGGCCTGAACTACTTTCAGGAAACCCATCCCCAGGAACTGTTCAAGGAGTGCAGCCACTTTATCGAGCTGGTGACCAACCCCGAACAGATGCCCCACGTGCTGCACCGCGCCATGCGCTCGGCGATCCTCAATCGCGGCGTGGCGGTGGTGGTGATTCCTGGCGATGTGTCGTTGCTGGAAGTGGAAGACAAGTTCAAACCATGGCCGGCCCTGCTGGCGCCGCGCACCCTGCCGGCAGAACAGGACCTGCAACGCCTTACCGACATCCTCGAACACAGCGGCAAAGTCACCCTGCTGTGCGGCAGCGGCTGTGCCGGTGCCCACGATGAAGTGGTAGCCCTGGCCGACGCCCTCGGTGCACCGGTGGTTCACGCCCTGCGTGGCAAAGAGCATGTGGAGTGGGACAACCCGTTCGACGTCGGCATGACCGGCCTGATCGGCTTCAGCTCCGGTTACCACGCTATGCTCAACTGCGACACGCTGATCATGCTCGGCACCGACTTCCCGTATCGCCAGTTCTACCCGACTGACGCGAAGATCATCCAGGTCGACCGCAACCCGCAGGCATTGGGCCGACGTGCCACGCTGGACTTGGGGATTGCTGCCGACGTCAGCGAAACGATTCAAGCGCTGCTGCCGCGCCTGACCCGCAAGACGGATCGCAGCTTCCTCGAAACCTCGCTCAAGCATTATGAGAAAGCGCGCCAAGGCCTGGATGACCTGGCGGAACCGTCAAAGGCTGGCCGGCCGATTCATCCGCAATACGTCGCGCGCCTGCTCAGTGAGCTGGCGGATGACGATGCGATCTTCACCGCCGACGTGGGTTCGCCTACGGTGTGGGCAGCGCGCTACCTGAAGATGAACGGCAAGCGCCGGTTGATCGGCTCGTTCAACCACGGCTCGATGGCCAACGCCATGCCCCAGGCCATCGGCGCACAAGCGGCGTTTCCCGGGCGGCAGGTGATTTCGATGTCTGGCGACGGTGGCTTTACCATGCTGATGGGGGACTTCATCAGCCTGGCGCAGTTGAACCTGCCGGTGAAACTGGTGGTGTTCAACAACTCATCCCTGGGCTTCGTCGCCATGGAGATGAAAGCTGCGGGCTATCTGGACACCGGCACCGAGCTGAAGAATCCGGACTTTGCCGCCATGTCCAACGCCATGGGCATCCTCGGCATTCGGGTAGAGCAGTCCGAAGACCTCGAGCCGGCCCTGCGCCGCGCCCTGGCCCACGACGGCCCGGTGCTGGTGGATGTGGTCACCGCCACCCAGGAACTGGTGATGCCGCCCAGCATCAAGCTGGAACAGGCCAAGGGTTTCAGCCTGTACATGCTCAAGGCGGTGATGAGCGGGCGCGGTGATGAGGTGATCGAGTTGGCGAAAACCAACTGGCTGCGTTAATAGCGCCGTAGTGACCGACCATGCGGCCTGACCGCAGATAAAAAAGACCCCGCTTAAATAGCGGGGTCTTTTTTCGCGCGGCTAATCAACCGTGTTGTTTTTCCACCCACTTCCCGTAGGCATCAATAAACGCCTGCAAGAACGGCTTGGTCTTTTCCGACAGCTTGCCCGACTCGTCGAACACACTGCCCGCCCCGCCCAGGTAGGCTTCCGGCTGTTGCATGCACGGCACGTCAAGGAACACCAGGGATTGGCGCAAATGGTGATTGGCCCCAAAACCACCGATGGCGCCCGGGGACACACTGATCACCGCACCTGGCTTGCCACCCCAGACACTTTGGCCATAAGGCCGCGAACCGACGTCAATTGCGTTCTTCAATACACCCGGCACCGAGCGGTTGTATTCGGGGGTCACAAACAGCACCGCGTCGGATGAACGCACGTGTTGACGGAAAGTACTGTAGGCTGCCGGCGGTGAAGCGCCTTCAAGGTCCTCGCTGTAGAGCGGCAAATCGCCAATTTCGACAATGTTCAATTTGAGGTTGGCGGGCGCCAACTCAGCCAATGCCAGGGCGACCTTGCGGTTGATCGACTCTTTTCTCAAGCTGCCGACCAGTACGGCAATCGTGTAGACCTTGCTCATTGGGGTTTCCCGATTTCTGACTAAGGAGCTTGTAGTTATAGAGCCTGCGCGACGCTATCACCAGCGCGTTTTTGCAATCCCAAGGACGTTTACACCGCAAATGGACTTGTAAGTAATGTCTGAAAAAGTCAACGAATAGTATTTTTTTTCAATAGGTAAACTACCCCGCTCTCCTACGGTCTACAGAACCGCAAATCGAGTGTTTATCTCCAGAGGTTCTAAACAGATGGCAGCAGTACTTGTCGGACAGTTCCATGCCAGAGACGCGGAAGGTCGCGTTTATTCGGTGCATGAGTTCCAGGAATCCAACCCGCCCCTCGACGGCCTGGCTGGATCGGCGCCCACCACCACCTACAAGCTGGCCATTGGCGACCGCGTAGAAAAACTGGATGGCGATGAGTTCAGGCTGATTCAGTCGGGCACTATCATCACCCGCGAATCCGCAACGATCCACGCTTCATAAGACGTTATTCCCCATAGGCGATATCAACATTATCGCCGACGCCTCCCAGTGTCCGGTCCTTGCCGAACGAGAACAGATCAAAGTTGGTTTTGGCCTGGCTGGGAGGATAGTGGTACTGATAGGCCACGCCCCAGGGGTCTGTCAGCATGTCCTCATCCTTGAGATAGGGCCCCCGCCACTTCCCTTCCCCCGCTGGCTGAACCGTCAACACCGCCAGACCCTCGTCGTCGGTAGGATAACGCCCTACATCCTGATGAAATTGCTCGACCGCCTTGCCCAGCACTTTCAGCTGTACCTTGGCCGTGGCGATTTCGGTTTGAGTCACGTCGCCAAAGATCCGCGGCCCAACTGCAATCACCAGCACACCGACAACCAGCACGGCCACCAGCAGATCCCACAACGAAAACCCGCGCGTGTGTGTTTTACCGAGCATCGATAAAGCTCCCCGTGGATCCTTTGGTTGATACGCCCTTTATATGACCTGTTGGTTGCAGGCGCCAAGGGACTTGACCGTGCAAGTCTAGTTGGGCCGCTGCCGTGGCGGGTCTTTTTTCCTCACCCGGGCCTGAGCCATTGAATCCACGTCGCGCTGAACATAGACTCCGGCCATGCGTTTACGTCATATCGAAGTCATTCAAGCGATTTTACAGACCGGACACCTCGGCACTGCCGCCGAATGGTTGCAACTGCCCGTGGCCGATGTGGACGCGACGCTCAAGGATGCCGAGCTGCAATTGGGTTTCATGCTGTTCGCCAGTGTGCGCGGACGCTTGCAGGCCACCCGGGAAACCCTCGAGCTGCAGGGCGAAATCGCCCACTTCTATGCGGCCCTTGAGCCGGTGCAACGCCTGGCCAGCAGCCTGAAGCACCACCATGCCCCGCCCTTGCGCGCACTGTGCACCCCGCCGCTGGCCAATCAACTGCTGCCCCAGGCGATCGCCGTGCTGCGCCGGCGCTTTCAAGACACGCCGTGCAACCTCTCCAGCCACTCCACCCGGGACATCGTCAAGAGCCTGCTGCTGCACGAAGCAGACCTTGGCCTGAGCCTGCACGACCCGGAACATCCGCAGATCCACAGCACGCCACTGGCTCACGGCAAGCTGCAATTGCTCGCGCCCCATGGCTGGCTGAAGCCTCGGCAGAAGTACATTGCGCTACAGGAGCTGGCCGGGCAGTCGATGATCGGCCTTGAAAACCAGGACCCGCTGAGCCGCCTGCTGGACAGCAAACTGCAAGCCCTGCGCCCGCTGCCGGTGGTGCAAACGCGGGTGCAGACCTACCAGATGATGCGCAGCATGGTAGAGGCCGGGGAAGGTCTGGCGATTGTCGACCCGTTCACCGCCACTGGCGCACGGGAAGCCGGACTGGATGCGTGCCCGTTGTCACCGCCGATGGTGGTGACCTTGTATGCGTTGACCCTGAAGGACAGCGAAGCGTCGCCCGCCTTGAATGCGTTGCTGGAGATTGTCACCGAGAAGGCTGAAAGCCTGCTGACAAGCACACTGCCTTGAATATGGGAACTGTCGAGCCCTGGCGAGGCTGCGAAGGCGGCGGCATGGTCGATAAAGAGGTCGCCTGACACACCGCCATCGCGGCCTCGTTGGGGCTCGACGGCTCCCACAGGGGTTCGGGGGAAGTCTGGGAGGTGTGTGTTTGATCGCAACCACTCGGGGTTACTCAAATCAAATGTGGGAGCTGTCGAGCTTTAGCGAGGCTGCGAAGGCGGCGGCATGGTTGATAAAGAGGTTGCCTGACACACCGCTATCGCAGCCTCGCCAGGGCTCGACAGCTCCCACAGGGTTTGGGGGAAGTCTGGGAGTTGTGTGTTCGGTAGCAAGCACTCGGGTTGCGCAAATCGAATGTGGGAGCTGTCGAGCCTTAGCGAGGCTGCGAAGGCGGCGGCATGGTTGATAAAGAGGTTGCCTGACACACCGCTATCGCAGCCTCGCCAGGGCTCGACAGCTCCCACAGGGTTTGGGGGAAGTCTGGGAGTTGTGTGTTCGGTAGCAAGCACTCGGGTTGCGCAAACCGAATGTGGGAGCTGTCGAGCCTTAGCGAGGCTGCGAAGACGGCAGCACAGTCGATAAAGAGGTCGCCTGACACACCGCTATCGCGGCCTCGCTTGGGCTCGACGGCTCCCACAGGGTTCGGGGGAAGTCTGGGAGTTGTGTGTTTGACCGCGAGCACTCGGGTTGCGCAAACCGAATGTGGGAGCTGTCGAGCCTTAGCGAGGCTGCGAAGGCGGCGACACAGTCGATAAAGTGGTCGCCTGACACACCGCTATCGCGGCCTCGCCAGGGCTCGACAGCTCCCACAGGGGTTCGGGGGAAGTCTGGGAGTTGTGTGTTTGATCGCAACCACTCGGGTTGCGCAAATCGAATGTGGGAGCTGTCGAGCCTTAGCGAGGCTGCGATGGCGGCAGCACAGTCGATAAAGAGGTCGCCTGACACACCGCTATCGCAGCCTCGCCAGGGCTCGACAGCTCCTACAGTTGATTGGTGAAGCTCACACCGCTTCCAGTTCTGTCTTGAACAACCGATACCAGAAAATCGCCACTTCACGGGTCTGGGGATCAATCCCGCGATAGCGCAGGTGGTCGATCCCGCCCATCACATACCCGCAGCGCTCATACAGCCGGCAGGCACCGAGGTTGTTGTTCTGGGTTTCCAGCATCATCCCCGGCAGGTTCTTCTTGCGGCTCCAGAATTGCGCCACGTCCAGCAATGCCTTGGCCACCCCATGGCGCCGCGCCGGCAACACCACCGCCAGCTCATCCACATGGGCAAACCCGTTCCAGTTGGTGCTGACCACTATGTGCCCAACGGGCCGGTCATCCAGGTACGCCATGAACACCGCACTGTCGGCGGCGTCCCGAAAGCTGGCGAATTCCTCGGGGTCGATGCCGTAGCATTTGCGGTACGGCACGATACGCTCCACCGCCCATTGATCGACGCGCTTGCCCATTTCCGGCACACCATAGGCATTGACCTCAAAGCTGAAGTCATTACCCCACACGTAGGCGTCAAATCCCTCATCAGCCACGCGGACACTGAGACCCGGGTACTTCGGGTTCATTACAGCTTGCATAAACATTCTTAACCCTTGATGCAATCGACGGTGTAACAGCGACCATTGCCGTCATCTTCGTGTTGCAGTCCATGAACATCGGCGACAAAGCCGGGGAAACTACTGTCGAACGTCCTGGCAAACGCCAGGTAATCAATGATCGAGCGAGTCGATTCGGTGAACCGCTCACCCGGCATGATCAACGGAATACCCGGCGGATAAGGCACCAGCATGACCGCTGCGATGCGTCCTGGCAAAGCGTCGATGGACACTGCCTCGACTTCGCCCTTGACCAACAGGTCGTAGGCATCGGCCGGTTTCATGGCGATTTCCGGCAAGACCGTGTACATCCGCTTCAAGTGCTTGGCCGTGGCATTGCTGCGGTAGCAGCTGTGCAACTGGTCGCACAGGTCCTTCAAACCCAATCCCTGATACCGCACCGGGCCCTGCTGAAACACCGATGGCAAACAGACAGCAAGGCTCACGTTGGCGTCATAACTGCGCTTGAATTCCAGTAATTCGGTGAGCAGGGTACTCCACTTGCCTTTGGTGATGCCCATGGAAAACAGCACAAGGAACGAATACAGCCCGGTCTTTTCCACCACCAGCCCACGTTCCCAGAGGAATTTACTGACCACCGCAGCGGGGATTCCGCACTCGCTCAAGGCCCCGCCGGCGTTCAGGCCGGGCATCACCAGAGTGACTTTGATCGGGTCCAGCAACACGTAGTCTTCGGCGATATCGCCAAAGCCATGCCAGTCGGCCTGGGGTTGCAACAGCCAGTCCGCCGTCACCACCCGGTCAATGCCCGCCACCAGCGGCGGCTGCCAGATGGAGAACCACCAGTCTTCAGCGGCGATGTGCTGGCGCAGGTTGGCCAGGGCGCGACGAAAGCTCAGGGCTTCGTCAAACATCTCTTGCAGCAACGAGCGCCCCGCCGGCCCTTCCATCATTGCCGAGGCGACATCCAGGGAGGCGATGATGCTGTACTGCGGCGAGGTGGAAATATGCATCATGAACGCTTCGTTGAAGCGATCCCGGTCGAGCTTGCGCACACCGCCATCCTGCACATGGATCATCGACGCCTGGCTGAACGCCGCCAGCAGTTTGTGGGTGGAGTGTGTGGTGAACACCAGCGGGCTGTCGGCCGTGCGCGAAGTGCCCATGCCATAGCGCCCGGCGAAAAACTCATGAAACGCCGCGTAGGCGTACCAGGCTTCGTCAAAGTGCAGCACCTCGACACTGTTGCCCAGTTGCTGCTTGATCAGCTCGGCGTTGTAGCACAGGCCGTCGTAGGTCGAGTTGGTGACCACCGCCAGCTTGACCTTGGCCGGTCGACCTCGGGTCAGCGGGCTGGCGTCGATCTTGGCGCGGATCGACTCGGGGCTGAACTCGCTCAGGGGAATCGGCCCGATGATCCCCAGTTCATTGCGCTCCGGGCACAGGTACAGCGGGATGGCGCCAGTCATGATGATCGAATGCAGTACCGACTTGTGGCAGTTGCGGTCCACCAGCACCAGGTCATCCCGGCCAACCATGGAATGCCAGACAATCTTGTTGGCGGTAGACGTGCCATTGATCACGAAGTAGGTGTGATCCGCGCCGAAGTTGCGCGCCGCCCGAGCCTCGGCCTCGGCCAGCGGGCCGGTGTGGTCCAGCAGCGAGCCCAGCTCCGGCACCGACACCGACAAGTCCGACCGCAGGGTGTTTTCCCCGAAGAACTGATGAAACGCCTGCCCCACCGGGCTCTTGCGATAGGCCACGCCACCGCCATGGCCGGGGGTGTGCCAGGAATAATTGGAATCCGCCGTGTGCTGCACCAGGGCCTTGAAGAATGGCGGCAACAGGCCATCCAGGTAAGCCCGCGCTGCCCGTGCCACTTGCCGCGCGAGAAACGGCACGGTGTCTTCAAACAGGTAAAGAATGCCCCGCAATTGGTTGAGTTCGCTCATGGCGTCGGCCGGGGCGTTTTCCAGGGTGACTTGCTCACCCAGGGCAAAGATCGGCAGGTTCGGCGCCCGTACCCGCGCCAGGCGGATCAGCTCCACCATGTTTTGCATCAGGTGGGTATTTTCCCCGGCGCCCTCGGCGGCGATCAGCATGCAGGCCAGGCCGTGATGGGTCGAGGCCACCAGGCGGCCCTCGGCGTAGTCCACCGCCGAAAAGATACTGAAGCCCTCCTGTTCCAGCTCCCGGGCAATGCCCCGGACGCGGTCGCCGGCAACGGTGTCGGCCTTGATGTCGCGGTGTACGATCAGAACCGGGAACTTCAGGTCTTTGTACATGAGCGCTTGGCGTCCTGGGGGCTATGCCTTCAGGGTAGAAGCTCGGAGCGGATGTGGCGAATGAAGATGTTCAACCAGCCTTCATAAAGCCCCCCTGATGACCTCCCGCAACAGCAACGCCGCCTCCACGGCATGCTGGCGCGTCGCCAGGTTGGTGAAACCCATCAACAGGCCTTGCTGGCGCCCCGTCTCGATACTCCAGACAGACAGTGCCTGAATCCCCAGCCCCGCGTCGGCAGCCTGGGACGCAACTGCCTGATCAGAGACCTCCACCCGCAACCGCGCCAACAAATTGATCCCGCCAGACTGCTCATCGACCTGCAAAAATGCCCCGCAATGGCTGTTCAACGCATCCACCAGAAAGCCGCGCCGCTGGGTGTAGAGCTGGCGCATTTTTTTCAGGTGGCGGGTGAAATGGCCCTGGTCGAGAAAGTCGGCGGTGGTGGCTTGCAGCAACTCGGCACTGCGGTTTTGCAGGATGCGGGCGCTGGCCTCAAAGGCCGGGAGCAACGCCTGCGGCACCACCAGATAACCCAGCCGCAACCCCGGGAACAGCATCTTGCTGAAGCTGCCCGAGTAAATCACCCGGTCCGCCGTGTCCTGTCTTTTGAGCGCCGCCAAGGGCTGCCCCTTGTAACGAAACTCACTGTCGTAGTCGTCCTCCACCAACCAGCCGCCATGGGTCTGTGCCCAGTCGAGCAGGCTACGGCGCCGGGTGGCACTGAGGGCGACACCCAGCGGGCTTTGGTGAGCCGGCGTGACAATCGCCAGCCGCGCCTTTGGAGCAAGTCGTACGCCCTCCTCGACATCGAGCCCGTCACGGTCGACCGGCACCGGCACCAACTTCACCTCCAGGTGGAGCAACAACTGCCGCGCATGCAAATAGCCCGGGTCTTCGAACCAGCAGTGCTTGCCTGCCATCTGCAACGCATCACACACCAGCGCGAGGCACGCCGAGTAACCCGCACACACGAACACCTGCTCCGGCGAGCACTCCACACCACGGTACAGCGCCAGGTATTGAGCAATCGCCACACGCAGCGACCGGGCACCCCGCACGTCACCCATGGCCAGGCTGTTGACGTCGACACGCCGGACCTGCCGGGTGACCAGGCGCGCCCATAACTTGCGCGGAAAGCTATCGAGCGCCGGCAAGCCCAGTTGCAACAGGCGCGGCGCAGAGGTCGGCGCCAAGGGCTGCGATTCGACCGCCAGCGACTTGATCGACCGCTGCGGCAGCGCCTCGGCCACCACCGTTCCCGCTTGCCCGCGCGCCAGGAAGAACCCCTCGCTAACCAGCAACTGGTAGGCCGTCTCCACGGTGCCCCGGGCCACCTTCAACTCCTGGGCCAGGCTGCGCACCGACGGCACCCGTTCGCCAGGACGCAGTTGGCCCTGATCAATGGCCTGGCGAAAGCGCCGGTAAATCTCCTGGTATTTGGGCAGTGACGACATCGTTATCCGGCTCACAGTGAATCAGCGCTGGAGTCTGATCTTGTCCCAACCCGCTTGTCCATTCTTGGCCCTATTGAGCCGGCGACCAGGCCGCCAAACTGACGGCATCCCTTCACCACAGCAAGGAACACAGCATGCAACACCGTCTCGACTACGCCCAGGCAGCGCCCGCCGGCTACAAGGCCCTTGGCTCGGTGCACAGCTACATCCACGGCTGCGGCCTGGAGAAGGAGTTGATTGACCTGGTGTACCTGCGGGTTTCCCAACTCAACGGTTGCGCCTACTGCCTGGACTCTCATTCCCGCGACCTGCTCAAACAGGGCGTGAGCCTGGAAAAGCTGATGCTGCTGGCTGCATGGCGCGAAGCCTTGCCGTTGTTCACTCCGCGTGAATGTGCTGCGTTAGCGTGGGCCGAGTCGGTCACCCAGGTCGCACACACCGAGGTGCCGGACGAACACTATGCCGAGGCCAAGGCCCTCTTCGACGACAAGGAAATTGCCGACCTGACCCTGGCTATCGCCCTGATGAACGCCCTGAACCGCGTCGCCATCAGCTTTCGCAAAGTTCCTGCCGCCGTAAAAGCGCACATTGAGCACGGTAACCATGAATGACGCTGTTGAGTTTGTGCACATCGAAAGCGACGCCGACTGCCTGGCCTGTTTTGCCGTCATGCAGCAACTGCGGCCAAAACTGGAAGACCCGCACGCCTTTGCCCAGCAGATCCAGCGCCAGCGGGAAAACGGTTACCGCCTGCTGGCCGCCCGGGAAAACGGCCAGGTGCTGGGCCTGGCCGGTTACCGCCTGACGGAAAACCTGCTGTATGGCCGCTTCATCTACGTCGATGACCTGGTAGTGGACGCGTCCCTGCAACGCCGACGCCTGGGCGAACGGCTGCTGGATCAGGTACGCCAGCACACCCGCCGCCTGGGTTATCGCTATCTGGTGCTGGACACCGGCATGCACATGGCCCTGGCCCAGCGCTTCTATTTCCGCCAGGGCCTGCTGCCGCTGGGGATGCACTTTTCCCAGGATCTGAACCAATGACCCGCGCCCTGCTGCTGAGTTTCAGCCCCCACGGCAAGGCGGCCCAGACCTTCCGCCTGGCCCGCGCCCTGCTCCGTGAACAGGCGCCCGAGGCCGAAGTGGTCGAGCGCGACTACGGCGGCCAGGCCCTGCCACCGTTGACCCGGGAATACGCCAACGCACTGACCACGCCCGGCGGGCTCAGTGGCGCGGCAACGGCGCTGTCCGAGCAACTGATCGTCGAGCTCGAGGCTTGTGACCTGCTGATTATCTGCACCCCGGTGCACAACTTCACGGTGCCGGCAGCGCTTAAGTGCTGGATCGATCATGTGGTGCGTATCCATCGCAGCTTCACCGTCAACTCGCAGTTTGAAAAAGTCGCCTTGCTCCAGGACCGGCCAACCTTTGTGCTGGTCAGTTCCGGAAGTTCGCGAAAAAACCGTGAACCCGACTTCCTTACGCCCTACCTGCAGGCAATCCTCGGCACCGTGGGTATACGCACGGTCGAGTTCGCCTATCTGGGCGCCATGGTCCGTGGCGAAGCCGCCGTGCAACGTAGCGTGGAACAGGCCCAACAGCAGTTGTCCGGGGCTTTTTACCGGCAAGCGGGAGCCCAAGCGGCAATCAGCTCTGGCGCGTAAAATTAATGGCGCTAGAATCAGCGCCATTTCCACGCCCGCCTCCCTGACACGAGCCACCCATGAGCTTTGACTTCGACATGATCCACTCCCGCCTCGGCACCGGCAGCACCAAGTGGAGTCGTTACCCGCAAGACGTTCTGCCGATGTGGATTGCCGACATGGACATCGCCGCGCCACCGGCCGTGCTTCAAGCGTTGCACGAGCGACTGGGTCAGCAGATCCTCGGCTACAGCGTGGCCTGCGATGGCGTGCGTGAGGCGATCGTCGCCGATTTGTGGGCCAAGTACGCCTGGCGCGTACAGCCGGATGAGCTGCTGTTTTTGCCGGGTGTCGAGCCTGGTTTCAACATGGCGTTGCACGCGTTTGTGCAGCCTGGGCAACCGGTGGTGTTGCAAACCCCCAACTACCGCCCGATTCGCCTGGCACCTGGCCACTGGAACCTGCCGAAGATCGAAGTGCCGTTTGAGTTGAGCGCCGAAGGCGAGTACCTCACGCCGTTGCCAGCGATGCGTGAGGCACTCAAAGGCGCCGGTGCGTTGCTGTTGAGCAACCCGCATAACCCGATGGGCAAGGTCTTCCCCGTGAAGAACTGCTGGCCGTGGCCACCGCCTGCCTGGACCAGGGCGCGCTGATCGTCTCCGATGAAATCCACGCCGAGCTGTGTTTTGACGGCCGCCGCCACATCCCCACCGCCAGCCTCAGCCCGGAAATCGCCCAGCGCACCATCACCCTGATGTCGGCGAGCAAGGCGTACAACGTCGCCGGGTTGAAGACCTGCTTTGCGGTGGTCCAGAACCCCGAGATTCGCGAACGCTTCAATCACGCCCGTTGCGGCATGGTCGACAGCGTCAGCCCCCTGGGCCTGGAAGCCACCCGTGCGGCCTACAGCGACTGCGGCGACTGGCTGCAAGCGCTGGTGGCCTACCTGCAAGCCAACCGTGATTACCTGCTGAACGCCGTGCAAACCCGCCTGCCTGGCGTAGTGATGCATGCGCCCCAAGGCACTTATCTGGCGTGGCTGGATTGCAGCGCCCTGGGCCTGGACGACCCGCAACGGTTCTTCCTTGAGCAGGCCAAGGTCGGCTTGAGCGCGGGGATCGAATTCGGCGATGACAGCCAGCAGTTCGTGCGCCTGAACTTCGGCTGCCCGAGGGCCATGCTGGAAGAAGGCATTGCCCGCCTGGAACGCAGCCTGCGTCACCGTTAAGGCGCAATTCACAACTTTTCGCAACGACCGCCGAACCCCTGCTGTTACTGTTTTTGCCGATTCGTCCCACCGGTAACAGCAGGAGTTCCATGGCATGACGACCCAGCCGCTCAACCGCTCGACCGACCCCAAAGCCCTTCCTCTCACACCGCCCAAGTCCGGCGCGGCGTTCC
Organism: Pseudomonas sp. TH34; assembly: GCF_016650865.1. Lineage (NCBI taxonomy): Bacteria > Pseudomonadati > Pseudomonadota > Gammaproteobacteria > Pseudomonadales > Pseudomonadaceae > Pseudomonas > Pseudomonas sp. TH34. The sequence goes on from NZ_JAEKFB010000034.1 coordinate 49,263, forward strand.
ACGTGCTGCTCAAGAACAGCGCCAACAACAAGAAGGTCGAGGCCGGCGACAAAACCGCGCAAGGGCTCGCAGCCAGCAAGGAACAAGGCTATGAACTGGCCGCCAAGGACGCCGCACCGCCGGCGAGCCTGGGTGACTACAAGGCCATCGGTCCGGCTGATGAAGTCGGCCCCGGCCTGATCCGTTATGAAACCCAGGATGGCAAGAAGGTCATTGTCAGCGAAAAAGACAGCCCCGACCTGTTCAAGCAAGTCAGCGCCGACTTCAAGGCCCTGTCCGGCGTCAACGCCAGCGAAGCCGCCGGCTACGAGCGACTGGGCAGCGATGCCACGGCCCCGGAAAAACTCGGTGACTACAAATCCCTCGGGCCGCCCGACGAAACCGGCCCCGGTGTGATTCGCTATGAAACCCAGGACGGCAAGAAGTTTGTCATCAGCCAGCGAGACAACCCCGAGGCCTTCCAGAAAGCCAAGGAAGCCTACGAGAGCTTCACAGGCCTTACCAACAGCGAAGATGCCGGCTACAAACGCGCCAGCGACAACGAAGTGTGGCCGCCCTACGCCGGCACCACCGTGGGTCCCAAGGATGAAGTCGGCCCCGGCCTGATCCGCTTTGAAAGCAATGGCCAGAAAATGGTCGTGGCCCGGGACGACAACCCCAAGTTGTTCGACTACCTGGCAGGCCTGCACGAGGTCTACACCAACCCCGACAAAAAGGCCGCCGTAGAGTCCGCGCTCAACGACGGCTCGACCCTGGCGGATGCCAATACCAAGGTGCCGGAACTGAATGACTACAAGGGCTTCGGCTGGATCGAAGGCCAGCAAGGCAACGTGCTGACCTATGAAACCCACGACGGCACCAAGGTGGTGGTGTCGGCCGATGTCAGCCCGGAACTGTTCAAGAGCGTGGCCACCGCCCAGGACACCTGGAGCAAGATCCACAGCAGTGAAGACGCCGGCTACAAGCTGGCCGGGCCGAATGATTTCCTGAAAAACACCGACATCACCTTCGGCTCCCCCGACGAGCTGGGCGACGGCCTGATCCGCTATGAAACCAGCGAAGGCAAGGTCATCGTCTCCAAGGAGCTCAGCCCGCAGCTCTACGACGAAGTGGTGGCGAAATGGGAAGCCTGGAGCGCCGGCACCGTCGACGAAACCCGCGCCAAGTACAACCTGCCGAGCAACGATGAGCTGGACGTGCTCAACCTCGACACCGGCGTGCATGCCGACAAGGACGACGACAAATCGCCGACCCAAAGCGTCAGCGAACTGGCCACCACTGAACTGATCGACACCTACCGCGCCGGCGTCAAGGACGGCTCGATTCCCAAGGACGACCCGCGAGCCAAACTGGTCCGCGCCCTGGAAGCCCAGGCCGCCTACCAGAACGGCCATGGCATCACCGGCTACGAAGAATCCAAGCGCCCGTTCAACACCACCTGGCGCGAGTTCGATGACAAGCAGACCGAACTCACCTCCGCCGACATGCACGACATCATCGACGGCAAGGCGGTGCAGGAGCAGATTGGCGAACTGTTCAAAGACCCGACCGTGCAGGCCGACTACAAGACCAAAATGGACGACGCCATCAGTCACCTGCCCAACAAGGACGAGATCAAGCAGAAGCTCCTCGACCTGACCAGCAACCCGGACTACGTGCTGTACCTCAAGGACCTGCAAAAACAGGGCAAGAGCCACGAAGCCCAGCAAGACCTGAGCAACACCCTCACCTCGCTGTCGCTGTTCGACCCGGAAGCCGCTACCAAGGCCGCGCAGAATATCCAGGCCGACGGGCTGACCACCGACCTCAACGAGATCCTCTCGGACCCGAGCAAGATCTCCGACGAGAACAAGGAACTGGCCACCAAGGACCTGTTCGGCCTGCTCAAGGGCGTGCTCAAGGGCAACCTGCTGGACCTGCCGCGTCGCAGCCAGGAAGTGCTGGAGAAATTCCTCAACGAGGGCCTGGAGGGCAAGGAGAAATCCTCGGCCGTGACCAAGGCCCTGGAAGAGCTCGGCGACGTCTACAAGAACAGCGGCACCATCAGCGAAGCCGACGTGAAAACCGCCCTGAGCAAACCGTATATCCCGGTGGCGGATCGCGGCATGCTCGGCGAGGTGTTCAACACCCTCAACAGCAAAGGCATCCTCGGTTCGATGGGCGCCGGCGTCAGCCTGTTCTCGGGGATTTACCAACTGGTGGGCAAAGGCGGCAAGCTCGGCGAAACACCGGCCCAACGCATGACCATCGCCAAGGACTTCCTGAGTTTTGCCGGCGGCGCGAGCCACTTCGTCAAGCTCGGTGACAAGATCGGCGAAGCCCTGGGCAAAGGCGGCCTGGTGGACTTCCTCGGCCTGGACAAGACCCTGCCGGAAATCTGGGGCAAGGAAGGTGCGGCCGGCAAAGTCATCGACTTCAGCAAGCCGACCGAGATCGACTCAAAGGTCAGCAAGGAAATCGCCGCCGCCCTGGACGCAGTTCCCGACAGCCAGTACGACGGCGTCGCCAAGCTGTTTGGCGAAGGTGATAAAGCCGTGACCGAAGCCACCGAAGGCCTCGCCACTCACCTGGATGACGGCCTCAAGGCCGCCGGTGCGGCCAAGCTTGGCGCCTCCCAATCGGCGAAAATCGCCGGTTCCGTGATCAAGGTGCTGGGCCCGGCGACGGACATTGCCGGTGGTTTTGCCGACATTGTGCTCGGCGCCCTGGCGATCAAAAGCGGCGTGGACAGCAAAGATCCCTTGGCTCAGGCCGCAGGTGGCTTGCAAGTGGCGGGCGGTGCGTTCGGCGCGTCGGCCGGGGTATTGGGTGCGGCGGCGCTGTTTGGCGCAGGCACGGCGGCGGCGCTGACCGGGCCGCTGTTCCTTGTGGGCGTGGTGTTGGCGGTGGTGGGCGGAATCATCGGCTACTTCGTCGACCACAACAAAAAACAGAAGGCCACCGAGAAGGAAAACGACTGGTACCGCGACCTGGCCGGCGACGGCTTGTTGCAGGACAACTGGGCGGACAAGGTCGAATACGCCCACTACGAAATTCACCACTACCACGGCCGCGACACGCCGACCGATGACAGCCTGTTCCGCTTCCAGCAATCGGAGTGGGAGCATTTCGACTCGACACCCCAAAGTGGCGGCTCGTCGAGCAACCGGCTGGATGGGGATTTGCACAAGGACTACAAGGACCCGAGTGAAACGCCCAAGGCACTGCCGGATGCTTCGGATGAGAAGCCGGGGTCACGGCCATCAGGAGGCGGGCCTCGGCTCAACTAAATCTACACAAATCAGTGTGGGAGCTGGCTTGCCTGCGATAGCGGTGTATCAGCCGACAAATAGGTCGACTGACACTCAGTCATCGCAGGCAAGCCAGCTCCCACATTTGGATTGGGTTCACAACTGGACTCGGGTTTACAGCTTGGCGATCGACACTTCAGTCGACTTCACAAAGGCAATCACTTCACTGCCCACCTTCAATTCCAGGTCACGCACCGAGCGGGTGGTAATCACCGACGTCACGATCCCCGACGCGGTTTGCACGTCGATCTCGGACACCACTTCGCCGATCAGGATTTCCTTGATCACGCCTTTGAACTGGTTGCGCACGTTGATCGCTTTAATGGTCATGTCGGCTTTCCTTTGGTCTGTTGGGTCAATCCGCACGAATGCGCAGGCACTCAAAGTGCCCTATTCGTGAAACCAACAAAAGGAATATATAACTCTTTATTTATTCCATAAAAACATATGCAAGCTGTTGCACAGCCAACAGTGATTCAACAAAGTGCCCACCTCCCCACTCCCAACCACTCCCCACGTAGCAGCTGTCGAGCCCAAGCGAGGCTGCGTTCGCGGTGTGTCAGACAGACCGCTGACGCAGCCTCGCTTGGGCTCGACAGCTGCTACGTGGGGTATTGCCCGGCGGCACGAAAGACGCTGGCACAGAGACTGCATATTCCTATAACGCATGATGGAACATGCCATATGAATTTTCTGAATATAAGAAAAGCCTTCTCTTTCCCGCCTTGTCCGGAGCTGTTCCATGAAACCCTTCGTCAACACCCTGTTGGGCGCCTGCGCCCTGGCCCTCAGCCTGCAACCCCTGGCCCATGCAGCGGAAACTGACCCTGCGCAAGTCAACCTGGATTACGCCTATTACTCCCCGGTGAGCCTGGTGCTCAAACACTTCGGCTGGCTTGAAGAAGCGCTGCCGCAAACCAAGGTCGGCTGGGTGTTGAGTCAAGGCAGCAATCGCTCGCTGGAATACCTCAACAGCGGCGGCGTCGACTTCGCCTCGTCCGCCAGCCTGTCAGCAGTATTGAGCCGGGCCAATGGCAGCCCGATCAAGTCGGTGTACGTCTACAGCCGCGCTGAATGGACCGCACTGGTGGTGCGCAAGGACTCAACGTTCAAGAGCGTCACCGACCTCAAGGGCAAGAAAATCGCCGCCACCAAAGGCACTGACCCGTACCTGTTCACCCTGCGTAGCCTGCAGAAAGCTGGCCTGAGCAAGGACGATGTGGAGCTGGTGCACCTGCAACACCCGGACGGCCGTATCGCCCTGGAGAAAGGTGATGTGGACGCCTGGGCCGGTCTCGACCCGCACATGGCCGCCAGCGAAATCCAGGCGGGCTCCCGCCTGCTGTACCGCAACAAGGACTTCAACAGCTACGGCGTGGTCAGCGTGACCGACAAATACGCTAAGGAGCACCCACAGACCATCGCCAAGGTGCTCGGCGCCTATGAAAAAGCTCGCAACTGGGCGGTCAAGCACCCTGACGAATTCGCCAAGCTGCTGGCCGACGAGTCCGGCCTGCCCCTCGACGTGGCCAAGCTGCAACTGTCGCGCACCGACTTGAGCAGCCCGTTGCTGACCGCACAGGACGTGGTGTCATCCAAGGCCGCCGCGCCGATCCTGGTGTCGGAAGAACTGGTGCGCCGTGGTGTGAATGTGGATCAGGTGATCGACCAGTTGATCGACCCAAGCTTCGGCCAGGCCTTGCCTCGTCCATAAGGGGAGCGTCATGAGCAGCAAAAGCGAAACCCTGCCCGTCGCACTCGCGCCAACGCTCACCGTGCAGCGCAGCGCCTGGCCGCGGCGGCTCAAGGGCCTGGCGTTGCCGGTGTTGATCCTGGTGATCCTTGAAGTGGTGGTGCGCATCGGCTGGCTGCCGTCCTACCAGATGCCGGCCCCCAGCGAGATCGCCGTGACCCTCACCGACCTCGCCGAAGGCGCGCTGTGGAAACACATCAGCGCCAGCCTGTTACGAGTGCTGCTGGGGTTCGCCATTGGTGCCAGCCTGGCGCTGGTGTTTGCCGCCTGGGTCGGCTTGAGCCGCGAGGCCGAGGCGTATCTGGAGCCGACCTTCGCCGGCCTGCGCTCGATCCCGAGCCTGGCCTGGGTGCCGCTGTTGCTGCTATGGCTGGGCATTGATGAGACCTCGAAGATCGTGTTGATTGCCATCGGCGCGTTCTTCCCGGTGTACCTCAATGGCGTTGCAGCGATACGCGACATCGACCGCAAGCTGGTGGAAGTCGGGCAGATGTATGGCTTCAGCCGTACGCGCCTGGTGCGTCGCATCCTGTTGCCCGCCGCCCTGCCCGGTTTGTTCACCGGCTTGCGCAGCGGCCTGAGCCTGGCGTGGATGTTCCTGGTGGCGGCCGAGTTGATCGCCGCCACCAAGGGCCTGGGTTACCTGCTCAGCGATGGCCGGGAAACCTCACGGCCCGACATTGTGCTGGCGGCGATCATCGTGTTGGCGCTGCTGGGCAAGATCAGCGACGGCCTGTTGGCCGCCCTGGAAAAACGCTGCCTGGCCTGGCGCGATACCTTCAACGGCCAAGGCCCGGAGCATTGAGCATGAGTGAAGCGCTACTGGATATTCGCGTCGAGCGTAAGAACTTCGGCGCCACCACGGTACTGACCAACGTCCACTTGGCCCTGCAACCCCGGGAAGCGGTGAGCTTGCTGGGGCCCAGCGGCTGTGGCAAAAGCACGTTGCTGCGGATCGTCGCCGGGCTGGAAAAGGACTATCAGGGGGAACTGCTGCAAGGCGGTGGTGAGGTTGCATTTGTCTTCCAGGAGCCGCGTCTGATGCCGTGGCTGACGGTGGAGCAAAACATCGGCTTCAGCGATGACGATGGCTATGACAAGGCCTGGGTCGCGCAGTTGATTGATGAGGTGGGGCTGACGGGGTTTGGCCGGGCGTTGCCCAAGGCGTTGTCGGGCGGGATGGCGCAACGGGTGGCGATCGCTCGCGGGCTGTATTCGAGACCGCAGGTATTGCTGCTGGACGAGCCGTTCAGCGCGGTGGATGCGTTTACCCGCATGAAGCTGCAGGACCTGTTGCTGCAGTTGGCTGAGCACCATGGGATCGCCTTGCTGCTGGTGACTCACGATGTGGACGAAGCGCTGTACCTGAGTGACCGGGTGTTGGTGATGGATAACCGGCCCAGCAGCATTCGCCAGGAGCTGGCGGTGGAGCTGGTGCATCCGCGGGATCGGCGGGATCCGCTGTTGGCGCGGCTCAAGGCACTGGCGCTGACTGAGCTGCAGCGGGCGCATGTGATCTGACCGATGCAGTGATCCCCCCTGTATTTGTGTTGGGGGCGAGTTAGGCTGGGGGGCATATCCGTTATTTAGGTAACGGCCGCTTATGGTTCCGCTCTTACAGCGGCTCACTTTTGAAAAGCGCAAAAGTAAGCAAAACGCTCTTGCCCCACCACTCGGCACCTCGCTTAGGCTCGGTGTGCCCTCACTCCGGCTTTGGACCGTGGGCCGCCGCGATGGGCCATCCTTGGCCCAGCGCGGCTAACCCGGCGTCCTGCCGGGTTACCCACGCTCCAAAGCCTGCGTTCGGCCAGCGTGGTTTAACGGGGCGCCTAAGATCAAGATCAAGATCAAAAGCAGATCAACAGCACAGCGGCCTACCGGCCGGCTTGAGTGTGGTGAAGCAAAAGCCAAATCAAAAGCTAAAGCGGGCACGGTCAAATGTGGGAGCTGGCTTGCCTGCGATGGCATCAACTGGGTGTACCTGATGCACCGAGTTGTCTGCATCGCAGGCAAGCCAGCTTGTATGGTTAGACTTGTAGGGGTGGTGGGACTAAAAGCCAGCATCTGACTCTAGCCAGTACAGACCGTGGGAGACTTCGCCCCACCCCTTCACCAAAGCGCCGATAAGGAATGCATCGGCCATGACCGACGATAGAAGCAAGCCAGCGCAACGGTGAAGCCCCAACAAGCCCATAAACCCTAACCCGGAGCGTTTTTCATGGCAATGACTGTCTTGCAATCAATCATCGGCGTGGATGTTGCTAAGGCTGAAGTCGTGGTCTGTCACATTGAAACAGACGAATTGAAGATTGTGCCCAACAACAAAACCGAGCTGAGGGCGTGGCTCAAATCTCTACCCGTGGACAGTGCCATCGCGATTGAGGCGACCAATATCTATCACCTGGATACGGTCAATTTGGCTCACGGGATGGGCCATAAGGTTTATGTGATTGATGGCTACCGCCTTAATCACTACCGCAAAAGCACGGGTGGGCGGGCGAAAACAGACGCCAGCGATGCGCGTTTACTGGCCCGTTATTTGAAAAATGAACAGGCTGATTTACGTGCCTGGAACCCGCCGCCGAAGATCTATACCAAGCTTCAAAGCTTGCTTCGCCGACGGGCAGCGTTGGTGAAAATGCGGGTTGGCCTTAGCCAAAGCTGGGCAGGTGAGCCACTCCTTAAGGCCTCATCAAAAAATGTCTCAGCCTGCCTTGCGAGACATGAACGGCTTATTGAAAAACGGATATTAGATGCCGTCACTGAGGCGGGCCTCTTGCATCAGATCAAACGCTGCCAAGCTGTTGAGGGGATTGGTTTTCTCACTGCGGTGGCGCTCACGATGGCGTTTCAACGAGGCGAGTTTGAAAGTGCCGATGCCTATATCGCGTTCCTGGGAATGGACTTGAGAGTATCTGACTCGGGGCAAATGAGCGGACGTCGCTCACTGAGCAAAAAAGGAGACTCGGAGATCCGTCGATTGCTGCATAACGCGGCGTCAGCAGGTATCAAGTCAAACGCTTGGAAACCGCTCTATGAAGGCTATCTGGGCAGAGGCCTGAAAACGACTCAGGCCTTGGTTATCATCGCTCGCAAGCTGGCGCGTATCGCGTTCTCCCTCATGAAAAACCTAAGCGAATACCAGTCGAAAGCGGTTTTGGGGCTTCCCCCAACCATAGAATCTCCCACAAAAAAACAGCGCCACCCCCGCCCGTAGCAGCTGTCGAGCGCCAGCGAGGCTGCGTGCCTTTGATCTTGATCTGCTTTTGATTTTGATCTGCGGGCCCCGTTAACCACGATGGCCGCAAGCAGGCACGGTGGAGCGGGTAAATCGGCAAGGATGCCGATTTAGCCGCGCCGGGCCATGGATGGCCCGTCGCGGCGGCCCGCGGAGCCGAGCCGGAGTGCGGGCATGCCGAGCCTAGGCGAGGCACCGAGTGGTGGGGCAAAGACCTTTTGGTTACTTTTGGGGCGTTTGCCAAAAGTGACCCGCTGTAAGAGCGGAACCCTAAGTCGCCGTTACCGCAGCAACGGATATGTACGCAGCGCAACGCAACAGAGTCCTACACAGACCGCATCAAACAACCGTCTTGCGCGGCACCAGCGTCACCCAATACCGCGTACGAAACTGCACCTCCAGCGCCATCGTCGACGCCAGCAACGCAAGAATGCGATCCGTATCCGCCAACTGAAAGCTCCCAGTCACCCGCAACGTCTCCAGGCTCGAGTCCCAACGCATCACCCCTGGCCGATACCGCTCCAACTCCCGCAAAAAATCACCCAACAGCTGGTTCTGCGCAGTCAGCACACCGTCGCGCCAACCCAATTGCAACGCATCAAACCCCACCGCAGCACCCATCCCCGACGCCTGCAATCGAGCCTGCTGCCCACCGTGCAATGTCGCCATCTGCCCACGCAGGTCCTGCACCTGCACTACGCCCTTGAGCACCGACACCAAACACCCGGATGACAGCTGCCGCACACACACCTCAGCCTGGCTGACGATCACCTGGCCATAACGCGTCTGCACCGTCAGCGCGCCAGCCCCCGGCACCGTCAACGCCATCTCCCCTTCCACCAGCGTCACACGGCGCCGGGCCGCATCCACATCCACCGCACTCGCGGTATTGAGTTGCAGGCTGCTGCCATCCGCCAGCGTCACCCGCTTACGTTCGCCGGTGGCGGTGTGCAAGTCGGCGCGCCATGCATCGATCGGCAATTGCCGGCTAAGCAACCACGCAGCCGGCACCAACGCCGCCACGCCCAACGCACGCTTGAGCACCGCACGCCGCCCCGGTTGCGGGCGATCGAGGCTGGCCATGGCCAATGCTGGAGGCAAGTCGGTAAAACGCTGGCGCAGTAACTGGGCTTTTTGCCAGATCTGTTCGTGTTGAGGATGGCTGTCACGCCACTGCTGCAGGCCGGCATGATCACGCTCGGTGGCGGTACCGGATTCCAGCAACGCCAGCCAGTGCGCCGCCGCACGAGCCAGATCCGGTGCAGTACGGCTCACAGTTCCACCAGCAGGCAATGCTCATAGGCCTGGGCCATGTAGCGCTTGACCGTACGCTCGGACACCTTGAGCCGCTCGGCGATCTCGCGGTAGCCCAGCCCTTCCAGCTGGCTCCAGAGAAACGCGCGACGCACCACCGGTGGCAAACCGTCGAGCAGCTCATCCAGGGCTTGCAGGGTTTCCAACAGCAGCCAGCGCTGCTCCGGCGACGGCACGCAAGCCTCCGGCAACTGCATCAACGCATCGAGATACGCCTGCTCCAAGCTGCGCCGCTGGTGAAAATTCACCAGCAAGCGCTTGCCCACGGTCACCAGATAGGCCCGGGGTTCCTGCAATTGCGCAATCGGCTGGGCGCTGGCCAGCACCCGCAGGAACGTGTCCTGGCTCAGGTCTGCGGCATCCCAGGCGTTGCCCAGACGGCGCCGCAACCAGCTTTCCAGCCAGCTGCGGTGGTCGCGGTACAAAGTGTGAAGCGTCGGTTCAGCGCGGTGCGTCGGCAATACAGCATCATTCATGGCAAGTAACCTGCGCGGCGCGAGTCAGTCTCAAATGAGATTCATTCTATTTAATATCCCGCCGGCATACCACGTTCTTTTGCACAGGATGTTTAAAGCATCGCCGCCTTTTGCCTGAGCATTTCGATAAACATCCCTAGCTCGCGACTCACCGGGTCACCCCGGCGCAGCAGCATGCCGAACGGCGCGAGCTGCACCTCCAGCGCCACCGGCAGTGCGACCACCAGGCCCATTTTCAGGTAATCCCGCAGGGCGCTTTCCGAGAGCACCATGATTGCGTCGGTCAGTTGAATCAGTTGCTGCATGGAATACACCGAGCTGCATTCGATGATGTCTGCCGGCTGCGGTAACGCAAGGCGTTGCAGCGCTTCGTCGAAGCCGATGCGCGCCGGGCTGGTTTCCGGTTGCAGGATCCACGGCCAGTCGCTGACCAGCTCCGTCAACGCCAGGTCATCACGCTGGGCCAGGGGATGGCCGGCGTGCACCACCACCAACAAACGCTCGTTGCCCAAGGGTTCGAAGGTGTAATGCTCGCTGTCGGTGGCGGCATTGCGCCGCGCGATGGCCAAGTCGATGCGGCCTTGTTCCAGCAACTGGATCACCTGGTCGCTGGTGTCGCCCATGATGCGAATGCGCAGTTGGGGATTGAGTGTCTTGATCTGGGCGATGGAGTCCATCACCAGGTCCGGGGCCGCGCCCATGATGGTGCCAATCGACAAGTAGCCATAGCCGCCCTGTTGACGTGCCATCAGGTCTTCGGCGCAGCGGTCGAGGCCACTCAGCGCCGACTCGGCAAAGCGGATCAGTTCCTTGCCCAGCGCCGTCGGGCGCATGCCCCGGGGCAGGCGCTCGAACAGGTCACAGGCAAACATGTCCTCGATCTCGCGCAACATGCGCGTCGCCGCCGGCTGCGACATGTTCAGGCTTTGGGACGCACGGTGCAGGTTCTGGCTGGAACTCAAGGCCACCAGCATGTGCAGATGCTTGTAGCGCAGGCGGTTGAACAGGCTGCGGGAGATCAACGGACTACTCATTTTTATCCTTGTTATCGATACCCTGAGGTTATCAGTTGTAAGCGAGATTCGATTTGTAGCGCATGGATTGAGCGCCGTACAGTCCTTCCCATAAGAACAAAACACCGGACTGAACAATGAAAACCCTGCCCGCACCTCTGCTCGCCAAAATTTCCTGGCGGCTGCTGCCCTTCCTGCTGTTGATGTACATCATGGCCTTCCTCGACCGCGCCAACGTCGGGTTCGCCAAGCAAACCTTCCAGGCCGACACCGGCCTCAGTGACGCCGCCTTCGCCTTTGGCGCCGGGGTGTTTTTTGTCGGCTATGCGCTGCTGGAAGTGCCGAGCAACCTGATCATGCATCGCGTCGGTGCCCGCCTGTGGATGTGCCGGATCATGGTCAGTTGGGGCCTGGTGTCCGCCGCCATGATGTTTGCCCACAACGAAACCAGCTTCTACGTGTTGCGCTTTCTGCTGGGCGTGGCCGAGGCCGGGTTTTTCCCCGGGGTGATTCTCTACCTCACCTACTGGTTCCCCTCCGCCGTGCGCGGCAAGGCCATGGGCTTCTTCTACTTTGGCGCGCCCTTGGCCTTCATCTTCGGCAGCCCGCTGTCCGGCCTGTTGCTGGAGCTGGACGGTTTCTCCGGGCTGCATGGCTGGCAATGGCTGTTTGCGGTGGAAGGCTTGATGGCCACCGCGGTTGGCATTTGGGCCTACTGGTACCTGGACAACCGCCCCGCCGATGCCAAATGGCTGAGCGTTGCAGAGCGCCGCCAGATCCAGGACCTGCTGGACCGCGAAGACCAGCAAAAAACCTCCCACGGCCGCAGCCTGCTCACGGTGTTGTGCCAGCCCAGCGTGCTGTACCTGTGCCTGGTTTACTTGCTGATCCAGGCCAGCGTGTACGGCGTGGTGTTCTACTTGCCAACCCAAGTCGGCGGGCTGCTGGGGACCAAGGTCGGCTTGATGGTGGGCCTGGTCTCGGCGATTCCCTGGGTCTGCGCACTGTTCGCCGCGTGGTGGATTCCCGGCTACTCCGACCGCACCGGCGAGCGCCGCAAAACCGCTTCCCTGACCCTGTTGATGGCCGCCGCCGGGATCGCCTGCTCAGTGACCTTCGCCAACCCGCTGCTGGGCATGCTCGCCCTGTGTTTTGCCGCCTCGGGTTTTATCGCTGTACAACCGGTGTTCTGGACCTTCCCGTCCAGCTACCTGGCCGGCAGCGCAGCGGCGGCCAGCATCGCCCTGATCAACTCCTTCGGCGCCCTCGGCGGGTTTATTGCCCCGGTGCTGAAGAACTGGGCAGAAACCGCCTTTCACTCCCCTGCGGCCGGCCTTTACCTGCTGTCCGCCACCACCGTACTCGCAGCGTTGCTGGTACTCGGTATCCATTCCCCAGGCCAAAAAGCGACGAACACGCCGGCCACTGTTTAATCAAGGAGTCACACCATGGGCAACCTCACTATCAAGCACGTCCGCGCCTTTGTGCTGCGCGGCGGCGGCGCGGACTACCACGACCAGGCAGACGGCCACTGGATCGACGATCACATCAGTACCCCCATGAGCAAATACCCCGAGTACCGCCAGAGCCGCCGCAGTTTCGGGATCAACGTACTCGGCACACTCGTGGTGGAAATCGAGGCCAGCGACGGCACCGTCGGGTTCGCCGTGACCACCGGTGGCGAGCCCGCCGCGTATATCGTCGAGAAGCACCTGGCGCGCTTCCTGGAAGGCGCCCGCGTCACCGATATCGAGAAAATCTGGGACCAGATGTACCAGTCCACCCTGTACTACGGCCGCAAGGGCCTGGTGATCAACACGATCTCCGGTGTCGACTTGGCGCTGTGGGACCTGCTCGGCAAAATTCGCCAGGAGCCGGTGCACCAGTTGCTCGGCGGCGCGGTGCGTGACGAATTGCAGTTCTACGCCACCGGCGCCCGCCCCGACCTCGCACAGAAGATGGGCTTTATCGGCGGCAAGATGCCCCTGCACTACAGCCCATCGGAAGGCGAAGAAGGCCTGCGCAAAAACCTCGAGGAACTGGCGACCATGCGCGAACGGGTCGGCCCGGACTTCTGGCTGATGCTCGATTGCTGGATGAGCCTGGACCTGAACTACGCCACCAAACTGGCGATCGGCGCCCATGAATACGGCCTGAAATGGATCGAAGAAGCGCTGTCGCCCGACGACTACTGGGGCTATGCCGCGCTGCGCAACAACGTGCCCAAAGGCATGTTGGTCACCACCGGCGAACACGAAGCCACCCGCTGGGGCTTTCGTATGCTGCTGGAGATGGGGTGCTGCGACATTATCCAGCCGGATGTGGGCTGGTGCGGCGGCCTCACCGAGCTGGTGAAAATCTCGGCACTGGCCGATGCCCATAACGCGCTGGTGGTGCCTCACGGCTCGTCGGTCTACAGCTACCACTTTGTTGCGACCCGCCATAACAGCCCGTTCGCCGAATTCCTGATGATGGCGCCCAAGGCCGATGAGGTGGTGCCGATGTTCCACCCGCAACTGCTCGGTGAACCGGTGCCGGTGAATGGCCGCATGCGCCTGTCGGTGCTCGACAAACCCGGGTTTGGCGTGGACCTCAACCCCGATTGCCAACTGCATCGTCCGTATAACCGCTGAGGACTCCTGCCATGAACATGCCCCACAACGCTTTCAAGGCTGCGCTGCGTAAAGACGCTGCGCAATACGGGATCTGGGCCGGCTTCGCCACCGCTTACGCCGCCGAAATCGTCGCCAGCACCGGTTACGACTGGATGCTGATTGACGGCGAACACGCCCCCAACACTGTGCCCAGCGTGCTCAACCAGCTCCAGGCCGTGGCGCCCTACGCCACTGCGCCGGTGGTGCGTGCGGTGAGCAGCGACGCCAACCTGATCAAGCAACTGCTGGACGTCGGCGCGCAAACGCTGATGATCCCGATGGTCGAAACCGCCGAGCAAGCCCAGGCCCTGGTGCGTGCGATGCGTTACCCGCCTCACGGTATTCGTGGCGTTGGCGGCGGCCTGACCCGCGCCACCCGCTGGGACGGCGTGGCCGACTACCTCAATACTGCCCATGAACAGCTGTGCCTGATCGTGCAGGTGGAGTCGCGCCTGGGCGTTGAAAACGTCGCGGCGATTGCGGCGGTGGAAGGCGTGGACGCGGTATTTATCGGCCCCGCCGACCTGTCCATCGGCCTCGGTCACGCCGGCAATCCCGGGCACCCCGAGGTGCAGGAACGCATCCAGCACGCGGTCAACGCCACGCTGGCGGCCGGCAAGGCCTGCGGCATTCTTGCGCCCAACGAAGACGATGCTCGCCGTTATCAAGCCTGGGGCTGCCAGTTCATTGCGGTGGCCATCGATATCAGCCTGCTGCGCCAGGGTGCCATGGCGACCCTGGCCCGCTATCGCCCCGCCGCAGACACCAAAGCACCGTCACGTACTTACTGAGGAGCCAAGCATGTCATCCGTACCGGTCTACCAGAACTTCATCAACGGCCGCTTTACCTCCAGCGATGCGCACCTGGATGTATTGAACCCGGCCACCGGCGCCCTGTTGTCGAAGGTCCCGGCGTCCACCTCCGAAGACGTCGACCAAGCCTTGGCTGCCGCACGTCATGCGCAAAAAGACTGGGCGCGCAAACCGGCGATCGAACGTGCCGGGCACTTGCGCCGCATCGCCGCCAAGCTGCGGGAAAACGTCGCCCACCTGGCGCGCACCATTACCCTGGAGCAAGGCAAGGTCAGCAGCCTGGCGGAAGTGGAAGTCAACTTCACCGCCGACTACCTCGACTACATGGCCGAGTGGGCGCGCCGCATTGAAGGCGAGATCATCACCAGTGACCGCCCCAACGAAAACATCTTCCTGTTCCGCAAACCCCTGGGGGTGGTGGCCGGTATCCTGCCGTGGAATTTCCCGTTCTTTTTGATCGCCCGCAAGATGGCCCCGGCATTGCTGACCGGCAACACCATCGTGATCAAACCCAGCGAAGAAACGCCGAACAACTGCTTCGAGTTCGCCAAATTGGTGGCCGAGACGGACCTGCCAGCCGGGGTATTCAATGTGGTGTGCGGCGATGGCCGAGTCGGTGGCGCCCTCACCGCCCATAAGGGCGTGGACATGATCAGCTTCACCGGCAGCGTCGCCACCGGCTCGCGGATCATGGCTGCTGCGGCACCGAATATCACCAAGCTCAACCTGGAACTGGGCGGCAAGGCACCGGCCATTGTCCTCGCCGATGCCGACCTGGACCTCGCGGTAAAAGCCATTCGCGACTCGCGGATCATCAACAGCGGCCAGGTGTGCAACTGCGCCGAACGGGTGTACGTGGAGCGCAAAGTCGCCGACCAGTTTATCGAGCGCATCAGCGCCACGATGGCCGCCACCCGCTACGGCGACCCCATCGCCCAGGCCGATGTGGAGATGGGTCCGCTGATCAACCGCCAAGGACTGGACAGCGTCAATCGCAAGGTACGCACCGCCTTGAGCCAGGGTGCATCGCTGGTCACCGGTGGGCAGATCGCCGATCTGGGCCAGGGGTTTCACTTCCAGCCGACGGTATTGGCCGGTTGCCACGCCGACATGGAAATCATGCGCGAAGAAATTTTTGGCCCGGTGCTGCCGATCCAGATTGTCGACGACCTGGATGAGGCGATCGCCATGGCCAATGACTGCGACTACGGCCTGACGTCCTCGATCTACACCCGTGACCTGGGCAAGGCGATGCAGGCGGTGCGCGAATTGTCGTTCGGCGAAACCTACGTCAACCGCGAGAACTTCGAGGCGATGCAAGGCTTCCATGCCGGCGTGCGCAAATCCGGAATCGGCGGCGCCGACGGGAAGCACGGCCTGTATGAGTACACCCATACCCATGCGGTGTACCTGCAGGGCTGAGGTGGTGCAACGGGCCCTGGCGCGGTAGCGTGCGGGCCCTTCCCTATCCATTGTTCCGAAGGATTGCGCTATGCCTCTTACCCCTTACAGCGGCCCGATCATCGACAGCCATTTGCACCTGTTCGACCCGCGCCGCCCCCAGGGCATTCCCTGGCCCGAGCCGGGCAACGCGCTGTATGCCGCGCATTTGCCGGCGGACTATTGGGGGCTGGCAGGCGAACATAACGTGATCGGCGCCATTGCCGTGGAAGCCAGCCCATGGCGCGACGACAACCGCTGGTTGCTGGAGACCCTGCGCAGCGACCCGCGCATGCTCGGTTTCGTCGGCAACCTTGACCCGCTGCACGGTGACTTTGCGGCAGACCTTGAGGCCTTGGCCCAGGAACCCCTGTTCCTCGGTTTGCGTTACGGCAACCTGTGGGACCGCGACTTGCTCGAAGACCAGACCCGCCCCGGCTTCATCGATGGCCTGCGCCGGCTTGCCAAATGCGGGCGTGGCCTGGACAGCGCCAACCCCAATCCGCGCCTGATCAAAGGGCTGCTGCACCTGAGCGACGCCTTGCCCGAGCTGCGCATCATCGTCGATCACCTGCCCAATGCCAGCGTGCCCGCCGGCGAAGAATCCGCGTATCACGCCGACCTGATGCGCCTGGCAGAGCGGCCGAATGTGTTTGCCAAACTGGCGGAAATCCCCCAGGTCGGTCCACGTGGATTGATCATCGACCCGGCGTTCTACAACGACCGCCTGGCTGTGCTGTGGGAAGCCTTTGGTGAAGACCGCTGCTTCTTCGGCAGCGACTGGCCCAACAGCGATCATCTGGCCAGTTTCGCCACCACCCTGGACCTGGTGAAAGCCTGCATGGCGGGCAAACCCGAGGACGTACAGGGCAAGTTCTTCCTGCACAACGCGGTGCGCATCTATAGCCCCACGCCCCCCCACGGAGGTCAGTCATGCAGACCCGAGCCTTTCGCATGAACCTCAACCCTGGCCAGCACGCCGAGTACCGTCGACGTCATGACGAGATCTGGCCCGAACTGGCCCAGGCCCTGCGCGATGCCGGGGTGGTGGATTACCGGATCTTCCTCGACGAGGCCAGCAACGCCTTGTTCGCCGTGATGACCCACGAACACCAGCACGGCCTCGACGCGTTGCCGGGCACCGCGCTGATGCAACGGTGGTGGCAGTACATGCAAGACATCATGCCCAGCCATCCGGACGCCTCGCCCGTCAGCGTGGATTTAATCCCGATGTTCAGCCTTACCCCAGGCTGAAACAGCGCGCTACCACAACAATAAAAAAGGATTCGACTACGTGGAAATCATTCTCTTCGGTGTGATCCTGCACTTCATCGGCGGCTTCGCCTCCGGCAGTTTCTACATCCCTTACAAGAAGGTCCGTGGCTGGGCGTGGGAAAGCTATTGGATCACCGGTGGCCTGGTGTCATGGCTGATCGTGCCGCTGATTGCCGCGCAACTGACCGTGCCCGGCTGGGTCGACATCCTGCGCCAGGCCGACAGCAGCACCTTGCTCTGGACCTACCTGTTCGGCGTGCTCTGGGGCATCGGCGGGCTGACCTTTGGCCTGACCATGCGCTACCTCGGGCTGTCCCTGGGCATGTCGCTGGTACTGGGCCTGACCTCGGCCCTTGGCGCCTTGATGCCGGCGCTGTACCGCGACCTGTTCACCGACGCCACCGAAGGCACCCTGACCTCGATGCTCGCGTCTCAGGGCGGGCATTGGGTGCTGTGGGGTGTAGCGGTTTCACTGGTGGGCATCGCGGTGTGTGGCAAGGCCGGGTTGATCAAGGAGCGTGAAGTGCCGGAGGCGGTGAAGTTTGCCAGCATCAGCGAGTTCTCGGTGGCCAAGGGCATGCTGGTGGCGGTGATCTCCGGCGTACTAAGCGCGTGCTTCAGCTACGGCATTTCCGCCGGTCGCCCCTTGGCCGCAGCGGCCGTGGAGCACGGCGCCAACAGCCTGTTCCAGAACAACGTGACCTTCATGGTGATCATGTGGGGTGGCCTGACCACCAACGGCCTCTGGTGCCTGTGGCTGAACTGGCGCAACCGTACGTTCCACAACTACACCGACCGCAGTACGCCGCTGCTCGGCAACTACCTGCTGGTGGCGTGCGCTGGCACCCTGTGGTTCCTGCAGTTTTTCTTCTACGGCATGGGCGAAAGCCGCCTGCAGAACGACGCCAGTTCGTGGGTGTTGCACATGTCTTTCATCATCATCGTATCCAACTGCTGGGGCCTGTATTTCCGCGAATGGCAGGGCACCAGCGCCACTAACAAAGGCGTATTGGTCGCGGGTATCGCGGTCATTCTCGGTGCTATCGCCATGGTTGGTTACGGCAACTATCTCGGCTGAGGCCGCTTTTTTTCCAGGAGTCCACTTATGTTACTTGCAGACAAAACCGTGATTATTACTGGCGCCTCCCGTGGTATCGGCCGCGCCGCCGCCCGGGAATGTGCACGCCAGGGTGCCCGTGTGGTCATCGGCCACAGTGGTAGCGGCCAGGGTACTGAGGCGGCGCTTTCGTTGATTGAGGAGATCAAGGCGTTCGGTGGCCAGGCGGTGGAAGTGGGCGGCGATGCGGCTGATCCGGACACCGGCGACAAACTGGTGGACGGCGCGCTCAAGGCGTTCGGCAGTGTGGATGTGTTCGTCAACAACGCCGGGATCTGTCCGTTCCACTCGTTCCTCGACATGCCGCGGGAGGTGTATCTGAAGACGGTCAACACCAACCTCAACGGCGCCTACTTCGCCGTGCAGGCGGCGGCGAACCAGATGAAAAACCAGGGCAAGGGAGGCGCGATCATCGCGGTCAGTTCCATCAGTGCGCTGGTGGGTGGAGGGATGCAGACGCACTACACGCCGACCAAGGCCGGGCTGCATTCGTTGATGCAGTCCTGTGCGATTGCGCTGGGGCCTTATGGGATTCGCTGTAATTCGGTGTTGCCGGGGACGATTGCTACCGACATCAACAAGGAGGATTTGGCGGATGAGGAGAAGCTGGCGTACATGACTTCGCGTACGCCGCTGGGGCGCCTGGGTGAACCCGACGATGTTGCGGGGCCCATTGTTTTTCTTGCTTCGGATATGGCGCGGTATGTGACCGGGGCTTCGTTACTGGTGGATGGGGGGTTGTTTGTCAACTTGCAGTAGCTTTCGGGGGGCATATCCGTTATTTGGGTGATGGCTTGTATTGGTTCCGCTCTTACAGCGGCTCACTTTTGAACAGCGCAAAAGTAAGCAAAACGCTCTTGCCCCACCACTCGGCACCTCGCCTAGGCTCGGTGTGCCCTCACTCCGGCTTTGGACCGTGGGCCGCCGTCATGGGCCATCCTTGGCCCAGGACGGCTAACCTGGCGTCCTGCCAGGTTACCCACGCTCCAAAGCCTGCGTTCGGCCAGCGTGGTTTAACGGGGCGCCTAAGATCAAAAGCAGATCAAGAGCACAGCGGCCTACCGGCCGGCTTGAGTGTTGAAGAGCTACATCAAAAGCTAAAGCGGGCATGGTCAAATGTGGGAGCAGGCTTGCCTGCGATGGCATCACCTCGGTGTATCTGAAAAACCGAGTTGTCTGCATCGCAGGCAAGCCAGCTCCCACAGAAAAGCAGAGCCACCCCGCCCGTAGCAGCTGTCGAGCTGCCAGCGAGGCTGCGTGCTTTTGATCTTGATCTACGGGCCCCATTACCGCAGCAACGGATATGTACCCCCTTACTCCTCACAATCAAAAACCTCCCCCGCCTGACCACACTACCCGCCGCAAGCAACGCCCCCGGTGCCAACACCCCATTGGCACCCACCCGACACTGATCCCCCAGCAACGCGCCAAACTTGTCACAACCAGTACCCTGCAACTGCCCGTCAACGCGCACCTGCACCTCCTTGTCGTCACGCTCGTTCCGGTAATTGGCGACGATGCTGCCGGCCTCCAGGTTAACCCCGCGCCCCAGAACCGAATCGCCGACAAAGTTGAAGTGCGCCAGCTTGCTGCCGCTGAACACGAAGGACGTCTTGAGCTCTGCACCAGGCCCGAAGATGCAATATTCATCCACCCAGCAGCCGCCGCGAAGGTAAGCACCGGCGGCGATAAAACAGTGGGCACCGATGATCAGCGGGGCTTTTAAAACAGCGCCCGCTTCCACAACAGCAGTACGGTGCACCGCAATCTCATCATGAATCTCATAGTCATCATCAGAAAGCCCCGCCAACAACTGACGCACGATGCCAGGCGCTTGGGTGACCAGTTCCCAGGGCGCAAGATCAGCCCAGGGTGACAGCGGCGAACGGGAAAAGTCAGCGATGTAATCGGTGAGTCGAATCAATGTCGAGCCCTCTACAGATCAGAGAAGCCCGAAACGCTAGCATGAAATGCATCTTTACAGTTTGTATAGATATGGATATTTTATCCACAACAAGACATTCGAGAGATCCCTTCCATGCAACTGTCTTCGTACCAAGACGTGATCAACGCCGCCGAACGCCTGGAGGGCTTTGCCAACCGCACGCCGGTGTTCACCTCGCGCACCCTCGATGCCGAGACCGGCGCCCAGGTGTTTATCAAGTGCGAGAACCTGCAGCGCACCGGCTCGTTCAAGTTTCGTGGGGCGTTCAATGCGCTATCGCGGTTTGATGAGCAGCAGCGCAAGGCTGGCGTAGTGGCGTTTTCCTCGGGCAATCATGCGCAAGGCATCGCGCTGGCCGCACGGTTGTTGCAGATGCCGGCAACCATCGTCATGCCCACAGACGCCCCGGCCGCCAAGGTCGCCGCCACCCGTGAGTACGGCGCGACCATGGTGTTTTACGACCGCATCACCGAAGACCGGGAGCAGATCGGTCGCACTCTGGCCGAGCAACACGGCATGACCCTGATCCCCTCCTACGACCACCCGGACGTGCTGGCCGGCCAGGGCACTGCCGCGAAGGAGTTGCTGGAGTTCACCGGCCCGCTGGATGCGCTGTTTGTCGGCCTCGGCGGGGGCGGCATGCTCTCCGGCACGGCGTTAGCGACCCGTGCGCTGGCACCCGATTGCCTGTTGTACGGGGTCGAGCCCGAAGCCGGGAATGACGGGCAACGCTCCTTCCAGATTGGCAGCATCGTGCACATCGACACGCCCGCTACCATCGCCGATGGCGCCCAGACCCAGCATCTGGGCCATCACACCTTCCCGATCATCCGTGAGCAGGTCACCGACATCCTCACCGTCTCGGATGCCGAATTGGTGGCCTCGATGAAGTTCTTCATGCAGCGCATGAAAATGGTTGTGGAGCCCACCGGTTGCTTGGGCCTCGCTGCCTTGCGCAACCTGAAGGACCAATACCGGGGCCAGCGCGTGGGCATCATCGTGACTGGCGGTAACGTCGATCTCCAAACGTATGCGGCGCTGCTGAGCACTCCGCAATGAACATCATCCACACTCGCGCAGCCTCGGCGCCTGCCGGTCACTACGCCCAGGCCGTGAGTCATCAGGGCACGCTGTACATCTCCGGGCAATTGCCAGTGAGCCCTGACGGGCGTCATAACTTCGAGGCTTCGTTTGCCGAACAGGCTCAAGTGGCCCTGGACAATCTGCTGGCGATCTTGAAGTCGGCAGGCGGCTCACCCGCAGACCTGGTGAAAGTCACCGTGTATGTGGTGGGCGTGAAGCACTGGCCTGAATTTGACGGTTTGTATGCCGCCGCGCTGGGGGAGCACCGCCCTGCCCGCGCGGTGGTGCCGGTGCCGGAATTGCACCACGGCTACCTGATTGAAATCGAAGCCGTGGCGCGCTCGGCATAGGTCATTTGGCGTAGGTGTAGACCGCCGCCCGCGAGACGCCAAGGTGCGAGGCGACCGTTTCCATGGCACGTCGAATGTCCATCACACCCGCCTCTTTCAGCTCTTGCATCAGCAAGCGCCGGTCGGCGGCCTTGAGGGCACGTGGGGTGGTCGCCAGGCGTGCGGCAAACTGGTCGATACGCGCGCGAATGGCATCCGCGCCGGACGGGTCGAGGGACTCGGCGAGCCGGTCGCCGCTGACCGAGCCGAACTGTTCCAGCATGCCCTGCAGGCCCCGGAACAGCGAGAGGTCGACGTTCATGCACAAGGCCGCCACGTACTTGCCGGTGGAGTCCTTGATGCCGATGGAGGTGCTCTTGACCTGGCGGCCGTCGGCGAACTGGTTCTGGTAGTTGGCGATCACCTGCGGGTACTCGGGATCGGCGATCCGCGCCAGGCCCAGCTCGGTGGCCGGGTCACCCGGTTGACGCCCGGAGAGGTTGTTGTGGATGGCCATGATTGCGTGCTGCGGGTCGCGCAGGTCGTGCAGCACGACCTCGCAAAACGGGCTGAAGGTTTTGCTCAGGCCTTCGGCAATCTGTTCGAGTTGGCTGATCAAGGCGGCTTGTTCGGGAGTGTGTTTTTTCATTCAGACAACATATCCAGTAGTGGATAGACCGTCAATTTGGCTTTTTGCGGTGTGCATGGTGGATAGCCTGACAGCCTTGCTGGATGTGGGCTGATATCTTGGGCGTTAGCTTGATCGGGGTCATATCCGTTATTTAGGTAACGGCCGCTTATGGTTCCGCTCTTACAGCGGCTCACTTTTGAAAAGCGCAAAAGTAAGCAAAACGCTCTTGCCCCACCACTCGGCACCTCGCCTAGGCTCGGTGTGCCCTCACTCCGGCTTTGGACCGTGGGCCGCCGTCATGGGCCATCCTTGGCCCAGGACGGCTAACCCGGCGTCCTGCCGGGTTACCCACGCTCCAAAGCCTGCGTTCGGCCAGCGTGGTTTAACGGGGCGCCTAAGATCAAGATCAAGATCAAAAGCAAGAGCACAGCGGCCTCCCGGCCGGCTTGAGTGTGGTGAAGCAAAAGCCAAATCAAAAGCTAAAGCGGGCACGGTCAACTGTGTGGCTTGCCTGCGATGGCATCACCTCGGTGTGTCTGATGCACCGAGTTGTCTGCATCGCAGGCAAGCCAGCTCCCACAGAAAAGCAGAGCTGCATCAGCTTCAGATTTGGCTTTCGCTCTGGATCTTGCCTTTGCTTTTAACACTCAAGCCGGCCGGGAGGCCGCTGTGCTCTTGATCTGCTTTTGATCTTGATCTGACTGCCCCAATAAGCCCGAGGCCGAACGCAGGCAGTGCGGAGCGGCGGCCCGCGGAGCAATGCCGGAGTGAGGGAACGCCGAGCCACAGCGAGGCGCCGACAGGCGGGGCAGAGCCCTTTGCTTACTTTGGGGCTTTTCCAAAGTGAGTCGCTGTAAGAGCGAAACCCTAGGTGGCCGTTACCTAAATAACGGATATACACCCATACCAAAAGAGTATCAAACCATACCAACCCGATATTAGACGAAAGCAAAACCAGCAGAGGAAACTACCCACAATTACAAAAATACCTAAAGAGTATAAAAAATGCCCACCCACTCCTCCTGGATCGTACTGTCCATCACCGGCCTGTACATGCTCAGCCTGGCACTGATCAGCTACGGCGTTCGCCGCCACTCCCGCAGCGCCACCAACTACACCACCGGCGGCGGCCACTTCCCGGCGTTCCTGATCGGCTTCCTGATGCTCTCGGAATTCATCGGCACCGCGGTCAGCATCGGCACCGCTCAAACCGGTTTCAAGGTGGGCATCTCCGCCGCATGGAACCTGTTCGCCCTGGCCCTCGGCTTCGTACTCTTCGCCTGGCTACTGGCCCGCAAATACAAGGACCTGGGCGACAACACCATCTCCGGCGTACTCGCGCGCAACTACGGCCAACGCACCCGCTTCGCCACATCGATCATCACCATCTTTGCCCTGGAAATCGTCGCCGTCTCGATCTACGCCAGCGGCGGCGCCGTATTAGCCAGCGTAATGCAAGTGGACCGAACCCTGGCGATCGTGATCGTCGGCGTGGTCTCGGTGGCGTACGTGAGCATCGGCGGCATGCGCTCGGTGATCTACACCAACTTCGTCCACGCCGCCCTGAAATACCTGGGCGTCGGCCTGGCACTGTGGTTTGGCTTGAAGCAGGTGGGCGGCATCGGCCAGTTGCAAGCGCAATTGCCCGCCAGCATGTTTGACTGGACCACCGTGGGCTGGGGCCAGATCATCGCCTGGATGATCGCCGGTATCGGTTCAATCTTCTCCACCCAATACGTGATTCAGGCGGTGAACACCGTCAGCCATGCAGGCAAGGCCCAGCGCGCATGTTTCTACGTGGCGGTGCTGATGGTGCCGTTCGGCATCGGCGCGGCATTGATCGGGATGTGCAGCGCAGTGCTGTTCCCCAATGTCGATTCGCTGCAAGCCTTCCCCACCCTGATCGCCAGCATGGACCAACTGACGGCCGGCCTGGTGGTGGCAGGCCTTGCCGGCTCGCTGTTCGGCACCATTTCAGCGGTGAGCATGGGCTCGGCGACGTTGCTGTTGCGGGACTTCTACGAGCCGTGGTTCAACCCGGAAAAAAGCGACGCCAAGTCCCTGCGCTTCGTGCGCCTGGCGACCATCGCCGTCGGCCTGTTGCCGATTGCCCTGGCGCTGACCTCGGACAAGGTGCTGATGATCGCCTTCCTCGGCAAGGCGTTGCGCGCCTCCCTGGCGGTGCTGGTGTTGATGGTGTTCTACGCGCCGAAATTCGGCACGGCGGCCGGGGCATTCCTGAGCATCATTGCCTCGTTGCTGGCCACCGTGGGCTGGTTCCTCGCCGGTAATCCATGGGGCATCGACAACGCTTACATCGCCCTGTTCACGCCGCTGATCATCATGGGCATCAGCCATGTGACACGCCGCAAGACACCGGCCGAACCGCTGGTGGCAGTCACAAGCTGAGGTAGGATGGCAGCCCAACCAATAAGGAAGTTGTGAAATGCTGCCGATCCGCACCCCGTTGATCCTGCACCCCGGCTTGTCCACCGCTACCCGGCGAGTCTGGCTGAAGCTCGAGAACCTGCAACCCTGTGGCTCGTTCAAGTTGCGCGGGATGACCACGTTGTGTGCCTACGCGGCCAGCCAGGGCAAGACCACCGTGGTGTGCCCGTCCGGCGGTAATGCCGGGTTGGCGACGGCCTTTGCGGCGCGGGGCTTGGGGTTGCAGGCGCGAATCGTGGTGCCCTCCACCACCCCCGAAGCCACCCGTGCGCGCATCCGCCAGGCTGGGGCCGAGGTGGTGGTGCACGGTGATCTGTGGGATCAATCCAACGAACTGGCCCTGCAACTCGCCGAAGCACCGGACGCGTTGTATGTGCCGGCCTTTGATCACCCGTTGTTGTGGGAAGGTCACAGCAGCATGATCGACGAGATTCTCGAAGACTGCCCGCAGGTGGGCTCCATCGTGACGTCGGTGGGTGGCGGTGGATTGCTCGCGGGTGTATTGACCGGGCTGGAACGCCATGGGCGATTCGACTGCAAAGTGATTGCGTGCGAAACGGCGGGCGCGGCTTCGTTTGCGGCCGCAGTGGAAGCTGGAAAACCGGCGCGGCTGGCGAAGATCGATACCGTGGCCAAATCGTTGGCGGCAACCTAGGTGGCGGCGTGGCCGGTTGAGCATATCGGCCGGTTTGCCCATCAGTGCGTGGTGTTGAGCGATGCCGACGCGATGATGGGCGTGGCGCGGTATGCCGATGATCTCAGGCAGTTGGTGGAACCCGCGTGTGGGGTTTCGTTGGCCGTGGCTTATTTGGAGCATGCCGCGATTGCCGGGGTTGAGGATGTGGTGGTGATTGTGTGTGGCGGGGTGAGCATCAGTGCGGAAACGGTTGCTCATTGGCAGAACACGGTCTCTCTATGATCGTTCCCACGCTCCGCGTGGGAACGATCAATTCAGGCATCCTGCAGGATCAGATCCGCGCCCTTCTCCGCCACCATCAACACCGCCGCATGGGTATTGCCCGAGGTCACGTTGGGGAAAATCGATGCATCGACAATCCGCAGTCCTTGCATGCCGTGCACCTTCAGGCGCTTGTCCACCACCGACACCTGCGGGTCCGAACCCATGGCGCACG
The DNA here is from genome assembly GCF_016650865.1 of Pseudomonas sp. TH34. Lineage (NCBI taxonomy): Bacteria > Pseudomonadati > Pseudomonadota > Gammaproteobacteria > Pseudomonadales > Pseudomonadaceae > Pseudomonas > Pseudomonas sp. TH34. Next base: position 75,215 of record NZ_JAEKFB010000034.1, read on the forward strand.
AGCCGCACAGGTGATAGATCGAGCCGCTGTTCTCGCGGAAGTACTGCAGCATTTGCTCGTCGGTTTCCACCGCCGCACCTGGCAACACTTCAGCCACCGTCACGCCCTTGAGCGCCGGTGCCTGCATGATCTTGCGCATCAGCCGGCTACCCTGGATCACCTCGTCGATGTCCTTTTGGGTACTCAGGTAGTTGGGGTCGATCAAGGCCGCATCCCGTGGGTTTTTCGAGGCGATGCGAATCGTCCCGCGGCTGGTGGGCCGGCACGGGTTGAAGCACAGCAGGAAGCCTGAATACGGCTCGGGCTTGAGGCTGGCCTTGTTGTTTTTCGGGATCTGGTACGACAGCGGGTTGAAGTACAGCTGCAGGTTCGGATGCGCCTGTTCAGCATTACCGCGAAAGAACCCGCCAGCCTGGTTGACGCTCATGGCCAGCGCGCCCTTGCGGGTCAGCAGGTATTTGAGGCCCAGTTTGAACTGGCCGAACAGCGAGCTGAGCTGGTCGTTCAAGGTCGGGATATTGGCCTTGTAGTAATAGCTGGCGCACAGATGGTCCTGCAGGTTCTGCCCCACCGCCGGCAGGTCCTTGACCAGAGGGATGTTGTGTTCGGCAAGCAGTTGCTTGTCCGCCACTCCCGAGAGTTGCAGGATCTTCGGCGTATCCACCGCACCGGCACACAGGATCACTTCCTTGCGCGCGATAAAGGTCCGCACCACGCCGTGCTGGGTCACGCTGATGCCGGTGGCGCGCTGCTGGTCGTCGAACAGCACACGGTCTACCAGTGCATGCAATTCGACGGTCAGGTTCGGCCTACCCAACGCCGGATGCAGGTGCGCAAAGCTGCTGGAGCAGCGCTCGCCGTTGCGGGTGTTGACGTCGTAGAGGCCCGCGCCTTCGAAGTTCGGCCCGTTGAAGTCATCGCTCAGGCCATAGCCCAATTGCTCGCAGCCCTTGAGGAACACGTCGCAGATGGCGTGGGTCTGGCCCTTCATCGGGGTGATGCTGATGGGGCCGCTGCTGCCGTGGTATTCGGTGTCGCCCAGGGGGTGGTTTTCCAGCTTGCGGAAGTACGGCAGCACGTCCTTGAAGCCCCAGCCGTCGTTGCCATTGGCTGCCCAGTCATTGAAGTCATGGGCCTGGCCGCGCACGTAGATCATGGCGTTGATCGAGCCGGAACCGCCTTGCACTTTACCCCGTGGGGCATAGATGGCGCGGTCGGCCAGCTGTTTTTGCGGCTGGCTGTAGTACATCCAGTTGAAGGTCGGGTTGTAGTACATCTTGGCGAAACCGACCGGAATCTTGAACCACCAGGAACTGTCCTTGCCGCCGGCCTCCAGCAGCAACACCGAATGCTCGCCCGAGGCGGAGAGTCGGTTGGCCAGGACGCAACCTGCGGCGCCGGCGCCGGCGATGATGTAGTCGTATGTCATTCACGGTTACCGCATAAGTCGTTTTTTTTAGCCCTTGGCGGGCGAAGTGTCTTTCACATCAGCAGGCGTGGGCGCCATTTGCAGGTGCAGGCGTTCGCCGGTGTATGGCGTGTGCTTGCGCACCACGTCCATGTTCAGCTCCACCCCGAGGCCCGGCTCGGTGGACGGGATGATGTAGCCGTCCTCCCATTGCAGCGGCTTGGTCAGCACTTCGGCATGGAAGCCGCCCCAGGTCATGATGCTTTCCTGGATCAGGAAGTTCGGCGTGCACGTGGCCAACTGGAAACTCGCCGCCGCGCCAATCGGGCCGTTGTACAGATGCGGGGCGATCTGCGCGTAGTAGGCCTCGGCCATGCTTGCGATTTTCTTGGCTTCCAGCAGGCCGCCACAACGGGCCACGTTCATTTGCAGGATCGACGCACCGCCCGCCTGCAGGAGCTTGAAGAACTCGTACTTGGTGGTCAGCCGCTCTCCGGTGGCGATGGGGATGCTGGTCTTGGCCGCGACCTGGGCCATGGCCTCTTCCTGGCCCGGTGGCACCGGCTCTTCGAACCACAGCGGGTCGTATTTCTCCAAGCGCTTGGCCAGGCGGATCGCCGACGACGGCACCATCTGCCCGTGGGTGCCGAACAGCAGGTCGCACTTGTCCCCCACCGCTTCGCGGATCTTGCGGCAGAAGGTTTCGCAGCGCTCCAGCACTTCCAGGGAAATCTGGTGGCCGGAGTACGCGGTGTAAGGCCCGGCCGGGTCGAACTTCACGGCGGTAAAGCCTTTGTTCATGTTCTCGACGGCGCACTCGGCAGCCAGGTCCGGGTCGTCGTAGTCGTACTCGCCCTGGCTGTTGACCGGGTACAGGTAGGTGTAGGAACGCAGGCGCTCGTTGACCTTGCCCCCAGCAACTCGTAGACCGGCTTGTTAGCGGCCTTGCCGATGATGTCCCAGCAGGCCATTTCCAGGCCGCTGACCACGCCCATCATGGTCAGGTCGGGGCGCTGGGTGAACCCGCTGGAATACGCCTGGCGGAAAAAACGCTCGATGTGGTGCGGGTCGTGGTTGAGCAGGTAGCGCTCAAACACATCCTCAATGATCGGCAGCATCGCCTTGGGCCCGAAAGTGGCGGCGTAGATCTCGCCCACGCCTTCAATGCCGCAGTCGGTTTTCAGTTTGACGAACAGCCAGTACATCCCACCGATGTGCGGTGGCGGTACGGCAACAATATGGGTTTCAAGGGCGACGATTTTCATCTCAGGCACCTGTCTGGTTGAATTTTTTACGATTGATTCGAGCGCGCAGGGTCAGGGCCGCGAGGGTCCCGAGCACGCCGATGAAGGCGATGTAGCCGAAGTACAGGTTGTAGCCGACCTGCCCCGGGTAGGTGTCGGTGAGGTAGCCATTGATCAGCGGAATAAAGGTGTCCGGCAGGTAACCCACCACCGAGACGATACCGATGGCCAACCCGGTGATGCGCAGCGGGATGTTGCAACTGTCGAGGATCGCCCAGTACAGGCCGCGAATCGCGTAGGTCATCAGCCCGATAAAGATCACCGTGCCAATCAGCAAGCCGAGGCTGCCAATGGCCGGGAACACGATCAGGCCGACCATCGCCAGGGTCACCAGCACCAGCGCGACGATCAGCACCGAGATGTTCGAAAACTTGTCCCCCAGCCAGCCGCCGCCGATCCCGCCGATAGGTCGCATCCACAGTTTGATGGTGGTGATGGTGCCGGCCATCACGGCGGTCATGCCGCTGCCTTGCAGGTAGTCGGAGAAACTGTAGGTGGCCCAGAACATGTGATAACCGCAGAACACGATGGCGGTCACCAGCCACAGCTCGGGGATTTTCACCAGGGTGGTGAGGTCGGCGACCAGGTTGAACTTACCCTTCTCCACCGCGGCGGTTTCGGCCATGGATTTAGGGTCCTTGAGCAGCACCAGCACACAACCGATGGCGATGCACACGAACGAATACAGGTACACCACATGCTTGAAGCCTTCGGCGGCCGTCTGGCTGCGGGTCTCGGTGGCATAGGCAAACAGCCCCAGGGCCACGGTTGCCAGCAAGGCTTCCACCAAACCACGGCCACCGTCGAGGATGCCGAAGAAGCGGCCCTGCTCACTGTGATGGGCGATCATCTTCACCCGCTTGAGCACCGAAGCCCAAAAGGTCAGGCCGGTGGTCAGGCCCCAGCAGCCGAAGATGATCATCAGGCCAGTCATCGACGGTACGGTGGAGTACCAGATGCCCAGGGCCCCGGTGGCCACCAGCGAAAAGAAGATCAGGAAGCGTGGCGGCAGGCGATCGGCCAACCAGCCGCTGGGCAGGTAACTGAGCAGGAAGATCGTACCGAGCATCGAATACAGATAACCCAGCTGGCTGTGGTTGATCTGGAACACCTCGAGCATGGTGGTCTGGTAGACCTGGCGCAGGTAGAGGATCGGGTAGATCGCCCCGGCGGCCAGTACCAGCAACATCAATTGGAAGTAGCGACTGGCTTTGTCGCTTTTGGCCGCGGACACGGCATCGAAACCCTGGGCAACGGGTGCAGGCTTGGACATCTTGTAGACCTCGGGCACCCACTGTGCAGGTGCCCCGATAATTGTTTTTATTGAGGTGAAGCCGGTGGTCGGTGAATCAGTACTTCATGACCACCAAACGGGTCTGGGTGAACTCAAGCATCCCGTGCTTGCCGTCATCGCCGCCCAGCCCTGAGCGTTTCCAGCCGGCATGGAAACCCTGGTAAGGGTCAGCCGGGGTGCGATTGACGTACAACTCGCCGGCCTCAATGGCGTTGGCGACTTTCATGGCCGTGCGGTAGTTCTCTGTGTAGAGCACCGACGACAGGCCGAACTGGTGGTCGTTGGCCATGGCCAGCGCTTCGTCGATGTCGCGGTACTTGAGCACCGGCAGCACCGGGCCGAAGATTTCTTCCTGGATGATTTCCATGTCCTGGCGGCAGCCGCTGAGCAGCGTCGGCGGGTAGAAATGGCCCGGGCCTTCGGGGAGTACGCCGCCTGCTTCCAGTACAGCACCGTCGGCGATGGCGCGCTGGACCATGGCATGAATATTCTGCTGCGAACTGGCGTTGACCAGCGGGCCCATCAGGCCTGCGTCCGTGGCACGGTCACCGAATTTGACGGCACTGATCTTGGTCTTGAGCAGGGCCAGGAATTGGTCGTAGACGCTTTCCTGCACGTACACCCGCTCGACCGCCGTGCACAACTGGCCGCAGTGGGTGGTCTTGGACGCGATGATTGCGCTGGCGGCCTGTTCAAGGTCGGCGTCGGCTTCGATGATCGCCGGGGTCTTGCCGCCCAGCTCCAGGGACGGCTTGGCGATGTTGGCCTTGCAGTAGTCGAGGACGATGCGCCCGGCGTTGACGCTGCCGGTCAGGGTAATCAGGCCCACGGCCTTGTGGGTGCACAGGGCGGCGGCGGTGGCGTGGTCCATGGTCAGGATATTGATCACACCGGCCGGCATGCCCGACTGCTCGACCGCACGGGCGATTTCAAAGGCGGACAACGGCGTGTTGTTGCTTGGGCGCACCACCACGGTGTTGCCGGCAATCAGCGCCGGGGCGATTTTGCGCAGCAGGGTGTAGACCGGGTAGTTGAACGGAATCAGGCAAGCCACCACGCCAATGGGCTCGCGCTGCAGGAACAGGTTTTCGTCCGGGGTGTCGCTGGGGATGATTTCGCCTTCAATGCGGCGCGCCCATTCAGCGTGGTAGCGGGTGATCTGAGCGGCGTAGCGGGCTTCGTTGCTGGCGTCGTCGAGGCTTTTGCCGGATTCGCTGGCAAGCGCCTTGCCTATGCTTTCAGCGCAGGTTTCGAGGGCGTCGGCGAACGCCCGCAGGTGTTCGGCGCGCTGGATGCTGGTGAGTTTGCCCCAGGTCTTTTGCGCGGTAGCGGCGGCCTCGACAGCAGCAGTGGCCTCATCAGGTGTGGCGGCGGAGACCAGGCCGACCTGAGCCTCGGTCGCGGGGTTGTAAACCGCGATCTGGGCGGTGCTGGCAGGTTCGGCGAAGTGGCCGTTGAAAAAGTTGCGCTCGATTTGCATGTGGTTTTTTGCCCAATCGTTGTTGTTTTGCGAGTGACTTGCAGTTTTGTCATTGGGCGGGGGTTGGACAAATGATTTATTGACGGGGGTAACGTGCAAAAAACGCAGGTTAGTGGCTGATCCGTATTAATGACCCGGGTCTGAGTCTGTATTGTTCTGCCCATACTTCCTACAGTGCCGCCCACTTGGAACCGTGGGAGGACTAAGCATGCAACCACCATCAACCGCACAGGCCTACAACTACAAGGTCGTGCGTCAATTCGTCATTGCAACCATCGTTTGGGGCGTGGTCGGCATGGCCATGGGCGTGTGGATCGCCTCGCAACTGGTCTGGCCGGAAATGAACCTCGACCTGCCGTGGACCACCTTCGGCCGCCTGCGCCCGCTGCACACCAGCCTGGTGATTTTCGGCTTTGCCGGCAGCGCGCAATTCGCCGCCAGCTACTACGCAGTACAGCGCACCTGTCAGGTGCGGCTGTACTCGGACAAGCTCGCCGCCTTTACCTTTTGGGGCTGGCAGTCGGTGATCGTGATCATGTTGGTCAGCCTGCCGCTGGGCTACACCACCACCAAGGAATACGCCGAGATCGAGTTCACCGGCGCCGTGTGGATGACCGTGGTGTGGGTGGCTTATGCCATCGTGTTTTTCACCACGGTGGTGCAACGCAAGACCCAGCATATCTATGTCGGCAACTGGTTCTTCGGTGCGTTTATCGTGGTGATCGCGATGCTGCACGTGGTCAATCACCTGTCGATCCCGGTGGACTGGTTCAAGTCCTACCCGGTGTACTCCGGCGCCACTGATGCCATGGTGCAGTGGTGGTACGGGCACAACGCGGTGGGTTTCTTCCTGACCACCGGTTTCCTGGGGATGATGTATTACTTCGTGCCCAAGCAAGTCGGGCGGCCGGTGTATTCCTATCGTTTGTCCATCGTGCACTTCTGGGCGTTGATCACCCTGTACATCTGGGCCGGCCCGCACCACTTGCACTACACCGCGCTGCCGGACTGGGCGCAGTCCCTGGGCATGGCGATGTCGCTGATCCTGCTGGCGCCCAGCTGGGGCGGGATGATCAACGGCATGATGACGCTTTCCGGGGCCTGGCATAAATTGCGCACCGACCCGATCCTGCGTTTCCTGGTGCTGTCGCTGGCGTTCTACGGGATGTCGACGTTTGAAGGGCCGATGATGGCGATCAAGACCGTCAACGCCCTGTCCCACTACACCGACTGGACCATCGGCCACGTCCACGCCGGGGCCTTGGGCTGGGTGGCGATGATCACGTTTGGCTCGCTGTACCACATGATCCCGAAAATATTCGGGCGCGTGCAGATGCACAGTGTGGGGCTGATCAATATGCACTTCTGGCTGGCGACCATTGGCACGGTGCTGTACATCGCATCGATGTGGGTCAACGGCATCACCCAGGGCTTGATGTGGCGGGCGGTGAACGATGACGGCACCCTCACCTACTCCTTTGTGGAAGCCTTGCAGGCCAGCCATCCGGGGTTTGTGGTGCGCTTTGTCGGCGGGGTGTTCTTCCTCAGCGGCATGTTGCTGATGGCGTACAACACTTGGCGCACGGTGCGCGTGGCGGATCTGAAAGTGGCGCAGCTTGAAGCGCAGATCGCCTGATGTGGGAGATAGCGCTGAACCTGGCGGCGGTGATTGGCCTGTATGGCGCGGTGGAGTATTGCTTGCGGGGCCAGTCGAAGGAGAGCCTGGATGAGGCCAGCCTGATGCCGTTTGCCGATGACCCGGAGGTGGCGCGGCGGGTGGAGTTGGCCACGGGCAAGCGGGTCAACGCGGTGGCGCCGCAAGCAGCAAAACCCGGCTGGGGCAATGTAGATATCTGATAAAGGAATGCGGTCAGTGTGGGAGCTGGCTTGCCTGCGATGGCATCACCGTGGTGTTTCTGAAGCACCGAGTTGCCTGCATCGCCGGCAAGCCAGCTCCTACAATCATCCGCGTTCGCGGGGAATCAGGCTCTGCAACTGCAAGGCCAGGAAGTTGGCATCGAAACCGAAGGTGTCCGGATCTTTCAGGCCGTTGGTTTTCTTCCACAACCAATCGTTTTTCCCCGGCAGCAGCACCAGGGAAATACTGCCGTAGCGGGCGGCGGTCAAGCCCATCACCGACAACGAAATCAACCCACCGGCGCCCATCACATCCGGCACGAACTCCACCGGTTTGCCGGCGATATGGATGGTCAGTTTCTCGGTCTTGAAGGTGGAGGTCTCCACCGGCACGCTAGGGCCGGAAGCCACGTACGCCTCGCGCTGCACTTCCAGCAAGCCGACGGTCTTCACCGGTTCCAGCCACTGCTCGATCTGGTCGAACAAGTCGACGATCTTCTGCGCCCAATGGGCCGACTGCACTTCGAACTGCTGCTTCTTGTGGGCTTCGCTGTCGGCGTAATGACGCAGCATCTCGCCCAGTTGTTGTACATCGTCCATTGCCGTGTTCCTTGGGTGACCCATGTTGCGAACCTTGATCATGGCAGATGCCGCACGCTGGCGTATGACTAAAGCGCGGCGCTTGGGTAATGTGGTGCCCTCGCCCGTCCAATTCAGGAGCATCGCATGCGCACCATCGGCCTTATCGGCGGCATGAGCTGGGAGTCCAGCGCCGAGTATTACCGCATCATCAACCAAAGTGTGCGCGACCAGCTCGGCCCCCTGCGTTCGGCACAACTGTTGATGTACAGCGTCGACTTCGGCCCGGTGGAGCAGGCCCAGCACGCCGGGCGCTGGGATGACGCCGCACTGATCCTCGAAGACGCAGCCCGCCGCCTGCAAGCCGGTGGCGCCGAATGCATCGTGCTGTGTACCAACACCATGCACCTGGTGGCGCCGCGTATTGAAGCGGCGGTCTCCATACCGTTTCTGCATATTGCAGACGCCGCCGGCGCAGCGGCCGTGGATGCCGGCACTCTGACGGTGGGCCTGCTGGGCACCGCATTTACCATGGAGCAGGAGTTTCTCAAGTCGCGTTTGGCCGCCCAAGGGCTGACCGTGCTGGTGCCGGACGCCGACGAGCGCCAGGCCGTGCACCGGATCATCTATGAGGAATTGTGTGTCGGGGTGATCAGCGACGCATCGCGTGAGGTGTACCAACGGGTGATCGAGTCCCTGGCGGCGCGTGGCGCCCAGGCCATCATCCTTGGCTGCACGGAAATCAGTCTGTTGATCAAGCCGCAGCACAGCGACCTGCCACTACTGGACACCACCGAGCTGCATGCGCAGGCTGCGGTGGCGTTTGCCTTGCAGGACGACTAGGCAGGCTTGCGGACGCGCGCCATGGTCAGGGTGTCGACGAATGCGCCGTCACGCACGGCGTAATCGCGCAGCAGGCCTTCGGTCTCGAAGCCGAACTTGTGGTACAGGCGGTGGGCGGCTTCGTTGTCGGCGTACACCGTCAGTTCCACCCGGTGCAGGTTCATCCAGTTATCCGCCACCTCCAGCGCCGCACTCAGCAGCCGGGAGCCCACGCCCTTGCCCTGCCAGGCGGTGGCCACGCCCATGCCGAATGAACCGACATGGCTGCGGCGCACACGGGAATATTGCTCAAGCCCCAGGTTGCCAATCACTTCACCCGCATGCACGGCCACCAGTTGTAGCCGCCGTTCATCCCCGGGTGCCAGGCGTGCGCGCCAGGCCTCGATCGACTGGAAAGGCATTTGCAGCACCTGACGGCAGACAGCCGGGTCGTTGTAGAGCGCAGCGACGCCGTCAAGGTGGGCCTCGGTGAAGCGCGTGATCACGATTTTGGGTTCAGGTGTGTGCATGGTGTTTCATCCTTTGAAAACACATGGCGGGCCAGTGTAGGCGGCAAAGCCTCAGGATGGCGAGCCCAGCACCGCAATTATCGGGGCCGCGCAGCAACCAGTTTCCAGACCCGGGCGATGTCCGAGGCGCGCTCGCGCAACAGGCGCGGCGCCTCGCTGCAGGCCTGTTCCAGGGTAGTCGGGCCGGACGGCAAGGCGAACGCGGCATCCACACCGTGGGCGTACATCTGCTCGTAGCCATCACCCAAGGTGCCGGCGATCACAATCACTGGCACGTTGTGCTGTTTGGCGATCCGCGCGACGCCAAACGGGGTTTTGCCCCGCAGGGTCTGGGCGTCGAAGCGGCCTTCGCCGGTGATGACCAGGTCAGCGCCACGCACGGCCTTTTCGAGCCCCACCAGCTCGGCGACCACTTCAACCCCTGCACGAAACTGTGCGCCAAGGAACGCCTTGGCGGCAAAACCCAGGCCGCCGGCGGCGCCGCTGCCGGGTTCGTCGCGTACATCTTTGGGCAAGACCTTGGCGCAGTGATCGGCGAAATGGCCGAGGGCGGCATCCAGTTGTTCGACTTGCTGGGGATTGGCGCCTTTTTGCGGGCCAAAAATCGCCGAGGCACCGTGGGGGCCGCACAGTGGATTGTTCACGTCGGCGGCAATTTCGAAGCGCACCTGGGCCAGGCGTGGGTCCAGTTGCTCAAGGCTGATGCGCGACAGCTTGGCCAGCGCCAGGCCCCCAGGGGCAATGCAGCCTCTTCGGCATCAAGCAATTGCACACCGAGAGCCAGCATCGCCCCCGCGCCGCCATCGTTGGTGGCGCTGCCGCCAATGGCCAGGATGATGCGTTGGGCACCGGCATCCAGGGCGGCGCGGATCAGCTCGCCAGTGCCGAAGGTGCTGCTGGAACACGCATCTCGCTGACCCGGTGGCACGAGTTGCAGACCGCTGGCCTCGGCCATTTCGATGATTGCGGTGTGGCTCTCGGCCAACCAGCCCCAATGCGCGTCGACACTGCCACCCAATGGCCCTTGCACACGGGTGGTGCGCAGCTCGCCCTGGCAGGCCGCGAGTACCGACTCCACCGTGCCCTCACCACCGTCCGCCATCGGGCACTTGATCAGCTCGGCGTCGGGCCACACGCTGGCCAACCCCTCGGCAATGGCATTCGCCACGCCTTCAGCACTCAGGCTGTCCTTGAACGAGTCGGGGGCGATGATGATTTTCATGGGCTTTCTCCGGTTTTTATAACGCCCATGCTGCCAGTTGGCACCGGCAATAACGCCGGTCCATTGCACAAGAGTGGCTGGGGTTTGTTGTTCATTTCGACAAAGCCTGAGGCAATAGCTGTACGCCCAGGTACAACGCAAGCATGCCGTCGAGGGTCAACGGGTCGACGCCGCTCAACTCGGCGATGCGCTCCATGCGATAGCGCAGGCTGTTGCGGTGAATGCCCAGGGCGTCGGCGCAGGCCTGGCTTTGACCGTCGTGATCGCACCAACTGCGCAGGGTCGCCAGCAACTGGCCGTTGCTGTCCTTGGCCAGTACCTTGCGCAGCGGGTTGAGCAGTTCGTCGAGGGCGTCGTCGTTGCGGTGGCGCCAGAGCATTACCGGCAGGCGGTATCGATTGAGGGTCAGCAACCGCGACTCGGGCAGCACATCGCGGCCATAGGCAAGCAGATCGCCGACCCGCCGGTAGCAACGGCGTAGCCCGGCCAGGCCGTCTGCTTGCCCGCCGACGGCGACCCGCAGGATGTTCCAGCCCAGGCCGTCGAGTTTTTCCAGCAGGCGCGGGTTGTCGACTTGCACCGACGCCGGTCGGCACCACAGCAGGGAAAACTGTGCGGAGCTGACGCACCAGCTGTCCGGGTAGCGCGAGGTCAGCCAGGTGCTCAAGGCTTCCGCCGACTGGCCGCTGCCCAGTTCAAACAGGTACGGCGTACGTGCCATCTGCGGTTTGAGGCCCAGTTGCTGCGCCTCGTCCACCAGCCGCGGCGAGTCGCCGGTCTCGGCCAGAAGGAGCGCCAGCAGGTCATCGCAACGTTGGCGCCGCCATTGCTGCTCGGCTTGCTGGTGACGCTGGCTGACCAGCATTTCGGCGGTCATGCGTACGAGTTGCGCATAGGTACGCAGCAATTCCGGCTCGCCGGTAATGCCCAGCACGCCGATCAGGCGCTGGTCGTGCAGCAGCGGCAGGTTGATCCCGGGTTGCACGCCCTTGAGGTGCTTGGCGGTCTGGCTGTCGATCTCCACCACGCGCACATTCGCCAGCACCAACTGCGCGCCTTCATGGCGGGTGTTAATGCGTTCGGGTTCGCCGCTGCCGAGGATCAGGCCCTGGCTATCCATGACGTTGACGTTATAGGGCAGGATCGCCATGGTGCGATTGACGATATCCTGCGCCAAGTCATGATCCAGCTCGAACATGGGGCTAAATTCCTGAAAAAACCGGTTGTTCATAGGCACAGCGCAAACGATGCTTGACTGTGCGCGAGCACAAAGACATCACCCCTTGAGGTGGCCGAGACTCATTGGGCGATCAACGTTACCCTCGCATCGCGAAAAATCATAATAAAGAGAGACTGCCATGTCACAGAGCGCCGCTGTTACCCAGGCCACCGATGACGATAAAAACGCCGTATACAAGCGCATCACCCTGCGCCTGATCCCCTTCATTTTCATCTGCTACCTGTTCAACTACCTCGACCGCGTCAACGTCGGCTTTGCCAAGCTGCAGATGCTCGACGCCCTCAAATTCAGCGAGACCGTGTACGGCCTCGGTGCCGGGATCTTCTTTATCGGCTACGTGCTGTGCGGCGTGCCGAGCAACCTGGCGTTGACCAAATTTGGTCCACGGCGCTGGATTGCGCTGATGATGATCGTTTGGGGCACCCTGTCCACCTGCCTGCTGTTCGTCAGCACGCCAACGCACTTCTATGGTTTGCGCCTGCTGACCGGTGCCGCCGAAGCCGGGTTCTTCCCGGGCGTGGTGCTGTACCTCTCGCAGTGGTTCCCGACCTTCCGCCGTGGGCGGATCATGGCGCTGTTCATGTCGGCGATTCCGGTGTCCGGCCTGCTGGGCAGCCCGTTCTCCGGCTGGATCCTCAACCACTTCGCCGCCGGCCAAGGCGGGCTTGCGGGCTGGCAGTGGATGTTCCTGCTGCAAGGCGTGCCGACGGTGATCCTCGGTGCCCTCGCCTACTTCCTGCTCAGCGACAGCTTTGCCAACGCCAAGTGGCTCACGCCCCATGAGCGCGCGGTGCTGGAAGCCGACCAGGCCACCGACCTGGCCAACAAACCGAAGACCACCAGCGACTCGCTGCTGGAAGTGTTCAAGAACCCGGCCATCTGGGCATTCGGCCTGATCTACTTCTGCATCCAGAGCGGTGTGTACGCCATCAACTTCTGGCTGCCATCGATCATCAAGAACATGGGCTTCAGCGATAACCTGGTAATTGGCTGGCTGAGTGCGATCCCGTACCTGCTGGCGGCGGTGTTCATGTTGCTGGTGGGCCGCTCTGCCGACCTGCGCAAGGAGCGTCGCTGGCACTTGGTGGTGCCGATGTTGATGGGCGCGATCGGGCTGGTGATTGCGGTGAACTTTGCAACCACCCCGGCCATTGCGATCCTTGGCCTGACCATCGCCACCATGGGCGCCCTTACCGGCCTGCCGATGTTCTGGCCGGTGCCCACCGCCATGCTCAGCGCAGGTGCGACAGCGGGTGGTTTGGCGTTGATCAACTCCATGGGCCAGATGGCGGGTTTCCTCAGCCCGTATATCGTCGGGTTTGTGAAGGACGCCACCGGGTCTACGGACATTGCGCTGTACCTGCTGGCGGCAGTGATCGTCGCGGGCAGTGTGTTGGCGTTGCGCATGACGCGCACACTCAAGGGCTGACATCAGGGTAGACCGGTGCCGTCGATCTCCATGACGGCGCCGGTGTTTTTATAGCTAAAGTACCGCCGGAAACCCGTCTTAACCTGAACGCCAAAGCCAAGTAACAAACAGGCTACAAACCTTACCTAACCTTTACTCTGGCGCCGCGTCATCCCCTCAAAAAGTGCTGTCTGAAACGTATGCCCGGGAATATTATTAAAACCGGTTCGATGCATAGGTAGAGGACTTGTCATGATCAGTCGACTCTCAAAAATGAAAGTAGCCATCGTGCTTATTGCCACCCTCGCCATCGCAGGGCAAGCAGAAGCCCGTGGTGGGTACGGCTATGGATGGGGTCACGGTGGTTACCATGGTGGTTGGGGCTGGGGTGGCCCGGCCCTGCTGGGCGCAGTGGTGGGTGGATTGGTAGTGGGCTCGGTGGTCGCCAACTCCCAGCCACCGGTCTACGTGCAGCAACAACCGGTTTACGTACAACCGCAGCCGGTGTACATCCAGCAACCGCCGCCGGTCTACTACCAGGCGCCGCCTCCTCCGGGCTATTACTACCCGCCGCAACCGATTCCGGCACCGCGTTATTAACGCGCGGCCCGATTACTGATAATGCAGGTCCCGCCTGAAAGCGGGACCTTTTTTATTCCGCTGCCTTTAGAGCAATCCACCGCCGTCGACATCAATCACGCTGCCAGTGATAAACCCGTTCTCCATCGCCAGTACGTACCCGGCAGCCACTTCTTCGGCCTGCCCCACTCGCCCCACCGGCAATGCCCCGCCCGCCTTGGCAAACATTGCCAGTCGCTGCTCCTCGGATAAGCCCGAATACGCCTCGGTATCGATCACCCCAGGACTCACCACATTGACCCTGCGTGGCGCCAGTTCCTTGGCCAGTTGCTTGCCCAGCGCTTCAGTGGCCGCATTGATCCCGGTCTTGATGAATTGCCCTGCAACCGTTTTGCGCCCCAACTGTCCCGACGTCAGGGTGATGCTGCCGTGCTCGGCGAGAAAGGGCAGCGCCGACTGGATCGCCCGCAGCGAACCCCAGAGTTTTACGTTGAAGTTGTCTTGCGCCAGGTTCAGGTCCGTCTCGATCAATGCCTTCGCCTGTACCGCAGGGCCTGCGGTATAGACCAGATGATCAAACGGCCCCACCGTTTCGAACAACCGCTGCAACGAGGCCGCGTCGGTCACGTCTACCTGCTCGCTGCGCATGCCGTTCTCCACGGTTGAAGACAAGCGTCGCCCGGCCAGCACCACGTGGGCGCCGCGTGCCACGGCCTGCTTGGCCACGGCGGCTCCAATGCCGCTGCTACCGCCGATGACGATGATGGTTTTGCCGCTGAGGGGAGAATTCATGAAGAACTACCTGGTTGAGAAAATGAGCTTTCATCTTCCCAGCTTGGCAATCGTTGAAAAATCCCGGTAAAACGACAAGATCTTTAAAGGATTTTTACAGATGAGTTCAATCCTCGACCTTGAAGTCTTCGTGCGCACCGCCGACACCGGCAGCCTGTCCGCCGCCGCCCGTAGCCTCAGCCTGACCCCGGCGGCCGCCAGCATTGCCCTCAAGCGCCTGGAAACCCGCCTGGGCATTCGGCTGCTGGCGCGCTCCACCCGCAGCATGCGCCTGACTGAAGAAGGCCGGCGCTACCTGGACAGCGTGCGGGTGGCCCTGGAGGCGTTGTCCGAAGGCGAACAGGCGATCAAGCAACAAGGCCAAAGCCTCAGTGGTTTGCTGCAATTGGCCGCGCCCTCGGATTTCGGGCGCAATGTGCTGCTGGGCTGGCTGGATGAGTTCAAGCTCGAGCACCCGAACGTTCGCCTGCAATTGCTGCTCAACGACAGCAATGCCGACCTGTTTCGCGAAACCGTCGACATCGCCCTGCGTTTCGGCGTACCACGGGACTCCAGCCTGGTGGCGCTGCCGGTGGTGCCCGATCACACACGGGTAGCGTGTGCCAGCCCCGACTACCTCGCGCGCCACGGCACGCCACGCATCCCTCAGGACCTGGCACAGCACAGCACGCTGCGCTATATGCGCCAGGGGCGCGCGAACAACACCTGGTACTTTCGCCAGGGTGAGCTGCTGCAGGAAGTCGAGGTCAGCGGCGACTACTTGAGTGATGACGGCGAGATCGTGCGGCGTTGGGCATTGGCCGGCCATGGCATTGCTTATAAAGCGCGACTGGATATAGCCCGCGACATCAAGGCCGGACGCCTGGTGCCCTTGCTCACCGATTGGCAAGGCGAGCCGACGCCGTTCAACCTGATGTGCCCGCATCGGCTGCAAGTGTCGGAACGGGTCAAGGTACTGCACCGCTTCCTGCAACTGCGCTGCGCCGAACTATTACCGCAATAACCGTCCCAGGGCTTGTTCCAGAGCCTTGCTGTCTGGTATTGGATAGGTCTGTCTCCCCCTTTTGAGGTGTTCACGATGATTTACCGCACACTGGGCCAGTCCGGGTTGAAGGTCAGCGCACTGACCCTGGGCAGCATGATGTTTGGCGAGCAGACCAACACCGAGGATTCGCTGCGCATCATCGACAAGGCCTGGGATCAAGGCATCAATTTTATCGACACCGCCGACGTCTACACCGGCGGGCGCTCCGAGGAGATCGTCGGCGAAGCCATCGCCCGCCAGCGCCAGGATTGGGTGCTGGCCTCGAAAGTCGGCATCGGCCCGGTGGACGGACTGCCCAATCGCAGCGGCCTGAGTCGCAAGCGGATTTTCAACGCGTTGGAAGCCAGCCTGACGCGCCTCGACACCGATTACCTGGACATCTATTACCTGCACCGTGAAGACCACAACACCCCGCTGGAAGTCACGATTTCAGCGATTGGCGACTTGATCCGCGAGGGCAAGATCCGCCATTGGGGCTTGTCCAACTACCGCGGCTGGCGGATCGCCGAAGTGATCCGCGTGGCCGAGCGCCTGGGGGTGGACAAGCCAATCATCAGCCAGCCGCTGTACAACATCGTCAACCGCCAGGCCGAGGTGGAGCAGATCACCGCTGCCGCCGCCTATGGCCTGGGCGTGGTGCCTTACAGCCCACTGGCCCGTGGCGTGCTCAGCGGCAAGTATGCGCCGGACGTAACGCCTGAGGCCGGCAGCCGTGCCGGGCGCCAGGACAAGCGCATCCTGGAAACCGAATGGCGCGTTGAATCCCTGCGCATCGCCCAGCAGATCCAGCAATACACCCAGGGCCGTGGCGTGGGAATTGTTGAGTTTGCGATTGCCTGGGTGCTGAACAACTCGGCGGTCAGTTCGGCGATTGTCGGGCCGCGCACCGAGGCGCAGTGGGATGCCTACACCGGTGCGCTGGAGGTCAAGATCACGGCAGAAGATGAAGCCTTCATCGATTCGCTGGTCACTCCGGGCCATGCCTCGACGCCAGGGTTCAATGACGTGGGCCACTTTGTCTCGGGCCGAATTGCCCGGCCATAAGCACACTTTATGGGAGGAGCCGAGCGTTCCTCCCATAAACTGCCCCAAAACAGAGCAAACATCTCACCTTAAAAGCACTATATTCCCTCCCTGAAATCTCCCCTCTTTTGTATGAATCGGTTTTCGCGAGGACAGTGTGTCTAAAGGTGTTGTGTTATCGGTCTTGGCCTCGGTGTTGTTTGCCGTGATGTATTACTTCACCTCGCTGCTCACACCCTTGAGCGGCCTGGAGATCTTCGGCTGGCGGATGCTGCTGACGGTCCCCTGCATGACGGTGTTCATGATCGTCAGCGGCGAGTGGCGGCGGGTGTGGGAGTTGGTTCGGCTGGTGGCGGCCAAACCCGGGTTGATCGGCGGGTTGCTGTTGTCTTCGGCCTTGCTGGGGGTGCAGTTGTGGCTGTTCATGTGGGCACCGCTCAACGGGCGTAGCCTGGATGTTTCCCTGGGGTATTTCCTGCTGCCGTTGACCATGGTGCTGACCGGGCGCCTGGTGTATGGCGAACAATTGTCACGCCTGCAAAAGGTCGCGGTGTTTTTTGCCGGCGTCGGCGTACTTAACGAGTTGTATCAGGTCGGTGGTTTCTCTTGGGCCACGTTAGTGGTGATCATCGGTTACCCGATCTACTTCATCGTGCGCAAACGCCTGAAGACTGACCACCTGGGCGGGCTGTGGCTCGACATGGCGCTGATGTTGCCGGTGGCGTTATGGTTCGTGCAAAGCGGCGAACAGGGGTTTGCCGTGCTCGATGCCCACAAGGGCTTGTATGCCTTGATCCCGATGCTGGGCTTGATCAGTGCCTCGGCGCTGGTGTGCTACATCGTTGCCAGCCGCTTGTTGGCGTTCAGCCTGTTCGGGCTGCTCAGCTATGTGGAGCCGGTACTGTTGCTCGGGGTCGCCTTGTTGCTGGGAGAAAGCATCAAGGCGGGAGAATGGCTGACCTATCTGCCGATCTGGCTGGCCGTGATGGTGCTGGTATACGAAGGTTTCAAGCACCTGGTTCGCCAACGTAAAGCCTGATTCCAGGCGAAAAAAAGCCCGGTCGCGGATCCCCACGACCGGGCTTTTTTACATCAACGATCAGTCAGCGGTGAGCACACCACGGCGTACCTGGTCGCGCTCGATGGATTCGAACAGCGCCTTGAAGTTACCTTCGCCGAAACCGTCATCACCCTTGCGCTGGATGAACTCGAAGAACACCGGGCCCATCAGGGTTTCCGAGAAGATCTGCAGCAGCAGGCGCTTGTCACCCGCCACCGACGAGCCGTCCAGCAGGATGCCCCGCGCTTGCAACTGGTCCACCGGCTCGCCGTGGTTTGGCAGGCGGCCTTCGAGCATCTCGTAGTAGGTGTCTGGCGGCGCAGTCATGAAGCGCATGCCGATTTTCTTCAGCGCGTCCCAGGTCTTGACCAGGTCATCGGTGAGGAACGCCACGTGCTGGATGCCCTCGCCGTTGAACTGCATCAGGAACTCTTCGATCTGCCCGGCGCCTTTGGACGACTCTTCGTTCAGCGGGATGCGGATCATGCCGTCCGGGGCGCTCATGGCCTTGGAGGTCAGGCCGGTGTACTCGCCCTTGATATCGAAGTAACGCGCCTCACGGAAGTTGAACAGCTTCTCGTAGAAGTTCGCCCAATAGACCATGCGCCCGCGGTACACGTTGTGGGTCAGGTGATCGATGACTTTCAGGCCGGCGCCCACCGGGTTGCGTTCAACGCCTTCGAGGTACACGAAGTCGATGTCATAGATCGAGCTGCCTTCGCCGAAGCGGTCGATCAGGTACAGCGGTGCGCCGCCAATGCCCTTGATCGCTGGCAGGTTCAATTCCATCGGGCCGGTTTCGATATGGATGGGCTGGGCGCCCAGTTCCAGGGCCCGGTTGTAGGCCTGTTGCGAGTCTTTCACGCGAAACGCCATGCCGCACACCGACGGGCCGTGCTCGGCCGCAAAGTAGGAGGCGATGCTGTTGGGTTCATTGTTGAGGATCAGGTTGATCTCGCCCTGACGGAACAGGTGCACGTTCTTGGAACGGTGCGTCGCGACTTTGGTGAAGCCCATGATCTCGAAGATCGGCTCCAGGGTGCCCGGGGTTGGCGAAGCGAATTCGATGAATTCAAAGCCCATCAGGCCCATTGGGTTTTCGTATAGGTCTGTCATTTTCGGTGCCTCATCATTCTTGTAGTTACACATGTTTATTTGCGAGCAAGGATGAGGTCAGCGGGTGGCGCACAGGAGATACCCCGCACGCTGCGGGCGAGGAAGTCACCAAAGATGAGGGGGGACCCGAGTAGCTTCATGGTTACATCAGTCTCTTACGGGCGAGGCTTGCGTTAGCGCAAGTCCTTATTCTTGTATGCGTAAATCGATTCTACACAGCGTAAACAGATTTGTCCGTACTCTTATCAAATCCCCATTGCCCTCACCCGCGCAAGGGGTTTGTTGCACAGGTAGATGCCCAGCAGGATCACTGCCCCGCCCAGTAGCATCGGCGCGGTGAGTTGCTCGCCGAGCAGCAATGCACCGCAGATCACCGCCGTCAGCGGATTGAGAGCGATGAACACACCCGCCCGGGTGGCGCCGATGCGGCGCAGACCATCGTAGTAGCCGATGTAGGCCAGTGCCGATCCCAGCACGCCGAGGTACAACAAGCTCAGCAGTTGGGGCAGATCGATGCGGCTCACTGCGGCGACCGTCAATCGTCCGGTCACCAGTGTGGTGATCGTCAGCATCAGCGTGCCCAACAGGATCGACCAGGTCACGGTTTGCAACGGCCCCAGGCTTTGGTTGAGGCCGCGAGAGAACAGCGAATACACGCCCCACCCCACCACACAGCCAAAGATCAACAGATCACCGATCCAGGCATTCGCGGTGCCCTGCAACAGCTGCGGGTTGCGGCTGACGATCACCAGCCCCGCGCCGCCCAGGCACAGCGCGATACCCAACAGTTTCACCTGCCCCAGCCGCTCCTTGAACAGCAGCCACGACGCCAGGCCAATCACCGCAGGGTTCAGTGCGACGATCAACGATGCCCGGGACGCATTGATGTAATGCAGGCCGTAGAAAAAGCACAGGTTGTAGAAAAAGATCCCGAAAAAACCGAGTACGGTCAGTTGCGCAAGCTGTGCGTTGGTCGGGCGCACCAGACGAATACGCGCTACACCCAGGAAGACCAGCAACGCGAGGCTGGCCAGCACAAAGCGCACGGTCGCCGCCAGCAGCGGGTCCAGGCCTGCGGCCAGATAGCGCCCGGCCACGAAGGTGCCGCCCCAGATCATGGTCACCGCCGCCAATTTCAAATACGTGAGACGGTCAGAAGTCGGGGTCATCAGATTTCTACTCAAGAAACGTGGGATTGGTTTATTGTTTAGCTAATCTTTTGTCATCGTAAAATGAGTAAATACTCATGACCCTTACCCAGCTGGAAATCTTCTCCCTGGTGGCCGAATTGCAAGGCTTCACCAGCGCCGCCAATCGCCTGGGCATCAGCCAGTCGGCGGTGTCCCATGCGATCAAATCCCTGGAACAGGAACTGGGTGTGGAGTTGATCCGCCGCCATCAGTCTCAAGTCGAACTCAGCGATATCGGCCAACAACTGCTGCTGCGCGCCCGGGCCATGCTCGGGCTGGCCAATACACTGCAACAGGAAGCCGCCGATGCCCGCGGGATGAAGCGCGGCACGCTGCGCATCGGTTCGTTCGGGCCAACTTCATCGATTCGTCTGTTGCCGAAGATTTTGCAACGCTTTCGCGAGCTGCATCCGGGCATCGAGGTGCACGTCGACGAAGGCCCTGATCGGCAGGTGATGCAGTGGCTGGAAGAGCGGCGCGTCGACGTTGGGTTTGTGGTGCTGCCTGAAGAGCGCTTCGATACGTTCCCGTTAATTGAGGATCAGTTGGTCGCACTGTTGCCATCGGGGCATCACCTGGGCGCGCAGCCGAGTGTCAGCCTCAAGGCGCTCTGCGGCGAACCCTTTATCCTGACCCAGGCCGGCTCGTCCGAACTGGTCTCAAGGCTGTTCGTCGGTGCCGGGCTGCAGCCGGATGTGCGTTACCGCTGTTCACAGTTGCTCAGCACCCTGGACACCGTGCGCCGGGGCGACGGCGTGACCATTGTTGCCGAGCTGTCATTGCCTGAATCCGCAGCGCCGGATTACCTGGTCAAGCCGCTCAAGCCTGCCGTCAAACGCCAGGTCGGGCTGGCGGTTCTGGATCGACGACAGTCCTCGCCGGCGACCCTGGCATTTATTGAACTGGCCACACGCTTGACGCTTTATTGAACATGCACAGTCCCCTGCCGCCATCTATCATGGCCAATACCAATACGCTTTGTTGGACGGCTGCCGTGGTTGTCCCGACCGCATTTGAGCGTCTTATCGCCCCCTCCCGCTACAGGCTGCACAGATGCCACTGACCGTCAAAGGCCCACGAAAAGCCAGCACCCGCCTCCTGATCACTCTGCTCAGCGGCGCACTGCCGATTTTGCTGGGGGTGCTGATCCTGTACTGGCAAGCGGGGCGCACCCTGGAGCACAGCACCGCGCAAACCGCCCGGGAAGCCGTGCGCCAGTTCGACCTGATGCTCGACAATACCGCACTCGCCGCCAAGGACTTGCTGCCGCTGGCCGGCCATGAATGTGATAACCCGACACAACTGGCGCTACGGGAACAAGTCACCCGTCGGCCTTTTGTACGCGCCACGACCTTGTCCTGGCAGAGAAACATCTATTGCAGCTCGTTGTTTGGTGGCAACTACCAGTCGCCGGTCAACCCTGAAGACTACGTCGATGGCCGCCTTTGGCTGATGAAAGGCAACCCGGTGACACCTGACACCGCATTGCTGGTGTATCGCCTCACCGAGGGCGACCGTGGGGCCTTTGCCTCCATTGATGGCTACCACTTGACCAACGCCTTGCGCCTGATCAGTCGATATACCGACCTGGTGTTGCAAGTGGGGCCTAACTGGCTGGCGTCGGATGGCAAGGTGCACAGCACAGCGCTGCCGACATTTTCCGTCGCGCACCATCATCTCGACTCCACGCGGTATACCTACAGCGTGGAAGCCGGGATGCCGGAGGGCGAAACCTGGCGCTACATGCAAGCGCGGTATCCTGCGCTGTTCATCCTGGTGGTGTTTTTCGGCGTGTTGGCGGGCATCCTCGCCCACTGGCTGCAAAAGCGCTCATCGGCACCGACCCTCGAGCTGCAACGTGCCTTGGGCGCCAATGAATTCGTGCCCTATTACCAGCCGGTGGTACGTGGCCAGGACATTCGCCAGTGGGCCGGTTGTGAAGTGTTGATGCGCTGGAATCACCCCAAGGAAGGCCTGGTGCGCCCCGACCTGTTCATTCCCCTGGCCGAGCATTCCGGCCTGATCGTGCCAATGACCCGCGCCCTGATGCGCCAGACCGCCTTGCAACTGGCGCCCCACGCCGAGCAGTTCGCGGATGGCTTTCATGTCGGGATCAACATCACCGCCCGCCATTGTCACGACCTGGAACTGGTGGAGGACTGCCGGGAATTCCTCGCCGCCTTCCCGCCGGGCAAGGTGATTCTGGTGCTGGAATTGACCGAGCGCGAGTTGATCGAACCCACGGATGTCACCCGCCAACTGTTCCAGGCGCTGCACGAAATGGGGGTAATGATTGCGATCGACGACTTCGGTACCGGTCACTCGAGCCTGGGTTATTTACGCAACTTCAATGTCGATTACTTGAAGATAGATCAAAGCTTTGTGGCGATGATCGGGGTTGATGCACTCTCGCGGCATATACTCGACAGCATCATTGAACTGTCTGCCAAGCTCGACTTGGGCATCGTTGCCGAAGGTGTCGAAACACCAGAACAATGCGAATATCTTGCCGCTCAAGGTGTTGATTTCTTGCAGGGCTACCTGTTTGGCAAGCCTGTACCTTGCGATGAGTTCATTAGATTCCTGAATAGCCATTGAATAGCCAACCACTTCAACGGAAATATTGTTATTTATACAAAAGACATGATTTACTCATGGCTGATTAACTACTACAATTTTTCCTGCCTGTGCTGAATTGGCAGGAAGGCCACTTTTGTTGAGTCGCCTTAAGGCTCTTGGCTTATCGCTTTGTTTGCAGTAGATATCAGCCAAATACACTATTGGAGTATAGATTTTGTCCAGACTCGCCGAATTTCGCGCAGCAGAAAAAGCCCTTCAAGAGCAGCTTGCCCAGCTGGAATCCCTGAAGAACGACGCAGGCCTGAAGAAAGAAATCGAATTCGAAGAAAAGCTGCAAGGGCTGATGAAAACCTACGGCAAAAGCCTGCGCGACATCATCTCCATCCTGGACCCTAACCCGAGCAAGTCCGGCGCTTCCGTCGCAACTGCACCAAAACAGCGCCGTGCACGTGTGGTCAAGGTTTACCACAACCCGCACACTGGCGAACTGATCGAAACCAAAGGCGGCAACCACCGCGGCCTGAAGGCATGGAAAGAACAATACGGCGCGGCCACTGTAGATTCCTGGCTTCGCGGCTAATGCTTTGCAGCTAGTACAAACGCACTAAGAAAAGCCCTGCACATGCAGGGCTTTTTGTTTACAGGCATCGATATTGAAACAAAACAGGACCCGGACACTTTCAAAAACGAACTTTAAAAAACATTTCACTTTGTTCAGATCGAATAATTCCCTGCTTTGCCTACAGCGCTCAAAGTTTCAGGCTGTCACGCACCGAACTGACTTCATCCTTGCTTGATTCGTAAGCCTGGGCCTGGCCTGCGTATGAAAATACATAGGCTTTATCGGTGTCGACCGCTCCCACCAGGGTTTGCGACAGCACATGCCGACCGTTCTCGGTGATTACACAAGTAGTTTCCAACGCCTCAAGGCGGCTCAATGTTGTGGGGTGCATCTTGGTGCACACACTTTGATAACCGCCTTGGGCAAAGTCTTTCTGGATGGACTTGCGCATTTCCAGCAGCACACCTTGAAGATTGACCGTATGCCCCGCTTCGATCGGAGTGCCTGTCAACT
Organism: Pseudomonas sp. TH34; assembly: GCF_016650865.1. Taxonomy (NCBI): domain Bacteria; kingdom Pseudomonadati; phylum Pseudomonadota; class Gammaproteobacteria; order Pseudomonadales; family Pseudomonadaceae; genus Pseudomonas; species Pseudomonas sp. TH34. Next base: position 98,819 of record NZ_JAEKFB010000034.1, read on the forward strand.
CCATGACCATCAAGGTCGTGCCATTTTCATCATTCTTGATCGCACGCTGGCGGGACACTGCCGAAGGCTGCGCCGGAGCCTGATCGTCGGGCACCACCTCCTCCACCTGCCAGCCGCTGGGCCAGTGAACTTCCGGGTCAGCCGCCCATGCAGCAGTGCTGCCCAACAACAGGCCCAGGGTACTTAACAGCGGTGCGCGAAATCCGATCATTGCGAAAAACACTCAAGGTTCAAGCCACAAAGTTTGGGCCTCTACACCCGCTGCTCGCAAGGGCTGCGTGACCTTTTTCATTTGGCGCAACCGGCAGGGCTGCGTATCATGGACCGGCTGCACGGATGCCAGCCGCAAGCCAAGGGATCGCTCGAACTAGAGCCACGTTTGCCCCATTCTTCTCTGGAGGGCCCATGAGCCTGCACGAACTGAACACCTTCCCGGGCGTCACCGCCCAACCTGACACCGCCACCGCGAACTTCGTGTTCAACCACACCATGCTGCGGGTCAAAGACATCACCAAGTCGCTGGACTTCTACACCCGCGTATTGGGTTTTTCCCTGGTTGAAAAACGTGACTTCCCGGAAGCCGAATTCAGCCTGTACTTCCTGGCCTTGGTGGACAAGGCCCAGATCCCGGCCGACGCCGCCGCACGCACCCAGTGGATGAAGTCGATTCCGGGCATCCTGGAACTGACCCACAACCACGGTACCGAAAACGACGCGGACTTTGCCTATCACAACGGCAACACCGACCCACGTGGCTTTGGCCATATCTGCATTTCGGTACCGGACATTGTTGCGGCCTGCGCGCGCTTTGAGGAGTTGGGCTGCGACTTCCAGAAGCGCTTGAGTGATGGCCGCATGAAGAGCCTGGCCTTCGTGAAAGACCCGGATGCGTACTGGGTTGAAATCATTCAGCCAACGCCGCTGTAACAAAAAAACCCCATGATCACTCATGGGGTTTTTCGTTTCAGGGCCGGCAGCTTAGCTGCGGATCAGGTGATCGAAAGCACTCAGGGAAGCCTTGGCGCCCTCGCCCACGGCGATCACGATCTGCTTGTACGGCACGGTGGTGACGTCGCCGGCAGCAAAGACGCCTGGCAATGAGGTCTCACCCCGGGCATCGACAATGATCTCGCCACGGGGCGACAGCTCGACGGTACCCTTGAGCCAGTCGGTGTTGGGCAGCAAACCGATCTGGACAAAGATCCCTTCCAGGTCGACGGTCTTGAACTCGCCGCTGTCACGGTCCTTGTACGCCAGGCCGGTGACCTTCTGGCCATCGCCTTTGACTTCGCTGGTGAGCGCACTGGTGATCACGTCAACGTTGGGCAGGCTGTACAACTTACGTTGCAATACCGCATCGGCGCGCAGTTTGCTGTCGAATTCCAGCAAGGTCACGTGGCTGACAATACCGGCCAGGTCGATGGCCGCCTCAACGCCGGAGTTACCGCCGCCGATCACCGCCACACGCTTGCCTTTGAACAGTGGACCATCGCAATGCGGGCAGAAGCACACGCCCTTGGCCTTGTATTCCTGCTCGCCCGGCACGCCCATTTCACGCCAGCGGGCGCCGGTGGCCAGGATCACGGTCTTGGACTTGAGGGTCGCACCGCTTTCGAAACGGATTTCGTGCAGTTCACCCGCGTTCTTGGCCGGAATCAGCGCGTTGGCGCGTTGCAGGTTCATGATGTCCACGTCGTACTGTTTGACGTGTTCTTCAAGGGCACTGGCCAGTTTCGGCCCTTCGGTTTCCTGCACCGAGATAAAGTTCTCGATCGCCATGGTATCCAGCACCTGGCCACCAAAACGCTCAGCGGCCACACCGGTACGAATGCCTTTACGGGCCGCGTAGATCGCCGCAGCGGCACCGGCTGGGCCACCGCCAACGACCAGTACGTCAAAGGCCTCTTTGGCGCTGATTTTCTCGGCTTGTTTTTCAATGCCGCTGGTGTCGAGCTTGGCGAGGATCTCTTCCAGGCCCATGCGGCCCTGGCCGAAGCTAACACCGTTCAGGTAAACGCTCGGCACAGCCATGATCTGACGATCATCGACTTCGGCCTGGAACAGCGCACCGTCGATGGCGACGTGGCGGATGTTCGGGTTCAGTACTGCCATCAGGTTCAGCGCCTGGACCACGTCCGGGCAGTTCTGGCACGACAGCGAGAAGTAAGTTTCGAAGCTGAACTCGCCTTTAAGGGCACGAATCTGTTCAATCACTTCGACACTGGCCTTCGAGGGGTGGCCGCCGACTTGCAGCAGTGCCAGCACCAGCGAAGTGAATTCATGGCCCATTGGGATGCCGGCGAAACGCAGGCTGATATCGGCACCCGGGCGGTTGATGGAGAACGATGGCTTGCGCGCATCATCGCCATCGCTTTTCAGGGTAATCAGCGTTGAGAGGCTGGCTACATCCTGCAAGAGGGCAAGCATTTCCTGGGATTTCGCACCGTCGTCGAGGGAGGCAACGATCTCGATCGGCTGGGTGACCCGTTCCAGGTATGACTTCAACTGAGCTTTAAGATTGGCGTCCAACATACGGGCGATTTCCTATTAATTCGGTTTATTGCAGACAAAAAAACGCCCGAGCGAATCTCGCCCGGGCGTTTTGAGGGCGGATGCAGCTTACTTAGGTGCGGTCATCCGCCCTTGGTACTTCACAGACTTAGATCTTGCCGACCAGGTCAAGGGACGGAGCCAGGGTGGCTTCGCCTTCTTTCCACTTGGCTGGGCAGACTTCGCCCGGGTGAGCAGCAACGTACTGGGCCGCCTTGATTTTGCGCAGCAGCTCGGAAGCGTCACGGCCAACGCCGCCATCGTTCAGTTCAACGATTTTGATCTGGCCTTCCGGGTTGATCACGAAGGTGCCACGGTCTGCCAGGCCAGCTTCTTCGATCAGTACGTCGAAGTTGCGGGAGATGGTCAGGGTCGGGTCACCGATCATGGTGTACTGGATTTTGCCGATGGCTGGCGAAGTGTTGTGCCAGGCTGCGTGGGCAAAGTGGGTATCGGTGGAAACGCTGTAGATTTCGACGCCCAGTTTCTGGAATTCGGCGTAGTTGTCAGCCAGGTCTTCCAGTTCGGTTGGGCAGACGAAGGTGAAGTCGGCTGGGTAGAAGAAGACGACAGACCATTTGCCTTTCAGGTCAGCATCAGTCACGTCTACGAAGTTGCCGTTTTTGTAGGCGGTAGCTTTGAACGGTTTTACTTGGCTGTTGATGATAGGCATCGTTGACTCTCCGTCAGGTTTGTAGAAGGGCTTAGAAAGTTGATGAGGTGAATCCTACCCACTCTCCCGGCCGATGGCTCATTGGCAAACCTGATGCTGACGATTGGTTTTCACTATCAAGGGACTGTATTAATAGAAGAAACCTTAAATCACTCGAGGGATGCTCGGGCCATGCCGAGAAAGGGTGTCGCTTCAACATAGCGCATGGCCGATTTCATGTCTTTCCAGCCGACGTAAGTCATCAATGACTTCAAGTCCCAGCCGCTACGATGGGCCCAGGTGGCAAAGCCCCGGCGCAGGGAGTGGCTGGTGTATTGATCCGCTGCAATGCCGGCGCGCTCCAGGGCCTGGCGCAACAGCGGGATCACGCTGTTGGGGTGCAAGCCCTCCTCTCCCAGGTTGCCCCAGCGGTCTATGCCGCGAAATACCGGGCCACGTACCAGCGCTGAAGCACTGAGCCACTCGCTGTAGGCCTGGACCGGGCACAGGCGCAGCAACGCCGGCGTCTGGTAAGTGCGACCCAAATTCTCCCGATCGTTTTTACTGCGCGGCAAATACAGGGTGATGCCCGAACCGGGTACTGCCTGCACGTGCTCGATATTCAACCGGCACAGCTCATCACTGCGAAAGCCGCGCCAGAAACCCAGCAGGATCAATGCGGCGTCACGTTTGGCACGCAGCCAGCGGGGATGGTCTTCTGCGCTTCGAGCGTCGCGACCTTCCTGATCGAGAAACTGGATCACCTGCTCCAGGTGCTGAAGCTGCAATGGCTCGGCCTGTTTTTCCTGAGCCGGGTGCACGGCGCGAATCCCTTTCAGGACTTTACGCACCACCGGCGCCTTGGTCGGATCGGGAAAACCCTGGCTGGTATGCCACTGGGCCAAGGCCGACAAGCGCAGCTTCAACGTGTTGACCGATAACACCCCCGCATGGGCCACCAGGTAGCGCGCCACGCTGTCGCTGGTGGCCGGCAGGAATCCACCCCAATTCACCTCGAAATGTTCGATTGCCGCTCGATAACTGCGGCGGGTGTTATCGCGGGTGGCCGCATTCAGATAACGGTCCAGTTCACTCATACCTGTACTGCCATTGGGCGCTGTCCACTTCAAAACCTTGATCACACGGGATAATACGCCAATATCCCATCTGTTAAATCATCAATTTCAGGGTAAATATAATCGTGATATAGTACGTATATACATACTACGTACCACAGTACTAAATCGACGGAGACTCCATGGCTCGCGGCGGCATCAATAAAGCAGTAGTTCAAACGGCGCGCCTGGCGATCCTCGCCCGCGGCGAGAACCCAAGCATCGATGCAGTACGCATCGAGATGGGCAATACCGGCTCGAAAACCACGATTCACCGCTATCTGAAGGAGCTGGACGAAAGCGAAACCCGCCAGACCATCACCGAAGCGCCCATCGATGACGAGCTGGGCGAACTGGTGGCACGGCTGGCCCAGCGCCTTAAGGAAAAGGCACAGGAACCTATCGACCTGGCCCTGGCGCAGTTCCAGCAACAGAAAGCCGCCCTGCTCGCCCGGGTTGAAGAACTGGAAGCCACCCACAGCCAGCTCAAGCAACAGTTCGATATCCAGGCAGCCGCCCTGGCTGACGAAAGCGCGGCGCTGCAAAGCACCCGCTCCAGCCTGCAAACCGAGCAAACCCGCAACGCCGGACTGAGCCAGGCGTGCAGCGATTACGAGTTGCGGATCAACGACAAGGACGAGCAGATTCGCTCATTGGAAGAGAAGCACCTGCACGCCCGGAATGCTCTTGAGCATTACCGCAACGCAATCAAGGATCAGCGTGAGCAGGAACAGCGTCGCCATGAGGGTCAGTTGCAGCAGGTACAGGCAGAACTACGTCAGGCTCAGCAGAGCGCGATGGTGCGCCAGGACGAGATCACCCAATTGCATCGCGATAACGAGCGCCTGCTGATTGAACACCGAGTGACGGTGAAGGAATTGAGCGCACTGCAGGAACAGGCCCGCCAGGACCGCGATCAGCAACGCCAGCTTAGCGAACAGGTGAATGTGATCGACAGCGAACGCACCTTGCTGCAGGAACGCTTACGGGTTGCACTGCTGGAGAGTCAGACGCGCCAAGAAGCGCTGGCCGAGCATCAGCAGACCAACAAAACCCTGGAGCTGGACCTGGTCAAAGCCCAGGCCAGCATCGAGGCGTTGCGCCTGGCGGCCGTCGTTGCGACGGTGCCAGAGGCAACTACCGAGGGCTGATTACTGCGCCACCGGCGTGCGCATGGTGACGAACTCTTCCGCCGCCGTCGGATGCACGCCGATGGTTTCGTCGAAATGCTGCTTGGTCGCGCCCGCCTTGAGCGCGATCGCCAGACCCTGCACGATCTCCCCGGCGTCAGGGCCGACCATGTGGCAACCCAGGACCTTGTCGGTCTCGGCGTCCACCACTAGCTTCATCAGGGTCTTTTCCTGGCACTCGGTCAGGGTCAGCTTCATCGGCCGGAAGCGGCTTTCGAACACCTGCACCTTGTGCCCGCCTTCACGTGCCTGCTCTTCGCTGAGGCCCACGGTGCCGATGTTTGGCAGGCTGAACACCGCCGTCGGGATCATCGCGTAATCCACCGGGCGATATTGCTCAGGCTTGAACAGGCGACGTGCCACGGCCATGCCTTCAGCCAGCGCCACCGGCGTCAGTTGCACGCGACCAATCACATCACCAATCGCCAGAATCGACGATTCCGCAGTCTGGTACAGGTCATCCACCTCGACAAAGCCACGCTTGTCCAACTTGACGCCCGTGTTTTCCAGCCCCAGGTTATCGAGCATCGGGCGCCGGCCGGTGGCGTAGAACACGCAATCGGTTTCCAGCACCCGGCCGTCTTTCAAGGTGGCCTTGAGGCTGCCGTCGGCCTGCTTCTCGATACGTTCGATGTCGGCATTGAATTGCAGATCCAGACCACGCTTGGTCAGCTCTTCCTTCAAGTGCGTGCGCACCGAACCGTCAAAACCGCGCAAGAACAAGTCGCCGCGATACAACAGCGAGGTCTGCGCACCCAAGCCATGGAAAATCCCGGCAAACTCGACAGCGATGTAACCGCCGCCAACCACCAGCACACGCTTGGGCAACTCTTTGAGGAAGAACGCCTCATTGGAGCCAATGGCGTGCTCGCGCCCCGGGATTTCCGGGATCTGCGGCCAGCCACCGGTGGCCACCAGAATGTACTTGGCGGTGAAGCGCTCACCGTTGATTTCCACCTGATGCGGGTCCACCAACCGCGCATGGCCTTCATGCAGGGTCACGCCGCTGTTGACCAGCAGGTTGCGGTAGATGCCATTGAGGCGGTTGATCTCGCGATCCTTGTTGGCGATCAGGGTCGCCCAATCGAAGTTTGCTTCGCCCAGGGACCAGCCGAAACCGCTGGCCTGCTCGAAGTCTTCGGCGAAATGCGCGCCGTACACCAACAGCTTCTTCGGCACGCAGCCCACGTTCACGCAGGTACCGCCCAGGTAGCGGCTTTCAGCCACTGCCACCTTGGCGCCAAAACCTGCGGCGAATCGTGCAGCGCGCACACCGCCGGAACCGGCACCAATTACATAAAGGTCAAAATCGTAGGCCATTTCACTCTCCTCGGCAGGACAACAGCATACCTGCTTACATGGGGCCGAAAAACGAAAAAGCCACCCGAAGGTGGCTTTCCCAGATCAAGCAGGCAACCGTGAATCAGTAAGCCTTGCCAGTCTTGTAGAAGTGCTCGTAGCAGAAGTTGGTTGCTTCGATGTAGCCTTCAGCGCCACCGCAGTCAAAACGACGGCCCTTGAACTTGTAGGCAATCACGCAACCGTCTTTTGCCTGCTTCAGCAGGGCGTCGGTGATCTGGATCTCGCCACCCTTGCCCGGCTCGGTTTCTTCGATCAGCTTGAAGATGTCCGGAGTCAGGATGTAGCGACCGATGATCGCCAGGTTCGACGGAGCATCTTCCGGCGCTGGCTTTTCAACCATGTCGCGTACGCGGATCAGGCCGTCACCGATATCGTCGCCGGCAATCACGCCGTACTTGTTGGTTTCCTGAGGATCGACCTCTTGAACCGCGACGATGGTGCAACGGTACTTCTGGTACAGCTTGACCATCTGGGTCAGGACGCCGTCGCCTTCCAGGTTTACACACAGGTCATCCGCCAGTACCACGGCGAAAGGTTCGTCACCGATCAGCGGGCGACCGGTCAGGATCGCGTGACCCAGGCCTTTCATTTGGGTCTGACGGGTGTAGGAGAACGAGCACTCGTCGAGCAGTTTACGGATGCCGACCAGGTATTTTTCCTTGTCGGTGCCCTTGATCTGGTTTTCCAGCTCGTAGCTGATGTCGAAGTGGTCTTCCAGGGCGCGTTTGCCACGGCCGGTCACGATCGAAATTTCGTTCAGGCCGGCATCCAGTGCTTCTTCCACGCCGTACTGGATCAGTGGCTTGTTCACCACCGGCAGCATTTCTTTGGGCATGGCCTTGGTCGCTGGCAGGAAGCGAGTGCCGTAACCGGCTGCTGGGAACAAGCATTTCTTGATCATATGAGTCCTTACAAAGGGCTGTGCGTACGAAATTCGGCGCAGTCTAATCAGGCCGCAGTCACCTTACAATGGGTCCTGCTGGCGTTGCGATGTCAACATAGAGGAAAAATGTCGGCGTAAGTTCCGCCGGCATTCAATCCAGTACCTTCGCCGCTGTTAGAAATCGTCGACTTGTGCCCGTCATTTAAAGGGCTTAAACCTTTTTAGCACGCTTTATGGCGATCGGCACTGACCTGCAACATCTTGCGCCGCCCCGCGCCGTTTGGCGCTATCATTACCGCCTTGAACCAGACAACGAGATTGATAGATGTCAGAACCAAAAGGCGTGAACGGCTACCTGATCACCAAGCGAGCAGATGGCTGGCACTTGATCAACTTCCACGGCGACAGCGTTGCCGGGGCATTCGCGACCGAAGCTCAAGCCTGTGCCGTGGCCGAAGTGTTTGTGGATGAAGCGGGCCATGCGTCGAGCAAGCGCCCCAAAACCAAGTAACACCCGCAGAAACGCCAATCAAGCCTCGTTTATCGGGGCTTTTTTGTGTTTGTCTGTACCTTGATGGCGGTTCGCTATAATCTCGCCTGAAACGCCCCACGACAGTGTCAGCGCTTCCCTCCAACACCCTAATGACGACTCCTACATGAACAAGATCCTGGCACTGATTGCGGTACTGGCGCTTACCGGTGGCTGCACCACCACTTCCGACACCGTGCTGAAAAACGGCGAACAAGGGCTGGCCATCGATTGTTCCGGCGAAGCCAACTCTTGGGCCAGCTGCTATGAAAAGGCTGATGCGTCCTGCGCAGGGACCGGTTACCGGATTGTCGGCACCGAAGGCACACCGGCCCTGAAAGAAAGCGACAAGACCCTGGGCAAGGATGTCGGCAACTACAAGACCCGCAGCGTGACCGTGGTCTGCAAATAATTACATGTGAATTTCGGCGAATTTGATGCCCAGGCCGCGAATGGTCTCGATTAAGTCGTCCAGGCGAGAAAAGGATTCGACTTCGTCCTGGTCATCCACCAGGAAATAGCTGCGGCCGCCGCTCTTCTTGAAGAACACGATCCACTCGCCCGTATCCGCGGGATTTTGAATCACATGGGTCGCAGATATATGCCCCCCCGCATGCTGTTCTCTGACTTGCTCACGCTTCATGACTGAACTTCCGAAAAGACAATGCCGCTGATTCAGCGGCATTTTTTGTGGGTGACCGACAGTTTAACGGATGCCTTGGCCGATCAGTACGCCGTCGACCGTCTGCCCGTAAAGATTGATGCCGTCATTGGCGTGGAACTTCAGCCGGGTTTTCTCCACGGAGCCCTCCACCAGGCGCGGGTCCTGGGGTCGCTCATGGCGGTTGACGTAAGCTGCGACGTCCCAGGCTTGCTGGTCGCTCAGGCTGCCGCCCTTGCCCAGGGGCATGTTGTGCTTGATGAAGGACGCGGCGGTGTTGATCCGGTGCATCCCGGCGCCCCAGTTGTAGGAATCTTTACCCCAAAGCGGCGGCATCACGTAGCTGTCACCGACTTTCTGGCCCTGGCCTTCGGCGCCGTGGCACACCGCGCATTGGCCCTTATAGACGTCCGCGCCCTGGGCCAGGTCGTAACCCTTGGCAGGTGTCGGCACGTCCGGATAACCACGCCCCGGTAACTCGACGCCCAACGGCGCCTTGCTCGACAGCCAATAGGCATACACCGACAGCGCAGTAATTTCCGGGCTGTCTGCGGCCGGTGGCGTGCCGCCATTCATGCTGAACTGGAAACAGCCCTGCAAGCGCTCGGCGAAGGTGTTGACCTTGTCGTTCTTTTTTCGATACGCCGGATACATCGGATAGGCACCCCACAGCGGCGCGGAATTGGCCAGGCGGCCCTGGTCCAGATGGCAATTACTGCAATTGAGACCATTGCCGACAAATTGCGGCGCCAGGCGCTTGGTGTCGACAAACAGGGCGTAGCCCTGCTTCACCAGCTTGCCGTAGGCGTTGTCCGGCAGCTCGCTCTCTTGCGGCGGCTGGAATTGCGCGGCAGCCGTCGAACGGGCGACTGGCTGCAACTGTGACTGGTCTTCCATGGCGATGGTGGCGGCATGGACAGGCACACTGGCAAGGGTTGCCAATAAGAAAAGCTTCATGGCTTGGCCTCCTGGCCGCTCAACGACGCAAAATAGGTGGCCACGGCCTGTGCTTCTTCAGCGCTGAGGGATTTGGCGATATGGCCCATCAAATCGTTCGGATCGTTATGGCGGGTGCCACTGCGCCAGGCATTCAACTGCGCCGCCAGGTAGGCCGCGGATTGCCCGGCCAGGGGCGGAAATGCGTCGCCAACACCCACGCCAGCCGGCCCATGACAACTGACACACGCCGGAATCTGGCGCTCCCACGCGCCTTGCAGGGCAATCCTTTGCGCAGCTTCGGTTGGCATTTCGCTACGGTGCACCGAAACGGCCACCGGCGCAGGCATTGCCGCCAGCTCCCGGGTCACAGCATTGATTTCCTCTTCCGTCAGGGCGTTGGCCAGCGGCTGCATCACCGGGCTGTTACGGGCGCCGCTTTTAAAATCCTGCAGTTGCTTGCGCAAATACCCCGCTGGCAAACCGGCCAAGCGCGGAAAGCCGGCCGCTGCCAGCCCCAGCCCATCAGCCCCGTGACAGGCTACGCACGGCGCAGCTCCCGGCTGCGAACCACCCTGCGTAAATACGTTTTTCCCCTCTAGCGCGTGGGCATTGCCCAGCATCAGCAGCAGCACACTACCCATCAGAACTCGTTCCAGAGACATCATCACGACTCCATTTTTATAGTTATATGCTTAGGCGAATTAGGCATAAGCCTACAAATGGTAGGGTAATGATTAGATCGCCACAACACCCAGCACTGAAGGAAAAGGGCTACTTACTGAAAATCCCACACAAAAAACCCGACACTGCACTGGCAGGTCGGGTTTCTTGATCGGATTCGAAAGTGGGCGGCTATAGACTCAGCCGGAAATGCAAGCCTCCCCTGCCGCCTTCACGTCACCCGGACGAATAGGCACATTGGACATGCTCTCGTAGAGTTTGATGCTGCTACCGCTGGAGCGCTCTTCAATTTCGAAAATGGCAGACGGATCAGCAGAAAACTTCTGCGGAACGATCACCTGAACGCCATCCTTGTGGGGCTCGATCTGCGATGGCCTACGGGTTTTCGACAGTTTCTGGACGATACACGCCGCGTATTCCTGCGGCTTTTTCCCGGAGATCACTGCCAGTGTCGGTGGGGTCTGCTTGATATCCGCCACCGAAGCACATCCACCCAACGCCAAGGCCAGAACCAACACACTCCACTTCATAAAAAACCTCCGATAAAGACCCTACGACAGCAAGAAAGGTATTTTTCTCCCGCCAATGTAGGATTTATCCCTGATAACTCGGTAAATAACTGTTTTAAATTGTCGAACTCGTCGACGACGGTCCGATAATAAACGTGCTGGGGCTGATAAACTCCATCTTATCCTACGTATCGTTCTGATTTTTCAGAAAAAACCCTTCTGGAGACACCTCATGAAATTCATCCACCAGCGCGAACACCTCAATGAAGGAGACATTGTCGTCATTGAATGTTCGCAAACGTGCAACATCCGCCTGATGAGCGACGCGAACTTTCGCAGCTTCAAGAACGGTGGCCGCCACACTTACCACGGCGGCGCGTTCGACAAATTCCCGGCAAAAATCACCGCGCCGAGCACCGGCTTCTGGAACATTACCCTGGACGTGGTTACCCGCCGCGCCATCAGTGTGACCAAAAAGCCGACCTTGTCCCACAAGATCCGCATCGTGCGCCGCACCAATTCGAAACTCAGCTGACAGGAATGCCCGTGACTACCACCAAATATGTGATCAAGTACAAACTCAACGGTGAGCGCCGCTTCGAATTCGCCCAGCTGCAAGCGGGCAGCATTGAGGAAGCCAAGGAAGCACTGGCAAAAATGCACGATGCCAGCGATGAAATCACCGATATCAATGTGAGCAAGGCCCTGTAATTCGAGCGCAAGCATCGGAGTGTCGTAACGCTGGCGACTTCCTAGACTGGCAGCCCTTATCCGCTGCCACAGGAACTCGTCGATGCCTTCTACCTCACTTAAAGAGCGCCTGGCCAAGCTGGACTGGCGCGCGATCGAGCAAGACCTTGACCAACAGGGCAACGCAATTATTCCAGCGCTGCTGGATCAGCAAGAATGTGCGGAGCTCTGCGGCCACTATCCGCAGCACGAACGGTTTCGCTCCCACGTGCTGATGGCCAGGCACGGCTTTGGTCGGGGCGAGTACAAGTATTTCCGCTATCCGCTGCCCTCCCGGGTCAGCGAGTTGCGTGAAGAGCTGTATCAGTACCTGACCCCCCAGGCCAATCGCTGGAACGAACAGATGAACCTGCCGATCACTTACCCGGCACGCCATGCCGACTTCATTACCCGTTGCCACGCTGCGGGCCAACAGCGCCCTACCCCGTTATTGCTGCAATATGGCCCCGGCGACTACAACTGCCTGCACCAGGATCTGTACGGCGAACATGTGTTTCCCCTGCAAGTTGCCATTCTGTTGTCGCAGCCGGGAGAAGACTTTCGCGGCGGCGAACTGGTGCTGACCGAACAGCGGCCACGCATGCAATCCCGGGCCCAGGTCGTGCCGCTGAACAGGGGCGACGCTGTGATCTTCGCGGTCAATCAGCGACCCATGCCCAGCGTGAGAGGGTTTCATCGGGTGACCTTGCGCCATGGGGTCAGTGTTCTGCACAGTGGTACGCGGCATACCTTGGGAGTGATTTTTCACGATGCGCAGTAAGACCGATCCTGGAGCAACCGCCGATTTGTTCGCCGACGAGGCCTTGCAACAGCCTCCGGGACGCGAACAAATCGGTGAGCAATCCTACGTTCTCAGAGGCTACGCCCTGCCCTGGGTCGAGCGCTTGCTTCCGGAACTGCGGCGTGTGCTGGCTCAATCGCCGTTCCGGCAAATGGTCACGCCGGGCGGCTTTACCATGTCCGCCGCTTTGAGCAGCTGCGGTGAACTGGGTTGGACGACCGATCCCACCGGCTATCGCTACTCTGCGATTGACCCCAACAACCAGCAACCCTGGCCAGCCATGCCCGAGGCGCTACGCCAATTGGCGGTCATGGCGGCGGCAGACGCGGGTTTCAAGGATTTCGAACCGGATGCCTGCCTGATCAACCGCTATGTGCCAGGCGCGAAAATGTCCCTGCATCAAGACAAGAACGAGCGCCGCTATGCTGCTCCAGTGGTCTCCGTGTCACTGGGTTTGCCGGCGATCTTTCTGTTCGGCGGCCATGAGCGGAGCGACACAGCGCAAAAAGTCTCGCTGTTCCATGGCGATGTCGTGGTATGGGGCGGTGTGGATCGCCTGCGCTTTCACGGCGTGATGCCGATCAAGCCCGGCACTCATCCGGTCATGGGGCCGCAGCGCATCAACCTGACGTTTCGCACAGCCGGATGAATTTGACCGCAAGCATCGGAGTGATGGGAATGCCACCGGGGACTAAGCTGGCATTCTTCAACCAGGAGCCACCACCATGACCGCGCGCCACGCCACCGAACAAGACCCACGCTGGGCCGCCATCGTCGCCCGCGACGCCAAGGCCGACTTGACCTTCGTCTATGGCGTGAAAACCACCGGTGTGTACTGCCGCCCCAGCAGTTCCGCACGGCGGCCGCGACCGGAGAACGTCGAGTTCTTCGATACTCCGCAACAGGCCGAAGCCGCGGGCTACCGACCCAACAAACGTTCGTCGGGCGACCAGACCCAAGTGGCCGCACGCCACGCGCAACTGGTGGCAGCCGCCTGTCGGCACATCGAACAGGCCGAAACCCTGCCAGCCCTTGAAGACCTGGCCACCCTCGCCGGCCTGAGCCCGTTTCATTTCCATCGGGTGTTCAAGGCGGTGACAGGCCTCACACCCAAGCGCTACGCCAGTGCCCATCGCTCGCGCAAAGTACGCGACGGGCTCAAGGACCAGCATTCGGTGACCGATGCGCTGTACGAAGCCGGCTTCAATTCCAACAGCCGTTTTTATGAGGCCGCCGACCAGTTGCTTGGCATGAAGCCTGGCGACTACAAGGCGGGCGGCACTAACACGGACATTCGGTTTGCCGTCGGCCAATGCTCGTTGGGCGCAATTCTGGTGGCGCAGAGCAATCGCGGTGTGTGCGCAATCCTGCTGGGGGACGACCCGGACAAACTGGTGCGTGACCTGCAGGATCAGTTTCCCCGCGCCAATCTGTTGGGCGCCGATCACGACTTCGAACAATTGATCGCCCAAGTGGTGGGCTTTATCGAGGCGCCGGCCCTGGGCCTGAACTTGCCCCTGGATCTGCGCGGCACTGCGTTTCAGGAACGGGTCTGGCAGGCCTTGCGAGAAATCCCGGTGGGTTGCACCGCCAGCTATGCAGAGATTGCCCAGCGCATCGGCGCCCCGACCGCCTATCGCGCCGTGGCACAGGCGTGCGGTGCCAACAGCCTGGCCGTGGCGATTCCCTGCCATCGGGTGGTGCGCGCCGACGGTAATCTATCGGGCTACCGCTGGGGCGTTGAGCGCAAGCGGCAGTTGCTGGAGCGCGAAAGCCCGGCCGGCGCCTGACGACCGCTACAAGAGTTTGCGCTTGCGAAACTCGGCCACCTTATGCCGGTTGCCACACAGCGCCATGCTGCACCAGCGGCGCTTGTGGCCCTTGGTCCGGTCGTAGAACCACAGCACGCACTCGGGGTGTTCGCAGGTGCGGATCAAACCGAAATCCCCTTCCACCAGCAACGTCGCCGCGGCTTCGGCGATCGGTGCCAGGAACTGCTCAGCGGTTTGCTGTTTGCGCTGGCGCTCCAGGCGCAACTCGCCCGGCGCCGGCCAAGCCAGCTGCGGATGGCTGACGGCCTTGCGCAAAAATGCATTCAACGCAGCAGGATCACCCTGCTGGCCAGCCTTGCGTTGCTCCAGCAACAGCCGGATCACTTCCCGCAATCCCCTCGCCGCGCCCAGTAAAGCGCCCTCCTCGAATACCGGCACCGCGCCCTCTTCGCACCAGCCCAGTCGCACCAGCCAGCGCTGCACATCGGCATCGCCTTGCCAGAACTCAAAGGGCACACCGTCGACATTCGCCCGGGTGTTGAGCATGTCCAACACCGGATGGTCGGCTAGAACGTAGGGATCCATCGGGGATGGTGTGATGACGGTCATTGGCGAATCCTCTTCAAGTCCGCGACATCGTAACCGCTGATAATGCTTTTGGATAGTTACTAAACACTCCGAAAAGTAACCCATTAAATTAATTTGACAGGTTACTTTTTCGAGCGCAGCCTGCGAGACCAGTAACCCCACAAATCAACTTATCCAGTTACAAAGAGGATTCCGATCATGTCGATTTCAGCCCCCGTTGTGCGCTACCAGCATGTTGATGCCGATGGCGTGCGCGTGTTCTACCGCGAAGCTGGCGACCCTTCTGCGCCCGTGCTGTTGCTGCTGCACGGTTTTCCCAGCTCGTCCCATATGTACCGTGACCTGATCCCGCTGCTCGCCACCCGCTACCGGGTCATCGCCCCCGATCTGCCGGGTTTCGGCTTCACCGAAGTCCCAGCCGAACGCAATTACCGCTACAGCTTCGACAACCTGGCGATTACCGTCGGCCATTTCGTCAACGCCCTGCAGCTCAGCCGTTACGCCCTTTACGTGTTCGACTATGGCGCGCCGGTAGGCCTGCGCCTGGCGGTGGCACATCCGGAACGGGTCAGTGCGCTGATATCGCAGAACGGCAATGCCTACCTGGAAGGTCTGGGTGACGCCTGGGATCCGATCCGGGCCTATTGGGCCGAGCCGAGCCCAGCCAATCGTGAGGTCATTCGCAACGCCGTCATCAGCCTGGAAGGTACGCGCTATCAGTACCTGCACGGGGTACCGCAACCGGAGTTGGTTGCGCCTGAGTCCTACATGCTCGATGTGCTTCTGATGCAGCGTCCCGGCAACGACGAAATCCAGTTGGACCTGTTTCTCGACTACCGCAACAACCTGACGCTGTACCCGGCGTTCCAGGGGTTTTTCAAGGCCACGCAAGTGCCGGCGCTGGTGATCTGGGGCCAGGACGATCCCTTCTTCATCCCGCCGGGTGCCCATGCTTACAAAGTCGATAACGCCAACGCCGTGGTGGAATTGCTCGATACCGGCCACTTCGCCCTGGAAACCCACGCGGCGCATATTGCCCAGCGGATTCATGAGGTACTGGGCGAAGCTATCAACTGATGGCCGCCCACGAAACCCTGGATTCGTCCAGTGAATAATACAGACTGGCCTGGTGCTGCATGGCCCTGCTAAAACGATGGAACAGCATTCCACCGTTGGAGAAGCGTCCCATGAGCACCTGGCCAGACACCCGAATTCTTGACCTGCTGGGCATTGAGTTGCCGATCATCCAGGCGCCCATGGCGAATGCCACGAGCACGGCCATGGTGATTGCCGCCAACCAGGCTGGCGCCCTCGGTTCGATGCCGGCAGCAACGCTCAGCATCGAGCAACTGCGCGAAGCACTCACCACCATTCGCCAAGCCAGTTCACGGCCGCTGAACGTGAATTTCTTCTGCCATCAGCCGCCGGCGCCGGACGCTGATCGCGATCTTCAGTGGAAGAAACTGCTGGAAACCTACTACCGCGAACTGGGCGCCGACTTTGACGCCCCGACGCCCGTCTCCAACCGTGCCCCCTTCAACGACGCTGCCTGCAAAGTGGTGGAAGAGTTCCGCCCGGAAGTCGTGAGTTTCCACTTTGGCTTGCCGGAAAAATCCCTGCTGGACCGGGTCAAGGCCACCGGGGCGAAAATCCTGTCATCGGCCACCACGGTGGAAGAAGCCATCTGGCTGGAACAGCACGGCTGCGACGCAATCATCGCCATGGGTTTCGAAGCCGGTGGCCATCGCGGGATGTTCCTCAGCGACGACCTGAATAGCCAGATTGGCACCCTGGCGTTGGTGCCACAGATCGTCGACGCCGTGAAGGTGCCGGTGATCGCAGCCGGCGGCATCGGTGATGCGCGGGGCATCGTCGCGGCCTTCGCCCTCGGCGCGTCGGCGGTACAGATCGGTACCGCTTACCTGTTTACCCCCGAGGCCACCGTCTCGAAGTCCCACCACCACGCGTTGCGCAACGCTCAGGCCAGCGAAACCGCGCTGACCAACCTGTTCACCGGCCGCCCTGCGCGGGGCATCATTAATCGGGTGATGCGTGAACTGGGCGCGATCAACCCGACAGCGCCTGTGTTTCCCTTGTCTGGCGGTGCGTTGATGCCACTCAAAGCCAAGGATGAAGCCGGATTCAGTAACTTGTGGTCGGGCCAGGCGTTGCGCCTCGGCAAGGACATCTCCACTTATGACCTGACGCTGGAGCTGGCCGCGCAAACCCTGGAAAAAATCGGCCGACGCTGAACCTGAACTCCCGGGACAACTTTGCACTGTACCGGCAGTGGCCAACCGCTATATATTCTCATACATAGCGATAGCCACCTCTGCCTATAACAAGCCGCAAAGTCGGTAACCCCCAAGGAGCTTCTTGATGATGATTCGCGCCTCACGCCTGGCCCCCACGGCCCTCGCCACCCTGATCGCCGCGTTTACCTTTTCTTCGGCGAATGCCGATGAAGTCCAGGTGGCCGTGGCCGCCAACTTTACCGCCCCGATCCAGGCAATTGCCGCCGACTTTGAAAAAGACACCGGCCACAAGCTGGTCGCCGCCTACGGTGCCACCGGCCAGTTCTACACCCAGATCAAGAACGGCGCGCCGTTTGAAGTGTTCCTCAGCGCCGACGACACCACCCCACAGAAACTCGAAGCCGAAGGCGACACCGTCAAAGGCTCGCGCTTTACCTACGCAGTAGGCACCCTGGCGCTGTGGTCCGCCAAGGAAGGCTACGTGGATGCCAAGGGCGAAGTGCTGAAGAAAAACCAATTCCAGCACCTGTCCATCGCCAACCCGAAAGCCGCGCCTTACGGCCTGGCCGCCACCCAGGTACTGGCGAAGGAAGGCCTGACCGAGAAGGTCAAGGACAAGATTGTCGAAGGCCAGAACATCACCCAGGCCTATCAGTTCGTGTCCACCGGCAATGCCGAGCTGGGTTTTGTAGCGCTGTCGCAGATCTACAAGGACGGCAAGGTCACCAGCGGTTCCGCCTGGATAGTGCCGTCGTCGATGCATGACCCGATCAAGCAGGATGCGGTAATCCTCAACAAGGGCAAGGACAGCGCCGCTGCCAAGGCCCTGGTTGAATACCTGAAAGGTCCGAAAGCCGCCGCGGTCATCAAGTCCTACGGTTACGAGCTGTAAATGCCGCTGTCGAGTGCTGATTTTTCCGCGATCTGGTTGACCCTGAAGCTGGCGTCACTGACCACGGTCATCCTGCTGATCATCGGCACTCCGATCGCTCTGTGGCTGTCGCGCACCCGTTCTTGGTGGCGCGGCCCCATCGGCGCGGTGGTGGCCTTGCCGCTGGTGTTGCCGCCCACCGTGATCGGTTTCTACCTGCTGCTGACCATGGGGCCCAACGGCTACTTCGGCCAGTTCACCCAATGGCTGGGCCTGGGCACTCTGACCTTCAGCTTCGCCGGGCTGGTGATTGGCTCGGTGATCTATTCCATGCCGTTTGTGGTGCAGCCGTTGCAAAACGCCTTCTCCGCCATCGGCACTCGACCGTTGGAAGTGGCCGCCACCTTGCGGGCCAATCCCTGGGACACTTTTTTCAGCGTGATCCTGCCCCTGGCGCGCCCGGGTTTTATCACCGCGTCGATTCTCGGCTTTGCCCACACCGTCGGTGAGTTCGGCGTAGTGCTGATGATCGGCGGCAATATTCCAGACAAGACCCGGGTAGTCTCCGTGCAGATCTACGACCACGTCGAAGCTATGGAATATGCCCAGGCCCACTGGCTGGCCGGCTCGATGGTGGTGTTTTCTTTCCTGGTGTTGCTGGCGCTCTACTCCAGCCGTAAAACCAAAGCGGGCTGGAGCTGATGTCGATGATCGAGGTGCGCCTGCAACTGAAGTACTCCGGGTTTGCCCTGGACGTCGACCTGCAACTGCCCGGTCGCGGAGTGACGGCGCTGTACGGTCATTCCGGCTCCGGCAAGACCACCTGCCTGCGCTGCATCGCCGGGCTGGAACGGGCTGAAGAGGGCTTCGTGCAAATCAACGACGAAGTCTGGCAAGACAGCCGCAAAGGGCTGTTTGTGCCACCCCACAAGCGCGCCCTGGGCTACGTGTTTCAAGAAGCCAGCCTGTTCCCGCATTTGTCGGTGCTGGCCAACCTGGAATTCGGCCTCAAGCGCATCCCGCGTCAGCAGCGGCGGGTGGAGATGGCCCATGCCACCGAGCTGTTGGGCATCGGCCACCTGCTGGACCGCCATCCGCAGCACCTTTCCGGCGGTGAACGCCAGCGCGTCGGCATCGCCCGCGCCCTGCTCACCAGCCCGAGCCTGTTGCTGATGGATGAACCGTTGGCTGCGCTGGACAGCAAACGCAAAAGCGAAATCCTGCCATACCTTGAACGTTTGCACGACGAGCTGGAGATCCCTGTGCTGTACGTCAGCCATGCCCAGGACGAAGTGGCGCGCCTGGCTGATCACATCGTGTTGCTCAGCGAAGGCAAGGCCCTGGCCAGCGGCCCCATTGGCGAAACCCTGGCTCGGCTCGACCTGCCCATGGCCTTGGGCGACGATGCCGGCGTGGTGATCAACGGTACGGTCTGCGCCTACGACGAGCACTACCAGTTGCTGACTCTGCAACTGCCCGCCAGCCAACTGCAAATGCGCGTGGCGCATGCACCGCTGGCGTTGGGCAAACCGTTGCGCTTCAAGATCCAGGCGCGGGACGTCAGCCTCAGCCTGCAGGCCGAGGAACACAGCAGCATCCTCAATCGCCTGCCGGTGACGGTGACCCAGGCAATCCCGGCGGACAACGCAGCCCATGTGCTGGTGAGCCTCGATGCAGCCGGCACGCCACTGCTGGCACGCATCACCCGTTACTCACGGGACCAGTTGCAACTGCATCCCGGCCAGACGTTATGGGCGCAAATCAAGGCGGTGGCGGTACTGGCCTGACAGCCCGACACGCCGTCCCGTAGCAGCTGTCGAGCCCCAGCGAGGCTGCGTTGGCAGCACCTCCATTACCAGCCAGGCGCTGAACCGAGGCGCGCCTGACGCAGCCTCGCTGGGGCTCGACAGCTGCTACGGGGGAGCAAACTTGTTGGCACGACCGCAACACCCTGCGGTCAATCAGAAATACCTGCCAAGGAATTTGCGCCATGCCCGATCCTGCGTTGCTTGCCGACCTGCCCCGCGACCTGCATTACGTTGACGACACCCAGCCCGGGATCTCCCGGAAAAAGCTGCGGGGCAAGTTCCAGTACTTCAAGGCCGACGGCACCCGCATAACCGATGCCGACGAAATCAAACGCATCAACGCCCTCGCGGTGCCGCCGGCCTATACCGATGTGTGGATCTGCGCCGACCCGCGCGGCCACCTGCAAGCGACCGGCCGTGATGCCCGGGGGCGTAAGCAATACCGTTATCACCCGCGCTGGCGCGAAGTGCGTGACACCGATAAATATTCCCGTCTGCAACAGTTCGGCAGCGCGCTGCCCAAATTGCGCAAACAGTTGGAAGCGCAGATCGCGGCGCCCGGGTTCAATCGGGAAAAGGTCCTGGCCACGGTGGTGATGCTGCTCGACGCCACCCTGATCCGCGTGGGCAACACTCAGTACGCCCGGGACAATCGCTCCTACGGCCTGACCACCCTGCGCACCCGCCATGTGGACATCAAGGGCAGCGAGATCCTGTTCCAGTTTCGCGGCAAGAGCGGCATCGAGCACCAGATCACCGTCAAGGACCGCCGCCTGGCCACGGTGATCAAGCGTTGCCTGGAATTGCCGGGGCAGAACCTGTTCCAGTACCTGGACGAGAACGGCGAGCGCCATACGGTCAGCTCCACTGACGTGAATGCCTACCTGCACAGCCTCACCGGCGCGGATTTTACCGCCAAGGATTACCGCACCTGGGCCGGCACGGCCCTGGCGTTGGCGGTATTGCGCGAGCTTGAATGGCAGCCGGAATCCGACGCCAAGAAGCATGTGGTGGAGATGGTCAAGAACGTCGCCAAGCAACTGGGCAACACCCCGGCGGTGTGCCGCAAATGCTACATCCACCCGGCTGTGCTGGAGCATTTCAGCCTGGGCGAGCTGGCAAAGCTGCCCAAGCCACGGGTGCGCAAAGGCCTCAAAGCCGAGGAAGTGGGGTTGGCGATGTTTCTGGAGCAACTGGCTGAACGCCTGTGAGTGCGCCAAGTCATTGCAGCTGGGGGCAAAGCGCCCTACGGTAGTGGCCGGATAATCTCGCCGAGGAACCCGGCCCCATGCTGCCTTCATCCTTGAAGCCCTACACCAACGCCGCCTTATTGCATCGCCACAAATGGCGCGGGCGTGTCGGACTGATGCTGGTGGCCAGCCTTTCCGTGCTGGCGGGCATGACCGACGCCATTGGTTTCATGGCCAGCGGGGATTTTGTCTCTTTCATGAGCGGCAACACCACGCGCCTCGCCGTGGCGATCAGCGAAGGCGACCTGGGCCTTACCGGGCGCCTGACGCTGCTGGTAGCGACGTTTATCGCCGGGAATGCGTTGGGCGTGATGGTCAGCCGCGTCAGCCGGCGCCATGCCCTGCCTTTGTTGCTGTGTATCGCGACCCTGCTGTGTGGGGCCGCCGCCTGGCCGTTCGACGATCAACTGCCGGCGTTGCTGGCGGCGATCATCGCCATGGGCATGTTGAATGCTGCCGTCGAAGAGGTGAACGGATTACCGGTGGGGCTTACATATGTCACCGGGGCGCTGTCGCGATTTGGTCGCGGGCTGGGCCGCTGGATGCTCGGTGAACGCCGCAATGGCTGGCGCGTGCAACTGATCCCCTGGGCCGGGATGTTTGCCGGTGCGGTGATCGGTGCATTACTGGAGCATCAGATGGGGATTCGTGCGCTGCTGGTCAGCGGGGTGCTGTCGGCGCTGTTGGGGTTGGTGTCGCTGAAGATTCCCCGGCGCTGGCACCTGGGGTATATGCCACGCTAGAAAAGAGTTGCCCGCCCGGCGCTCCGGCCTCGACGTCCATGTACCGGTAAAGAGCCGTCACGCCGGGCGAGCAGGAAAATACTAAAACAATGCCCGCGAAGCTGTCCGCAGGCCATTTCTGAACTTTTCTAACGCAACGGATTACAGACAAGTCGCCAGTGCGGCGAGGCGACGCTTGGCCGGGTAGTCATCCTGGGCAGCATAATAGTTGACGCTGGCACCCGCGCCGGCGCTGCGCACGTCGACAAAGTAATCACCTGCCGTGGTGTAGATGGTGAACCCACCCGCCTGTGCAGGCTCCATAAAGCCACCGGCGTCCACGCCGAATACCGCTTCGTCCTGCCAGCCGAACTGGATGCATTGGGCAACCACCAGCGGGGCCTTGTCCGAGGCCAGGGTTTTATAGGGCGTACCGGTACGCGCCTCTTTCATCTTCGAGCCCGCGCAACCGGCCAGCGATGCCAGTACCAAAGCGCCAATTACCACCATCCGCATACCGAAGCTTCCTTGGAAAAAACGCGACTGTACCATTAGCAGGCGACACCGAATGATAATTGCGTCACCCTGCCGCCTACTTACGAACCCGCTTTTACCCGGAACCCCCATGACACCCAACGCCGAGCGCTACAACCCCTCCACCGACTACGCCGACAAGCTGATCAGCCGCATCGGCCAAACGCCTTCGTGGATCGCCAAACGCATCGGCGTGACCGACAAGCGCATTCGCTACATCCTGGATGGCGAGCGCACCGTCAAGGGCGAAAGCACCCCGATCCAGATGACCTACACCGAGCAGTTTGCCCTGGAATGCCTGGCGGCCGAAGCCAAAGCCAACAAAAAGCCCGCCAGCCCGGTTGCTGAATAGCTGACAGATTCATGAACTTTGTTTCACTGTGAAGGGAGACCTTGCCGCCTATAGTCGACAGGCTCATTTTTAAGAAGTCTCCCTTCCAGCCTGCCCTCCCGCAGGCTTTTTTTTGCCCTGGTTTTGCTCCCCCCGTAGCAGCTGTCGAGCCCCAGCGAGGCTGCGTTGGCAGCACCCCCATTAACCAGCCAGACGCTAAACCGAGGCGCGCCTGACGCAGCCTCGCTTGGGCTCGACAGCTGCTACGGCAGGAGTTTGCTGTTCAGAGCAGCCAGCGGAACAGATAGAACAGCGCCATGCTCAGCAACACGGTGATCAGCACGCTGCGGGTCCAGAACATCAACGCCACGGCGCACACCCCCGCCAGCAGGTAAGGGTTGCTCACGCTCAGGTTGAGTTTGTGGTCGGCCAGAAAAATGATCGGCCCACAGATGGCGGTGAGCATCCCCGGTACGGCAAACCCGAGAAACTCCCGCGCCCCGCGATTGAGGCGCACCGGCAGGCGCGGCTCGATGAACAGGTAGCGGTTGAGAAACACGATCAAACCCATGCCAAAAATCATCACGAAGATCATCGCTGCCCTACTCCCAGCCGCTTGCACGCAAACCCCGCGCTCATCCCCAACACTCCGGACACCACCACCGCCGACTCCCAATGCAGGTAGCTCAGCCATACCGAACACAACAACGACACGGCGACGCAGACGATGGTTGGCACGTCGCGTACAACGGGGGTGATCAGGGCGATAAACGTCGCGGCAATCGAGAATTCCAGACCCAGCTGATCCAGCCCGGGAATGCTTTTACCGAGCACGATGCCGGCGAAGGTGAAGACGTTCCAGATGATATAGAACGTCAGGCCGACGCCCAGGGCGTACCAGCGGTTGAAGGTCTGGCGGTCATATTGGCTGACCAGGGCGAAGAATTCATCGGTCAGCAAAAAGCCCAGGCTCATGCGCCACCTGGGTTTGAGCGGCGACAGCGTAGGGCGCATGTGCATGCCATAGAGCAAATGCTGTGAGGTCAGCAGCAAGGTGGTCAGCAGGATCGAAATCAGGCTGGCGCCGCTCTTGACCATACCGATGGCCACCAGTTGGGCGGCACCGGCAAACACAATGGTCGACAGCCCTTGGGCTTCCAGCGGAGTGAATTGGGCATCAATTGCGGTGGAACCGGCCAGCAATCCCCAGGGCGCACAGGCCAGGGACAATGGAATGATCGCAATCGCGCCACGGGAAAAGGCGTTCAGAGGCAGGGCGTTAGGCATACACAACAGGCTCATCGACAGTCAGTCGACAAGCATGCCAGCGGTATCAGGGATTGTCTTGAACGATCGTGCTCAGGCCAGTTTGACCGACACCCGCTCCACCGCGTCCCGGGCTTCGCGCAGTTCGTGGGCGTCCTGGTTGAGCCGGTGGATGGTATTGAGCAGACGCTGGCGCAGCACTTCATCGCTGAGCTTTTCAACGGCGCGCATCAGGTCAAAGGCCGCGGTTTCGTTATTGTCCGCGACGGAATCGAGGGTCTTGCGCAGGTTGCGAGTGGCACGGGTCACACGTTTTCTTCCTTCATCACCATTGGGCAGGCACTTTAGGACATTTGTGTTTCAGTTTAATTTCAACCACTTGTCGTCGATTGCCCGGCCGTTGACGCAGGTCAATCGAAACAGGATTTGACCGAAACATATGGAAATACGTATATTCGTATTTCCATATATATGAGGCCGCTGACCATGTCAGATCTCTTCTCCCCACCCAACGTCTTCAAATGCCTGGCCGACGCCACCCGCGCACGGCTGACGTTGTTGATCCTGCGTGAAGGCGAACTTTGTGTGTGCGAGTTGATCCATGCTCTGGACGACAGCCAGCCGAAAATCTCCCGCCACCTGGCGCAACTGCGCAGTTGCGGGTTATTGCTGGACCGTCGCCAGGGCCAGTGGATTTATTACCGCCTCAACCCGGCCTTGCCAGCATGGGTGACGGCGGTGCTCGACACCACCCTGCAAGCCAACCAAGCCTGGTTAAACACAGACGCCCAGCGTTTGGACACCATGGGCGACCGACCACAACGGGCCAGCGCCTGCTGCTGATCCTGCGGAGAGCTTTTCATGCTTGTAGCCGTTGCTATCTTTCTGTTCACCATCATCCTGGTCATCTGGCAGCCCAAGGGCCTGGGCGTTGGCTGGAGCGCCACCATGGGCGCGATCCTGGCCCTGGCGTGTGGCGTTATCAGCCTGGTGGATATTCCGGTGGTGTGGCACATCATCTGGAACGCCACCGGGACGTTCGTCGCGTTGATCGTCATCAGCCTGCTGCTGGATGAGGCGGGCTTTTTTGCCTGGGCCGCCTTGCATGTGGCGCGTTGGGGCCGTGGACGCGGTCGGCGGTTGTTCGCGTATATGGTGCTGCTGGGCGCGCTGGTGTCGGCGTTGTTCGCCAACGACGGCGCGGCGCTGATCCTCACGCCCATCGTGATGTCGATGCTGTTGGCGTTGCGCTTTTCTCCGGCGGCGACCCTGGCGTTCGTCATGGGCGCCGGGTTTATCGCCGACACCGCGAGCCTGCCACTGGTGGTCTCCAATCTGGTGAACATCGTATCGGCCGACTACTTCAAGATCGGCTTTAACGAATACGCCGCCGTGATGGTGCCGGTGAACCTGGTGAGCGTCGCCGCGACCCTCGCGGTATTGATGTGGTTTTTCCGCCGCGATATTCCGCAAACCTACGACCCGGCCGACCTCGACGACCCTGCCAGCGCGATCCACGACCGCGCCACCTTCCGCGCCGGCTGGTGGGTGCTGGGCATCCTGCTGGTGGGCTGCTTCGCCCTGGAACCGCTGGGCATTCCCATCAGCGCGATTTCCGCCGCCTGCGCCACCTTGCTGCTGGTAATCGCCGCCAAGGGCCACAAGATTTCCACTCGCAAGGTGCTGAAGGAAGCGCCCTGGCAGATCGTGATCTTCTCCCTGGGCATGTACCTGGTGGTCTACGGCCTGCGTAACGCCGGGCTGACCAACTACCTTGCGACCTGGCTCGACACCTTCGCCGGTTACGGCGTGTGGGGCGCGGCATTGGGCACTGGCGTGCTGACCGCCCTGTTGTCTTCGGCGATGAACAACCTGCCGACCGTGCTGATCGGTGCGCTTTCCATCGAAGCCAGCCACGCGGTAGGCGTGGTCAAGGACGCGATGATCTACGCCAACGTGATCGGCAGCGACCTCGGCCCGAAAATCACCCCCATCGGTAGCCTGGCCACCTTGCTCTGGCTGCACATCCTGGCGCGCAAAGGCATCAGCATCACCTGGGGTTACTACTTCAAGGTCGGCATTGTGCTGACCCTCCCGGTGCTGTTGATCACCCTCGCCGCCCTCGCCCTGCGCCTGAGTTTCTGACGGAGTCCGCTTGATGAAAGTCCTGTTCATGTGCACCGCCAACAGCTGCCGCAGCATTCTCTCCGAAGCCTTGCTCAACCATCTGGCGCCGGACGGTTTCCATGCCATCAGCTCCGGGAGTTTCCCCAGGGGCCAGGTGCTGCCCCGCACCCTGACCACCCTGAAGGCCGCCGGCATCAGCACCGAAGGTTTGTACAGCAAGGGCAACGACGCCTTTGAAGGCAGCCCGCCGGACTTCGTCATCACCGTGTGCGACAAGGCCGCCGGGGAGGCCTGCCCGGTGTATTTCGGCCCGGCCATCAAGGCGCATTGGGGGTTGGAGGACCCGTCGGATGTTCAAGGCGATGAAGCCCAGGTCGACGCCGCGTTCCGCGCCACGCTGGCAATCATTGAACGGCGCTGCCGGGCTTTTTTCGAGATTCCGTTCGCCAGGCTGAACCCCATCGAACTCAAGGCCGAGCTTGATCGCATCGCCGCGTTGTAACCGAAGAGCCTGGCGAGTAGTCGATCTGAAGCCCTCTTCCGGCGTATGCTCGCGGGCAACCGTCACTGCGAGCCCCCTCAATGAGTTCCATGCAGCACGCCTGGCTGGGCAACTACGAAGTCAGCAGCACATCGTGCACCGGCCTGACGTTTGCCCGCCACAGCCATGATGAATGCGTGATCGGCGTCAACCTGCTCGGCGAGGAACAGGTGTGGCTGGACCGCCGGACGTTCGAAGCCGGCCCCGGCAGCATCACCTTGTACAACCCAGGGCAGATTCAGGGCGGCGGCGCGGCCGAGGGGCAGCCGTGGCGGTTTGTCAGCCTGTATGCGACTGCCGATCAATTGGCGGCTGACCTGGGTCTGGCACACCTGGAGTTCGACCGTTCGCTGTGCTTCCAACCGGAGCTGGCGATGAAACTGGCCGGTGCGATTGAAGGTTCGCTGAGTGCCGATGCGATCGCCCGGGAGCTGAGTGAGGAAGCCTTGGTGGTGCTGCTCGGCGAGGTGGTCAGTTGCAGTGGCGTGCGCCTGCCTGGCAGCACGGCGGTGGGTCGCGGGCTGGTGATCAAGGCTCAGGAGTTGCTGGCGGAAAACCTGCACCAGGCGGTTGCCCTCGAGACTCTCGGCGACGAGCTGGGCCTATCGAAATTCCATCTGCTGCGAGCTTTCCAGAAAGAAACCGGACTGAGTCCTCGCCAGTGGGCGATGCAACTGCGCACTCGTCGCGCCAAAGGGCTGTTGCGCTCAGGCGTGGCGGCGTCGCAAGTGGCCCACGCCCTCGGATTCGCCGATCAGAGCCATCTGAACCGGCATTTTCGTGCGGCCTACGGCATTACGCCGGGGCGCTATCAAAGCGTGCTCAAGGGCTGAAAAGCGCAATCTGGTTCAAGACGAACTCTCCACCCTCCCCCAAACTACCGGCCATCCATTGAAGGAAGGCAGGCATGTTGACGATCTTTTTTTCAGCGCTGGTGTTCGGTTTTGTGTTTTGCCTGTCTCCGGGGGCGGTGCTGGCGGAAACCCTGCGCCGTGGGCTATTGCACGGGTTTACGCCTGCGTTGTTGGTGCAGATTGGCTCGTTGGTGGGCGATGCCGTGTGGGCGGTGATTGGGCTGACCGGCATGGCGTTGTTGATCCAGCATGAGTCGGTGCGGGTGCCGCTGACGGCGGTGTGCGGGTTGTATCTGGCGTGGCTCGGGGTGCGCAGCTTGATGGATGCCTGGCGGCTGCCGGAATCCGACAGTGCGCCGGCCAGGTCCGGGCAGAATGCGCTGATGGTGGGGGCAGCGATTTCCCTGGCCAATCCGAAGAACATTGTTTATTGGGGGGCCTTGGGCAGCGCGCTGTCGGGGATAGTTGGGGCGACGCCGAGCCATGGGCAGACGCTGATGTTTTTTGCGGGGTTCATGGTGGCGTCGGTGCTTTCGTGCTTTTTGATTGCGGCGTTGGTCAACCTGTTGCGCCAGAATGCGTCGCCTATGTGGCAGAGGGTTAGCTATGGCGCTTGCGGTGTGGTGCTGCTGTATCTGGCGGTTCTGGCTTTGCGGGCGATTTGAGGGTGGGTGATTGAGTACATATCCGTTATTTAGGTAACGGCCACCTATGGTTCCGCTCTTACAGCGGCTCACTTTGGAAAAGCCCCAAAGTAAGCAAAGGGCTCTGCCCCGCCTGTCGGCACCTCGCCTAGGCTCGGTGTTCCCTCACTCCGGCACTGCTCCGCGGGCCGCCGCGACGGGCCATCCATGGCCCGGCGCGGCTAAACCGGCGTCCTGCCGGTTTACCCGCTCCGCACTGCCTGCGTTCGGCCTCGGGCTTATTGGGGCAGTCAGATCAAGATCAAAAGCAAGAGCACAGCGGCCTCCCGGCCGGCTTGAGTGTTAAAAGCAAAGGCAAGATCCAGAGCGAAAGCCAAATCTGAAGCTGATGCAGCTCTGCTTTTCTGTGGGCTTGCCTGCGATGCAGACACCTCGGTCTTCCAGATGCACCGAGGCGATGCCATCGCAGGCAAGCCAGCTCCCACAGTTGACCGTGCCCGCTTTAGCTTTTGATTTTGCTGTTGCTGTTGCTTCTAAACACTCAAGCCGGCCGGTAGGCCGCTGTGCTCTTGCTGTTGATCTTGATTTTGATCTTAGGCGCCCCGTTAAACCACGCTGGCCGAACGCAGGCTTTGGAGCGTGGGTAACCCGGCAGGACGCCGGGTTAGCCGCGCTGGGCCAAGGATGGCCCATCGCGGAGGCCCACGGTCCAAAGCCGGAGTGAGGGCACACCGAGCATTAGCGAGGTGCCGAGTGGTGGGGCAAGAGCGTTTTGCTTACTTTTGCGCTTTTCAAAAGTGAGCCGCTGTAAGAGCGGAACCAATATCAGCCATGACACAAATAACGGATATGTACCCCACCCATCCAACAGGCACAGATCATTTATCAATTAGCACACTAACCACAGCAACTTCCCCCTCCACCATCTATCTGAACAAACTCTGAACCAGTAACAAATTAAGTCATTAACCGTTGACATCCGGCAACTGCCTGAGTAAATTCCCCGTGCCTGCAACTCAGGGCCATTTTTCAACCTCACAAAAGAAGCCAATGGACACAGTATCTAGTCGCTGTCCGATCACCGTGAATACGGCAAATCGGGCACCAAACCCAGAAAAAATGACGGGACTCGCCTTTCCGGCCGAGTAAGCTGCGCTAGAGCCTGACGCTCCAACGTAACTGCCTCACCGGATGCCAGTCCGGTCCCGAGGTGTGTTATGACCTTTCAACTGATTGTTTTGCCTGATCTGCGTACGCTGGCTGCCGCCCTGCGTGCCAAATTGTGCCGCGAGCCCGTAGGCTTTTCCCCTACCCGCAGCACCTTTGTGACCTCATCCCCCCGCGTGTGCCCGACTCCCCGGGCCCACTGGCGTATCTGCCCCACCACCGGCCATCTGGTCCAGCAATGGGATCACGCCGACCCTCAAGACCCACAGAGACGGAACGTTTCCAGCCTGGTCGCGCAAGCGAGCCTGATGCTAAGCCTCTATGTGGACGCTCGCACGGCGTAAGCCGGCTGGAAACAGCAACTTTCTGATTATCCGTTAATTATTTAGCTGGAGTTCTCTATGGACGAAGCCAGTAGTAGCCCGCTGCGCGCTAGTTAACTAACGCGCTGTTAGCGGGCCCATAGAAAGTTACTCAACACTTTATTTAAACCGATCGCGAAGTCAGCGACTCGGCATGCTTTCGCTCGCCTGTCATCAGGTAAGTACCGGGTATGTTTTGTCGAAAAATTGGCGACAGGAGTACACACAATGAGCGCAGTAAAAAACCCGAAACTGCACAAGAAAAACGGCACGGACACCGACACCAAACTGTCGATGCGTGCCGCCCGCGAAGCCCAGAACGGCCTCTCGGCAACCCTCGCCAATGTCCGGGCAACCAAGGATGGCCTGACCGAACTGGATGCCTCTGCTCGCCTGCAACGTGAAGGCTACAACGAGGTGGCTCACGACAAGCCGCCTCACGCCATCGTGCAATTGCTCCAGGCCCTGAACAACCCGTTCATCTATGTGCTGCTGACCCTGGGCGCCATCAGCTTCGTCACTGACTACTGGCTGCCACTGCAGGCCGGTGAAGAAGCCGATCTGACCAAGGTCATCATTATCATGACCATGGTCATGCTCAGCAGCCTGCTGCGGTTCTGGCAGGAACACCGTTCGGCCAAGTCCGCCGAAGCCTTGAAGGCCATGGTGCGCACCACCGCCACAGTGCTGCGCCGTGAGCAAGTGGGCTCCAAGCCAACCCTGCGGGAAGTGCCGATGCGCGACCTGGTGGCTGGCGATATCGTGCAACTGTCTGCCGGCGACATGATCCCGGCCGACATCCGCCTGATCGAGTCCCGTGACCTGTTCATCAGCCAGGCCGTGCTCACCGGCGAAGCCTTGCCGGTGGAGAAGTACGACACCCTCGGGGACGTCACGCAAAAATCCGCTACTTCCACAGCCGCGGACCAAGGCAACCTGCTGGACCTGCCGAACATTTGCTTCATGGGCACCAACGTCGTCAGTGGCCGGGCGCAAGCCGTGGTGGTTGCCACCGGCCCGCGCACCTACTTTGGCTCCCTGGCCAAAGCGATTGTCGGCTCCCGGGTGCAAACCGCGTTTGACCGTGGGGTGAACAGCGTCAGCTGGCTGCTGATCCGCTTCATGCTGGTGATGACGCCGATCGTGTTCTTCCTCAACGGCTTCTCCAAGGGTGACTGGAGCGATGCCCTGCTGTTCGCCCTGGCCGTTGCGGTGGGCCTGACCCCGGAAATGCTGCCGATGATCGTCAGCGCCAACCTGGCCAAGGGTGCAACCGCCATGGCCAAGCGCAAGGTGGTGGTCAAGCGCCTCAACGCGATCCAGAACTTCGGTTCGATGGACGTGTTGTGCACCGACAAGACCGGCACCCTGACCCAGGACAAGATCATCCTCGAGCACCACGTCAACGCCTTCGGCAACCGTGATGATTCGGTGCTGACCCTGGCCTGGCTGAACAGCCATCACCAAAGCGGCATGAAGAACCTGATGGATCAGGCGGTCGTCCAGTTCTCGGAGCAGAACCCGAAGTTCCAGATACCGTTCGCCTACAGCAAGGTGGATGAACTGCCGTTCGACTTTATCCGCCGTCGCCTGTCGATAGTGGTCAAGGACGCGCAAAACGATCACCTGCTGGTGTGCAAGGGCGCGGTCGAGGAGATGCTGAGCATTTCCACCCACGTGATGGAAGGTGACGTTGCCGTCGAGCTGGATGATCGTCGTCGCAACGAGTTGCTGGCGATTGCCCAGGACTACAACGAAGACGGCTTCCGGGTACTGGTGCTGGCCACCCGCAACATTCCCAAGGCCCTCGCACGCAAGCAGTACACCACGGCCGATGAGCGCAACTTGGTGATCCGTGGTTTCCTGACCTTCCTTGATCCACCAAAGGAAACCGCAGGCCCGGCGATTGCTGCCCTGCGCGAGATCGGCGTAGCGGTCAAAGTGCTGACCGGCGACAACGCCATCGTCACCAGCAAGATCTGCCGTCAGGTCGGCCTGGAGCCTGGCGTACCGTTGCTGGGTGTGGAAATCGAAGCGATGGACGACGCCACCCTCAAACTACGGGTTGAGGAACGCACAGTCTTCGCCAAGCTGACGCCTCTGCAGAAGTCGCGGGTGCTCAAGACCTTGCAGTCCAACGGCCACACCGTGGGCTTCCTCGGCGACGGCATCAACGATGCACCGGCCCTGCGGGATGCCGACGTGGGTATCTCGGTGGACAGCGCGACGGACATCGCCAAGGAGTCTGCCGACATCATCCTGCTGGAAAAGAGCCTGATGGTGCTGGAAGAAGGCGTGCTGAAAGGCCGCGAGACCTTCGGCAATATCATGAAGTACCTGAACATGACCGCCAGCTCCAACTTCGGCAACGTGTTCTCGGTGCTGGTGGCCAGTGCGTTCATCCCGTTCCTGCCGATGCTGTCGATCCACCTGCTGCTGCAGAACCTGATGTACGACATCTCCCAGCTGGCCTTGCCGTGGGACAAGATGGACAAGGAATACTTGGCCAAGCCACGCAAGTGGGACGCGAAAAACATTGGCCGTTTCATGATCTGGATCGGGCCGACCTCGTCGATCTTCGACATGACCACCTTTGCCCTGATGTGGTACGTGTTCTCGGCCAACAGCGTGGAAATGCAGACCCTGTTCCAGTCCGGCTGGTTCATCGAGGGGCTGCTCTCGCAGACGTTGGTGGTGCACATGCTGCGCACCCGCAAGATCCCGTTCTTCCAGAGCAACGCCGCATGGCCGGTGATGATGATGACCTGCATCGTGATCGGCCTGGGCATCTACGTACCGTTCTCGCCGCTGGGCGCGATGGTGGGCCTGGAGCCGCTGCCACTGGCGTACTTCCCATGGCTGGTGGGCACTCTGGTCGCCTACTGCTGCGTGGCTCAACTGATGAAAACCCTCTACATCCGCCGCTTCAAGCAGTGGTACTGATCAACCGCCCCTGAAAACGCTGGCTATCGATGGATAGTCAGCGTCCGCGGAGACAGACAATGGCCCGACTCATCAGCTACCTCGACAACGCCGCACGCGCCGTATTGGTATTCGCCCTCGCCCAAGCCGCCAAGACGGTGATGGTGCTGGGCGTGCGGCTCTACGCGCGCAACGTGCTCAGCGCCGTGGAAATGCGCTTCATGCTGGGTTTCTCCAGCAGCTTGAACAGCACGTGCATCCGCTTGCTGCGCCCGCGTCGATAAATGGCAATACGCAATACAAGGAAACATCACCATGCGCGTCTTGATCTGTGCAGGTCGTCATTACGCCGATACAAAAATGTCCCGCCAGGTGCTGGACGCCTACCACCGCCTGCGCCCGGTGCAGGTGTTGATCCACGGCGGCAGTCAGTTCCTGGGCAGCGAAGTGGAGGACTGGGCCCGGGAAACGGGGGTGGATGTGGTGCGTTACCCACCCAACTGGCAACGCCATGGCAAGCAAGCCGAGCGTCACCGCAACCAGTTCATGCTCACGGACAGCCGCCCCGACGTGATCATCGCACTGCCCGGCGGCGACGACACCTTGGAGCTGGTGAGCCAGGCCAAGGCCAGTGGCATTCATGTGCTGACCGTAGACAGCTGAATCAACCTTTATTGGAGCATCCAGACATGAACGAAGAACCCCGTTGTAGCGGTACCCAGCTGCACACCTTTTTTTATTTGAATCACGGCGCGTCCCTGCCAAGTCCGGTCGGGACACGCCACCGGCTGTTGATCGAGGTTCACCATGTACAAGAAGCACACCCCTGACGGTTTCACCAAATACCGCAACCGCAGCACCCACGTAACCTTCCATCCCCTGCCCGCTTCCAAGCGTCGGGCGGTGCGGCGCAACCTGATTTTTGTCGGCGCGACGCTTGGCGTCGTGCTGGTGCTCAGCCTGATGTCGAATGCCTATGCGGCCGGCGGTTCCTATGTGGTCGACGACGGCGCAATCAACGCCCCGGGCGAATGCAATGTCGACGCCTGGTTCACCGCCAATCGGCACGACGGCTCTACCCACAGCGAAACCCTTTCGCCCGCTTGCACCACCGCCGCCATTCCCTGGCTGCAATGGACCGCCGCTGTGTCTCGGGCCAATCATGATGGCGATGGGGAAACCCAAGTGAATCCGCAACTCAAGGCCCAGTTATGGACCCGGGAAGACCTGGGCCTGGAACTGGGCGCGTCTGCCGGTGTGCACTACGCATTGAACCGTCAACATTCGTTTGATGGCGCAGATTTGAATGTGCCATTCACCTGGCAGCCCATGGAAGCCCTGCGGCTGAACTTCAACGCAGGCTGGAGCCACGCCTATAACGACGGCGACCAAACCCATCGACCGACCTGGGGTACCGGGTTTGAATACAGCGTGATGGACTCGCTGACACTGATCGCCGAACGTTACGGCCAGCAAGGTGGCGACCAGGCGTGGCAGGCAGGGCCGAGGGTGCATATCGGCAAGAATGTGGATGTGGACCTGGTGGTAGGGCGCAGTTTGATCGGGGATCAGCATCAATGGCTCACGACGGGGGCCACGTTGCGGTTCTAATCCGCAGACGATCATCAATCTGTGGCGAGGGAGCTTGCTCCCGCTGGGGCGCGAAGCGGCCCTGAAACCTGCGACCGATTTCTATCTGAAAGCACACGGTCGATTGTTTTGGGTCTGCTGCGCAAAGCTCCTTCGCCACAGGTTTGGTATGACAGTCAATAGTGATTTAAACCTGGCCCTTGGCCTGCTGCTCCAGATGCACCTGCAACGCAGGATCAATCTTCAGCTGCGCCGCCAGTTCATCCAGGTAATTGCGCTCCGCGTCCTGCTGGTCATCCACCAGCAGCACACTGACCAGGTACACCTCGGATGCCACCGCCGGGTCCCCGGCAAACTCGGCAAAATCCGCCGCATTCAGCGGCTTGGCCACCTCGGTATCCAGCCACGCCTGCAATTGCGGGTCATCGGTGTGCTTGCCGATCTCGGCCGAGATCATCTGCTGCTCACGCTCATCAATCTCACCATCTGCCTTGGCTGCCGCGATCAACGCGCGCAGCACGGCATGGCTGTGTTCTTCGACCTGCGCGCCGGACAGCTGGTCAACCGTTTGCAACGCCTGCTGCGGCGCCGATGCCTGTTGCCGCTGCCAGGCCTGATAGGCCTGGAACGCCATCATGCCCAGGGAAGCCAGCGCCGCGTAGTTGGTGCCGCCGGTGCGCCCTTGCGGCGCCGCACGGGTTCCGCCGAGCATGCCGCCCAGTCCACCGAGCAAACCACCGAGGCCGCCACCGCCTGAAGCCGAAGCACCGCCGCTGCCCAGCAAACCGCCCAGCAGCCCGCCCAAACCACCCAGCCCGCCTTGAGCCGCCGGTGCGGAGCCGCCCTGCTGGCTCGTTGAGGCTTGGCCCGCTCGCAGCAATTGTTCCAGAAGATCGCCGGTATTCATGGTGTCACCCTCCCAGGGCGCAGAGTTCCAGATCAACAACAATAGACCCGCTGCGCCAGAACACCATGACCGCCCGGCAGGCACGCTTTATCATGGCGCCATCGCACCCGGAGGAAGCCCCGACATGACCCGTACCGAGCATATCGCCCTGATGGCGACCTACAACCAGTGGATGAACCGCAAGGTGTACGACGCTGCCAATGGCCTGAGCGACGAGGACCTGATTGCCGACCGTGGTGCGTTCTTCGGTTCGATCCTTGGCACGCTGAACCACCTCGCCCTGGGTGACCGCGTCTGGCTCAAGCGTTTCGCCGAGCATCCGGCAGGCTTTGCCGCGCTGGCACCGCTAAGCGCTTTGGCGTTGCCGCCACGCCTGAATCAACTGGCCTTCGCCGATATCCGTGAACTGTCGGCCCATCGTGCCTGGCTCGACCAGATCATCATCGACTGGGTGCAATCCATCAGCGAGCCGGAGCTGGATCAGCCCCTGCAGTACCACAACATGGCGGGCACACCGATGAACAAGAATTTTCATGCACTGCTCGTGCACTTCTTCAATCACCAGACCCACCACCGGGGACAGGTGACAACCCTGCTGACGCAGGCCGGGCGCGACGTGGGCGACACCGACCTGCTGGCGCTGATGGACTAGTTCAACCGCCGCTGTACTCGGCATACGCCTGTATCAGCGCGGGGAAATTCTCCCTCTCCGGGAGCTGCGCAAAGCTGTGCTGCGCCGGGGTAGTCGCCCACGGCAGCTTTTCACTGGTCCAGGTTTCAATGAATGGCACATAACCGCTGGCATCATCCAGCATGGTGGGGCGCAGGTTGATCAGATCTTCCACGCCATTGGGGCGGGAAAACATCCAACTCATGCAGTGGGGGCAGCAGTAGTGGCGGTCGACGCCATGCAGTCCGCCGATCACCGGGTTGCCCTGGGTGATGGTGAATCCGTGGCTGGGGATCAGCGCGCTCAGCGAGAACGCGCTGGATGACATCTTCTGGCACCCGGTGCAATGGCACGCCATGGTGATCAGCGGTTTTTCGGTCACGGTAAAACGTACCCGATCACAACGGCAGCCGCCTTCCTGGGACTCTTGATGACTCATCTTCCACTCCATTCACATTGTGTGTGTGCCTGGAGAGTAAACGAGCAGGCGCGTCACGAACAGCGTTGCCAACCCGCACAAACGAACGCCTGTGACAGCAAACTGTCATAAAAGACAGAGCGGTGAAAACCAGCCAATGGCTGCCCCGCCCTGCCCGCGCGCATCAGCAGATTACCGATGCGACGCATCCCCCAAGAAGGAGACGCTTACATGGTCATTCACTTCAAGGTCGCCGGGCATCTTGCCTGCGGTCATCACGGCAACAACCTCCCCTCCAGCACCGAGCTGAAACGGGTCAAGTGCCGTACCTGCCGTAACACCGAAGTATTCAAGGAAGCCCGTCGCACCCAACGTAACGCCGCTCGGCGTGCCGCGCGCAAGTCCAAAACCGCCCATGCCGCCGGTGACTGGCGCAGTGCCTGGACCCAGCGCCTGACCGACCTGCCAGGCCGTCAGCGCCTGCCACGCGGGTTCCACGGCCAGCCATTCGTTTAGGTTAAGCAGCCGGGGCACGACGGTAAGCGGCCAACAGCACCCCCATCGTCATCAACAACCCACCCGCCCCACGGTTGAAGTGCTGCAAGTGTGCGGGCCGCAGGCGACTAAGCAAGCGTGCCCCGCATACCGCATAGAACATCATGATGCTGACGTTCAGCACGCAGAGTGCTAACAACAGGCACGCGTACTGCGGCAGTTGTGCTTGGGTGCTGTCGACAAATTGCGGCAGGAATGCCGACATGAACAACAATGCCTTGGGATTGGAAATCGCCACCAGGAAACTGCGGGTGAAAATACTCGCCGAGCGGGTGCCGCCGTCCTCACCTTCGCCCACCGACGGCAACGCCGCCTGGGGTGATCGCAACATCTGCCAGCCGATCCAGATGAGGTACGCCGAACCGATCCATTTCAGTGCCTGAAACAGCCCTTCGCTGGCCGCGAGCAGCAAACCCAGGCCACACGCCACCGCCGTCACCAGCAAGGCGTCGGCCACCACCGCCCCGGCCATGCCCCAGAACGCCGCCTGCAATCCATGGCGCGAACCATTTTGCAGGGCCAACAGAACCGTCGGGCCGGGAATCGCGATAATCGCGGCGCTCATCATGACGAACAGAAATAAGGTTGCCAGGGACATGACAGGTTCCTACGGGCTAATCAGCTGCGAATCATCCCAAAATATCCGCTGTGTGGCGAGGGAGCTTGCTCCCGTTGGGCTGCGCAGAGGCCCCAAATCCTGGGAGCGCTTCGCACTCCAGCGGGAGCAAGCTCCCTCGCCACCGTTTATGTATTGCTCAAGCGAGACCCAATAAAAAGCCCCGGACTGACCGAGGCTATTGAGGGTTCAAGCATCATTGGCCACCGGCCTCGACCGCGCCTTGTACCCCGGCAGCGCTGCGGCGTACGCCAGTGCCTGCTCACGGGAGCCAAAGGATGCCAGGCGGTCGGCCTTGGTACAGACCCGCCACGGGCCGCTGTTGACCTGCACGATGTCATAGCCGTTGAGATGCAGCTTGTTCAGCATGGGAGTGCTCATAGTCACCTCTCTCTCCAGAGATAATCCAGGTGTTTGACCGGTCTACCATACACCCGGGTAAAGCGGTGTAACCTACCGGGCGTCGCACAGGCGTGCGCTTCAAGCTGCAAAATCTGCTCCTGCCCGGCAAAGGCCACGGCCCCCCTCTGTTACTTCACCTTGCTGCTGAGGTTGTCGACACTGCGCTTGAGGTCTTCAAGGCTGCGCTTCTGATCACTGACGGTGCTTTTGAGGCTGGACAGTTCGCTGGAGCTGGAGTTTGAGCTGGAACTTGAATTGCGCTTGAGGTCTTCAATCTCGCTCTTGAGCTTATCGATGGTGTTTTTCTGATCGGATACGGTGCGCTTGAGCTCGGACAGCTGGCCGTCACTGGAGCTGGAACTTGAGCCGGTGTTTTTCTTCAGGTCTTCAAGGGCGCGTGCCTGGCCTTCCAGCTTGCTTTCCAGACTTTGCATTTCGCTGTCATTGCGCTTGAGCGCGTCGCGCATGGCCTGAATGTCACCTACCGAAATATCCGACGGATGCAGGAAATATTCGCCACCTGCGCCCGAACTGCTCGCGGTGAGTCTGTTACCGGCCGACGCACCGAAATCCCCCCACCGAGCGGGACTCGCCGCCTGAACTGACGGTGCCATTGCACCTATCAACAACGAAGCGACAACAGCGAGCGATGCTTTACCCACAATGGACATCAGTTGATTCCTTTCTGACTGGCCGAGATGGCACATCGCTATGACTGCATTTCTGAACACTTGTTCCCGTAAAGAGTTGCAGCCCCGCATACGAAAAAGCCCCGGCAAATGCCGGGGCTCGAAATATCCAACAGCCGGTGCGATGTGCTGTCCTTTCACACACCTTTCACAGTCGGGCACCTATGGTCATCTCAGCTCCTGGTGAAAACCTTTAAGCCCGCGACCCCCATCGCGGGCTTTTCTTTGCCTGTCATTTGGCCGCAGGTTGTCGCTAGATTCGCTGCGGCGGTGAGCCGGTGCAAGCGCCCTGCTCCATGCAGAATACAAAGGGCGCCACCACTTCAACTTCGCCTTTACGCAGCATTGAGGGCGGGGGCGCAGGCACTGGCGAGGCCGCCGGAATAAATGCCTCCACTGCCCCGACGAAAAGATCCGAGCCTGTGTGGCTGACGATTTTGTGGCGTATCAGGTTGCCTTTGGCGTCGACGACAAAGGCCACTCTGACCATGCCGGTCAGCCTTTGCAGGCGAGCGTCTTCAGGGTAGGACTTGAAGTGGTTGAGGTGAGTGAGCAACTGATATTCCCATAAGCGCTTCTCTACCAGTTGCTCCTGGTGGTTGGGGCCGCTCGTGCAGGCACAAAGCAGTAAGACAAGTGCGATCCAGCTGTATTTCATAAACGCAGTTCCGTTGACGTTTGGTTTGCGAAGTGAGGCTAATTATCCGGCGTTATGCTGGCTATCGCTTTGCGATCAGAGCGGGTAGCTCGTCGAGCGATTTTATAGTGTCTTGCGCGGGAGCAAGGCCTGCGGGCCATTGATGAAACCCCTGAAACCATACAGCGTACATCCCGGCGGCTTTTGCCCCTTGGTAGTCGTTTAGAGGGTGATCACCGACAAACCAGCAGTGCTCGGGAAGAACGCCTAACCGTGCAGCCGCCTCATGGAAGATTTCCCGTGCAGGTTTGGCTGTCCCGAACGCTTGCGAACTGACAACGGTACCAACCGACTGAGCGAAGGGCAATGCAGCGATGGTTTTCCTTCGCGAGTGCTCGGCGCCATTGGAAACAATCCCGACCTTGATGTGTCTGTGCTCCAGCGCCTGAATCAACGCTGCAGCGCCCGGCATTGGCACGGCTGCGGCCGGAAAATGGCTGACCCAGTGCTCGACCAGGACCTCAGCCGGCTGCGGCACTCGCCACGGCAGTTGGTTGGCAAGGGTGTGGCCTACAGCTTCGCGGATCGAAGAGAATGCGGACTGCGGGGAAAGATAGCCGCCGCTGTCTTCCCGCAAAATCAGGTGCGTGATGTCGTCCAGCGTCGCGGGCCTGATGTGCTCGCCGAACTCAGCCAGGAACCGTTCGGCGTAGCGTCGGATACTCAAGGCGCGATGCGTCAGTGTGTTATCCAGGTCGAACAGAATGGCGCGCGGGTACACGAATGTTCCTCGTGGAAAACAAAATCTGCCTGTCAGGCGGTGGCACTGACGAGTGAACCGGTACCGCTTCCACCTTCAGAAGTCAGCGCCTGCAACAAAGCCGAGGAAGCAGACTGCAACGCTGCTGCCGTTGCGGCAATCTGCGTCTGGGCTGCTGCCACGGCGGCCGCCTTGGCGTCTGCGCTTTGATTGCTGGCCTGTGCCTTTTGCATGTTTTGCTGCTGCTCTTGAAGTTGCTTTTGCAACTCCGCAATTTGCTTTTTCAGCTCCTTGACGGTGTCGGACTCCTGCGACGTCGATGCGGCCTGGCCGGCCCCTGCGCCGGAAGCACTTTTGGTATCGGTGGTCGGGCCGGGGCCCGAGGTGCCGGAAGCTTGCGTCTTGGAGCCATCACTGACACTGGCGGAGCTTGGACTGGTGGGCACAGAAGCAAGACTGCTGACGTTAGTGATCATGTCAAATATCCAATTCCGGTATAGATCTTAACTGATCGGCGCTTTAGCCGATTACTTTAACGCGTTATCGACCTTACTGAACTTGGCTACAACGATGAACCGATTCAGCGCCAAGGCCTCGAAAAGACGTTAACCAGGCTTCCATCAGGATCACGCAGCAATACCGAAGTGTTGCCCCATGGCATGACCGTCACCGGCATCACCACGTCTGCGCGACCGATACGCAGCAGGACGGCCTCGACATCATCCACTTGAAATTCCAGGATCGCCGAACGGTTGCTGGCGGCGACTGCCAATCCATCGTTATGAAGGCGGATCAGGCGTTCATCGGCTATGGCCAGGACCACGCCGTCGAGGTGAATTTCAGCGAACCCCTCAGCCAGATGCCTTGGCTCGACAGTCGTGAGGTTTTGATAGAACTGAACGAGCCGTTCAAAGTGGTTGGTAACGAGACGAACAGACGAGAATTTCATTATTTGACCTGGCGGGAGTGAGAGAGCTCACCTTAGTTCAAGCCTGCGTCAGTTCCTGACAGGAGTGTTTCGCCAGAGCGCTCCCGCTTTACGAAAAAACCGGCTCTGCCCGGGCGCGAAGTCCTGCGGCAATCATCAGGATAATGGCCGGGACGATCACTACGCTGGCCGACAGCATCGCCCCCTTGAACCCCGCCACATCCAGCGCACCGCCACCGATAATCACACCCAGCCCGATCGCGCTGTTGAGCACAGCTGTGTGGATGGCGGTCGCAGGCACCATGTGATCACCGGCGATCCTCAAGACCCACGTCTGCAGACCGGTAAACAAAGCGGAAATGGCCACGCCCCAGACCACCAGCAGGATAACCACGGACACGAGCCCGAGTGGCGGACCATAAATACCCAAGGTCACCAACGCCAATGCCATCGCAACCAACGCCAGCAAAATGAACGCTTTCAAGTAGCGATCAATCAACAGCGCACTCAAGAGGTTGCCCAGGAAACCCGAGGCCCCGAAGGCAAACAGCAACACCGCAATCATGTACGAGGTAATTCCAGGCACCTGGCCAATAAACGGCTCGACAAAGGTGTAGGCGCCAAAATGCGCGGCCGCCGTCAGGCCCGTGATGACGTAGGTGATCAAGAGGTCCTTGCGCCGCAGCACCACCGCAAAGCCCAGACCTTTGGCCAGCGAGGGAATATGCAGGGAAGGCAGCACCAGGGCGATCGCACCGGCGCTGGCGACACACATCACGGCGAGGCACACAAAAGCCGTGCGCCAACCATCGTATTGGCCCACCAGATTAATCAGCGGTACGCCCATGACCGTGGCGATCGTGATGCCGCCCAGCACAATCGAGGTGGCCAGTCCCACGCGGTGCGACGGCACGATATGCGCGGCGGTGGCTGCCACGATGGCCCAGAACACGCCATGGGCCAATGCGCCGACGGCGCGGGCACCGAGCAGAGAGGAAAATTCAGGGGATAACGCTGCCAGGCCGTTTGATAAGGCCAGTATCAACATCAACGCAATCAGCAGCGCCTTGCGGGGAACCCGGCGGTTCAACCAGTTGGATAGCAAGCCGCTGACCGCCCCGATCCAGGCGTATAGCGTTACGGTCAGCCCGACGGTAGACGGGGCTTGATCCAGGTCGGCGGATATTTGCGACAGCAAACCAATGGGGGCGAACTCGGAAGTCACCATGGTAAAGGAGGCGATGCACAGCACACTGACTGCACACCATACCCGCAAGGCTGAATTGATCACCGGCAATGTCCGTCCCTGTTCATGGCTGAGTCGTCGTGACTCCACCTCGCGCGTCGCTCACTGAGACCGGCTAGTTATCGGGATTCCAAACGACGGCCTGTGCCACGACAACGTATTCGCCGTTAAAAGTTGCCGCTGGCGAACCATAAAGCTGGTAGCCCAGAGCAAGGGCCTCAGAGACGCGGTGACAGAAGGAGGCATCGTCCTTGCCTGTCAGAATCCGATAGGTGGGTAAGCCTTCAGGAGGAGAATGCTGCATGGGGGCACCTGCTGGAACAATTGAAGAAAACCACTGGGCAATCTATATCAGTCGATGATCACATCGCGACCCTCGGCCTTTAAACGGGCGAGGTTGTCCTTCATCTGCTGCAACCGCTCAGGCGGATGTCCTTGCCACTTCGTCACCTCAGCCACCACCCGCAACGGATCGCCGGAGCGATAGGACAGCGTGGGGTTGCCGGGAAATTTCTTATCCGTCACGTTGGGATCATCCATGATTGGCCCCGTTGGCTCAACGACATAAATCCGTTCCCGCTCACTGCCAAGCGCCAGCTCAGCGCCCCAGATGGCGGCATCCAGGGTGCCCGCGAAGTAGACCCACGACAGTGGTTTACCCTGCGTGAAATTGGAGGGGTAGCCGACGCGGATCAGATCGCCCGGTTCCAGATCGGCCCGGGTGCCGTGAAAGAACTGACGGGTAAACATGCCAGCGGTGTTTGACATGGGCTCGCTGCTCCGAGGATGAATTACAAAATCACTAAGGGTTGCACGGAACCCAGTGGCGGTGAACTGGCCCGGCGCTTGATCGCCAGGCCAGAGGGCTGAGTTAAAGCAGTACAGTGGAAAGCATACCCAAGGCTCCCAGGACGAACCCGATGAGTGCACCACGCCCTGGTGCCTCATGGAACAGCGACCAGACCACCACGGGTTCAAGCAGCAGCAAAGAGGTGACTGAGACCACGGTGACGATCCAGATATCACCGACAGCCACATACCCCAGCCAATACGCACCCAGCAGACAGAGCCCGGCAAAACACATAAGCACAACGGGAATGACGAACCCTTCCCAGGAGCTAGTCCCTGTCTGGGCAAGCTTGGCGGTCACCACCTCACTGTAGATTGCACAAAACTCACCGAGCACCATCAACCCTAGAGCAGAAACTCCGAGTAGTTCTTTGGACATATCAAAAACTCCTTCGTATTCAACGCAATATTTTTCAGCTCCCAGCGAGCGATGCCGCTGTCCAGGAGCGTGTTGCAGTGATACGAAGCAGCCTTGAACAGGCCTGAATTACCGAAGTGCTTTTCCATGCTCATGTCCTTCAAAGGGTGTGAGTCTCTCAGCGCCCGGATGAGGGCACTCGTGGCGATCATACGTTCCGTTAGACACTGCGAACAACCCGGCCACCATAAGCAGGGGTATAGGGATCTCAAAGACACCAAAGGAAGATCAATTACGCAGCTCTCTACTTTGTAGCCAGGTACTTATGGCCTCAACGAGCTCTGCCTTGCACTCCACTGGAAGCCAGTGCCCGCCAGACACGCTCGTCACGCTGAGATCTGCGCAGGCCGCACGCATTGGATCGCCCAGCTGATTGCCCTTGATGGTATTCATCTGGTCGTAATCGCCGTTCACAAACAGTACGGGCAATGACAGGCGTCCACCGTTGGGCGCTCGGTGGGCGTAATCGATGTTGGCATCGTCGTTCAGATACCAAGCGCAGGGCGCGCCAAAACCATGCTCTTCGAACGTCCGCACCAGCACAGCGAAGTCCGCCTCGGGCCAAAGCGCGGGGTCTGGTTGGGTGGGTGGGGCTCGGTGCGCTTCGCCAAACCGGCCGCCTTTCCTGGTCACTTCTGCATTGGATGCAACCTTGCCGATGCTCGCTGGGTTTCCTTGTCGATAGATCGACGCCAGCGAGGCTGCTTTGTCCGCATCAAGATCAGCGACGGCGGACGCAAAGTGCGTGTTGTAGTAGCGGTAATAGTCCCATTGACCGTCTGGATACTGGTCCGCCGGATAAATCCCTCGGTCAACCAGCGGCACCAGCGTCGGCAACGCGTTCGTGGAGGGGAAGTACGGGACCGAAATCAGCACCACGCCGCGGCTGCGCTGAGGTTCATGAGCGACCAATTCACCCGCCACAACGCTGCCCCAATCGTGGCCTACCCAGATTGCGGGCATTCCGCCGAGATGGTCATGAAGTTCTGCCATGTCTGCCACGATGTTTTCAATCGTGTACGCATCGATGGCGGCTGGCGCAGAGGAACCACCATAACCGCGCATGTCGGGTGCGACGCAGTGCCAGCCCTGGGCAGCGAACGCTTCCATCTGCGCACGCCAGATCAAACTGAGCTCAGGCCAACCGTGCAGGAACATCATCAATGGCCCATCGGCAGGCCCCTGCTCTACATAATGCGTCGTATGACGGGGCGTACTGAAGACGCGCGGAGTGAGCGTGGAAGTGGACATAGGATCTCCTCATGCTAGGCCGGCCGACATAAGCGCCATATCGGCAGAATCACCGTTGGATCTGCACCCTAGAGTAACGATCTCTATGATGCTTGCCAGCTTCCCGTCATATTGTCAGCCCTGTACCTGCCAACTGCAGCCAGACCCATCACGGCATATCTTGTTACAACCATTCGCCCGCAGGCCCTGCCCTTAGAGAACTACAAACTTTCACTCCAGTCCTAATGCCAGGCGTGCTTTAAACCGTGAGCGCC
This sequence comes from Pseudomonas sp. TH34, assembly GCF_016650865.1. Lineage (NCBI taxonomy): Bacteria > Pseudomonadati > Pseudomonadota > Gammaproteobacteria > Pseudomonadales > Pseudomonadaceae > Pseudomonas > Pseudomonas sp. TH34. The sequence goes on from NZ_JAEKFB010000034.1 coordinate 143,625, forward strand.
TGCTGACAACCCATAGAGGTTCAAAAAATGAAAATGACACTACCCGCCCTGGTTCTGGGTGTCCTCATTTCGCAAGGCGCAATGGCAGCCGGAGATGGCACCGCCGCTCTTGGAGGCGGCGTTGGTGGTGCACTTGGCAATATCGTAGGTCAACAGCTCGGCGGTTCAACGGGCGCGGCGGTAGGCGCAGGCGTAGGGGGTGCTGCCGGCAGTGCTGTCGGCGCTCAAAGAGGCAACAGAGCGGAAGCCGCGTTAGGTGGCGGTATCGGATCAGCTGGCGGGTCACTTATTGGTAATCGCCTCGGCGGCTCCACGGGCTCGACGATCGGTGCAGGTCTCGGCGGCGCCGCGGGTGGCGCGCTAGGAAACAACCTGGCGGACGATGAGAGCAATCATCGATCTGATGGCAAGAAGCACAATGGCAAGAACAAGCATAAACACAAGAACAAGCATCGTTAGTTTCTGACGCTATTACATCGAAGCCCGGCCCAGCGCCGGGCTTCTTATTTCTGGCGCCAAAAACGAAAAAGCCCAGCAATCGCGCTGGGCTTAGATATGGAAACCGGGTAACCAATATGAGCCTTGCTACTTAACCCTTGCAAAGCTTCTGTGGCGACTCCGTGCCCCCGAGTTTTTTCGGCCATGCAATCGGCAGGTTAGGAACAGAGATAAGCTCGACGACGCCAAACATGCACATAATCACCGCTTTTCCATCCGCGCTGGGTACGCTGCTGAGTCCGACCAGAATCTCGTAGTCTTTCCCGGGCTCCAGCTTGAATACTTTCGCCTGGCCTGGGCACATAGCGTAAGTGCTGCCGTAACTGCCGGCCGACGCACCTAATGTCGCAACCTGAAAGGGTGCATCTGTTTTAACGCGGTACTCAGCCACAATCTCGGTGTACAAGCCTTCGGCCATCCGAACGGCTCCGATGTACTGTTGAAGCTTGGGTGAAACCCTTCCCGGCATTCCAAGATTGGCCGGCTTAAGTGGGTACTGAAGGTAGTTAATGCTCGGCTGCCCGTCCTCTGAGAAGCGACCCGCTTCAGCCATTTTGTGGCGAGTATCCGGTGCACAGCTGCCAGTTACGCTGTCGCCAAACACATTAGAATTGGTGATCACACGAACTCGGGCCGTATTGTCGTCCTGAGGTGGATCGACATAGGGAACAGAGGGGATCCCGCCACAACCAGCAAGGGTGATAGACGAAACAAGCAGGAGCAACCAGGTATTACGCATCTACTACATCCTTGAGTTTACCTAAGATCCATCGTGTGCGAACCAGACTAAAAAACCTCAGCAAAAAGCCTGACTGGCGTCCGCCAACTAAGTGAGTTGAGAAGCAACATTTGAAATTGCGAAGCGGAAACAAAAAAGGACCTGCCTGATAAATCACGCAAGTCCTTGAATATTGTGGTGCCCGAAGCCGGAATCGAACCGGCACGCCCTTACGAGCGGGGGATTTTAAGTCCCATGCGTCTACCAGTTTCGCCATTCGGGCGGTAGCGCTATACAGCGAGCCAAGCAGCTTCAAAAGCCCTTGAGCGTTGCAGCAGGCTAGGGAATATATAGATCCAGCCCCCTCGATGCAAGGTCGGGCGCGGGCTTTTTCAAACAAACCAGCGGCTCCTCTGCAAACAAAAAAGCTCGCCAGATCAGTGATCTACAGATTTCAGCCGCAGTGCTGAGCAATAGCAGCACCCACCGCTTCGGCACCTGCGGCACTCGCCACCAGGCGCATCAGGAAAAATAAGTCATGACGGCAATGACCACTGAAACCCAAACCAGGGTCATCAAAAACGACAGCGCAGCCAATGTTTTGCCCATTTGCCTACTCGCCCCGATGAAAACCGCTTCAGTGAATCAACTCTTTTGCCTTCTCCAGGCACTCCGTGGCGCTGTCCAGTGCTTCGGCCGCTTTGGCTGAGGCAGAATTGCCATTTTCAGCGCGATTGCCGGTGATGACAAACAACACATCGACACCGACCTTGGCAATCGCCGCCAGGTAATCTGCCCGTGGAAAACGCACACCGTTTTCATAACGCCCCTGGGCATTGGTCTCAACGCCTCCGACCTTGCCCAGCGCCGCTTGAGAATAGCCAAGCCTGACACGCTCTGCCTTTAACCTCGCCCCAATGCTCATAAACAACCTCCTTTGTGGGATCGTGGATACGATACTGCGCACAAAAGGTTAGTTCCTTGACCGAACTGAGCCGCTATTTATTGCCTGATCCTAGAAAACCATCACCCCTTGTTATCCGGCACCTGCGGCGCCTGAGGGCATCTGATACGCTTTTTTCTTCTGCATCTGACCCTGTAACGAAACCCGTCCTGGCCTGACAATACACCCACTCCCGACACGCCCGTGGAGCCCGACAGGAACCGTCCTGCCGGCCCGTTCATTTCGGAGGCCTTATGGCTAAGATGGCATTTTTCCTGTTCGGTTTTCTTGCGCTGACCATCGCGATTGGTCTGCTTGCCACCATCTCACCGGTCTAGCATCCACACCCCGCCGCCTAAGTTCAGCGGTAGTTTCAGCCGGCAAAAAACATCGGATACAACGACACCACCAACAACCCCGCCATCGACCAGTTGAACACCCGCAACCAGCGCGGCTCGCGCAATACATTGCGCAAGCCGCTGCCACAGCCGGCCCATACACAAACGCTGGGCAGGTTCACCAAGGCAAACACCGCAGCAATCAACAGCACATTGGTGACATAACCGTCGGCAGGCGTGTAGGTGGTGATCGCGCCCAGCGCCATGACCCAGGCCTTGGGGTTGACCCACTGGAATGCCGCCGCGCCGAGAAAAGTCATGGGTTTGCGCTTGTCATCGGTGTCATCGGACATCGCGCTGGAGGTTGCAATCTTCCACGCCAGGTACAGCAAATACGCCGCCCCCACATAGCGCAATACGGTGTAGGCCCACGGCAACGCCTTGAATACCTCACCCAGCCCCAAGCCCACGGCGATCACCAACAACATAAAGCCAATGCTGATCCCCAGTGCATGGGGAATCGAGCGAATAAAACCGAAGTTCACCCCGGACGCCAGCAACATGGTGTTATTGGGACCTGGGGTGATTGAGGACACAAAGGCGAACAGCGCAAAGGCTGACAACAGGCTTGAAGACATAAGCATGGCGCGACATCCGAACGAGTACTGTGGCCGTGACAGTAGAACGTTGCGCCAGCCTGCGCCCCGTACAGCTACGGGTAGATACAGGCATACACTTCGTCAGCCCCCCAACAAGCGCCTTCGAACCAAACTGCCATTGGTTTGCCTTCATTGATCGGTATACTTGCGCCCTCCTCTGCACCCTGTGCTGAACACATCCTGAAAGGACACTCGATGAGCAACTACCTCGACCGCGCGCTGACGGGCCTGCGGACCCTGGGCATCAATCTTCTGCAGCCGGTTCCAGACGCACCGGTACTGGTATTGCTGGACCGCGTTGCCCAGTACGACACCGCCAAAGTCACTGCTATCGCTGCCGTGCTGCAACAGTCGACCACCTTCAACAGCGTGGTTCGCGAACAGATTGCCGGCATGGATATCTCCACACGCTTCATGGACATCACCCAGAGCTTCACCTCGATTCGCGAAGACGCCGCCGCCATGGCCGGCTGGATGGATGACGGGCGCCTGGATACGCTGGAGAAGCTCAAGCTGAGCTGGATGAACCTGCGTCGTGGCTCGATCCCCAGCCGCTTCAGCGAGATCCGTGAAAACTACCTGCAGGTGTGCAAGTCGGCCAATGACCAGATCTCCCGGGAAACGGTGATTCTGGAAGCCTACCTGGACTTCCGCATGGCCATGAAGGCGGCCGAGGTCGATGCCCAACAAGTGCTTGCCCTGGCCGGCCAGGTCCTGGAGCAGCGTACCCAGGCCTTGAACGAAGCCAACGCCCAAGTTACGGCTGCCGAAACCCTGGCGCCGGCCGAACGCGCGGCCCTGGAGTTGCGTCGCGATGAAGCCGTACGCGCGCTGCAGGACGAAGACAAGCGCTACCAGATCGTCAAGGACATCGCCGATGACCTCAAGGTCGGCTACAACACGGCCGAAATGGTCTTCGCCCGGATCAACCAGGTGCATGTGATCAAGGAGCGCCAATACCAGCGCATGGTCTCGTTCTTCTCCACCAACGAAGTGGTGTTGACCGGCCTCGCGGTATCGTTCACCAGTAACAGTGGCCTGGCCGAAGCCACCAACACGCTGAATGCCACCACCGACGGCATCAGCAAGGGCCTTGAAGCCCTGGGCAGCACCGGCAACACCCAATTGGAAGCGGCGGTCAAGGCCAGCTATGGCTCCACCATCAAGGTCGACTCGGTGCGCGCCCTGGCCGAAGCCACCCTGAGCTTCCAGACTGACATGCACGGCCTGACGGAAACCTACCGCGCTGAATCCAGCAACGCGTCCCGTGACATCGCCGAAGCCGTCGAAGAGGCCAAACGCAAGTTCGCCGCATTGCTGACAAAGGCCGCTTGATGAGCGACATTCTTCTCTCCGAGCAACTCGGCGCGATGGCGCTGGTGGATCAACTGCGCCACCAGCAGATGGCGGTGGAAAAGGACTTGAGCCTGCCCCAACGCCGTGCCGAAGTGGCGGCGCGCATCCGCGAGTATTACCAGAACAACGGCATTCAATTTACCGAAGCGCAGATCGACCAGGGCGTGCGCGAATTCTTTTCCAAACGCCTGGTGTTCGAGGCCCCGGAACTGAGTGCGCTTGACCGTTTCTGGAGCAACGTACTGCTCAGGCGGCATCGCGGCATACTCGTCATCCAACTCATCGCGGTCACCTTGCTGGTGGTGCAATGCAGCCGGGTGATGGTCGCCAGACACGAAATCCAAGAAGCTCAAAGAGCGGCCATCGCCGTCGAGACGAGCGCGGCACAAAAACAATCAGACATCGCCCACCTGAAGGCTCGCCTGAGCGCCGTGCAACAGGACCCGGCCTATATTGAGGGCGGCGACCTGTTCAGCGCCCTGCCCCGCCTGAATACCAAGGCCGAACATGCCCTGGCCATGGTCGATACCTCCGGGGTCGATTACGCCAGTGAGCAGATCGGCGTGCTTGAGGCGTTTTTAGCCAAGGTCAAGGCAGTCCAGCCGATGACCGATCAGCTCAACGAGTTGACCCGCAAGGTCGCCGACATTCACCTGCCCGCCGCCGACAGTAAAGCGACGCGGGGCATGCAGGCCGAATTGGTCATGATCAAAGACCTCATCGGGAAATTCGAGATCGAAAAAGCCGGCGGCCAACTCAGGGCCCTGCGTGCCAACACCGAACTGATCCCCAAGGAGGTGACCATTCGGGTTGTCGACCGACCCGGCACGCCGTCCGGTGTCGAGCGCTGCTACGACAAGGCGCTGTGTAATTCCAATCCTGGTTCGACCCAGGGCAAGAGCTGGTATTTGGTTGTTGAAGCCGTCGACCTGTCGGACAGGCCGGTGCTGCTGCCCACCGTCAGCAGTGAGACCGGCACCGGCGCCTGGGCCAGCCAGTTCGCTGTGCGGGTACCGCAGGCCGAATACCTGAAGGTCAAGGCCGACAAACTCGACGACGGCCACCTGACCAACCGAGTAGTCGGCCGCAAGCCAGCCGGCAGGATGGAAGTCACCTATTTGAGCCAACGGACCACCGACCCGCTCGAAACGATATTGGAGTGGTGAAGACATGACGCCTGACACCCTGATCGGCATCACCGAACGTAACTCCCGCAACGCCGAATTGATGATGCGCACGGCCGAGCAACACCTGTCTGAACTGCTCGGCGAGCAACTGGCGCTGGAGCAGGACATTACCCAGCGCCTGGGTAAAATCGCGGCCCTGCACCTGGACCAGGGCAACACGCAGAACGAGCAAGTCGCCGTCGCCCTGAACCTGCGCCAACAGTCCCAGGACCTGCTCCACCAGCAACTACGCGACGCTGAGCAGGCCGTGGCCCAGGCGCTGGCGGGCAAGGAAAAATTGCAAGCGCGAGCCGACACCCTCGACCAGCAAGCCCGGCAATCCCTGGAGCAAAACCCTGACTACGCCCGCCAGGTCGAGCAACTGGACCTGGCCCAGGCTGCCCACCGAGAACACGTCAGCGGTTATGAAGACCTGCGCCAGGAGTGCGCACTGAAGCGTCCGACCTTTGATACCAACCTGGTCTACGTCTACCTGCGCGGACACGCCTTCGGCACCGACCAATACCGACGCAACCGTCTGAACCGCTGGATGGACAACTGGCTGGCGACCAAGGTGAACTACCTCGCCAACCGTAAGAACGAGCTGAGCCTGATCGCCCTTGGTGAGCGAAACGAGGCCTTGCAGGCCGAGCGCATCGCCCTGATCAGCACCTTGAGCGCAAGTGTCGATGCGCAACTCGCTCAGGCACGTGACCAGCACGGACAGGCCTCAATACAACCCGAGCTCGATACCCTTCAACGCGTGGTCGACAACGCCAAGCGCCAGGCCAATGCCATCCAGGAAAAACTCGGCAGCTACTCACGCAACGAAGACCCGCAGTACCAACGCGCTCGGCAGTTGCTCACTGACCAGTTGAAAACCCAGAGCATTTGCGAATTGATCGACCTGGCCAGCCACACCCCGGGCGACGCCGACGACCTGATCGTCGAGCAGCTGCAAACCCTGAACCTGCGCTTGAAAGCGGTGGTACAGCAACTGGCGCAGACCCAGGAAGAAGCCGTGGTGCACCAGAGCAGCTACCAGCGTGCCAAAGACCTGGAGCGCAAAGTTCGCAACGATGCCTTTACCGGCCGCGATGTTTACTTTGACCTGTCGACTGACTTCGAGCGTCTGGTAGAGAGCTACATGACCCAGGGCGCAACCCTTGGCCAGGTTGTGGATGTGCTAAGCCGGGGCCTTAAAATCGTGCGCCGCAGCCAGGTAGCGGCAGGGGCGACGCGAGGCTATGTCAGCGCATCGATCAGCCCTGTCGTCCTAGGCGTCGCCACCGTCGAAAGCAGCAATAACAACACAGCCAGCTTTTCGACGTCAGGCAGTACAGGCGGCGGCAGCTTCAGGACGACCGACAGCTTCTAGCCTGGCGCGAAGCAAATCCGGGACTTCCTCGTTGCTAGCTGTCAGACAACGAGGAAGTGATCTGCGCAATCGCATCCTGATCCAGCCCGTCCAGCGTGCGGTAGTGGTTGATGATCAACGTCTCCTTGTCACTCAGGGTGGCCTGGTTGATAACCGCCCTCTCCCCCGTCAACACGTAAAGCACGTCCACGCCTTTATGCCGGAGAGCAATCAGGTAATCGGTCTTGGGCGCCCGCGCGCCACTTTCGTAGTGCACCTGAGCATTCGCACCCACACCGCCAATCGCACCAAACTCCTGTTGGGAGAGCCCCAGGATCTTGCGTTCTTCCTTCAGGCGGATGCCGAGTTTATCGTCCATGGTGGGTACCTCAATAAACGTGTTTAACACCCACCATACGCTTATGTGCCGGAGCGGGGTCCATTCATTCGGAAGGCTTACCGGCAGACAATATTCATCAGGGTTCACGTGACGTCAGCGGCGAGCCGACTTACCTTGGCCACCCGCCCCTCTTACTGGTGCAGAGCGTGCTAAAGATCGCCACCCTTGCCGCCGGGTTTATCTGCCTGTCGATGCTGCCTGCTGCCCAGGCGAGTGATGGGTTCTACGTCAACCCGCAGTCCACCGCCGCACAGTGGGTCCAGCAGCACCCCGATACGCCTGCCACTGCAAGTATCCGCTCAACCATCGCCGAGGTGCCCAGTGCCCTGTGGCTGACCGGCACCAGCCAGGCTGCGGGCACGCTCCCGGCTCGAGTCAATCGTTACGTATCGGCCGCTGCCGGCGCGGATAGAACGCCGATCCTGGTGGCCTACAACTTGCCCCATCGCGACTGCAGCGGCGGCGCGTCTGCAGGGGGCGCACCGAATGCGACAGCGTACCGGGCCTGGATAGACCAACTGATCAACGGTATTGGAGACAAGCCTGCGGTGGTTATTCTGGAGCCGGATGCACTGGCCGATATGCAGTGCCTGGACAAGGACAAGCGCTCCGAGCGGCTGGAGCTGTTCAATTACGCCGTGTCGGGGCTCAAGCAGCGCGCACACCATGCGGATGTTTATCTGGACGCCGGCAATCCAGGCTGGAAATTCCCAGGCGCCATGGCCGAGACGTTGAATGCAGCCGGTGTAAAACAAGCCCGCGGGTTTGCCCTGAATATCGCCAACTTCTACACCCTCGCCCAGGTGCGCAGTTACGGTGACGCGATCAATGCCAGGCTGTTAAGCGAATACACCTATACAAAAGCCATCGCGGTAGACACCAGCCGCAACGGCAACGGCGCAACGCCTGGTGACTGGTGCAACCCCACGGGTCGCAAGATCGGTATGACACCGCAAGTGCTTTCGCCACAGTTGGTTGCCCTATGGATCAAGCTTCCGGGCAACTCGGACGGGGCGTCTTCGACAAAAACCGATTGTCACGGCGGCCCGGCGGCAGGCACGTTCAGCCCCGAACTGGCGTTGCGCCTGATTGATGGGAACTGAGAGCGCCCCTTGCATCGCGCTGCCCCATTGCCCAGGATGGCCCTCTTGAGCTCAACACCGGCAAGGAAGCATCACGTTACCGAGGCCGAACGAACATGACGCTCCCTGAAGATAACCCGTTGAAGACAGAGGAGTATCAGCGCCAGGCGAATCTCTGGTACTGGCTTCCCCTTGGTTTATTGGTGGTTTTTTTAACGATTACTTCGATGATTTTCCTGGGGGCAAATCCACCAGAATGGATGTTTGTCGCACTCAACGTTGGCTGGGCCATCGTCGCATTGACGCTGCTGGTGCGGCTATCGGGCGTGTACTGCGCCAAGTGACGTAGCACGGCGCGTCGCCATCCTGGTACTTCGTCTCGAGTAGATGCTCGTCTTAAAAACCCATCAATGTGCGAGAAACAACGTGAAACAACTCACATTTATGGTGTTTCGCTGTTGAAGGTCAAAAATTGACCAAATATATTTCGCTGCACCCGAGCGCTCACTTCTATACGGATATTGTTCTGCGCTTGCTCGGGCCCCCGGATCTGCGCAGGCAATAAAACATTGAGGTTTGCCATGCGCCTTTCCAGACTCGCACCCGCCGCCGCCCTGTTCAGCCTGTTCACCCTCACCGCCCAAGCCGCCGACCTGTCAGCCCTCACGGGCGCCCTGTCATCTGCCCTGGGTGGCGCCAGCAACAGCAACAACACCGTCAACGCCAATAACGCCAACTGCCAACAACAGATCCGCGACCTGCAGACGAATATCAATGCGGCCAACGCCAAGGGCGATACCCTGCGCGCGACCGCGTTCCAGGCAGCGCTGACTCAAACCAACAAAAGCTGCAGCAACAGCGCTTACAACGCTCAGGCGCAGGTGGATACCAATCCCCAACGCCAGCAAAACGTGAACAAGGCTGCGGATGCGATCAACGCCATTGGCGGGCTGTTCAAGTAAGTTGGAATGCCCTGTGAGAAAGGCCCGTGATTGCGGGCCATTTTTCTGCCAAGCCTATCGTTGATAAGCCTTTCGGTATGTTGTTGGGCTCACGCCCACGATCGAGAAAAAGTGCTGACGTAACGACAGGCTTGTACCAAACCCGCAGGAACCGGCGATCGTCTCAATGCTATGGTCGGTTGTTTCTAGCTGCAGTTGGGCTGCCTTGATTCGCTCGTTCGTAAGCCACTTCCCAAACGTCGAGCCGGTGAGTTGCTTGAAGTGTCGAGTGAAACTACGCCGACTCATCGCCAGCCTCGTCGCGACTTGATCGATTGACAAAGGTTGGCCCAGGTTTGCCCGAAGCCAATCCAGCAACTGGCCGAGGCGCTGGTCGCTTGCGCCTTGAGGAACAGGCTGACTGATGAACTGAGCCTGGCCGCCGTCCCGATGTGGGGAAACAAGCAGCTGTCGCGCCAATGCGTTGGCAACTCCCCGCCCATAAATGCGCCTGACGATGTGGATACAGCAATCGAGCCCCGCGGCCACGCCCGCCGAGGTCAGGATTTGCTCCACCTCGACATAGAGCACTTTGGGGTCTACTTCGATGCGTGGGAAATCTCGCGCCAGATGCGCCGCCCAAGCCCAGTGCGTGGTTGCCCGCTTGTCGCTCAGCAGCCCCGCATGAGCAAGCACGAACGCCCCCAGACACAGGCCGACGACCAGCGCGCCTCTTGCATAAGCAGCCTGAAGCGTTTCGAGGAGTGCTGTCGGCGGCGTTTCGGTGACATCCCGCCAGCTTGGAACAATCACGATATCGGCCCCGGCCACCTGATCCAGACCATGGTCGCAGTGGATGGCGAAACCGGCGTTGGTAACCAGCACGCCCTCCTCGCCCGCACAGACCACCAGATCGAACCAAGGCGAATCCCCCACTCTGCGATCTTTACCAAACACCAGGCAGGGCACGGACAGGTGAAAGGGGCTGATGCGGTTAAACGCGATGACTGCAACGCTCACACTTTTTTTCACGGCGGCTGGCCTGATCAAGATTGGCCCGATTCTAATGAAAAATGGTCATTGGGCCAATGGTGCCCATTCTCGGATACGTCCACTCTGATCCCAGCTGCATTTCGCCGGGAAATGCGCAAATCAGAGCCCAGGCCTCAATGAACATCGCGACCTTTTGCACCCTAGGAGCACTTATGACGACGCTCTCGATGACCGAACCGACATACGCTGCCGAACCGGTGCCCTCCATCCCCTACACCACCGAGTCCACTGGCTATCACTGGACCAGCGTGGAAAGCGTGAAGGTTTTCTATCGTGAGGCCGGCCCCAAAGGCGCGCCGACCCTTGTGCTGCTCCATGGCTACCCTTCTTCGTCGCGCATGTGGGACTCGTTGATACCGCTGCTTGCTGATCGGTATCACGTGATCGCACCCGACTACCCTGGGTTCGGCAGAAGCGACGCACCCTCTGTGGCGACCTACGCCTACACGTTTGACCATCTGGCCGACACCATGAGCAAGCTGCTCACGCAATTGCGCATCGATGAGTACACCCTGTTCATGCAGGACTACGGCGGCCCGATAGGCTTCCGGATGATCCTCAATGCGCCGCAAAAACTGCACGGCATCATCATCCAGAATGCCAACGCCTATAACGAAGGCCTGGGAGCCAAGTGGGCGAACATCGCCAAGTATTGGAAGGCCCCTTCCGAACACCCCGAGCAAGTCGATGCGTTCATCGGATACGAAGGCACGAAGCAGCGCCACTTGGGCACCAGTCCTCATCCCGAGCGTTACAACCCTGATGCCTGGGAAGACGAGTTTGCCGCATTGTCCCGCCCGGGCCAGCGGGCGATACAGTCGGCGTTGTTACTGGACTACCAAAACAACGTCGCCTCTTACCCAAAATGGCAGCAATGGTTGAAAGACCATCAACCGCCCATGTTGGTCATGTGGGGGAAATACGACCCGTCGTTCATTGTGCCGGGGGCCATGCGTTACAAGGATGATGTACCGGGTGCAGAGGTTCATGTTCTGGATGCGGGGCATTTCGCACTGGATGAGAAAACTGAACAGATTGCCAGGCTGACGCGGCTGTTTATGGCGCGCATTACCGGCGGTAAATAGTCAGTGCCGCCACTTTTCCAAGCCCAATAAAAATCGCTTCCACTGTTTAAAATCTTCTCGGTTTTTTAAGGGCCAGCAAGGCAAATCGCTTTAACTTGCGGGACGTTTCCTAGAGAATCCTTCGGCCTTGTGCCCGCTGGAATCACTGGCTAGTCTTCGCTTCGTCGCTGCATATCAGCGATCGGGTGTGAGAATCCGGAACCAGTAGGCGCCAAGCGCCACTACCGTCTGTAGCATGCTCTATGGCGGCTGTGTGCGGGCAGACTTCGGTCTGGCCGGAGTCCTACTGTCCGGTATTCTCACCCTGCACATAGCTGCCACCTTTTGTCGAGTGAGACCGACACCAGGATGGCTCCCCCCTCAGTAGGAGCTTATGCATGGACAAGATCGTTCCAGACCCACCTCGTACCACCCGGGACCGCGAAGCCTTTGATCGCGCCTTGAGTCACTACCTCCAACCCGATCCCGTCTCCCACCCAATATTTACCGTTCACCAAGACGTCAGCTTTGAAGACGCAATCGCCCAAATCTCTGAATTGCTGCGTTGTGCAGCCGCAACGGCTGAGGGTTCTGTGCAGGGATCATCTGGAGAAAACCGCGATATGGCGCGTTCCACCGTGCACCTGATCGACATGGCCAGAACTTTGGCAGATCAGGCGTTGGATTGTTTAAAACCGCACTAACGCAGTATGGGGGCTGATCAAATCAGTCCCGTCTATCCCAGGGGCTGCGCCCAGACGCCTTCAGCGGAATTACGAGGTCATAAATCCGGTCATTCGGTAGCGTTTCTACCGAAAAGACCTCATGCCAATCCAGCTCGGCTGAGCCAAACCACGATCAACAACTAACCTTGAGTTGAACCTCAGAGGTTTTGACCATGTGCGGAAGACTTTCCCAGTACAGCGGGATTCACGACTTCGTTGCAGCGCTGAGCATGCCCAATGCGCTTGTGAGTTCCGTGGGTGAGCTGCCGCTGGAGCGCTACAACGTGGCGCCTTCAACCAAAGTCGCCCTACTCCACCTGCAGAGCGAACTGCTTCACGCCGACAGGGTGCGCTGGGGATGGCGTCCACACTGGGCCAAGGATCGCGCCGCGCCGATCAATGCCCGCGTCGAAAAGGTGGCCCACGGCCCGTTCTTCCGCGCGATCTGGCCGCACCGGGCAATCACGCCCATCGATAACTGGTTTGAGTGGGTGGACGAAGGCGGGACGAAGAAGCAGCCCTACCTGATACGCCGGCGAGATGGAGCGCCCGTGCTGTGCGCAGCCGTTGGCCAATTGCCCGACAGTGATCAAGGACCTGGCGATCAGGATGGCTTCGTGATTATCACCGCCGACAGCGCTGGCGGCATGGTAGACATCCACGACCGACGCCCCGTGGTGCTGACGCCTGACCTCGCCCGGGAATGGTTGGACCCGGCCACACCCAAGGAGCGCGCCGAGCAGATGGTGCTCCACCAAGGCGAACCAGCCGAGGCCTTCGAATGGTTCAGGGTAGATACTGCCGTGGGCAATGTGCGGAACAACGGGACGGCGCTGATCCAACCTATCAGCGCGCAATGGCCCTGACGTACATGCATTTACCATTGCACGCGAATGGGACTGACTGAAAAAGCAAACTCTTGCTTTGGCGTTCGCCGCAACAAGGAAAAGCCACGGGACTATTATGCCGGTGAAACCGTATGGAACGCGGTATATGCGGAGGCGGTACAGGAGCTCAAGGACGCGATGGATCTGGCCTACCTGACCGGTCAACGTCCCGCCGATGTGCTCAAGATTGCAGCCACCGACTTGGAACAATGGTTTTTTGCTGATTGGTCAGGGCAAGACCGAAAAACGTCTCCATCTTCGTTTGGAGGATGCCGGAATTCAATCCGGCCTGAGTAGCTTTATCGACGACCTGCAAGAACGCAGAGCCGTCAATGGAATCCGCACGTCAACGTTGATAACAAACGCGTCTGGACTTCGGATGAGCCAGCAGATGTTGCGTAATCGGCGGAACTACGCACGAGAGAAGGCAGCAATCAAAGCATCAGATGATGGTGATCCTGCGCTGGCAACGAGCATTAGTCAGTTCGAGTTCTAGGATATCCGGCCAAAAGCTGCTAGTGAGATCGAGCTGACGCAAGCGAGCCCCCTACTAGTTCACTCCACAGAGGAAATGACCAAGAAGGTATATCGGCGAGTCGGTGAAATTGTGAAGCCTACGAAATGACCCATTGCTACCCGTACGACAGGCAGAAAACGGCCAAGAGGGGCCGCTCGCCCCCGGCGACCGATTCCAGTAGTAAAGATGTGCCCCGTAAAACATATGTTGCATTACCGTCTATGCTCGACTCATGGAGACCGATGACGACATACTGACAATGACAAGTAAAATAGATGATGTGCTTTACATTTCAGAAAGCAGCTTTGATAGGCAAATCCAATTGCTTTCCGAATTTGCGAGTCAAACACCACTTGAGTTGGTTGTTTGGCTTTATCCGGACTCAAGTGCCAACAGCATAATGGGTTTTGACGTTCATTCGCCCACTGCAGTCAATGCAATATCCGTTACAACTTACTCCGACGGAATTATCGGCAGATGCACTCAACGACTCCCAATAACTGACGATCTAATTAAAAGAATTGCCCTCAATGAATGTGCTTTTATGAAAAGTTGCGACAGTCTATGCGTCTACTATCTTGAAAATTTCAACTGGCAAGCGAGTGTGATATTTCACGAAGGAGTTATCTTGGTTAGGGATCACTCACTACTTGTTAACCTAAAATCTTTTGATTTCAAAGCCTCACCAAATGCCCCCTCTTGGTGGTGATAGACGTCGGCCCTCTAACGGCAGGCATTTCCTACAAGGGGGCGACAGGCAACGCCATCACGAACAAAGTAGGTGGTCGCTTTGGCAGTCCATCGGTCGTATTTTCTATTGATCCTAACGCAGTGAATTGGGGCGGACGTTGGGGTACTAATATAAACGTAGAATTTGGTGGTTATAACAATTCTTAGGGGGTGGGTATGCGTAGTTTAAAAAGCCCGAGATTCAAAAAAATCAGGCCTCTAATTGCGATAGTGTTGATCGTCGTGATCGCAGGATTTGTGCTGAGGTACTACGAGGCAAAGGATGAGGCTAATATTGCGCTTCAAGAGTATTTACGCTCAAACCAACAGATCGCTACTCAGATAGGCAATGTCGCTTCCTTAACATTGCTGAAGCGGTTCACATATTATAAAAGTGACACTGAACCAGGTTTTCATCAGTACCTTTACTTGGTCAAAGGCGAGCATGGGTGCATGACTGTAGAAGTCAGAAGGATCGAGGGGAGTTCGCAGATTGTGATCAGTGATATACAGCAGTAGCAGTGCTGTTGAGAGCAGTAAGGAAGCTGAATTAATGCCTGTTTTGATTCTGGACTGGCAGTAAACACTCTTCTTGGCTTGCCAGCCATCTTTGAGGGGCCGGACAGATTGGAGGCTCATGCTTTGCGTACCGGTCTTTGTCGGATGGGTGAGCGCATGTTTTCCATGCCCACTCTCCCCGGAATTAGCGCGGTAGTTGAGATGGGGCGAATCGGCTCTAATTTTGTAGAGCATTGAATGACTGCTTTTGGCTGTTGGTGGACGCTGATGCTCCTTAGTCTCGAGCATAATCCCACGTCCAATCGAGGAGAAGCACAGCAATAACGGTGTCTTGAATTTCCCGAAAAAAGGCAAGGTTGCGGAAGCGATCCGAAAAATTGCGGAAGCAATGACCAAATCGCAGGCAATAAAAAACCCCGTAGACGTTAATCTACGGGGTTTTTAAGAGTGGAGGCCGAGGTCGGAATCGAACCGGCGTAGGCGGATTTGCAATCCGCTGCATAACCATTTTGCTACTCGGCCTCAAACGATCAATGCCTTACAACCGACATTAACCGCATACAAACTTGAGTGGGCTATGTGAAGCTTGCCTCTACTCTATCTCATTGAAAACATTGAAGTTTTTAATGCTTCAGTGCGTTCGATGGGCGCAATTATGTACTCATTTGCCAGGGCTTGCAACCCCTTGATTTCAAAAAATATTCTCTCAAGGGGCTTCGTTTCCCGGTGGGCTACCCTACCGCCCGGCTTCTTCCTTGTCACGGATAACCTGCAATTGGTACTGCGGGTCCGCCTTGATCTGCTGTTCGGTAAACGGCAGTGGGCTGAGTTTTTTCTCGGAAAACGCCTGGGTCTGGTCCTTGTAGTATTTCGACGCCGGGTCGCTGGACAGGGAGAACGCCAGTACGCCTTCGGCATTGGGGCCCTTCTCGTCGAAGGTCACGATCTGCAAGTAGCTGCTGCCGCTGACGACTTCGCGCTTGCCGTCAGCCCTTGGCACGCTTTGCATGGCGTTATACACGCCCAGCTCTTGCGGCCCGCCGTGGATCGGGGTCTGGCCCGAGACCTGTATGTCACCCCAGCGGCTGTCGGCGGTCAGCCCGCGTTTCGCAACGTCGGCGGCTGAGGCAAGCATCGCTTCATGCAGGGCATTGGCCACGCCTGCGCGTTCAATTGCCAATCCACGAGGCGTGGTTAGTGGTTGTGCCGGGTCGAAACCCACCTTCCATGCGTCGGGCGCTTGCGCCAGTTGCTCCGCGAGATTGATGAAGTGCACCAAGCCCAGGCCGCTGTCGAGGTTGGCGCGTTGGTCCCAGCTTTTCAGGCTGTCGCACACGGACTTCACGGCGGCGTCGGCGCCCGCGCAGTACTTGAGCAGGTCCGGCATGACTTGGCTGGCAAGATACACCTGGTTGTCCATGACCATCTTCTGCAAGTCGGCGGCCTTGATCGGCTGCTTGTCGAGTTCCTGCAAGCGCTGCAAGGCGAAACGGGCACGTGGGCCCAGGCCGATTTTCTCCTGGCTGATCACCGGCGAGAATCCGGTCAGCGGCGCCTTGGGGTTGGCCATCCACGCCGAGTCATTGGAGTGCTGCACGTAGTCGGTGCGCTGCAGTTGCGGCAGGTGATCGGCCGGGAAGATTCCGGCCTGGGCGGCACGCGGGTCTATATCCCAGGCGCAGGCGCTGCGGGAGCCGTCGAGCATGATGAATTGCAGGCCAACCCGGGGATCACTGCACTGCGCGAGTTTTTTCGCGCTGACGTTCGGTACCACCGACAGGTTCATGTACAGGCTCTGGCCCTGGTCGTCCGCCGCCAGGGTGTTGACCCACGGGATGCCTTGCAGGGTGTGCACCGAGTCTTGCAGCTCCTTGAGGTTGGCGGCGCGGTTCATCGCGTACCACTGTTGCAGAACGCGGTCGTTGCCCAGGTTGGCGTCTCGCAGGCTGAAGGCGTATTTGTTGTCCCAGTCCAGCTTGCCCGGCCACTGCACCACCGGGCCGAACTGCGAGCTGTAGACCGTGCGGGACTCTTCCTTGGTGCTGCCGTCGGCGGCTTTGACCTGCACCTTGATGCTGGTTTTATCCATGGGCACGGATTTGCCATCCAGCAGATAGCGGGTCGGGTCTTTCGGGTCCAGGGTCAGGCGGTACAGGGTGAAGTGCTTGGACGTATCCACGGTGTGCGTCCAGGCCACGTGCTGGTTGAAACCGATATTGATCACCGGCAGGCCCGGCAAGGCGGCGCCCATTACATCCAGCTGGCCGGGAATGGTCAGGTGCATCTCGTAGAAGCGCATGCCGCCAATCCATGGAAAATGCGGGTTGGCCAGCAGCATGCCGCGACCATTGAACGAACGGTCGCGGCCGACGGCGACGGCGTTGCTGCCGCGGTCGAGGGCAAAACGCTGTTGATTGGCTGCTGCGACCTCAAATGCCTTGGCATCCACCTGGGCGACGGCATTGGGCGGCGTGGCGCCCACCAGCGCTTCGGCAAACTGCCCGACGCCACCTTCCACCAGCAGCCGGCGAGTCACCTTGACCAGGTCTTCAGCCGTGATCGGCCGTACCCAGGCCGCCTGGCACTGCGCCGGCAAGCCTTGGGCGGTACGCTTCTTGAGGTAACGGTTGTAGCCGGCGACATACCCTTCAATGCGCTGCTGCATTGCCGGGGGTTGCGCCTTCCAGAATGCCGCAACGGCCTCGGGTGTGTTCAGCCAGGTGAAGAACACGTCGTTGGTCAGGTTATTGCGCCCTTCCTGGGTCGCCTGCTCGGGGCCAAAGTACTTGGCGCGCTCGCCGTTGACCGTCACCACTTCATTGGCCAGCAGGCACAGGTTGTCCTGGGCATAGGCATAACCGATGCCAAACCCCAGGCCGCGCTCATCGTTGGCGCGGATATGCGGGACACCAAAGCTGGTACGCCGAATCTCGGCGGTGGTCTGCTGCTCCTGCACCCGCGCCGTGGCCGAAACACTCAGCCCCAGCAACGCCCCAGCCACGCACACCCTGAACAACCCGTTGGAAATAATCACGCAGACTCCACAGCCAAATTAAAAACACCGTGACGAGGGACAGCTTCGCCAACACCTCAGTTAAGACGTAAATACCGGGAATAATTTAGCAGCCGCAGATGGTTATTCGGACATGCCGGTATGTCTCCAGGATGTTACCGACAAAATTTCTACATCCCGCGCTTCATGATTTCGGCTGCTCGTACGTCTTATTAACTAAGAGCGCCATCATTTTCCTGATCAGGCTCTGATAAGGAGTTTTTGCATGTACAACCCGCAACTGCCCACGGAAGGACACTCATCCATGCATGACGGAGGTTTTGGCTCCGGTAACCAAGCGTTCGGCAAAGCGCCGGAACATGGCAACCAGCGCATTCGTCATTTGCTCAAGTGTTTTGGCCTGCGCACCAGCCTGATCCGGCTGAAGGTCATCGACGCCCTGCTGACGGCCGCCGACAACCAGCGCACCCTCGGCGTGCGCGGCGTGCACAGCCATTTGCTGGAGCTGGGCATTCCGTTGTCGTTTCTCAGCGTGCGGGAGGTGCTCAAGCGCCTGTGCACCGAAGGCGTGATTACCCTGAACGCCGACAAGAGCTACAGCCTGCACGAGCAGGCTGCCAAAGTCCTGGAAGGCCGGGCCTGACTCAGAGGTTAGGCTTGACCTTGCGGCGCATCACACCGTTGATCACCACCACGGTGACCGCTACGGCAATCGCGATGTACTGGAACGTCTTTTCGCTGATGACCCCATTGTTCTGCAGGTAGGACAGGCCAAACATCGTCCCCAGCACCACCAGGGAGATCAGAATCGAGTATTTCAAACGTTGCTTTTGGGTCATGACGGGTTCCTGAAGCTAAAAAATTGTATCCACTTTGTATCGACTGCCACACCAAGCACATACCCATTGGCGGGGATGGATTGGGGTCGGCGGGGTCTCATGTTACAGGCGATGAAAAACTTTGGCTTGCCCAACGCCTGATTGAACCTGTGAGTACCCTAGAGGATTTTGAAATGCTTCGTCGAATCACACTGCTGATTCCCTTGCTGATCATGTTGAGCATGAGCGGCTGCATTATTTTCCCCCACGGCGGCGGCGGTTGGCATGACCATCGCTACTACGACGGCGGACCGGGGTATTACCATCGCTGATCGGTGATCCGTACATTTTCTGACAACTTGAACACTGTCCAGGCGGAGCCGCCCCCTGTTTCCGACACTCAGGAAGAGCGTCCAGGAAGCAGGGAGGTTTTCCTGAAAGGCGCATTCCTGAATGAGCGTGCCTCAAGGTGTTCACGATGACCTCAATAGTCAGCAACTCTGTTCTTTCCTCCACTACTTATCCGCCACCTCCCCCACCTCCGATACCACTCCCCGATATTCCGCCTTATCCCGATGAAACATTGCAAAGCGCAACGGAGGTTGAGGATCCCGCGGCTGACCCACCGCCCCCCGATGGCCCGAAAGCCCTGAAGGCCGCGCTGGCCGACCGAAAAAACTGGCAAACACTGGCGCAGCAGCTCACTGATGTCGCCACGGTGGTAGGGCCAAACCCGCCTTTTTTGGCGGTGCAGTCTGCGCTGAGAAGCCGGCTGATGGACCTCGCCCCCAGCTCTTCGTATCCCCCTCATAGTGCTAACGCCGTCAGTCTTGCGAACTTTCTCAAGGCTAATGGCCTGCCCGAGCCAACCACCCATGACGAGCTGCTGACCCTGGCGCGGGCATCGCTTGCAAGCTCACACCCCCATCCATGGGGAAATCTGGGCGGTGCCTTGTCTTGGCCCCTGCCCTTGAGCACACACCAGCAAAGCGAATTGCTGACAGCCGCCAGAGAGCATGTCGGTAGTTTTCAGCAAGCTAGCCATCAACGGGGACTCCTGGAGTTTCTGAACAGCAACCTGCCGCTCTCCGCCGACACCTCAAGCGATCCGGCCAAAGCACTGGAAGCCCTCATCGGCGCCCCCCGCGGCCAAGCGTTGGGAGAGGCCTTGCAGAACAAGCTGGAGAGCATTTCGACTGATAGCAGTGTGAATGATCACGTCCTGGCAGCCATCAACCTCGACCTGGATCAGGCGTCCATCACCCAACCCCGCCGCAACAAGGTGGCCGGATTCGACCTGTCACATAACCAATATTGGGGCAAACCCACCTCGGCGATTGTCGCCGGCCTGCACCAACACTTGATTGATACCGGTAAAACCTCACCTGCCAACGCCTCGCTGGGTGCCCACCTGCTGTTGATGCGGGCGGCGCCGCAGTTGCTGATCAAGGATATTCCCGACAGCGTGGTCTACGGCAGCCAGGCCTGGGCCAACTTGTGCATCGCGGCGGCCGCCGTCGAAGCCAAGTCTCCTGGAAGCGTCGCGAATATGAGCTTTGCCAAGGTGATGATCGCCGCTGATTCAAGTGGGCCCGCTCCCGAGTCAGCGCAAACGGCGGCGCTGTTGGATTGGGCCTTGGTCAACGGGGTGCTTGAGGCGAAAGACGACAGGCTTTACGAAAAGGCAGACATTGATACCGCCATGGACGCGTTCAACTATCAATTGGGCAAGCTGAAACACGCTTCCGGCCTGCTTGACGCCCCGGTACCCAGTCGCAAGCAGATGGCGCTGGACGCGCTCAAGGAAAAATTCGGCGAAGACGTGCCCTTTGAAGAGAAGGTCTTGCTCAAACCCAACAAAACCGCCAATAAAATGATCCCTCCTCGCGGTCCTTATTCCATGCTGGACCTGACCATGCAGGGCGAGAAAATAACGGCATCAGACTGGACACTCAAACCTGGCACGCACGGTGTCAACCTTGACGCCTTCGCCGCCTTTACCCAGGACCCCGGCGTCAACGTCCCCGTCACCTTTGACAACGCCATAAGCCAGACCATAAGCGACTATAAAACCGTCAAGAAATATTCCATCTTGAATGCCCTCGCCAACCTTCCACCGGAGGACAAAGAAAACCTGCGGCTAGGCAAGCTGAACTTCTACCAAGAAAAATCCTACAGAGTCAGCTGGACGCCATTCGCAGGCAAAACTCTCTTCCATACAAGCAAAAAAATACTGGTAACCACAAAACACCAGAACAAGCCGTCCACCTATGAGTTCGATACCGAAAAAGGCAGCATCAGAAAAGTCAGCAACACCCTCATCACGCGCCAGGACCAGAAGATCGCCAACGAAGTAACCCGAATAGAAGAGTTCTCCACCTTCGATTCCAAGCGCGACTACATAAAGCAAGAGAACCCGCGGGAGGGCTTCAACCCCAACCTGTTCAAAAACTTCCGGGCAGACTACCTCGCGGATTCAATCGTCGAGGGGCTCGATCTGGATGCCATCAGGCATCAAGCCGCCGGGACCACTCCGGATGAGCATAGAAGAGCCGTCGCCGACACCATCGGTAACTTTTTCCTCGACCTTATCCCTCTCAGGTCAGCCATCGTCAACTTGAGCAACGGAAACTATAAGGACGGGTTCTCTGACCTGGCATTTGATGCGTTTGGCTTTCTCACGGCAGGTGCGGGCGTCGCCGCCAAGGTCGGGAAAACCCTGAGCACTGCCAGCAGCGCGGCCAGCAAAGCCCTCAAGCTGAGCAAGATTTTCGGGGTTACCGCACTCTCGGAACTCAATCCGCTGAGCGGTCTTGGCGACTTGGCAGTCGGCGCGGGCAAACTCGCCATCAGCGGCGCAAACGCTGCCACCCAGGGCTTGAAGACACTCAAAGGCACTGCGAACAGTCGGGAGCTCGTCGCCGCTGGTAATCGATATGAGGCAGCCGCCACCGGCTCATTCCAGATGGGCGAGCAGACGGTCGAAGGCAGCGCGGTGCAGATCAAGGGCAAGTGGTACGCTTTCGACGCACAAAAGCACCAGCCGTACGGCAGCCCCCTGCAAGCGTTCAGTAGCGCTGATACGCTGGAGCCTTCCCCGAACGCCTATGCCACTTCGAGCCGGAACACTCATCGGTTTAACCCGATAAATACCGTTAACCGCCCACCTCGAATCAGGACATCGTTACCCGACGGTCAATACGTGGAAAGTTTGAAAGGAAGGCTCGAAGTAGACCATTTCAAGCCCGACACCCGTCAGGCAACGCTGGATAAGTTTCGGGTGGAAATGGAGGAATATTATGATGCGATCAAAGAGGGAGGCCTTCCGCCACGCCCGGTAATCCCCAATGTTCCCGTACCGATCCCCGCAGCCGCTCTCCTCACAGAAGCATTGAAAGCATCAAACGGCGTGGTGTTTGGAGAGTCTCACTCGCAGATGGCCAGCTTCAAGCTGCTCTACGACAACGTGGGCACGTTGAAGAGCCAAGGGGTAAAGAAGGTCTATTTCGAAGGGTATATCGACATGCCTGGAGGCGCGAAGGACGATGGTATCGGCATGCTTGGAAAATCCGGAGTTCCTCGCACGAACCCATCACTGGCGCAACTCAAGCAAAAACTTGAGGTTAACGGCATAGAGCTTTTACCGATTGATCATTATTATTTAACGCGACATAAACATGACAAGTCGCGCAGCACGACACAGTCGGGCGTCAACTCTGAACAACGGCTCAAGGAGTTCAACTACTACGCTGCAGAAACCATCCTGGCAAACTCGGGCACCGAAAAGTGGGTCGCGTTAGTGGGGAGCGCGCACATGAACACCTCCGAAGGTGTTCCCGGCTTGGCGGAACTCACGGAAGGCATTGGCATCGGGGTCTTTGACAACAAGAACATGACCTACAGCAACATCGGGCTTAAAGCAAAAAACCCTGTGCCAGACCCGAACCGGCCATTACAGCCCAACGATATTCCAGGCGACCTGCGCATCTACGTGAAACCCTGAGCACATCGCAAAGGCCCGGAAAGCCTCCGAGCCTTTGCATAAGGTGTTCACCCTCCATGCACCCAACGCTGATGCAACCACCGCGCAAACGCATCCAGGGCAAACCCCAACAGGCCGATCAGCAGCACCATCGCCATCAGCTCCGAGTAAGCCAGTCGGTCGCGAGTGTCGAGGATGTAATAACCCAGCCCGGCACTGACCCCGAGCATCTCGCACGGCACCAGCACGATCCACAGGATCCCGATGGCCAGCCGCACACCGGTCAGCACGTGCCCCATCACGCCGGGAATAATTACCCGGCGCAAGGTTTCCCAGCGTGTCGCGCTCAAGCTCTTGCTCAGTTGCAACCAGCGTGGATCAAGCTGACGCACACCCGCCGCGGTATTCAGCAGAATCGGCCACACCGCCGCGAACGCCAGCAGGAAGTAGATCGGCTGGTCGCCCACCCCCATCAACATCACAACGATGGGCATCCACGACAGCGGCGAGATCATCCGCAGAAACTGGAACGCCGGCGTGGTCGCCGCCTCCAGCTTGCGCGAACTGCCCACCAGCAAGCCCAACGGCACGCCAATCAGCAATGCCAGGAACAGCCCGACGAAGATCCGCTTAAGGCTCACGGCAATGTTCAGGTACAGCTCGCTGCGCCCCAGCAATTCCCACAGGCTGGCGAGGGTCGCCGACAGCGAAAACCGCGCAGACAAACCGTCCGCGCTGCCGAACACCTTCACCCCCAGCCACCAGAGCAACAACAATCCCGCCAGCCCACTCAAGCCAAGCAACCAGCCCGGCAAGCCCAAGGTTTTGCCGTTATTCAAACGCCAATCTCCTCGTGCCGCTCGAAGCCTTCCGGTAAGCCGAAGGTCTTCATGCCGCCCACCGCTGCGATGGCGTTGCGCACGAAGCGGTCGTCCACCAGGTCCTTGGCGACAAACGCCGGGTCCAGGTCGGCGAGGAATTTCTTGTCGCCCTCGATCAGCGTGTCTTTCAGGCGGCGCACCAGTTCCTCGGTGTAGCTGGGGAATGGATACGGTTGGAAGTCGATGCGGTGCTCGTCCCAGTTGGCGTGCTGAATCGCGCCGTCGGCCAAGTACGCCGCACGGTCGCTGGCAGCCGGTGCCAAGACTTTACGCAGCACCGGTTCAGCATGCGGGGTGTAGCGATTTTCGCCGTCCTTGGACAGCAGTTTCACCGCCTCTTCACGGTTGTCGCGGGTCCAGACCTGGGCCTTGACGATCGCATTCACCACCTTCTGCGACCATTCCGGGCGGTTGGTCAGGTCGTGCTCGTGCATGAACACCACGCAGCACGCATGGTTGCGCCACACGTCGCCGGTAAAGCGCTGCACCCGACCCACGTTGAGGTTTTCCGCCAGGGCGTTGAACGGCTCGGCGACGATGTAGCCGTCGATGCGTTTGCTGGCCAGGGCCGGCGGCATGTCCGAGGGCGGCAACACGATCAGGTTGACCTCGTTGGCGGCAATCGCGCTACCCGCCGCACGGGCCACCGGGGTCAGGCCGTTGTCACGGAACAGCTGCTGCACCACGACGTTGTGGATCGAGTACCAGAACGGAATCGCCACCGACTTGCCGCCCAGTTGCTTCACATCGGTAATGCCCGGGGACACGGTCAAACCCGAGCCGCCCACGTGGTTCCAGGCCACGACCTTGGCCGGGACCTTGCTGCCGTAACGCGCCCAAACCGTCATCGGCGACAACAGGTGAATCACGTTGACCTGGCCGGAAATAAACGCCTCGATCACCTGGGCCCAACTGCGCAGCAACACCGGGCGCTCGGCCTTGATGCCTTCGGCTTCGAACAGCCCGTTGTTGTGGGCCACCAGCAGCGGCGTGGCGTCGGTGATCGGCAAGTAGCCGATGCGTACCGGTGCGTCCGGCTCACTGGCCGCGCGAGCCTGCAAACTGCTGAGCAGTGGCAAGGCACCGGCGGCACTGAGCACGGCCGAGAGTTTGAGAAAGTCACGGCGCGAGTGAGTGAGGTCATCCAGACACATGGCAAGGCTCCAGCAGTTCAGGGGGTTGGGGTTCGGTGCGGCTCGCCCGCCGTAGGGTTTTGAGAATGTCGATGCGCAGGGTGCCGATGGCTTCCACCTGTTCTTCCCGCGGTTGCGGCAGGTCGATGCGCCATTCGCCGAGGGTCCGCGCCGGGCGGTTACCCAGTAGCAGAATCCGGTCGGACAACAGCAGCGCCTCGTCAATATCGTGGGTGATCAGCACTGCGGCCGAACCTTGCTCGCGATTGACCTTGAGCAGCAGGTGCTGCATGTCGGCACGGGTCACTTCATCCAGGGCACCGAAGGGTTCGTCCAGCAGCAATACCTGCGGCTGGCGGGCCAGGCAGCGGGCCAGCGCCGTACGCTGGGCCATGCCGCCGGACAGCGCCGCCGGGAACTGCTGCCGGGCGTGTTCCAGGCCCACTGCATGGATCGCGTGGTCGACCCGGTTGCGTCGTTCTTCAGGACTGAGGTGCGGTTGGCGGGCAAAGTCCAGGCCGAAGGCGACGTTCTTTTCCAGGCTCAACCACGGCAACAGGCTGGGGTCCTGGAACGCCACCGCCACCCGCGGATGCGGGCCATTCAACGGCTCGCCCAGCAGGTGAATGCTGCCGCCCTGGGGCGCCTGCAAACCGGCAAGCACCCGCAGCAGGCTGGACTTGCCAACGCCGCTGGGGCCGAGGATCGACACCACTTCGCCGGGCTGCAATTGCAGGTCGAACCCTTCCAGCACCGAGTTGCCCCCATAGCCCAGGCAAATTCCCCGGGCATGCAGTACCGCCTGGCTCATAGATTGGCCTGACGGTTCAACTCGGTGCGCAACTGCACCAGGCTCGGGGTCACGATCGGCACAAACGCCGACTCGCGCCAACGCCGGGCGAAACCGCTGCCGTGGGCAGTCAGGTAGGCCTTGCCGCCGCTGGCTTGCAGCTCCAGTTGGACGGCGCTGGCGGCAATTTCCGCGAGAGCAATGCGCAGGCGGAACAACGGTACCGGCTCGGTCCCGAAGCGGCCGCTCAGCAAACCTTTCTTGAGGTCGTTGACCGCCTGTTCCAGCGAGGTGCGCAGCACTTCCAGCTCTTCACGCAATACGGTGCGGCTGGAGCCCAGGTGATTGGCCACCTCCGCCAGCGAGCGTCGCGCCAGGCCGATGGACATGCCGCATTGCAAGCCGAGAAACGCCGGGCGCACGGCCGGCAGGAACTTGCGGGCATCCTCATGCAGCAACCAGTCGCGGCTCAGTTCCACGGCTTCAAAGCCGAGGGCTGCGGTATTGCTCGATTGCAGGCCCAACAGCTCCAGGTCACGGGAACGTTGCAGGCCGGACACTGAGTCAGGGATCGCCAGGATAAACGGCGCGCCGCCCTGGGCATGCTCGATGGCGGCGGCCACCACAAACCCGTTCTTGCGCAGATTGGTCACCCAGTGCAGGCGGCCATTGAGGTTCCAGCCGTCATCCGTCGGCTCGGCGCTGATTTGCAGCGACTCGATGCCGGACAAAAATTTCATCGCGTTGGACAGCCCGGTAGCCCCGGCCAGTTTGCCACTCAGCAGGTCCGGCAGCAGTTGCTCACGCAGGCGCTGATTCGGGCTTTGCAGCAGATACTCGATAAACGAGCGTTGGCCCCAGCACACAAACGCCGACGCCAGGGAATGACTGGCCACATCGGCGATGGCCTCTATCGCGCCCGTGACATCGCCGCCCAGACCGCCAAGGTCCTTGGGCACACCGATACGTAATACATTGGCCTCTGCCAGCCGTGGCAGCACTTCCTGCGGATCGCAACTGCCCACATCCAGGGCCTGCGCTTGAACATCGAGCCAACGGCTCAAGATTGGGTCAAGCATTCATGTTTCTCCTTGTTACAGCATGTTTACATCGCGAACGCTTGCGCGCCTTCAGCTTGCCGGTTTTTCCCAACGGTACTGCGCCAGCTCCGGGTTGAGCGGAGTCCGCGCAAACACGTTGGCGAAATTGCACAGGGTGGCCAGGCTGACGCCCAGAATAACCTCAAGCGCATGACCATCGGTGTAGCCCGCTTCACGGAACGCGGCGTAGCCGGCGTCGCTGACATCACCACGGGTGGCGATCACTTCACGGGTGAACGCGGCCAGTGTCTCATAACGTTCGTTGGGCAGTTCGCCACGCTGGCGCAGGGCGTCGATCACGTCTTCCGGCAGCTTGGCCTTGTTGCGCGCTACGGCAGTGTGCCCGGCGACGCAGAAATCGCAACCATGGTTGGTGGCGGCAATCAGTTGCACCACCTCACGGTCGGCCAGGCTCAGGTCGGACTTGGCGTTCAGGCCGGACACGGTGATGTAGGTTTCCAATGCTGCCGGGGCATTGGCCAGCACCGCCAACAGATTGGGGATGAACCCGGAACCCTTCAGGGCATTTTCCAGAAAGGGCTTGGCCGCTTCAGGGGCGGTTTCCAGGGTTAGCATCGGTACGCGGGACATGGAGTGGTCTCCTCATGGATTCGTGTACCAAGTCTGTTGGTTATAAAAAATCCGCTCAATAGTCTAAAGTAGCGATTACTTGCTCTAGAGTCTTTCCGTTAGATGAATTCGTCCAGTTCGCTCGTCGATTGGTTATTAGATAGCCTCGAACTCAACACCAGTCTGTTTCACGTCGGGCGTTACTGCGGCGACTGGCACGCCAGCACCCATGGCCTGGCGAGCGCGAGTTTTCATCTGGTGGTGCAAGGGCAGTGCTGGATGCACATCGATGGCGACCCGACCCCTTACCCACTGAACAACGGCGATGCGGTGTTCCTGTTGCGGGATCTCGTGTACCGCTTGTCCAGCGATGGCACCGCCGCCGGTGCCCAGGAGTGCCCGCGCAAGCCAATGGTGCCACTGGACAGCCAGGCGAATGACGGCGTGGGTTTGGTGTGCGGGTTCTTTCATTTCCAGTCCGGGCTGTCGGCGATGATTGTCGACACCCTGCCCGCCTGGATCATTTTGCGGGCCGGTGACCCTTCGCTGACCGCCGCGCGCAACCTGTTCGAACTGATCCTGCAGGAATGCGAGCGCACGCCGGCGCCCTCGCCCGCCCTGCTGGAGCGCCTCTGCCACCTGTTGTTCTTGTACGTGCTACGCCAACAGGTGCTGGACAACACCGACCTCGGCGGCCTCGCAGCGCTGGCCCGGCAACCGGCGTTTGCCAACCTGCTGGAACAGTTGATTGCACGCCCCGCCGATCCCTGGACCCTGGAAAGCATGGCAGCCTGCACCGGTTTGTCCCGCTCGGCGTTCTTCAAGCGCTTCAATGAACTGTGCGGGCAGTCGCCGGGGCAAGTGCTGTTGATGATGCGCGTGCGCCACGCCTGCCAGCTGTTCAAGCAAGACCAGACGGTGGCAGACGTGTCCCTCGCCGTGGGTTATCAATCGGTCGCCGCCTTTACCCGCGCCTTCCATAAAGTCACCGGCATCCAGCCCGGCGCCTACCGCAAGGCTCAAGGCTGACGCTGCAACCCGTTGCCCGGCCGGGCGCAAAGCTCCACCAGCCAATCGACAAATACCCGCACCCGTTGCGACAGCTGGCGATGGGGCGGGTACAACGCGGTGAGCGGCAACTTCGGCGGCGGCTGATGCGCCAGCACCTCCACCAGCGTGCCCGCGTCCAACTGGCGAACGGCGTGGTAGTAAGGCGTCTGCACCAGGCCGTAACCCGCTTCACAAGCCGCCAGGTAGCCATCGGCACTGTTGACCGCGACTTGCTTGGGCAGGTCGACCAAACGGATGTCGTTGCCGATCTGAAATTCCAGACCATAACGTTTGCCGCTGGTGCTGGAGAAATACTCCACCACTTGATGGCCGCCCAACTCATCCAGCGTCGATGGCACGCCGAACTGCTGCAAGTACCCGGGACTGGCGCAGGTCACCTGATCCATCATTGCCAGCGGCCGGGCCACCAGTGACTCGTCCAGCGCCAGGCCGCCGCGCAACACGCAGTCCACGCCTTCACGGATCAGGTCCACCGGGCGGTCGTTGAGGCCGATTTCCAGATCAATCTGCGGGTAACGCGTGGTGAACTCGGGCATTGCCGGAATCACCAGGAACCGCCCGATCCCGGAGGGCATATCAATACGCAACGTGCCGCGCGGGTTGCGGCGGCTGGTGGAGAACACCGCCTCGGTTTCCTCAAGGTCCGCCAACAGGCTCACGCAACGTTGGTAGTAGGCGGCACCGTCCAGGGTCGGGCTGACCTGGCGCGTGGTGCGCTGCAACAGTTGCACCCCAAGGTGCGTCTCCAGTTGCTTGATCAGGATGGTCACCGAAGCGCGCGGCAGTTGCAGGCTGTCGGCCGCCCTGGCAAACCCGCCCAGTTCGACAATCCGCACGAACACTCGCATCGCATTAAAACGGTCCACGGGCCGACATCCTTCAGGGATTATTTAGAATTTCATAATAGTGATAGTGGTTTTAGCCGGTTTATCCCGCTTTTGTCGAGGGCAACAATGGAGCCCTTCCCACACAGGAGCTGGACCCATGCACACACGTCAACTCGGTAAAAACGGCCCCCAGGTATCCGCCATCGGCCTCGGCTGCATGGGCATGACCGATTTCTATACCACCGGCACCGACACCGCCGAAGCCATCGCCACTCTGCACCGCGCCCTGGAACTGGGGATCAACCTGCTGGACACCGCCGACATGTACGGCCCTCATACCAACGAAGAACTGATTGGCAAAGCCATCGCCGGCAAGCGCGACCAGGTCTTTCTCGCCAGCAAGTTCGGCATCGTGCGTGACCCGGCGAACCCGGCGTTGCGTGGAGTAAATGGCCGTCCGGAGTACATTCGCAACGCCATCGACGGCACCCTGAAACGCCTCGGCGTGGAAACCCTGGACCTCTACTACCAGCACCGCATCGACCCTGAAGTGGCGATTGAAGAAACCGTCGGCGCCATGGCCGAACTGGTCAAGCAAGGCAAGGTGCGTTACCTGGGCCTGAGTGAAGCGTCGGCGGCCACCCTCGAACGCGCTCACAAAGTACATCCCATCAGCGCCCTGCAAAGCGAATATTCGCTGTGGAGCCGCGACCAGGAAGACAACGGTTGCCTCGCGGCCTGCCAACGCCTGGGGATCGCATTTGTGCCTTACAGCCCACTGGGTCGTGGCTTCCTGACCGGCGCGCTGAAAAGCCCGGATGATTTTGCGGCGGATGATTACCGCCGCTTCAGCCCGCGTTTCCAGGGCGAAAACTTTGCGAAGAACCTGCTGCTGGTGGACCAGGTACAAGCCCTGGCTGCCGACAAGGGCGTGACGGCCGGGCAACTGGCGTTGGCCTGGGTGCTGGCGCAAGGGGATTACCTGATCCCGATCCCGGGGACCAAGCAACGCAAGTACCTGGAAGAGAACGTCTCGGCATTAGAGGTCAAGCTGAGCCCGGCCGAGTTGGCGGCGCTGGAGGCGATCTTCCCGGCCAATGCAACGGCAGGGCTGCGTTACCCGGAAGCGGTTATGCAGATGCTGGATAAATAATCCTGCCACTCTGGACCGGGGCTGGCTCGCCAGCTCCGCGCCTTAAATCCCTGCCCTGGGTTTTCTTGCACGATAGTACCTAAAGCTCGCCCTTCCCAAGCCGATAGCCCTTCGAAGCTCTAACAAAGCCGCGTCGCACAATAAACGCTTCGTAAGGACGACCCCATGCCCTCATTGCGCTCTATCCAAACTCGCTACACCCTGTTTCTGGTGCTGTTCGTCCTGTTGTTATTCGTATTGACGGTCGTGGGCATCGGACAGTTGGTGGCCCCCAAGCTGCGCCACACCGAAGAACAGGTGGCCCTCAATCGCATTGCCGAAGTGGCCGAGCAGATCCAGGGCGAACTGAACAAGGTCCAGGCCCAGCAACGCAGCATCACCCAAACCATCCCGCTGCTGGACAGCGACGCCATCGACAAGGTGCTACCCGGCCTGGTGGACCAGTACGGCGAATTGAAAGTGTTTGGCGGCGGCATCTGGCCCCTGCCCAACCAACGCACCCCGGGACGCAACAAGCACAGCACCTTCTGGCACCGTGATGCCTCGGGCAAGCTGGCGGTCAATACGTTCTGGAACAGCGACGCGGCCCCGAACTACTACGACCAGAGCTGGTACAAAGGCGGCCTCGCGTCGCCGCGCGGCCAATGTGCCTGGGCCGCGGCCTACAAGGATGACGCCAGTCAGGAACCGCGCACCAACTGTGCCATGGCCATCCAGCGCGACGGCGCGGCTTACGGCGTCGCCACCATCGACGTGACCCTGGGCTTCTTCAACGACCTGGTGGCCAGCAAGGAAAAAGACCTTGGCGCGCAAATGCTGATCGTCGAAGGCGACGGCAAGATCATCAGCAACAGCACGCGCATCAGCGGCCCGGTGGTGTTGAAAAATATCAGCGAACTGGCCGGCACCTCGGCGTTTGCCGCCCAGGTCAGCGCCGGCCTGGCCCATCGCGACCAATCCCTGCAGCGCAGTGAGTTCGACAACCAGGGCGTGGCCAGCACCTTCTTCATGCGCCCGATCGAGGGCACCCCGTGGTTCCTCGCGACTGCGCTGCCGACTTCGCTGATCACCGCCCAACGTGATGATGTGCTGGGCACCCTGGCGATGCTGCAAATCCCGATGATTCTGCTGCTGGTGCTGCTGCAGGTGTATGCCATCCGCCAACTGGTACACCGGATGACTGCGCTGAAAACCAATATCGACGCGCTGTCCAACGGCGACGCCGACCTGACCCGGCGCATCACCATCCGCGCCGAGGACGAACTGGGCGCGATTGGCCATTCGGTGAACCGCTTTATCGTCTACCTGCAAAACATGATCGGCGAAGTGACCCTGGCCACCGGCGCCATGTCGTCGAGCCTGGCGCAGTTGCAGCAGACCTCGGCCCAGACCAACCAGATCCTGGTGCGCCATGCCTCGGAAACCGACCAGACCGTCACCGCCATCACCGAAATGAGCTCCACCGCCGATACCGTGGCCGAGAACGCCGCCGAAACTGCGGCGTTCACCCAGCGCGCCAACGAACATGCCGACCGTTCGCGGGTGGTGGTCGGGGAAGCGTCCCGCAGTGTCAGCGCGCTGATCGGCGAAGTTTCCAGCGCCACCCACACCGTCGAAAATATGCGCCAGGATGCCGCGCGCATCACCGAAACCCTCGGCGTGATCGGCGCCATCGCCGGCCAGACCAACCTGCTGGCACTCAATGCGGCCATCGAAGCCGCCCGGGCTGGCGAACAGGGCCGGGGGTTTGCGGTGGTAGCCGACGAAGTCCGCGCCCTCGCCGCCCGTACCCAGGCCAGCACCTCGCAGATCAACGAAATGCTCGCTCGCCTGACTACCGGCGTGAGTTCTTCGGTGACCGCCATGGAAGCCACCCAGGCCAGCTGCCAGTCTGCGGCCGACGCCACGGCCCGGGTGAACACGGGGCTGGACGAG
Source organism: Pseudomonas sp. TH34 (assembly GCF_016650865.1). Classification (NCBI taxonomy): domain Bacteria; kingdom Pseudomonadati; phylum Pseudomonadota; class Gammaproteobacteria; order Pseudomonadales; family Pseudomonadaceae; genus Pseudomonas; species Pseudomonas sp. TH34. The sequence continues at coordinate 175,850 of NZ_JAEKFB010000034.1, forward strand.
ATGGCCGGCTCCGTCAGCCATATCAACAACCTCAGTACCCAGATCGCTACTGCGGCTGAACAGCAAAGCGCGGTGACCGAGGAAATCAACCGCAGCATGGTGCACATCCGCCATATGGTCGAAGAACTGGTGCAAAGCGGCCACGCCACGGAACACAACACCCAGAGCCTGCTGGATGCCAATGGCCGGGTTATTGCATTGATGGGACGCTTCAAGGTGCGTTAAAAAAATAGCCTGAAAGCTCCCGTGCAATGCGCGGGAGCCCGACTATTCTGACAGTTCGCTCCGCCACACAGGAGGTGTGTCATGCACGCAGTTGAGCACCCGATCCGTCTGGAGCGGATCAGTCAGGAACGCTATATCCAGGCCCCTATCGAAACCGTTTACGACTATGTCACCCAACCGGATCGCTGGCATGAATGGCATCCGACATCCCTGGGCGCCGACACCGGCACCACGGGCTCATTGCCCACTGGCCACCGTTTTACCGAGACCATCGACTTGCTGGGTGTGCAGGTACCCATGAGCTATCGCGTGCAGATTGCGCTGCGACCGCGGGAATTCAAGACTGCCTTTACTTCGCTGGCGGTCGACGGATGCATCCATTATTTCTTGCAGGCCCAAGGCAGTGGCACCTTGTTTACCCGGATCCTCACCTATGAAACCGAACTGCAACTGACCACCCTGCATGCGCGCATGATTGCGCTTTCCAACCAGGCCCTTGACCAACTCAAGCAGCGCCTGGAATCCCCGTCTACCTGACAAATCCGTCATCTCCCTCTCAGCTTTCCGACAGCACCAGGCGGTTATTCTGGTGCTGTCGGTGCTTCGTAAAACTTCGTAACACTCCGCAAGAAACCTTTTGTAAAAAGCAGGGAGAATGCCCGGCTGTTGCCCTTTATCTGACGAGATGACGATGAAAACCACCTTGCGACTGGCCGCGCTGTCGGCCCTGCTCATGAGTACCCTGGCCCAGGCCGCCGAGCTGATCCCGATTGATGTGCACCGCGATGCCAATTGCGGTTGCTGCAAGAAGTGGATTGCCCACCTGGAAAGCAACGGGTTCAAGGTCAATGACCATGTGGAAGCTAACATGAGCGAGGTCAAGCAACGCCTTGGCGTGGCACCGCGCCTTGCGTCGTGCCATACCGGCGTGATCGACGGCAAATTCGTCGAAGGCCATGTGCCTGCCGATCAGGTACTGGCCCTGCGCAAGCGCGACGACTTGCTGGGCATTGCTGCACCGGGCATGCCGTTGGGCTCGCCGGGCATGGAAATGGACGGCAGCAGCGATGCCTACCAGGTCATCGGCCTGACTCGCGATGGCAAAGACGTGGTAGTGGCTGACTATCCGGCACGCTGATTGATGCTTGCCGGTTATCTGGGACTGTTTTTCGCCGCCTTCGGCGCCGCCACGCTGTTGCCGATGCAATCAGAGGCGGTGCTGGTGGGGCTGTTGATCAGCGGGCATTACAGCCTGTGGCTGCTGCTCGGAGTTGCAACGGTTGGCAACGTATTGGGCTCAGTGGTGAATTGGCTGCTAGGCCGCTCGGTGGAGCGGTTCAAGGAGCGGCGCTGGTTTCCGGTGAGTCCGAAGCATCTGGAAAAGGCCCGTACCCACTATCAACGCTGGGGCCATTGGTCATTGTTGCTCAGTTGGGTGCCCATCATTGGTGACCCCCTGACCCTGGTGGCCGGGGTCATGCGCGAGCCGTTCTGGCGTTTCCTGCTGCTGGTGACCCTCGCCAAAGGGGCGCGCTACGGGGTATTGGCCATGCTCACCCTGCACTGGATTTAATCTCCCGTTAATCCCCTCGCCACAGCATCCGGGCACTGTTCCCGGAGCCTGTACCCATGTCCAAAATCCGCTCACTCTGCGTCGCCAGCCTGCTGCTCGGCAGCGCACTTCCCGCTTTTGCCGCCACCGAGGGCCCGACCTACGGACCCGAACTGCAAGGTTTCAAATACCCTTACCCGGTGGAACACTTCACCTTCCAGTCCCAGGGTAAATCCCTGCAGATGGGCTACATGGATGTGCCGGCCAAAGGCAAGGCCAACGGGCGCAGCATCGTGCTGATGCACGGCAAGAACTTCTGTGGCGCCACCTGGGAAGAGTCGATCAAGACGCTGAGCGACGCCGGCTACCGGGTGATCGCTCCCGACCAGATCGGTTTCTGCACCTCCAGCAAGCCGGACAATTACCAGTACAGCTTCCAGCAACTGGCGATCAATACCCACCAACTCCTGGAAAAACTCGGCATTCAGAAGGCCACCCTCCTCGGCCATTCCACCGGCGGCATGCTTGCGACGCGCTACGCCCTGCTCTATCCGCAGCAAACCGAACAGCTGGCACTGGTGAACCCTATCGGCCTGGAAGACTGGAAAGCCATTGGCGTGCCCTATCGCAGTGTTGACCAATGGTACGAGCGCGAGTTGAAACTGACCGCCGACGGCATCCGCCAGTACGAACTCGACACCTACTATGTTGGCCGCTGGAAGCCTGAATACGACCGCTGGGTCGATATGCTCGCCGGCATGAATAAAGGGCCCGGCCACACCCAGGTAGCATGGAACTCGGCGCTGATTTACGACATGATCTTCACCCAGCCGGTGTACTACGAGTTCAAGGACCTGCAGATGCCCACCCTGTTGCTGATCGGCACTTCCGACAATACCGCCATTGGCAAAGACCTGGCGCCACCGGCGGTCAAGGCGAAGATCGGCAACTATGCGGTGTTGGGCAAACAAGTGGCCAAGCTGATTCCCCACGCCACCCTGGTGGAATTCCCGGGCCTGGGCCACGCACCGCAAATGGAAGAACCGGCACAGTTTCACAAGGCGCTGTTGCAAGGGCTGAACGCCCTTTAATCCAACCTTTTCGAGGCACGCGTGCATGTCGGTACAGATCGCAGTGATTGATGATTGGCAGAATGTGGCCAGTGGCGTAGTGGACTGGTCAGTCCTGGCGTCGGTCGGCCAGGTGCACTTCCTCCACGACTACCCGGCGGACACTGCCACGCTGATCGAACGCTTGCAGGGCTTCGAGGTGATTTGCGTGATGCGCGAGCGCACCACTTTCGATCAGGCCCTCCTGCAAGGTTTGCCCAAGCTGAAGTTGCTGGTGACCGGCGGCATGCGCAACGCCGCCATCGACATTCCAGCGGCCAAGGCCTTGGGCATTCAAGTCTGCGGCACCGACAGTTACAAGCATGCCGCCCCGGAACTGACCTGGGCGCTGATCATGGCCTCCACCCGCAACCTGCTGGCCGAAGCCAACTCCCTGCGCGCCGGGGGTTGGCAGGTGGGCCTGGGCGGCGACCTGCACGGCAAGACCCTGGGGATTCTCGGACTGGGCAGCATTGGCCAGAAGGTCGCCAAATTTGGCCAGGCCTTCGGCATGCGTGTGATTGCCTGGAGCGAGAACCTGACGCCGGAACGCGCCGCCGAATCCGGCGTGACCTGGGTCAGCAAACGCGAGCTGTTTGAACAGGCGGACGTATTGTCGATTCACCTGGTACTCAGCGATCGCAGCCGCGGGCTGGTAGACGCCGAGGCGTTGGGCTGGATGAAACCTACAGCGCATCTGGTGAACACCGCCCGCGGGCCGATTGTCGATGAAGCGGCTTTGATCGATGCGCTGGCCAGTGGCCGCCTGGCAGGCGCGGCACTGGACGTGTACGCCCAGGAGCCGCTGCCGGCCGAACACCCGTTCCGCCGTCTGCCCAACGTCTTGGCCACGCCTCATGTGGGGTACGTCAGCGAGCAGAACTACCGCCAGTTCTACCAGCAAATGATCGAAGACATCCAAGCGTGGGCCAAAGGAGTGCCCCTTCGCGCACTAAGCTAGTGCACACATTTCACTTCCCACTCCCCCCGTAGCAGCTGTCGAGCCCCAGCGAGGCTGCGTCGGGCGCACTGCCGATCTTGAACCGGAGCGCGCCCGACGCAGCCTCGCTGGGGCTCGACAGCTGCTACGACGTTCATGAAAAAAATTTGTCCTACAAAAATACCCCACAGACCCCACAGGCTCTAGGATCTGTCCTAGACTCATGACCGATGGGTCCGATCCAAAACAAAAACCCCGCAAAAAATCGAAACTTTCCAACTCTGCCACAGGTCAGGTTTAAGGTAAGGCGAGCGCTGACGGTTCACACCGAACGCCCGCCCATCCACTCTATTTAAGACTCCAGCACAACTGGCATAAGCCTTGCCAGTCTGTGTAGCGCTTGTGCGCCTGGCCGCAGGATGCGGTCAACCTTCGCTGATTGCCATATGCCATCAGCCGACCAAAACACGGGAGAGAACCATGATCAGTGCCGCTGTAGATACTCAGGGAGAGCGTTTTAGTCAGCCGGTTGGCGGGCCGACCTCTTTGGTTGACCTTCCCAACGCGGTGCGGCCAGTACCACGTGTCAATCCCAATCGCAAAAAAGTGCTGTTTGTCACGTCCGAAATTGCCGATCTGGTGAAAACCGGTGGCCTGGGCGACGTGTCCGCTGCCTTGCCCCGCGCCATGGCGCACCTGCACGATGTGCGCGTGCTGATCCCCGGCTACCCGCAGGTGCTGGACAGCGACAACCCCATCCATATCATCGGTGAGCTGGGCGGCCACGCTGCATTGCCGCCGTGCAAGATCGGGCGCATGGACCTCAAGGATGGCCTGGTCATCTACGTGCTGATCTGCCCCGAGCTTTACGAGCGCGAAGGCACGCCCTACGGCGCCAACAACGGCCGAGACTGGCCCGACAACCATATCCGCTTCGCCCGCCTGGGCCTGGCCGCCGCCGATATTGCCGCCAACCTGGCGCAAATCCACTGGTGTCCGGACCTGGTGCACGCCCATGACTGGCCCGCCGGCCTGGCCCCGGCCTATATGCACTGGCGCGGGTCACGCACCCCGACGTTGTTCACCATTCATAACCTGGCCTACCAAGGTGTGGTCAGCCTGGCCTCGTGCCCGGAATTGGGGATTCCCGAACATGCCTTGCAACAGGAAGGCATGGAATTCTACGGCAAGTTGTCTTTCCTGAAGGCCGGCATGGCGTATTCCAGCCACATCACCACGGTCAGCGCCACGTACGCCCAGGAAATCACCACCCCCGAATTCGGCTGCGGTCTGGATGGCTTCCTCGCCAGCAAGACCCAGCAAGGCTTGCTCAGCGGTATTCCCAACGGCATTGATGAAAGCTGGGAATCGTCCACCGACCCGCACCTGACTCACCCTTTCAACATCGGTGACTGGGAAGGCAAGGCACAGAACGCCGCCCATGTACGCAACCTGTTCGGCCTCGATGACTCTACCGGCCCGCTGTTCGCCGTGGTGTCGCGCCTGGTCTATCAGAAAGGTCTGGACCTGACCGAAGCAGTCTCCAGTTTTATTGTCGAAAACGGCGGCCAGATCGCGATCATTGGTCGTGGCGAGCCGGAAGAAGAGCAAGCCATGCGTGCCCTGGCCTTGCGCTTTCCCGGCCAGATCGGCGTGCGCATTGGCTTCAACGAAACCGATGCCCGACGCATGTTCGCCGGCAGCGACTTCCTGTTGATGCCGTCCCGCTACGAACCCTGCGGCCTGAGCCAGATGTACGCCCAGCGTTTCGGCTCGTTGCCGGTCGCCCGCAACACCGGCGGCCTGGCCGACACCATCGAGAATGGCGTAACCGGCTTCCTGTTCAACGAATCCACTGTCGAAAGCTACAAAGCGGCCCTGAGCCGCGCGTTCAAGGTTTTCGCCTTCCCAGGCTTGCTCAACGCCATGCGTTGCCGGGCCATGGCCGCACCGTTCAACTGGTGCCAGGCAGTGGAACCCTATGCCGAACTTTATGAGCAACTGGTAGCGAAAGCGCTGGGAAGATCGGGGAAACAGTAAAAAAGAGGTCTTCATAGATGCCGTCAAGGACTCTGGAAACCTGGCCCCACGGCGCGATCATGCTGGATGCGGAACACACCCGTTTCGCCTTGTGGGCGCCAGACGCGTTTTATGTCAGCGTTGAATTTGAAGAAGGTAAATCGGTCGCGATGCTGCCCCAGGCCGATGGCTGGTTTGTGGTGCAGCTGCAATGTCCACCGGGGACACGCTACCGCTACAACATCGACGGCGAACAGGACGTTCCCGACCCGGCTTCCCGGGCACAGGCCACGGACGTTCACGGCTTCAGCGTGGTGGTCGACCCGCTGGCCTATCAGTGGCGCCAAAGCCACTGGCAAGGCCGGCCCTGGCACGAAGCGGTGATCTACGAGTTGCACGTGGGCGTACTGGGGGGCTACGCCGAGGTCGAGAAACAACTGCCGCGCCTCGCGGAACTGGGCTTCACCGCCATCGAGCTGATGCCCATCGCGCAGTTCCCCGGCGAACGTAACTGGGGCTACGACGGTGTCCTGCCCTACGCCCCTCAATCCTCCTACGGTTCGCCCGAGCAACTGAAACAGTTGATCGACAGCGCTCACCACTATGGCCTCGCGGTGATCCTTGATGTGGTCTACAACCACTTCGGCCCCGACGGCAACTACCTCGGCACCTACGCCAAAGGCTTCTTTCGCGAAGACGTGCACACGCCCTGGGGCGCCGGCATCGACTTTGACCGCCGGGAAGTCCGGGATTTCTTCATCGACAACGCCCTGATGTGGCTGCTGGAATACCGCTTCGACGGCCTGCGCCTGGACGCCGTGCACGCCATCAACGATCCCGAATTTCTTGAGGAGCTGGCGCAAAAAGTACGCCAGCAAGTCGACACCGGCCGCCATGTGTGGCTGGTGCTGGAAAACGAATTCAACCAGGCCAGCCTGCTGGAGCGCGGTTTCGATGCGCAGTGGAACGATGACGGCCACAACGCCCTGCACGTGCTGCTCACCGGCGAAACCGACGCCTACTACACCGACTTCGCCGAAGACCCTACCGGCAAACTGGCCCGTTGCCTGAGTGAAGGCTTTATCTACCAGGGCCACACCACGCGCCATGGCCACGCACGCGGCGAGCCCAGCGGCCACCTGCCGCCCAGCGCCTTTGTGCTGTTCCTGCAGAACCACGACCAGATCGGCAACCGCGCCCTGGGCGAACGCCTGCATCAACTCTGTTCGCCCCAGGCCCTGAGTGCCGCGACGACCTTGTTGCTGATGTCGCCGATGATCCCGTTGGTGTTCATGGGCGATGAAGTCAACGCCGAGGAGCCGTTCCTGTTCTTCACCGATCACCACGGCGAACTGGCCGAGGCGGTACGCGAAGGCCGGCGCAATGAGTTTGCCGACTTTGCCTCGTTCAGCGACCCCGAGCGTCGCAAACGAATTCCCGACCCCAACGCCCTGCAAACCTTCCGCCGCTCGGCGCCCACCCTCGCCGATTGCGGCGACTCGCAGCTCTACCGCCAGCTACTGAGCCTGCGCCACCAACATATCCTGCCGCACCTGCCCGGCAGCATCGCCTTGGGTGCGCAAGTGCTGGCGGCGGGCGCAGTCACGGCGCGTTGGCGGCTGGGCAATGGCAGCCTGTTGCAGATCGACCTCAACCTGAGCGCCGATTCTCTGAACTACCCGGCCGCCGAGCACCTCCTATTTGTGACGCAGGCCAGCGGGACCGAACAATTGGCCCCCTTCAGTGCCCGCGTCAGCCTCACCCATTCCCCTGTTGGAGAGCACCCTTGAGCGACGCGCAATTGGAAATACTCGCCAGCCGAGCGGGCCTGGCCGTCGATTGGATCGACGCGAATGGCCGCCCGCAACATGTCAAAGCCGACGCCCTGCGCGCCGTGCTCAAAGGCCTGGGCCACCCGGCCGACACCGATGCCGAGATCGAAGCCAGCCTGCAAGACCTGGAGCGCGTGCAACAAGACAAGCACCTGCCGCCGCTGATGACCGTCGACAGCGGCGCGGGTCTGGACCTGGCGCGCTACTTCGCCCCCGGCACGCCGTGCCAGATTCACCTCGAAGACGACAGCGTGCTGAACCTGAGCCTGGACGATGACGCGGTGTTGCCCGGATCGATCCCCGTGGGCTACCAACAAGTGCACATCGCCGATCAGCATTTCACCCTGGCCGTGGCACCGACCCATTGCTACACCGTCGCTGAAGCGGTCGACACCGAAACCGCCCGCGCCTGGGGCCTGAGCGCCCAACTGTATTCCCTGCGACGCAGCGGCGACGGCGGCTTTGGCGACACTCAGGCGCTGGAGCAACTGGCCCGCTCTGCCGCCGAACGCGGTGCCGATGCCCTGGCCATCAGCCCGATGCACGCCATGTTCAGCGCCGACACCGAGCGCTTCAGCCCGTACTCCCCGTCCAGTCGCCTGTTCCTCAACAGCCTGTACGCCTCCCCGGCTGCATCCTCGGTGAGCGCGCGGTGCAAATCGCCATCGAAGCCAGCGGCCTGGCCGACGAGCTGAATGACCTGGAACAACAAAGCCTGATCGACTGGCCATCTGCCGCCAAAACCAAGCAGCGTTTGTTGCGCACCCTGTATGAGGACTTCCGTCAGGGCGACCACCCGCAACACGCCGACTTCCTGAGCTTCCGCCAGGCCGGCGGTGAAGCCCTGGAAAATCACTGCCGCTTTGAAGCGGTACAAGCCAAACGTGCGGCCGATGGCGAAAGCCTCGACTGGCGTCACTGGCCCGAGGACTGGCAGAGCCCGCAAAGCCCGGCGCTGGTGCAGTTTGCCGAAGCCAATCGGGATGAAATCGGCTTCTACGCTTTCAGCCAATGGTTGATCGCCCGTTGCCTTGAACGCGCGCAACAAGCGGCCCGCGGTAGCGGCATGGGCGTGGGTTTGATCGCCGACCTGGCCGTGGGCGCCGACGGCGGCGGCAGCCAGGCCTGGAGCCGTCAGGATGAACTGCTGGCAGAACTGACCGTAGGTGCCCCACCCGACATTCTCAACCGCGCTGGCCAGGGCTGGGGCATTTCCGCGTTCTCTCCCGAAGGCCTGAAACGCAATGGCTTTCGCGCGTTCATCGAAATGCTGCGGGCCAATTTCGCCCATGCCGGCGGCTTGCGCATCGACCATGTGATGGGCCTGCAACGCTTGTGGGTGATCCCGATGGATGCCTCGCCGCGTGAAGGGGCGTACCTGTATTACCCGGTGGACGACATGCTGCGCTTATTGGCACTGGAGTCGAGCCGCCATCAGGCGATCGTCCTCGGTGAAGACCTCGGCACCGTGCCCGACGGCCTGCGGGAAAAACTCATCGCCCGCTCGATCCTTGGCATGCGCGTGCTGCTGTTCGAGCAAGACCACGACGGCCAGTTCAAGCCGATTCTGGATTGGCTGGACAACGCACTGGCCACCACCAGCACCCACGATCTGCCGACCCTCAACGGCTGGTGGCACAGCCGCGACATCGACTGGAATATCCAGCTGGGCCTGATCGATGCCCCCACCGTCGAACAATGGAGCGAGCACCGCCTGCGGGAACGTCAGGCGTTGCGCCAGGCCTTGAGCCAGGACCCGCAGAACTTCACCGACGAAGTGCGCAACGAAACCGACCACGTCATCGACGCCAGCGTGCGCTACCTGGGCCACACCCGTGCGCCTTTGGTGTTGCTGCCGCTGGAGGACGCGCTGGGGGTTGAAGAGCAATCCAACCTGCCCGGCACCACCGACACCCATCCGAATTGGCGCCGTCGCCTGGCGGGCGATGCAGCCACCCTGCTCGATGATGAAAACGCCGCCCGCCGCCTTGAACTGCTGGCCGTGGCGCGCATCCAGGCCCACGAGCGTGACCGATGAAGCCATTGACGCTACGGGCCACCCAGCGCCTGCAATTTCATAAGGGCTTCACCCTCGACGACGCCGTGCCCCTGGTGCCGTACTTCGCCGAGCTGGGCATCAGCCATCTCTATGCGTCACCGCTGCTGAGCGCCCGTGCCGACTCCATGCACGGCTATGACGTGGTCGATCCCACCACCGTCAATCCCGAACTGGGCGGCGAACCGGCGCTGCGCCGGCTGGTAGCAGCGCTGCGCGAGCATGACATGGGGCTGATCCTCGATATCGTCTCCAACCATATGGCCGTCGGCGGCGCCGATAACCGGTGGTGGCTGGACCTGCTGGAATGGGGCCGCCTGAGTCCCTACAGCGAGTTCTTCGACATTCAATGGCACTCGCCAGACCCGCTGCTCAAGGGCCAATTGCTGATGCCGTTCCTCGGCAGCGACTACGGCGAAGCCCTGCAAACCGGTGCCCTGCCCCTGCGTTTCGACCCGCAACACGGCAGCTTCTATGTCGAGCATTACGAACATCGCTTCCCGATCTGCCCAAGAGATTATGGCGAATTGCTGCCGATCAAGACGTTGGCTGACCGTTTCAGCGGCCTGGCCTACCAGCCAGACGCCTACCTCCAGGCCGTCGCGCTGAAACAGGAGCTGGTCGAGGCTGCCCGCGATCCGAAAACCCTCGAGGCCATCGAAGACAATCTCAACCTCTACGACGCGCGCCAGCCCGAAGGGTTTGCCCGCCTGCACCACCTGCTGGAACAACAAAGCTACCGCCTCGCCAGCTGGCGCACGGCGGCGGACGATATCAATTGGCGGCGGTTCTTCGACGTCAACGAGCTGGGTGGCCTGCGGGTTGAGCGCAGCGCGGTGTTCGAGGCGACCCACGGCAAGATCTTCCAGTTGATCAGCGAAGGCCTGATCGATGGTCTGCGTATCGACCATATCGACGGCCTCGCCGACCCGCGCGGTTACTGCCGCAAACTGCGCCGCCGGGTGGACTCCCTGGCCGGTGGGCGGCACTTGCCGATCTTCGTCGAGAAGATCCTCGGCGAAGGCGAAACCCTGCGCGAAGATTGGCAAGTGGACGGCACCACCGGCTACGAATTCATGAACCAGCTGTCGTTGCTGCAACACGACCCCGATGGCTTCGAGCCCCTGGCCGAGTTGTGGACGCGCCACACCGAACGCCCGTCGTCGTTTATCGAAGAAGCCTGGCTGGCCCGCCAGCAGATCCTCAATGGCTCCCTGGCCGGCGACTTTGAAAGCGTGGCCCGGGCCCTGCTGCAAGTGGCCCGGGACGATGTGATGAGCCGCGACCTGACCCTGGGTGCGATCCGCCGCGCGTTGCAGGAACTGATCGTGCACTTCCCGGTGTACCGCACCTACATCAGCGCCCGGGGCCGCAGCGAACTGGATGACGTGTTTTTCCTGCAAGCCCTGGCCGGTGCCCGCAGTACCTTGAGCGAAGGCGACTGGCCGGTGCTCGACTACCTGGAAAAATGGCTCGGCGGCCAACCCTGGCGCGACCGCCCCTTGGGCCGCGAACGCAAGATGCTCAAGCACGCCTGCGTGCGCTTCCAGCAACTGACCTCGCCGGCAGCGGCCAAGGCCGTGGAAGACACCGCGTTCTATCGCTCGGGCGTCTTGCTGTCGCGCAATGACGTGGGCTTCAGCACCGAACAGTTCAGCGCACCGCTGGAAGACTTCCACGCAGTGAATCAACAACGCCTGCGCACCTTCCCCGACAACCTGCTGGCCACCGCCACCCACGACCACAAGCGCGGCGAAGATACCCGCGCGCGCCTGGCCGTGCTCAGCGAGGCCGCCGACTGGTATGTCGAGCAAGTGGAGCAATGGCGCCCCCTCGCCGCCCGCCTGCGCAGCGATGCCAGCACCCCCTCAGCCGGTGACGAGTTGATCCTCTATCAGGTACTGCTGGGCAGTTGGCCCCTGGACCTGCATCGCGATGATGCCGAAGGCCTGGCGGACTATCACCAGCGCCTCTGGCAGTGGCAACAAAAGGCCCTGCGCGAAGCCAAGCTGCAGAGCAGCTGGAGTGCGCCCAACGAGCTGTATGAACAAGGGGTCGAAGCGTTCCTGTCACGGCTGCTGCTGGAAGATTCCGGCAAGGCCTTGCGCGACGCCATCGGCGAAGCCGCCCAGGCCATCGCCCCCGCAGGCGCCCTCAACGGGCTGGCGCAATCCTTGCTTCGCCTCACCGTGCCGGGAGTGCCGGATCTGTATCAGGGCGATGAGTTCTGGGACTTCACTCTGGTAGACCCTGATAACCGCCGGCCGGTGGACTATCACGCTCGCCAACAGGGGCTGCACACGCCGCCGGACATCGGCGAGCTGATGTTCAACTGGCATGACGGGCGTATAAAACAGGCGTTGATCAGCCAGGTCCTGGGGTTGCGCAAGGTGCATCCGCAACTGTTTCGCCAGGGCACCTACGAGCCTCTGGAAGTGGTGGGCGAACATGCCGAACGGGTGGTCGCTTTCTACCGGGAATACCAGGGCCAACAGCTGCTGGTGGTGGTGCCACGCTGGCCTCACCGGCTGCTTGAAAACGGTGTGTATCCCCTGGTCAACGCGCAGATTTGGGGCGATACCCGGGTCCGATTACCGTTCGCCGCTTCAACCCGAAATTGGAAGGGACTTTTCCGAACAGGCGCAGTCACACCAAACAAGGAGCTCATGATCAGCGCTGCCCTGGGGGACTTCCCGGTCAATGTCTTTATCAATCCTGATGATCAAGAAAGCTGAAATTTTCTGTGAGGAGCATTGCGATGAGTACTGAAGACAAACGCATACGCGAACTGGCGCATCAGATCTGGGAGTCGGAAGGTAAACCCCACGGCGAGGACGCGCGACACTGGGAGATGGCGCGCAAACTGGCGGAAGCCGAAGCGTTGACGCCATCCAAAGCGCCAAAGGCCGCCGCCAAGGCCAAGCCTAAACCCAAGCCGCCAGCGCCAGCGCCCAAGCCGGCCGCCAAGCCAAGCGCTGCGCCAGCAGCGAAGAAACCTGCGGCGAAGAAGCCAAAGGCACCCTGACCCGAAGATCCTCCTGCGCGTGCGACCGCACCGCAGGAGGCCATCCAACCACCGATTTCTCTCCGGCTTCACGCCGGCAAGGCCCCGTTCGGCCCGGAAAAACCCTTTTGCAGGAGCATCTCAATGAGCAAACCCAACAAGCCCAACTCGACGCCGGAAAACGAGCCGTCGCGGATTCGTGAAGGTTTGCCCTTCCCCCTCGGCGCGACCTGGGACGGTCTGGGGGTCAACTTTGCGCTGTTCTCGGCCAACGCCACCAAAGTCGAACTGTGCATCTTCGACGACAGCGGCGAAGTCGAGCTGGAGCGCATCGAACTGCCGGAGTACACCGACGAGACCTTCCACGGCTACCTGCCCGACGCCCACCCGGGGCTGATCTACGGCTACCGCGTGTACGGTCCTTATGACCCGGCCAATGGTCATCGCTTCAACCACAACAAATTGCTGATCGACCCCTACGCTAAACAGCTGGTGGGCGAACTCAAATGGTCCGAAGCCCTGTTTGGCTACACCATCGGACATCCGGACGCCGACCTCAGTTTCGACGAACGCGACAGCGCGCCCTTCGTGCCCAAGTGCAAAGTCATCGACCCGGCCCACACCTGGGGCAACGACCAGCCGGTGCGCACGCCGTGGGACCGCACGATCATTTATGAAACCCACTTGCGCGGCATCACCATGCGCCACCCTTCGGTGCCTGAAGAAGTGCGCGGTACCTGCGCCGGGCTGATGGTTGACGATGTGCTCAAGCACATTCGCCAGTTGGGTGTGTCGTCGGTGGAACTGCTGCCGGTGCACGCCTTCGTCAACGACCAGCACCTGCTGCAAAAAGGCATGACCAACTACTGGGGCTACAACAGCATTGCGTTCTTTGCCCCGGACCCGCGCTACCTGGCCAGCGGCAAGATCGCCGAGTTCAAGGAGATGGTTGCGCACCTACATGAAGCCAAGCTGGAAGTGATTCTGGACGTGGTCTACAACCACACCGCCGAAGGCAACGAGCAAGGCCCGACGCTGTCCATGCGCGGCATCGACAACGCCTCGTACTACCGTCTGATGCCCGATGACAAGCGCTTCTACATCAACGATTCCGGCACCGGCAACACCCTCGACCTGAGCCACCCGTGTGTGCTGCAGATGGTCACCGACTCGTTGCGCTACTGGGCCACCGAGATGCACGTCGATGGTTTCCGCTTCGACCTGGCAACCATCCTTGGCCGCTACCGCGACGGTTTCGACGAGCGCCACAGTTTCCTCGTGGCCTGCCGCCAGGACCCGGTGCTGCGCCAGGTGAAAATGATTGCCGAGCCGTGGGACTGTGGCCCCGGCGGCTATCAGGTCGGCGGCTTCCCGCCGGGCTGGGTGGAATGGAACGACCGTTTCCGCGACACCGTCCGTTCGTTCTGGAAAGGCGACGACGGCCAACTGGCGGACTTCGCCGGGCGCATGACAGCCTCGGGCGAGATGTTCAACCAGCGGGGTCGCCGGCCATACAGCTCGGTGAACTTCATCACCGCCCACGACGGTTTCACCCTGCACGACTTAGTGTCCTACAACGACAAGCACAACGAGGCCAACGACGAGAACAACCAGGACGGCAGCAACAACAACCTGTCGTGGAACCACGGTGTCGAAGGCCCCACCGACGACCCGGAAATCAACGCGCTGCGCCTGCGCCAGATGCGTAACTTCTTCGCCACGTTGCTGTTGGCCCAGGGCACCCCGATGCTGGTGGCCGGTGACGAGTTCGCCCGCACCCAGCACGGCAATAACAACGCCTATTGCCAGGACAGCGAGATCGGCTGGATCAACTGGGAACTGGATGAAGACGGCAAGGCCCTGCTCAAGTTCGTCAAGCGCCTGATCAAGCTGCGCCTGGCGTACCCGATCCTGCGTCGCGGACGCTTCCTGGTGGGCGACTACAACGAAGACATCGGCGTCAAGGACGTCACCTGGCTCGCGCCGAGCGGTGATGAAATGACCATCGAACAATGGCAGGACAGCCACGGCCGCTGCCTCGGCATGTTGATGGATGGCCGCGCCCAAGAAACCGGGATTCGCCGCCCAGGCGCCGATGCCACGTTGTTGCTGGTGGTCAACGCGCACCACGACATGGTTAATTTCCGCCTGCCACCGGTGCCGGATGGCGGCTTCTGGACGTGCATGCTCGACACCAACCAGCCAGCGGTGCGGGGCCAGGAGCGCTTCGATTTCGATCACGAATACGCCGTCACCGGGCGTTCGCTGCTGCTGTTTGAATTGCAGCATGAGGACGAGGTGTGACATGGCCTTGCATGAGTTTCTTCGCGGCTACCGGGATTACCCGGACACCCAGGCCCTTGGCGTTGCGCTGAGGGCTTTGGTGGAGGAAGGCCTGGACCAGTTGCCCTTGCCGGGCAGCGGGCAAACCCTGGAACGTTTCAGCCGACTGGCGCAAGTCGCCGGCCATGACCTGCGCTTGTGCAAGTTGTTTGAAGGCCACACTGACGCCCTGGCGATCATCGCGGAACTCGACAGCCCGTTGCCCCCGGTTGGCAGCACGTGGGGCATGTGGGCGGCCGAGCCGCCCACCGCCAAGGTGCGAATCCGGCGCGATGGCCAGCGCGTGCGGCTGGAGGGCCGCAAGGCCTGGTGCTCGGGCGCAGCGGTGGTCAGCCACGGGTTGCTCACGGCATGGGATGAAGAGAACCGCCAGCAACTGGTTGCAGTGCAAATGCACCAGCCCGGCGTAACCGTCACCGATGAGGGCTGGGCGGCCGTGGGCATGGCCGCTACGGGCAGTGTTGAAGTGCTTTTCCACGACGCCGTTGGCCTGGCTATCGGCGAGCCTGGGGACTACCTGGCGCGCCCGGGTTTCTGGCAAGGCGGCATCGGCATCGCCGCCTGCTGGTACGGCGCGGCACAACGCCTGGCCGAGGCGTTGCGCGAGCAATGCAGCAAGCGCCCGGAGCCCCACGCCCTCGCGCACCTTGGTAGCGTCGACAGCGCCCTGCATAGCGCGGCCTGTGTGCTGCGCGACAGCGCCTCGCATATCGACCGGCAGCCCAAGGCCGATGCCCGGCTATTGGCACAACAGGCACGGGCCTGTATCGAGGAGACGGTCGACCAGGTAATCCATCACGTCGGTCGTGCGCTGGGCGCCGGCCCGTATTGCAAGGACCCGCATTTTGCGCAGTTGATGGCCGACTTGCCGGTGTACCTGCGCCAGAGCCACGCCGAACGCGACCTGGCGGCCCTCGGTGAACAGGTCGCCGGCGAGCCCACAGGGAGGTGGCAACTATGAAAACCAATCCAATCGTTGGCCAGGGCACCCCATTGCACCTGTGGCAAAGCTCGTCGCGGCTGGCCGAACTGCCTTGCGTGACCATTGCCGAACTGGTGCCTGAAGGCCGCCGTGCCGTGATCATCGCGCCGCATCCGGACGATGAAGTCCTCGGTTGCGGCGGCCTGTTGCAAGGCCTCGCCGCGCTGGATCGCCCTATCCTGCTGATCTCCGTCACCGACGGCAGCGCCAGTCATCCCGGCTCACACCGCTGGCCGGTGGAACGCCTGAGCGTGGTGAGGCCGCAAGAGTCGGCGCAGGCCCTGCACCGACTGGGCTTGCCGTTGCACAGCTTGAAATGGCTGCGGGCCGGCTTTCGTGACAGCCAGGTCGCCGAGGGCGAAGAGGATTTGAGTCAATTTATCGAACGCTACCTCAAGCCCGGCGACGTGGTGTTCACCACCTGGCGCGAAGACGGTCACTGCGACCATGAAGCCGTAGGCCGGGCCAGTGCCAAGGCCGCACAGGCCGTGGGCGCGACTCTACTGGAACTGCCTGTGTGGACCTGGCACTGGGCAACTCCCGAAGATGGCCAGGTGCCTTGGCACCGCGCACGCAAGATCCTCCTGACGCCTGAGGAAGTAGCCCGTAAACGGCACGCTATCCACGCGTTCGCCAGCCAGTTGGAAGGCGACCCGCAGATCGGCCTGCCGCCGGTGCTCGCGCCTTATGTACTGGAGCGCCTGCTGCAACCCTTCGAAGTGGTGTTTGTATGAGTGTCGCCACGCCCTACTTCGATGAGCTGTTCGCCGGCAACGACGATCCTTGGGCCTTTCGCCAACGCTGGTATGAACAGCGCAAACGGGCCCTGACCCTGGCGATGCTGACCCGGCCCCGCTACGCCTCGATTTTCGAGCCCGGCTGTGCCAACGGTGAGCTGAGCTTCGAGCTGGCCCTGCGCTGTGACCGCCTGCTGTGCTGCGACACGGCGCAAGCGGCCGTCAGCCTGGCACAGGCGCGGCTGCAGGGTTTCAGCCATGCCACGGTGCAGCAGAGCCGCTTGCCGGAGCAGTGGCCCAGTGAAACCTTCGAGCTGATCGTGCTCAGCGAGCTCTGCTACTACCTGGACCCGAAGGATTTCGATGAGCTGATCGATCGCGCCCTCGCCTCCCTGACGCCCGACGGACAAATCCTCGCCTGCCACTGGCGCCCGGTCATCGAAGGCTGCCCGCAGACCGCCGAACAGGTGCATGCACGCCTCGGCCAGCGATTGGGCATGCCACATCTGGCGCAGCATCACGAAAGCGATTTTCTACTGGATTTGTGGAGCCGCGACGGCACCACGGTTGCGACCTTGGAGGGACTGCGATGATCGGCATCCTGATACCCGTGCATAACGAAGAAAAACTGCTGCCCGAATGCCTGAAAGCCGCGATGGTCGCCGCCAGTCATCCGGGCCTGCTGGGTGAAGAGGTGCAGATTCTGGCAGTGCTCGACAGCTGCAGCGACCGCAGCGCCATGATCGCCCGCGAATATCAGGTGCACAGCCTGGAAGTGCAGGCGCGAAACGTGGGCCATGTGCGTGGCGTGGGTGCGCGGCATCTGCTCAACAACGGCGCGCGCTGGATCTCCTGCACCGACGCTGATAGCCGAGTTGCTCCTGACTGGCTCGTGGCCCAGCTCGCCTTGGGTGTGGATGCCGTGTGCGGCACGGTGACGGTGGATGCCTGGAGCGAAGGCTTCGACCCGGCGGCGCAAATCCGCTATCACCAGGCCTATGAGGCCCGGGACGGGCATCGGCATATCCACGGTGCCAACCTCGGAGTCAGCGCGGGCGCCTACGTGCGGGCCGGCGGTTTTGAGCCCTTGCCCTGCCATGAAGACGTGGAGCTGGTGCGCCAGCTTGAGCGCTGCGGGGCTTCCATTGCCTGGAGCCACTCGCCCCAGGTCATAACCAGCGCCCGCCTGGATTGCCGCGCCCAGGGCGGCTTCGGTGACTACCTGAAGAGTCTGATGCAAGCCTCCTGAAAAAATTGCGACACCCGGCGGTGTGAAAGCGGCGATTCATAACTATCATCAGTATTCCTTGCACGGCAATCCAGGGTTGGAACGCCGTCGCGCCGCGAGTGCGCCTTGCATGCTCTCGCGTACCACAAGAGCCGTCCCGTCAACGGGGTACGGCCTGCATCACCGATGAACAAGGACGTGACACTCATGAAGCCTGCACTGTTAAGTGACAACCGCCGGGGCCCCGCGCAAATCTGGAACAGCGCCCCGCAACTCGCGCAAATCCCTGCCATCAATCCCGCAACCCTGGTGCCAACCGGCGCCCGCGTGGTGGTCATCGCCCCGCATCCCGGTGACGAAGTGATCGCCTGTGGCGGTCTGCTGCAATTGCTCAGTACCCTAGAATACCCTCTGCAACTGATCTCTATCACCGACGGCAGCGCCAGCCATCCCGGTTCCACGGTGTGGCCGGTCAAACGCCTGAGTGTGGTGCGGCCCCAGGAAAGTGTCGAAGCCCTGCGCCGCCTGGGTGTGCCCCTGCACAGCCTGAAATGGATCCGTGGCGGCTTTGCCGACAACGCCCTTGCCGCGCGGGAGCAGCAGATGAGCCAGTTCATCGCGCGCTATCTGCAACCCGGCGACGTGGTGTTCACCACTTGGCGCAACGACGGCAACGACGACCATGACGCTGTAGGCCGCGCCACGGCCAAGGCCTGCGGACTCAAAGGCGTGCGCCTGCACGAACTGCCGATCTGGGCGTGGCATTGGCCCGTTCGCGAGACCGCCGCGATCCCCTGGCAGCGCGCACGCAAAGTACGGCTCGACACTTGGAGCGTCGCCCGCAAGCTGCATGCCGCCCACGCCTATGCCAGCCAATTGGCGGGCGACCCGGAAATCGGCCTGGCGCCGATCCTGGCGCAGGTGCTGCTGGAACGCATGCGCGAGCCCTATGAGATTGTGTTTTTGTAGCGCCCCGCCCACTCGTCTGTACCTGTTATTTCTCACAGTAGCGGCGCTTTCAACGCGGCGCTAACGTGAGAACGTGCGCGTGTCGCACGGGCGTCCAGCGAGGGCGGATCATGTCCCTACGGTTTGCAACCCTGATGCACTTGAGTGTCGTCTCTTCGGCCCTGCTGGCGGGGTGGCCGCTGGTGTCTGTCGCCGATTGCGTCCTGGTCCCCACCGCCGGTGACGACACCTTCACCTGCAGCAGCGGCAGCAGCCCGGGCGTCGTCGACACCGCGGGCAACAACACACTGCTGTTTCCCTCCCCTGGCTCTGGCGTGATCAATGGCGACGTGACGTTCGGGCCAGGTCGTGATCTCGTGACCATGAATTCGGGCACCGTGGAGGGCACGGTGAATATGGGAGACGGCGCCAATATCTTCCAACTGTTTGGTGGCACTGTGACCGGCAGCATCATCCAGGGCACGGGAAACGGCATCATCCAGATCAGCCAAGGCAGTGCCGGGGCGGTGCTCCAGGGATTGGGCAACAATAACTTTTCCATGAGCGGCGGCATCATCGCCTCGGTGACCCAGGGCGATGGTGACAACGAAGCGAACCTGAGCACCGGCCGTATCATCGGC
The DNA here is from genome assembly GCF_016650865.1 of Pseudomonas sp. TH34. Classification (NCBI taxonomy): domain Bacteria; kingdom Pseudomonadati; phylum Pseudomonadota; class Gammaproteobacteria; order Pseudomonadales; family Pseudomonadaceae; genus Pseudomonas; species Pseudomonas sp. TH34. The sequence continues at coordinate 195,466 of NZ_JAEKFB010000034.1, forward strand.
GACATGACCGCCGGGGATGGCAACAACACGGTCACCGTTTCCAATGGCAGCATCGGCGGCAAAATCAGCGTCGGCAACGGCGACAACCAGATGCTCATCAAGGGCGGCGATATCGCCCAGGGCATCTTTGCCGGTAATGGCAATAACGTATTCACCTGGAACACCGCCGGGCTGATCCGCGGCCCCATTGTGACCGGCAGCGGAACCGACCGGGCGTTCCTCGACAACCTGACTGAAACCACCTTGTCGTCCACGCCCCTGCTGGATGGCGGGCTGGGCAACGACGCCCTGACCTTCGACAACACCCGATCCGCCATGCCGCAGCGCTGCGTCAACTGGGAAACCGTCACCTTCAACAATGGCTCGGTATTCACCCTGGGCAGCGGCACGTTCACCCTGGGCGACGCCGGTACCCACACCGGGACAATGAACATCAACGTCGGTACGCTACTGGTCACCCAGGGCAGCATCAGCCCGTCTACCACCGGCCAGCTCGTCACCGTGAACAACGCTGGCCTGATCGACATGATTAACGGCAGCGCCACCGACCACCTCACCATCAACGGCAACTACACCGGCAACAATGGGCGCTTGGCCTTGCAAAGCGTGCTGGCCGGCGATGGATCACCCAGCGACCGGTTGATTGTCAGTCAGGGCACGATCCAGGGCAGCACGGCCATCACCATCACCAACCTCGGCGGCGCCGGCTCCCAGACGGTGCAGAACGGCATCCAGGTGGTACAGGCCATCAATGGCGCTACCGGCAGCGACCTGGCCTTTTCCCTGCCAAGCGGCTCGGTTTCGGCCGGGGCCTTCGAGTACTACCTGTACAAGGGCGGCTTCACGCCGGGCACCGCGCAAAACTGGTACTTGCGCTCGTCCGTTGAAGCACCGCCATTGCCCAACCCCGAAGGCCCACCTTCCGGCATTTTCCCGCCGCCACCCCCTGATCCCGATAACCCGCCCGTGGGAATTCTTCCACCGGTACCCGCCGACGGCACTCCTGAGCTGCCGGGCATCTTTCCGGGCGAAGAACCTATTCCGATCTACCGCCCGGAAGTGGCGGACTACTCGGTCTTGTTCCCCGCCGTGCAGCAAATGGTCCAGGGCATGTTGAGTACCTATCACGAGCGCATGGGTGACCAAGGCGCCCCACAACAGAGCGGCGCGATACCTGCGGGCTGGGCCCGGGTGTTTGGCAGCCGCACGCGCCAGTCTTTTTCCGGCACCGTGAGCCCGTCCCTGGACAGTTCGCTGTCGGGCTTCCAGGTGGGCACTGATCTCTACGCCTGGACCTAGGACAATGGCCTGACGCAACGCGTGGGGTTCTTTGTCGGCCATAGCCGCCTGACCGGGAATGTCGCGGGGTTTTCCGGTGGTTTCCAGCACACCGACACCGGCGACATCACCTTGCGCGCCGACAGCCTGGGCACCTACTGGACCCTGATCGGCGCCAACCGCGCGTACCTTGACCTGGTGTTGATGGGCACCCGGTTCGACGGCCATGATGAATCCAGCCGGGGCGTGAAACTGCAGACCAAGGGGCACAACGTGGCGGGCTCGGCGGAGGTCGGTATGCCTTTGGCGATTTCCGAGCATTGGGAGGTGGAACCCCAGGCCCAGGTGATCATTGATCGCACCTGGCTGGACAGTCAGAACGACGGGATTTCGGATATTGCGTTCAAGGCCGACACCGCCGTGACCACTCGCCTCGGGGTTCGCTTGCGGGGCGACTACAAGGCCAGCGGGATGCCGGTGCAGCCTTATGTGCGGGCCAATGTGTGGCATGCGGGCGCCGGGACCAACACCGTCACCTTCAATGAATCGACGGATATCAATACCGACCAGCAATCCACCACGATGGACCTGAGCGCCGGGGCGACGCTGCAGGTTTCGAACACAGTGAAGGTGTATGGCGAGGTGGGGTACAGCCGGAATCTGGACAGCAACCAGCTTAACGGGCGGGAAGGCACGATTGGCGTGAAGGTTGATTTCTAGGCCACAACACAATCCAAATGTGGGGGCCGGGCTTGCCCGCGATGCAGGCACCTCGGTCTTTCATCTAGACCGAAGTGAGACTATCGCAGGCAAGCCAGCTCCCACATTTGATCTTCATCGTCTGGAAGTCAGGCGTCCGGTCGCAGGATCAGCACACCCAGCGGCGGCAGGTTCAACGAGAGTGACAAAGGCTGCCCATGCTTGGGCTCTTCCTCCGTAAACGCCCCGCCACCGTTGCCAAAGTTGGAACCGGCATAGGTGTCGGCATCGCTGTTGATCACCTCGCTCCAACGCCCGGCAAAGGGTACGCCGACCTTGTAAGACTCCCTCGGCACCGGCGTGAAGTTGGCCACCACCAGCACCGGCCTGCCGTCCTTGCTCCAGCGCAGCCAGGCGTAGACGCTGTTGATCGCGTCGTCGCCGATCAGCCACTGGAAGCCCTGTGGCGCGTCGTCCTGGTCGTGCAGCGCCGGTTCTTCGCGGTACAGGCGGTTGAGGTCGCCCACCAGTTTCTGCACGCCCCGGTGTTCGGGGTATTGCAGCAGGTACCAGTCCAGCTGCTGATCGTGGTTCCACTCGCGCCACTGGCCGAACTCGCAGCCCATGAACAGCAGCTTCTTGCCCGGGTGCATCCACATGAAGCTCAGGTAAGCCCGCAGGTTGGCAAATTTCTGCCAGCGGTCGCCGGGCATCTTGTCGATCAGCGAGTGTTTGCCGTGCACCACTTCATCATGGGAAATCGGCAGGATAAAACGCTCGGACCAGGCATACACCAGGCCGAAACTCAGCTCGTTGTGATGATGGGCGCGGTACACCGGGTCTTGCTGGATGTAGTGCAGCGAATCGTGCATCCAGCCCATGTTCCATTTGTAGTTGAAACCCAGGCCGCCCTGTTGGGTTGGCTGGCTTACGCCCGGCCAGGCGGTGGATTCCTCGGCGATCACCAGTGCGCCGGGGGCTTCCAGGGCCACCACGTCGTTGAGGTGACGCAGGAAGTCGATGGCTTCAAGGTTCTCACGACCGCCGTGGCGGTTCGGCACCCATTCACCGGCCTTGCGCGAATAGTCGCGATACAGCATCGACGCCACGGCATCCACCCGCAGACCGTCGATATGGAAGTGCTTGAGCCAGTGCAACGCCGACGCCAGCATGAAGCCATGGACTTCGGTGCGACCGAGGTTGTAGATCAGGGTGTCCCAATCCTGGTGGAAGCCTTCCAGCGGGTTGGCGTATTCGTACAGCGCGGTGCCGTCGAATTGCGCCAGGCCGTGGGTGTCGGTAGGGAAATGCGCCGGTACCCAGTCGAGGATTACGCCAATGTCTGCCTGATGGCAGGCGTTGACGAAGTACGCGAAATCCTCCGGCGAGCCGAAGCGCGCCGTGGGCGCAAATTGCGACAGCGCCTGGTAGCCCCAGGAACCGCCAAACGGGTGCTCCATGATCGGCATCAGTTCGATATGGGTGAAGCCCAACTGCTGCACATACGGAATCAAGCGCTCGGTCAGCTCGCGCCAGCTGTACTGGCGGGACACCTCGCCGACTTCGTCCAGTTCGCACTGCCAGGAACCGGCATGCAACTCATAGATCGACAACGGCGCGCTGGGCTTTTGCCGCTCGCCGCGCGATTGCATCCAGTCATGGTCCTGCCAGTCGACTTGCAGCGGCGGAGCGACTTTGGAGGCGGTATCCGGCGGCATTTGCGTGGCCAGGGCCATGGGGTCGGCCTTGAGCGGCAGGATCCCGTGGGCGCCGAGGATTTCGTACTTGTAGGCGGCGCCCGGTTGCAGGCGCGGGATAAAGATTTCCCAGACCCCGGACGGATGACGCAGGCGCATCGGATGGCGGCGCCCGTCCCAGATATTGAAGTCGCCCACCACCGAAACCCGACGGGCATTCGGTGCCCATACGGCAAAGCGCACGCCCTGGACGCCGTCGACGCTGGTCACTTGTGCCCCGAGGCAACTGCTCAGGTCGCGGTGATTGCCTTCGGCGAACAGGTACAGGTCCATCTCGCCCAGCAGCAGTTGCTGGAAGCTGTAAGGGTCTTCGGTGACCTGTTCGCCACCGGCCCACTGGATCTTCAGCAGGTACGCCTGGCGGCTGCCGAAGTGCCCGACAAACAAGCCCGGCACCTGGGTCGCATCGAGGCTGCCGATGTGCTCGCCGCTGTCGCGGGCCAGTACCTGAACACTCAGGGCTTCCGGCAGGAAGGCGCGAATGAACTGGCCGCCCTGCTCGTCATCATGGGGGCCCAGGATCGAGAATGGGTCATGGTGTTCGGCCCGTACCAGGGCTTCGATATCAGCAGGCTTGGGCATCACACTCAACTTTTCCTGCAGCGGTTCTTTGCTTGTAAAACTCATGACGACTCCCCACCGCGTGCAGTTTTCGATAATGGTTTCAGCCCGCTGAGCAGCCCGTGCAAACCTTGCAACGGCACCGGCAACCAGCTGGGACGATTCTCTGCTTCGTAGGCCACTTCGTACGCGGCCTTCTCCAGGCTGAACAACGCCAGCGCTGCGTCCTGGCCTTTGGCATCCTGCCAGTCATGGGCCAGTGTAGTCGTGGCGGCGTGATAGGCCTGGATAAATGCCTGTTTGGCCTCATGCAAGTAGCGATCCGCCACCCGCTGCCGGGATGCATTGGCTTCAGGAGACTGGTCGACGCCTTGCACATTCACCGCCATGGCCGCCGCGTAATCAAACGACCGTAGCACCCCGCTCACATCCTTGTACGGGCTATGTTTACCGCGACGTTCAGGCAGCGGCCGCGCCGGTTCGCCCTCGAAGTCGATCAGGTAGGCATCACCCTTCACCACCAGTACCTGGCCCAGGTGCAGATCGCCGTGCACGCGAATGCGCAACCCGCCCACCGTGGCTTTTGCCAGGTCCTGAACGTAACTGGCGATGGCCTTTTTCTGATCCAGTAAAGCACTGACCAGCGCCTGATCGGCAGGGTTCAACTTGGTTTGATGCTGCTTAAGCAACTGCAACGCGCGGTCGATTTGTGCGCCCACATGCTTGGCCCAGCCCTGGGTGTCCTTGAGGGACGTAACCTCAGGTTTGAAGGCCTTGTTGGTGGTAGGCGCCGCCAGCACCTGGTGCATCTCGCCCAGGCGCTGTCCGAGCAAGCCGGCGAAATCCGCCAGTTCGCCGAGGGCGTTGTAGTGCTGTTCCTGCTCGGACATGGCTTCGGCCAGTTCGTCGCGAATCGCTCGCTCCAGGTTGTTCTGGGTCCAGCCCCACGCGTCGCCCTGGTTGCTCAGGTAACCCTGGGCGATCATCAGCAGGTTGTCCTGACCGTCGGCGTCGTGGCGAATCACCGAGCCCAGCAGCGGTGAGATATGTTCGTAGCCGGCTTCGGTCAGGTAGGCGCCCATCTCCAGTTCCGGGTGAACCCCGGCGCTGACTTTACGGATCAGCTTGAGCACCAGGCTGCCGCCCACCACCACGGAACTGTTGGACTGTTCCGCTGCGAGGTAGCGCACTTCCGATTCGTCGTTCAATTCCAGCTTGGCCAACTGCGCCGTGGGCTCGAAGCGAATCTCGCCATCGGTGGAGTCGAGGACGGTTTTGGCCTGGAGACCCTGGATCACGCCGCGGATATAGGTGTCGAGGCTGAAGGCATCGGTCACCAAACCCACCTGACGCACTCGTCGCACACGGGCAAGCGCCAGTTGTTGCGGCAAGGCGCTGGTGAACTGGTCTTCACCAAGGAAGCCGAATGGCAGCTGATAGCGGCTGACCTGCCCGGCGCTGGTGACTTCGATTTCACTGAGCAACACCGGGTGCTGCGGGTCGCCAAAGCGCACGCCGTAGGCGATGTGCACTCCGTCGATCGCCGTGTCCTTGCTGGCAAACCAGCGGCGCTTGGGCAGCCACGCCGGCAACGCATTCTGTTCCAGGGTTGTGCGGCACGGCGCTTCGAGCAGCTCTTCCATGCGTTTCTTCAGCACCAGGGTGGTGAAGTCCGGGATGCTTTGCGCCGGTTCCACGTGCCAGCTTGGCATCTGGTTTTCCGCCGCGAGCACGAACCAGTAGAAGCCATACGGCGCCAGGGTCAGCAGAAAATTCAGCTGGCCAATGGGCGGGAAGGCATTCCCGCCAAGCATCTCCACCGGAACCATGCCGGCAAACGCCGAGAGGTCCAGTTCTGCCGCCTGGGCACTGCGGGACACGTTGGCCACACAGAGGATGATTTCATTCTTGCCATCGGCGCCCACGTATTCGCGGGTATACGCCAGGATGCGGCGGTTGCTGGGCGAGAGCATTTTCAGGCTGCCGCGACCGAAGGCCTTGGACTGTTTACGGACGGCCAGCATGCGTCGGGTCCAATTCAGCAACGAGTGCGGGTCCTGGGTCTGGGTTTCGACGTTGACCGATTGGTAACCGTATTGCGGGTCCATGATCGGCGGCAGTACCAGGCTGGCCGGGTCGGCGCGGGAAAAGCCGCCGTTGCGGTCGATGGACCATTGCATCGGCGTGCGCACGCCGTCGCGGTCACCGAGGTAGATGTTGTCGCCCATGCCGATTTCATCGCCGTAGTACAGCGTGGGCGTGCCGGGCATCGACAGCAGCAGGCTGTTGAGCAGCTCGATGCGCCGGCGGTCACGTTCCATCAGCGGTGCCAGGCGCCGGCGAATCCCCAGATTGATCCGCGCCCGGCGGTCGGCGGCATAGTAGTTCCAGAGGTAGTCGCGCTCTTTATCGGTGACCATTTCCAGGGTCAGTTCATCGTGGTTGCGCAGGAAGATGGCCCATTGGCAATTGGCCGGGATCTCCGGGGTCTGGCGCAGGATGTCGGTGATCGGGAAACGGTCTTCCTGGGCCAGCGCCATGTACATGCGCGGCATCAGCGGGAAGTGGAACGCCATGTGGCATTCGTCACCGTCGTCGCCCTTCTTGTCACCGAAATACAGCTGGGTGTCTTCCGGCCATTGGTTGGCTTCGGCCAGGAGCATGCGGTCGGGGTAGTTGGCGTCGATCTCAGCGCGGATCTGCTTGAGCACGTCGTGGGTTTCGGGGAGGTTTTCGTTGTTGGTGCCATCGCGCTCGATCAGGTACGGAATGGCGTCCAGGCGCAGGCCGTCGATGCCCATGTCGAGCCAGTAGCGCATCACCGACAGGACGGCTTTCATGACCTGCGGGTTGTCGAAGTTGAGGTCCGGCTGGTGGGAGTAAAAGCGGTGCCAGAAGTATTGGCCGGCGACCGGGTCCCAGGTCCAGTTAGACTTTTCGGTGTCGAGGAAAATGATGCGGGTGCCGTCGTATTTCTGGTCGTCATCAGACCACACGTAGAAGTCCCGCGCGGCCGAACCCGGCTTGGCCTTGCGTGCCCGCTGGAACCACGGGTGCTGGTCGGAGGTGTGGTTGATCACCAGTTCGGTGATCACCCGCAGTCCGCGTTTGTGGGCTTCGGCGATAAAGCGCTTGGCGTCGGCCATGGTCCCGTAGTCGCTGTGCACACCACGGTATTCGGCGATGTCGTAGCCATCGTCACGGCGTGGCGAGGGGTAGAACGGCAGCAGCCAGATGGTGTTCACCCCAAGGTCGGCGATGTAGTCGAGCTTGGCGATCAGCCCGGGAAAGTCACCGATGCCGTCGTTGTTGGAGTCGAAATAGGATTTGACGTGAACCTGATAAATCACCGCGTCCTTGTACCAGAGCGGGTCTTTGATAAAGGTGGCAGCCTTGGGTTTCTTCGCCATTGGAAACTCCTGGGAATTCGAAAAATTCTGCCTGAAGGAACTCGGTCAATGTGGGAGCTGGCTTGCCTGCGATAGCGGTGGATCAGCCAGTATCATCTGCACTGACACACCGCTATCGCAGGCAAGCCAGCTCCCACATTAGATCTCCTTTGGATTGGAGATCAGCTTCAGGAAACGGTAATGCGCCAGATACCAAACGGCTGATGCCACGGTTCGATCCGCATCCACTGGGTCTTGCCGTACCAGGTCCAGCGGTGGCCGGTCATCAAGTCCTCGCCCTGGGTCTGGGCGTCGTCCGGCAGGTCCATCTCCCACAGCGGTAACTCGAAATTGGCCTCCTGGGCGTTGAACGGGTCGAGACTCACGGCCACCAGAATGAAGTTGCTGCCGTCCTCGCTGCGTTTGCCGAAGTACAGGATGTTGTCGTTCCACGCGTTGTAGAGTTTCAGCCCGAGGTGCGTCTGCAAAGCCGGGTTTTGTCGGCGGATGCGGTTGAGCTGGGCGATCTCGGCAATGATGTTGCCCGGCGCCGTAAAGTCTCGCGGGCGGATCTCGTACTTCTCCGAGTCCAGGTACTCTTCCTTGCCCGGTACCGGGGCCGCTTCGCACAGTTCAAAGCCGGAATACATGCCCCACAAGCCTGAGCCCATGGTGGCCAGCGCGGCGCGGATCAAGAAGCCCGCGCGGCCGGATTCATGCAGGAAACCCGGGTTGATGTCCGGCGTATTGACGAAAAAGTTCGGCCGAAAGCACTCGCGCCATGGCGACTCGTTCAGCTCGCTCAGATACTCGCTCAACTCGGCCTTGGTGTTGCGCCAGGTGAAGTAGGTGTAGCTCTGGGAGTAACCGACCTTGCCCAGGCGCGCCATCATCGCCGGGGTGGTGAAGGCTTCGGCGAGGAAGATCACTTCCGGGTATTTGCCGCGCACATCGCTGATCAGCCATTGCCAGAACGGCAGCGGCTTGGTGTGGGGGTTGTCCACGCGAAAGGTCTTCACGCCCTCTTCCACCCAACCGACCACGATGTCACGCAACTCGGTCCACAGGCTGGGAATCGCATCCGCCGCGTAGAAGTCGACGTTGACGATGTCCTGGTATTTCTTCGGCGGGTTCTCGGCGTATTTGATCGTGCCGTCGGGCCGCCAGTTGAACCAGCCCGGATGCTGCTTGAGCCACGGATGGTCCTGGGAGCACTGGATCGCGAAATCCAGGGCGATCTCCAGGCCATGATCGGCGGCGGCCTTGACCAGGTTGCGGAAGTCTTCCCGGGTGCCCAGCTGCGAGTGGATCGCCTCGTGGCCGCCCTCTTCGCTGCCGATGGCATACGGGCTGCCCGGGTCATCGGGCCCGGCGGTAAGGGAGTTGTTCTTGCCTTTGCGATGGCTGCGGCCGATGGGATGGATCGGCGGGAAGTACAGCACGTCAAAGCCCATGTCATGAATCATCGACAGGCGCGAGTGCACGTCGTTAAAGGTGCCGTGGCGCGCAGGATCGTCGGTGATCGAGCGGGGAAACAGCTCGTACCAGCTGGCGAACTGCGCAGCCTCACGCTCCACGTCAATCGGGAACACCGGGCTGATGCTCAAATAGGCGCGGTGATCGGCCTGGGTCATCAGGTGTGCACTGTCTTCGTGCAGAAACAGTGCGACTTGCTCGGTTTCCAGCAGGCCGGAAAGATCGTGGTGCAGCAGCATCAGGCGGTCACGCAGCTCGTTGTCGCTGCGCTCGGCGGCTTTCAGGACCTGGCTGCGGCCTTCCTGCAACTCCAGGCTGACCGGTACCCCGGCCTCATGTTTCTTGCTCAATTCGTAGCGGAAGCTGGCGAACGTGTCGATCCAGGCTTCGATGCAATACTCATGCGGCCCCTGGGCGGTCACGGTGAATGCGCCCTCCCAGCCGTTGTTGCCGACATCGGTCATCACCACGCTGTGCCAGCTCTCTTCATTGCGCGGGCGCCAGCGGATCATCACTGCAAGCTTGTCGTGACCATCAGCGAACACTTTGCTGGCAACCTGCACGCGCTGGCCAACCACAGCCTTGACGGCAAACTCGCCGCCATCGATCACCGGAGTGGTGCTTTCAATCGCAATCCTTGGCAGCAACAGTGCCTGGGACAGCGGTAATGTGGAGGTTGAATCGTCTTGGGTCAGTGTTTCAGCAGTCATCGAGCATCTCCCCTTAACGCCCAGTGGACGCTCTTGCGCTTGATCCAAATTCTGAAACGGCAACGCTCTCCCTGAGCAGGGCCGTATAGGTTCCGAGCATGCTGGCGATTGAAAAGTTCAGGTGGATATGACGCCATCGGGCGGGGAATCAAATCCACCGGGCGATTGTCCACCGGTAGAGCAAAGCACAAAGGAGGCCACACCGATGAATATCCCTATTCCAGCTGAAACGCCTGATCCCAATATAGATAAGCCGACATTGCCGCCGACCGAGCCCGACCCGGTTCCCGAGCAGGAGCCACCTGGCACTCAGCCACCACCCGTGGAGGAACCACCGACGACCATGCCGCCGGTCATCGTCTAATCCTTCTCCAGCAGCCGCACTATCCTTGGCATGACGCTGAACACCGCCAATGCCAATAACGTACTGAGCACCGCCGTCGACTCCCGCCCCATCCCCGCCGCCACACCAATGGCGGCGGTCATCCACAAGCCGGCGGCGGTGGTCAGGCCTTTGACGTGCTGGCCCTCTTCATCTTCCTTGCCCTTAAGGATGGTGCCGGCGCCAAGAAAGCCGATGCCAGCGATCACGCCCTGCAGCACACGGCTCATGGCGTCTGCCTGGGAGCCCGACATACTCGGCACCAACACGAACAACGCGGCGCCCATGGCCACGAGCATGTGGGTGCGTACCCCGGCGGCCTTGCCTTTCTGTTCACGCTCATAACCCAGGATCCCGCCCAATATCGCGGCAATCATCAGCCGCACGGTGATTTGCGTGAGTTGCCGGGCATCGCCGATATCGGCAAATTCCGCTTGCAGGGTTTCCCAGACTTCATGCCACCAGGCGTCCATGGACGTGTCCTTGTTAGGGTTCGATAGAACATGGACAGCACCGACCGTCAGTCAGTTGCGCAGAACCATTGCCTTCGCATCCCACCCTAACCAGCAATAGCCCACAAAAAGGAGATCGATATGCCCGTACGTATCGAAGGTCAGCAATGTTTCTTCACCGTCGATGCCGACGGCCAGGAGAAACAACTTGAAGCCACCCATGTCACTGTCGAAACAGACAGCGAGAAATCCATGTCGTTTGTAAAGTTGAACGGTGACTGCACCTACATCACCGAAGCTGAAGCCGACGCATTGACCGTCGCTGGCGCCAAGGATGGCCGTAAGCATTTGAAGGCCACCGACGGTGATTCGGTGATTTGATTGATCTGGATCATCACTGCCTGAAAAGCGCTGCACCCCGCGCACCACCGGGTGCAGCACATTGTCGCAGGCACGCGTTGGCGGCCCATCTGATCCGCTTTTTATCGCCCTACCTGAGTCTGTTATGCAAACAGAGCGCCGGTCATAGTTCATCTGCCTGATGGAGGCTGATGAGCGAAAGACCATGAGCGATAGAATCCCCGTCCGAACCGTAGACGTGTTTGAGCCAGCGCATCCAAAGAAGATGAAGGCCAAATCCAGCGACAACCTGATTCATACCCGCAGTTTTACCGGCCTGTTCCGCACCTTGCGTGTGGTGGGCGCAGGCTTTCTGTTCCTGGCGTTTTTCGGCACCGTGTGGCTGAACTGGGGCGGCCGGCAAGCCGTGCTGTGGGACTTGGCTGAAAGCAAATTCCACATCTTTGGTGCGACCTTCTGGCCCCAGGATTTCATCCTGCTGTCGGCGCTGTTGATCATCTGTGCATTCGGCCTGTTTGCGATCACCGTGTTCGCAGGCCGTGTGTGGTGCGGCTATACCTGCCCGCAAAGCTCGTTTACCTGGCTGTTCATGTGGTGCGAAAAGGTCACTGAGGGCGAGCGAAACCAGCGCATCAAGCTGCAAGCCGCGCCCTGGGGCTTGAACAAGCTGGCACGGCGCTCGGCCAAGCACACCCTGTGGCTGGGTATCAGCGTGCTCACCGGGCTGACGTTTGTCGGCTACTTCACGCCGATCCGGCCGCTGGCCGAGGAACTGTTGACCTGGCAAATGGGCGGCGTCAGCCTGTTCTGGGTGCTGTTTTTCACCGGCGCCACCTACATCAACGCCGGCTGGCTGCGGGAAGCAGTGTGCATGCACATGTGCCCGTATGCGCGGTTCCAGAGTGTGATGTTCGACAAAGACACCCTGACCATTTCCTACGACGTGGCCCGTGGCGAAAACCGTGGCCCGCGCAAACGTGACGTGCAACCGGCGGACGTCGGCCTGGGCGACTGTATCGACTGTCAGCTGTGCGTGCAGGTGTGCCCCACCGGCATCGACATCCGTGACGGTCTGCAAATGGAATGCATCGGCTGCGCCGCGTGTATCGATGCCTGTGATTCGATCATGGATAAGATGGGCTATGCCCGTGGACTGGTCAGCTATACCTCGGAGCGTCAGTTGCAAGGTAGCAAGACCCATCTGCTCAGGCCACGGCTGATCGGCTACAGTGCCGTGCTGCTGGTGATGATCGGCGCACTGGTGGTGGCCCTGGCGGCGCGCCCGATGGTGTCGCTGGACGTGACCAAGGACCGTGGGATGTTTCGCGAGAACAGCGAAGGCTTGATCGAGAACATCTACAGCCTCAAGGTCATCAACAAGACCCAGCAGCGCCAGGATTATCGCCTGGAGCTGGTGGACGGCGATGGCTTCCAGTTGCAGGGCAAGACCGACATCAGCCTGGCGCCGGGAGAGATTACCGATGTGCCGGTGTCGGTGGCGATGACGGCAGACAAGCCGGCCAGCAGTTCCCAGACCATCCGCTTCAAGGTCACGGACGTGGATGAGCCGTGGATCTACAGCGCAGCGGATAGCCGGTTTGTGGCGCCATTGAATCGCTGAACCCGAGCTTTCAGCAACACTGGAGATCAAATGTGGGAGCTGGCTTGCCTGCTCCCACAGTTTGATCTGTGTTCAATCAGCAAAATCCGTTCAAAGCACTGAGACTCAATGAAACGCTACGAAAAATTCGCCGACGACATTGCAGAATTGATTCGCTCCGGCGTCCTCGGCCCCGGCCAACGCGTGCCTTCGGTGCGCTATGCCAGCCAGACCTACGGGGTCAGCCCGTCCACGGTGTTCCAGGCCTACTACCTGCTGGAGCGTCGCGGGCTGATCCGCGCCCGACCGCGCTCCGGGTACTTCGTCAACACCCATGCGCCGAGCCCGTTTTCCGAGCCGGTGGTGAGTGCCCATGTGCACGAATCCACCGAGGTGGACGTCAGCGAATTGGTGTTCTCGGTACTCGACTCCATCAAGGACCCGCAAACCGTGCCCTTCGGCTCGGCCTTCCCCAGCCCGACGCTGTTCCCGCTGCAACGCCTGGCCCGCTCCCTGGCCAGTGCCAGCCGGGAAATGGACCCGCGCATGGTGGTCACCGACATGTCGCCGGGCAACCCGCAACTGCGCCGGCAGATCGCCCTGCGCTACATGGTTGGCGGGCTGATGCTGCCGATGGAAGAACTGTTGATCACCAACGGTGCGCTCGAGGCGCTTAACCTGTGCCTGCAAGCCGTGACCGAACCGGGTGACCTCGTAGCCATCGAAGCCCCGGCGTTTTATGCCAGCCTGCAGATCCTCGAACGCCTGAAGCTCAAGGCGGTGGAAATCCCCGTGCACCCGCGCGATGGCATTGACCTCAAGGTGCTGGCGCAAAGCCTGGAGCGCTATCCGATCAAGGCTTGCTGGTGCATGACCAGTTTCCAGAACCCGATGGGCGCGACCATGCCCGAGGCCAAGAAACAGGAACTGGTGGAATTGTTGCGCAGCCATCAGGTGCCGCTGATTGAAGATGACGTGTACGCCGAGTTGTACTACGGGCAACAGGCGCCGAAACCGGCCAAGGCGTTCGACACCGAAGGCCTGGTGATGCATTGCGGCTCGTTCGCCAAAAGCCTGGCCCCGGGTTACCGCATTGGCTGGGTGGCTGCCGGGCGTTATGCGCAGAAGATCGAGCGGCTGAAGCTGATGACGTCACTGTGTGCATCGATGCCGGCCCAGGCGGCGATTGCCGATTACCTGCAACACGGCGGCTACGATCGGCACCTGCGCAAATTGCGGTATGCGCTGGAGGAGCAGCAAAGCGCCATGCTCGCGGCCATCGCCCGTTACTTCCCGGCGCAGACCCGTGTCAGTCAGCCGGCCGGCGGTTACTTTCTTTGGCTGGAATTGCCGGAGCAGACCGACTCGTTGAAATTGTTCCAGATGGCCCTGGCTCAGGGCATCAGCATCGCGCCGGGGCCGATCTTTTCACCGACACAGCGCTTCAGGAATTGCATTCGCTTGAATTACGGCAGCCCGTGGGATGACTCGTGTGAAAAGGCGATGGAGACGCTGGGGAAAATTGTGCGTTCGTTTTGACAGGCTGTGTGAAGACAACCGACGCCATCGCGGGCAAGCCCGGCTCCCACAGAGATACGCGATCAATTGTGGGAGCCGGGCTTGCCCGCGATGACGCCCGAACAGGCGCTATAACTTTATCGACCGCCCGCCAGGTCAATGAAGGTCCCGGTGGCATAGGACGCCTTGTCCGACAGCAACCAGATAATCCCTTCCGCCACTTCTTCGGCACGCCCGCCACGGGCCATGGGAATCCCCGGTTCCAGCTTGCTGACTCGGTCAGGGTCGCCGCTCAGCGCGTGGAACTCAGTGAAGATGAAACCTGGACGCACGCCATTGACCCGGATACCCTCGCCCGCCACTTCCTTGGAAAGCCCCAGGGTGAACGTGTCCAGCGCGCCCTTGGACGCAGCGTAATCCACGTACTCACCCGGGGCCCCGAGACGCGCGGCGGCCGACGACACGTTGACGATGCTGCCGCCCTGCCCGCCATGTTTGGGCGACATGCGCAGCAGCGCGTGCTTGGCACACAGGATCGGCCCCAACACATTGGTCTTGAGCGTCTTCAGGATGCGGAATTCGGACATCTCATCGACCCGAGACTTGTGCCCGACGGTACCGGCATTGTTGACCAGCGCCGTCACCCGGCCCAATTCGTTATCGACCCGGTGGAACAGGCCGATCACTTCGTCTTCGATACTGACATCGGCCCGCACCGCAATGGCCTGGGCGCCGAGGGCGCGCACTTGCTCAAGCACCCGGTGGGCAGCGTCTTCATCAGCCTGGTAGTTGATGCAGATACGATAGCCCTGGGCAGCGGCCAGCAACGCCGTGGCGGCGCCGATCCCACGGCTGCCACCGGTGATGATGACGACTTTGTCCATGTGTAAGGTCTCCTGATTCAACGTGAGCTGATGGATCCAATACTACCTGCGACCGGCAGGTTTTGCATGGGCTCAGGTCAACCCGAGAAGAGGGTGTTGATCACGCCAGGGTAAAAAGCTCGGCATTGGACAGCGGCGCCGGATGAGGGGTGGCCCTCGAGCCCCCCGCAATCAGCACTTGCCCCGCAGAAAGGCAGCACGCGCTGTGGCCGAAACGCCCGGGGTGGAGGGCCGCGGTCAGCGTCCATTGAGCGGACCTCGGATCATAAAGCTCGCCGGCAAGGTTGCGGTGTGATTCATGGCATCCACGGGGAGCCAGGCTTTACGCTGCCAATGGCCGGTGAGCGGGTCGTAGCATTCAACGCTGTCTTGCACTTGCCCGCCACCGGATTGCAGATTATTGCCGCTGACCACCAAGACGTTTCCTGACGCCAACAGTGTGCTGGTATGGCCGAAGCGCGGCGTGTACAAGGGTCTCGCTGGTGTCCAGCGGTTGGTTGAAACGTTATACAACTGCACGTCACTGATCGACTGGCCGGACTCGCTCCCAGCCGTCAACAGCACAGTGCCCGACTGCAAAACCTCAGCCGCACTGGCACTGCGGGGAAACGGAAGCGGCGCGACCGTCGACCACTGCCCTGACGTTTGGTGGTAGAACTCCACGCTGGCCATGATGCGGGTGGTCGATGCGCAACCGGGTGTGCCAGGCGCCAATTGTCGAAACGCGGGCCTGAAGCTTCGCCGGGGCCTTCCCCGGCGATGACCAGTACGCCCAGGTCGCCGATGCCCACGGCGTTGTGGAAATAACGGGGTTCGAGCATCGAACCTGTGGGCGTGAATACACCGGTCATGAGCGATGCCATGTCAGTCGGCTCCCAAGTCAGCTTCCTGGAATCGACTCTATACGCGCTGTATCACGGTCGCTACTGTCAGAACTAACAGGTATGACCCGCACTCAGCCGCGGGTATCGGCCACTCCGGCGGTGGCCTTTTTAATGTCCGTCATAAATTGGTCCGCCGGCAACGGATGCCCCAGCAGATAACCTTGCAATGAGTCGCAGCCCAGCCGTGTGAGGAAGCTCTGCTGTGAGTCGGTCTCGACCCCTTCGGCCACAATACGCAGTCCCAGGGCTTGGCCGAGGGCCACGATGGCCGAGACGATGGCGGCATCGTCACTGTCGTGCTCCAAGTCGCGGACAAACCCACGGTCGATTTTCAGTTCATTGGCCGGCAGGCGCTTGAGGTACATCAGGCTCGAATAGCCGGTGCCAAAGTCGTCGATGGACAGATCGACGCCCATATCCGAAAGCTTCTGCAACACCGTCATGCTCGCATCGGCATCGCTCATGGCGGTGGTCTCGGTGATTTCCAGGGTCAGGCTGTTGGCCGGCAACCGGTGGCGCTCCAGCGCGTTGGCGACACTCTTGACCAGCCCGGCATGGCAGAACTGCAACGCCGACAGATTCACCGCGATGCGCCAGTCGTGATAGCCCTGGGCGTACCACACCTGCATCTGGCGGCAGGCTTCATTGAGCACCCAGTCGCCGATGGGGATGATCAGCCCGGTCTTTTCCGCCAGCTCGATAAACTTGTCCGGCAATAACAAGCCCTGTTGCGGATGCTCCCAGCGCAGCAGAGCTTCGGCACCGACCGGGCGACCGCTGACGGCGTCGAACTTGGGCTGGTAATACAGCCGGAACTGTTCATGCTCCACGGCGCTGCGCAAGTCCTGCAGCAGTTGCAGTTGTTTGCGCGCATTGGTGTTCATCGACACATCGAAAAAGCTGTAGCCGTTCTTGCCCATGCCCTTGGCGTGATACATCG